>JBHLRO010000009.1:0-123893 GCA_048882505.1 Candidatus Thorarchaeota archaeon
CAGAAGTAGATAAGAGATTAGAAGTTGTGGGGATTCATTCGGAGTTATTCACACCTTTTAATTTTAATATCAAGACAAAATAACAACCCTAATAACATTTTATTATATAGATGACTTCTTATGACAAATATTACGAATTTTAAAGATCTCGGGGTTATAGAGCCTATTCTTCGAGTTTGCGCAGAACAGAATTATACTAGGCCTACCGAAATCCAGACAAAATCTATACCGCACGTTCTTGAAAACAAGGACGTTATTGGAGAAGCTGCTACGGGAAGTGGAAAGACTCTTGCCTTTGCGTCAGGAATCATAAAGCGTGTAGTCCGTGGAAAAGGAGTTCAGGCTTTGGTTATTACACCAACAAGAGAACTTGCCTTACAAGTTACCGAAATGATTCAGCTCCTTTCAAAATACAAACCATTGAGAATTCATACAATTTATGGTGGAGTCTCGATAAATCCACAAATCCGTGATTTGAGGAAGGCAGATGTCGTTATTGCAACACCAGGTCGTCTTATAGATCACATTACCCGGAGAACTATTGATCTTGGAAACACAAGGATTTTAGTCCTTGATGAATGTGATAGACTTCTCGATATGGGCTTTTTACCCGATGTCGAACGAATAATAAACACTCTTCCAAAGCATCGACAAACACTTCTATATTCTGCGACAGTACCGTTTGAAGTGAGCCGCCTCGCATTGCAATATATGAAAGATCCGGTCGAAGTCGACGCTACTCCCTTTGTGGATCCAGAAAAATTAACGCAATACTATTTTGGCCCTGTAAACGATTCTCTGAAGTTCTCATTGCTTGCACATCTATTAAAAGAAAGAAATGGGGATGGACTTACCCTCATCTTTAGTAACACACGAAGAAATGTGGATTTTTTGGTTCACAATCTGAATGAAGCGGGTATATCCGCAACGGCACTACACGGCGGATTTTCGCAAAGAACAAGGGAAAGCCGATTATCCAATTTTAAGAATCACCGAAGTAAAGTTTTAGTAGCGACCGATGTCGCTGCCAGAGGATTGGATATTCCTAAAGTAACGGACGTTTATAATTACGACCTCCCAGAGAATCGAAAACAGTATATTCATCGAATCGGAAGAACCGCGCGAGCAGGCAAGACTGGAAAAGCGATTACACTAGTTTCCCAAAGAGACAATGAGAGATTTTTTCAGTTGTTCCAACATAGTAGAAATGAGATTCAAAAGGGAAAGGTACCGAAGATTCAAAAAATACCTACAAATCGACTTAAAACAAAGAATAACCCTAGAGGGCGTCGTAATAACATAAAAAGGCGTATTAATAACAAGAAACCGTTATCACGTTACTCTATTTAGTCGAATCATTATAACGCTGAATGTAAAAGTGAGCAGGTTCAACATTCTTTTCATTTAATCTTTTCCCTGGAGCCATCTTTCCCCTTTATTAGGGATTAAGGAAAGGGCATGCTTTTGGCCTTTAAACCCAGAATAACGGATTTCAAATGATACTAATTCCCTGATATAACTATCTTGTAAGCCACAATTCTTTTGACAGGGCAGCCATAAGAGAAGGTGGAGGCCTCTTGGCCGTGATACCGATTGTAGACAGCAGAAGCTAAGAATCACGGCAAGTGAGATGTATCTAAGAATACATGCAGTAGATTAGAATGGCGATCTGATATGAATAACGAAGTAATAGAAAATGCGATCGAACACTTCCGAGGAATTGTCACAGAGCAACTCGAACGTGTCGAACGCCTAAAAAACGAACCTGATTGGACAGATTATAGTACCCTTCACCCCATTATCATCGGTGCATGTGGTGGTGATGGTATTGGACCTAAAATCACTGAGCATGCGGTTAATGTCCTAAATTTCCTACTGGAGAAAGAAATAGCGTCCGGTAATGTCGAAATTAGGATGATAGAAGGACTGACCATCGAAAACCGGGTTAAAGTTATGAAAGCAATTCCAGATGATGTCTTAGCAGAACTGAAGAAGTGCCATGTCATTTTAAAAGGACCAACAACCACCCCGTGGAAAGGATCTCCTTGGCCTAACATTGAATCAGCAAACGTAGCCATGCGTCGCGAACTGGATTTATTTGCGAATGTTAGACCAGTTAGAGTTCCAGAAAAAAACATTGATTGGATGTTCTACCGTGAAAATACTGAGGGGGCATACGTCCTTGGCTCCAAAGGTATAGAAGTTTCAGACGACCTAGCTATGGATTTCAAAGTTATTACAAACCAAGGTAGTGACAGAATAATTCGTGCCGCGTTTGAATATGCAAGGAAGAATAAGATCAACAAAGTCACCGTGGTTACCAAGGCCAATGTCGTGAAAAAAACAGACGGCAAATTTCTAGCAATTGCGGAACAAGTAGCCAAAGATTATCCTGAAGTGGAATGGGATGATTGGTATATTGATATCATGACAGCGAAACTAATTGATCCAGCGCGACAAAGTTCTTTCCGGGTAATTACAGCACCCAACCTGTATGGTGACATCGTAACTGATGAAGCCGCACAGATTCAAGGCGGCCTGGGAACTGCTGGAGCTGCCAACATTGGCAAAAGATATTCTATGTTCGAGGCAGTTCATGGCTCAGCTCTTAGAATGGTTGAAGAAGGTCGAATTGATTATGCGGATCCTACAAGTATTATCAAAGCGGCATCAATGCTTCTAAATCATATTGGTTTTACAGAAAAATCACAGAAATTAGACAAAGCGATCGAGATCTGTTCACAATTTGAGAGGAAATTGACGGTAACTGGACGAGAGAATGGAGCTACTGGTGAGGAAATGGGGAAATACATCATCTCAACTCTCAAAGATCCTAACCTAGAAGAGAAATGGAACAGTTACCAATAATCACATTTTCTCTCTTTTTTTTTGCTAAAAGGATTTCACGGATTATTTTGAGGTGGGCCAAGAAATGAGAGTCTGGAGATTAAGTACAACCTCCCGATAATAAAAGTCAGTCCTTATTGAATTTCTTTAGTGAGGAACTTCATCCAGGGTAAAAATACAGTTGCCACGTCCTCCCTGGTCACACAAGGGATCCTCGGACATTTGGAATTGCTTGCCCAATACCTCGGACGCATATCCGCTCCAGATATAACCTAGGAATCTACAGAACTCAGGAGTTGTTTGGTGTTTCCCATAAAACATAAGCTCATCGATCTCTTCTGGCGGAAGTAACCCTATTCCCTTCAAAATCTGGTGATTTTTAAGGCTGGGGAATTCATAGCGTATTAATCTTGCGATTTCGCATCCAAGAGCATGGGCGTATTTAAACTGCTCTTCTTTGCTGCTGCCCTCTAACTTTAGATATAAAACCTCCACCAGTTTAAGTGGATAGGCCCTGATATCTTGTCTGTTCAGCAACTCAGGACTAAATTCTTCGATCACACCTCGAGTCGCCTCGACCATATATCGGGTTACATCTTGAATGCGAACTCCAGTTCCCAGTATCGGGGAAAGTAGATCTCCAGCTGAAAGCAAAACATCAGATTCTTCCTCGGGTTGATCGGATTCGTCACGGGTTTTATGGATTGTTTCAGCGAAAACATCCTCTGATGCTCGAAACTGAATTTCGTAGCTGAAACGGGGTGGAATCATACCCTCTTCTATGAAATCGGCCCGAACCTTGGTTTTAAGGAAAGAATACCCAATCCCTTTGATTATACTAAGCAGTAGCAGCTTCATTAATTCCATTTCTTGATCATTTGTCGGTTTCCACAGACGTCCTTTTCCAAGGAGAACTCTCCCAATCCTTACGTCCTCAACCCATTCAACTTCGCATGGAGAAAAGCCCAAGGACCCTAAAAAAAGTTTGGCCTGCGAAAGAGGGTTGTCAGTGGATGCAAGAGCAAATGAAGATTTAACTAAATCGAGTATAGTTGTTTCTAAGAGTTGTCGGGTCTCAGGTGTGTTCGATTGATTTAATAGAGCTTGTGCTAGTTTCATTATAGCAAGTGTGAGAAACCGTTTTACTCGTACGCCGGCGATGGCTTCAGAATGGCTCATCTCGGTTCACACATTAATGATGGGTAGTTGCAGGAAAGAATGAGTTTATCAGAATAAATCGGAAGGAATATATCAGAATCCAGTTTGTGACTTTACTAAGATCAAAGGGTTGTGATTTTTAAAGCCTTTTGATTGAAAACATAACAGACAAAGGTTTTATCGTGCTTTTCTTATAGCTAGCATAAGAAGGCGATTGAATATATGAGTCGGGTTGTCCGGTTAGTACGATTTTTCAAAAAACTTTTTATCCCTGTACTCGACCATGATGCCGCCCAAGAGGCCGAAAGAAGGAAATCAATTGCTCAATCGATTTCAGATGATCAAATCCACCTATCGACCGTCAGAAACGCCTTGCAGGTGCCTGAGGCCTCGATAGCAGATAAATTAACTTTTGCTCTTTCTTCAATGCCTGAAGCAACAACAGATTTCCCTTATGCAAAAGGATTGTTCCTAGATATACTAGAGTATCTTGAGGCGAACCGGGAAGTATCGTCCGAGGAAGCCAATACCTTAAGGACAACTATCGAAGACATATCCAGCGTTCAGGAACTGATGCTGATGAGTGCTGCGTCGTAACTGAACCTACTTCTTTTCTTTTGGCATTGGAGAAACATATTCTGGAAGATCTGATCGTAATCATTAGGGCCCAACTAATTCGCGCCGAAGAGAAAAGGTTTTTTGGCTGATTCAGAGATCCTGTTCTGTTTCAACTGGTTCCAGGTTGTCTCTGTGGACATTAACTAATAATTCCGCAAGTTCCGCGAACGTCTCCTCCACTCTGTGGCCCGTTTTGGCGCTGGTTTCAAAAAAGTTTTCAGCGCCCAGTTCATCTATTCCTGCTCTCCTTCCTTCTTCTGGCGTAATAACCCGCTCTTCCTCTAGATCATCTTTATTACCAACAAGATATAACCTAGCCTCAGGTGAATACTTTCTTAATTGTTCTACCCATAAAGGCAGTTTTTCAAGCGTATCTTTCCTAGTTAGATCATATACGAGTAATGCTCCTGATACTCCCTGGAAAAACACTCGACCAACTTGAGTGGATCGTGCATGACCTCCAATATCCCATATCTGTAACCCAACACGGAATATTTCCCCATCTCTTTCCAAACGAACCGTCTTAACTAAGAAATTTGCCCCGATGGTTGCCATATAATCCCCAGGGAAACGTCCCTCGACGTAGCGCAGGACTAAAGATGATTTCCCCACTCTAAATTCTCCAACCAGCAGGATTTTCGCCAGATAGTTATATTGAAGGCCCATTTCTTTCTACAACGATGGATTCATTGGAAATTTCTCTTAACCGGTTACAATTCAAATCTTGAACATAGATAAAAAAAGCTTGCTCCGTAACCTGAAATTCGGTATACACCGAATTCGCACCCAATTTTTTGTTTATCTTTATCTATGACCAAACAACTGCCAACAATGCGAAAATGATGCGACCAAAAATAAAAACGCTTTCAGAAATTCAAGAAGAAGATAGTATGAAAACATTTTTCCGTACACTATTGGAGATCCGTCAACTTCTTCGCCGTCCCAAGGGAAATTCCATAACCTTCAGTGTCTGTCCTGTGTGTTTTTCAGATGTTAAACGTCTGCCGACTTTTCTAAGCTTTATAGTGCCACCCGTCTATTACTGCGAATCCTGTGGGTATAAAGGCCCTATATTTGCTGAAATATCATTAGATCCAGAAAGTACAGATTTGGTTGACCCAAATCATAAACAAACAGAGGAGACATAGATAAACGTGTCAGATACAATAAGAATCTTGAAAGAATTAGTTAAGCGGAACACCGAAAATCCCCCAGGAAAAACCAGACATATAGTGGAATGGATTCACGAATGGGCAATCAAAGAAGGAATTACTTCCGAATGTGACTTTTATGATAAGGAAAAGGCTAATATTATTCTCTCTGTTGGAGATGCATCTCATTCTCTTGTCCTTACAGGTCATCTAGATACCGTACCGATTGGAGAAAGATCAAACTGGACCAAGGATCCCACAGGTGCTCAGGAATTAGATGGATATATATATGGAAGGGGCTCAGCTGACATGAAGGCCGGAGTTGCCGCTTGCCTAAGCGCCGTAAGGGAATTCCATCAATTATCTGAAAATAAGGATTTAAGTTATATGGTCACGTTTTTGGGGACATCTGATGAGGAGATTGGTCTTGGAGGAGCAAAACATGCCCTAAAACGTGGAATTATGAATAATGCCGATTTTCTTCTGGTGGCTGAACCAACTGGACTTAATGTGGGAATAGCCGAAAAAGCCGTTTTATGGATGACAATTCAAGCTAGAGGAAGATCTGCACACGGATCGACTCCAGAAAAAGGAGTCAATGCCATTGAAGCCATAACCGATCTCTTTCCTATGCTACGATCTGCCCTTCCAAAACTTCGCGATCCCATTTTAGGCCAAAGCACATTAAACATTGGAGTCATCCAAGGGGGTAAGAGTGCTAACGTGGTTCCAGAGTATGCTGAATTACAATGCGATTACAGGCTGGTTCCGCCGATAAATCCCCGGGATTTTGCAAAAAAAATCGCAGATCACCTGAAAATTGAGATGCAAAGTTCTTCAGCAGAGTTTGCACATTGTGTGCAACAGATAATGGCACCTCTGTCCATCTCCCCCGATAATGAATTTGTGAAAGAATTCATAAAAATAAACAAAAGTTCAGGTCGAACCTCTATAATCGGTCTCAATTACGGGACTGATGCCGCCGTTTTAGTGGGAGAAGCAGAAAACCCAGTTCCGTTTGTAATCTATGGACCTGGAGATCCTCAGGCAATTCACATTGCTGATGAACGTGTTGCAATTGCGGAGGTGCTTGAAGCGGAACGTATTATCTTGCAATTTCTAAAGAAGACCGCACTCTCATCTCCAGCCTAGAAAAGCAAGGATAAACTACTCGTCCTAATTGCATACTTGCTCTGGGCCCCCAATCCAAAAATCTAGAAGCGACTTCGTCCGCATCAGGGGTTGTTAGTTCCATTGTTTATCACTTAAGCGGATTTCGAAATCTCGATCTCGGAAGAGAAGATCCTTCTTTTTTAATATCCTGCAATAGGACGGGATCACTTTTCCCTGATATTCAAAACGCCGCCCAATACTAAAATAATATTGCCAAGAGGAATCATCAAAAAGTTAGAGTCCACGAATCCGCCAAACCATGGATGATTGATTGCGTTCTGCCATCCCAAAAAGACAGCAAGGAGAGAAATCAAGCCAACAGCGATAAAGACTATTCCAGAAAGTTGAGTAGATTTCATTCCCAGTAAAATTCCCACTAAAACAAAGATTCCCGCAAAAACAAATAGGATTCCACTGATATCGAGAGTTGATTTGCCATAATTACCACCATACAGAAATGTTGCAAACGCTTGAATATAGAAATCCGCATCTGTAAGGAAATTCACAGTGGTCGCTATCTCACTGGGATTAAACCACCAATTCGGATTCAAGATGTCGAATCCCAGGTCAGTTTCGGTTCCAAATAGGAAAGGAAACTCGTAGTATCCGAATGTGTAAATGAAGGATAGAAATATCCAGATCGTTACTCCGCTACTAGTCCCAGTGTATATAAAAAAGCATTGAGGGAGCAGAAATCCAATAATCCCTAGAAGAGTTCCTTTAGTAATTTTTCGATTCGTCATGGGCTATCTCACAAAACATTCCCGAGAAAATATTAATGCTTATTCCTTTTATTAATAAAACCATATTTAAAAGTGCTTATAAAATCATAATCAGTCTGTTTACGTAGTGCCAAAGGATTCACGGCACGTATTTGCTTAATGGCCGAACCAGGAGGTAGTCCATCGAGAATTATTAGAAGAGCCGCGAGTATTGTGCCTGGACGATCCAATCCCATCGCTGAATGAAAAAGTATGGGTGCTCTGGATCGTGTTTTTTCACAATCGTAGACAAACTTTACGATCTGCTCCAATTCTGCATTTGTTGGTGGAATACCAGAAATCAGGGGAACATATAACCAGGAGGCCCCCAGTACTTCGGCCAATGCCCTAGAATGGGTATCTTGTTCTAAACAAACTATCCCAGCTAGGTTGGTTCCCAATAGAAATCCAAGATCAGATATATCTAGCCTACTAGCGCCTCCCAACCGTGCACGATTACTTCTTTTAATCCAGTAAACAAGCATCCTGGCATCCTACTTCCTTCTTTCGGGTACAAAGGGACTACAAGAGTATCTCCGAATGGATAAAGGTGATTCTGTTATTGATCATATCTCGGAGGGCATTATCCACGCTATCCTCTGGTGATGCAACAGGTTTGGTAAGATCTAATAGGAAAACAACATCGAAATCATACCTCTTGGCATCAATCGCAGAGAAATAAACACAGTAATCTAGAGCCAAACCACACAGAAAAACCCTACTTACCTTAAGGCCCTTTAGAAACGCGTGCAAGCCTGTTTGTGTTGTCCTATCATTTTCAACGAAGGTCGAATATGAATCAATTGCCGCACGATATCCTTTCCGAATGATAAGATTGGCCATGGTCGTGTTTAGTTCGGAGGAAAACTCGGCACCTTTCGTACCTTGGACACAATGGTCAGGCCATAAAACTGGCCCAATGCCTGGTGTCTCGTACAGATCAAAGGGCTTTTTTCCTTCGTGCGAGCTCGCAAAGGACTGATGACCAGGTGGATGCCAATCCTGAGTAAGTATGATTAGATTCTTCGAGAAAAGGGCACCGATTCTATTAATACCTCGAATGATAGTGTCTCCATCCTTCACAGCGAGTGCCCCACCTGGTAGAAAATCATTTTGCATATCTACTACAATTAACGCGTCTTTCTCCTTCACCTCAATATCAGCAGCCAGTTCAACTTGGGAAATTTCCATGGAACACACCCTAATACCAATGACCAAATATATCCAAAATGTTTTTGAAAACTTTCCTTTCTCTAAAGCGACACCTAAACGGAACATCCTGGAGAAAAACCAATAATGTTCGGATATACTAATGAACGGGGGCTTTTCACCGATTTTTATGAGTTAACAATGGCACAAGGTTATTTCGACACCGTGGGATCAAACGTTAAGGCGACCTTTGATCTTTTTTTTAGATCCAATCCGTTTAACGGAGGGTATACTGTCGCATGCGGGATACCACCAGCCTTGGAATACCTAGAAAACTTCCAATTTTCCCCAGAGGAACTCGAATACCTGGCCGGTCTTGATACGTTTAGTGAAAACTTTCTGAACTATCTTGAAACGGTCAGGTTTACGGGTGATGTAGAGGCTGTCAAGGAGGGAACTATAGTTTTTCCACAAACTCCAGTCCTCAAGGTAACAGCACCCCTTATTGAGGCTCAGCTAGTTGAATCTGCTTTACTTAACATCATCAATTATTCAACTCTGATCGCCACCAAGGCCGTACGAATTGTTTATGCGGCGCGCGGGGGAAAAGTGGTCGAATTTGGCCTACGTAGGGCTCAAGGCGATGGCGCATATCTCGGAACCAGGGCAGCTTTGATCGGGGGGTGTGTTGGGACATCCTTTGTTGATGGGGCCAGAATGTGGCAGTGTCCTCCCATCGGTACCCAAGCACACAGTTGGGTACAAGCTTTTTCGTCGGAACTTGAAGCTTTTCAAGAATATGCTAAAGTTTTTCCTGATAATTGCCTATTACTGATTGATACATACAATGTACTAGAATCGGGCCTCCCCAATGCGGTGCAGGTAGCCAAAGACCTGCGGAAGAAAGGTAAGAAATTAACTGGCGTTAGAATCGATTCAGGGGATTTAGCTTACTTATCCATCCGTGTATACGAGGCTTTTCGAGAGGCTGGTTTTCCTGATATCAGTATTGTGCTCTCCAATGAATTAGACGAATATACAATTACGTCTATTGTGAATGAGATTCGCGATACGCGAAACAGAGCCCAGTCAAAGGAAGATTTCGTGTTAAAGGAGGAAACTGTGAAACATATAGTATATGGTGTGGGAACAAAGCTTATAACAGGGGGTGACCAAGCAGCTCTAGGAGGGGTGTATAAACTGACAGAATTAGATGGAAAACCCCGGATCAAGGTTAGTGAAAACATTGCAAAAACAATAAACCCAGGGGCAAAAAACGTATGGCGGATAAAAGACATGACAAGCCAAAAATACATCGCAGATGTCTTATGTCTCGAATCGGAAGCTGTCCCGACAGAAAATTCGTGGATTCGACACCCAATTGATCTCGTGAAAAAATTTAAACTGCCACAAGATGTTGTCTCCGAATCCTTACTTTTCCGAATCATGGAAAAGGGGAAGAAACTAATAGAAACTTCACCTACGGATTGGCAGGAAGGCCAAATTCATGTGAAAAGCCAATTAGCGCGTTTAGATCCGACATACATACGCTTGCTTAATCCACATGTCTTCAAAGTTTCTCTTAGCGAGCTCCTCTTCGAGACAAAAATGCGAATGATTAAAAATATCAGGCAAAATGCCTGAAGCGGCTAGAACGGGTTCTAAAATCAACCGAAAACAATTAGAACATTTTCTAAATTTTCGCACCAGAGACCCAGACGGCTTCAAATATCGGCAATGTTGGAGTCCAATGGTAGAAAACCGGAAAAAAATTGTCTAAATCCTCCCCAAGTTCCGTTTTATTCGTCAACGTGTAAACTAGGAGAATTCAAAGTGCCTCTATATAAAATATGCCTTCTGGGTGATGGTGGGGTCGGAAAAACTTCACTGAGAGAACGCTTTCTCGGTAAAGGATTTCAAAGCGGATATATTTTAACCATTGGCGCGGATTTTGCTGTTCAAGACTTAAATATCGATGGTCAACAGTACAAATTCCAGATTTGGGATCTAGCAGGGCAACAAAGGTTCAGTGCCGTCAGGGCTTTGTATTACAAAGGTTCCCACGGTGCTATTCTCGTTTTTGATAGTTCACGTCCAGAGTCGCTCTACAATCTTGCCAATTGGAAACGTGAACTCTTTACGAATGTTGGCAGGGAAATTCCGTATATTCTACTTGGAAATAAAGCGGACCTGCCAAATGCCATCGACAATGGAGCCCTCGACCAGTTCATTCAAACCTCCCAAGAAGAGATTTCTGATATCCCCTTCGAGATAAATTATCTTGATACTTCAGCAAAAACTGGACTCAATGTCACCGAAGCATTCCAATCGCTGGGGAGAACAATAAAGGATTACATTTCGGTGTATAAGGAAAGACAATAGTTTTTTGATTCAGAAGAAGAAGGTGGTCTTCCAATATAAAATATGAGGGAGGCCTGGGTATTATCCTAATTCCTCGACTTGTTCGATAATACATTCTGGCCCTAGTTCCACTGATGTCCCTTGCACTAATTGGGCTTTAACACCTTCCAAATACACCTTTCCTTTTGCATAAATACTTTCTACCTTTAAAGAGGCCGAGGAACGATCCTGTTCAATATAAACATCCCCACCCGCAGAAAGATGACCGTCAATTCGACTCTTTCCACTGAGCTCTGACCGGAAAGATCCACTACAGTCTAGATTACCCTCTATTGTGTAAGAGCCGTTCATTTCTGCTTCATTGCAGGCTAGGTTTCCTTCCGCCTTTAATGCGCCGCTAGTACTCACCATCGCGCCATGTGCATTAACATCGCCTTCAATTTTACCAGAACCCGAAATAGAAAGCTTTTCCGTGACGGTTAATGGCCCTTCAATCTTTAATGAGCCTGAACTCATGAGCTGCTCAGTTTCTAAGGCTCCACCCACCTTTAATGCCCCTGAAACTTTTAATTTCTGAGTTACCATATCACCAGGAAGTGAACCTGATCCGCTGATTTTTATCTCGTCATCGGTTATCTCCCCAGACCCTGAAATGGAAATTGAGCCCCCTCGCCAGCCTTCTACTCGTCCAGAGCCGGATATAGAGACGTACGAATCCGTGACCTTTCCTGAGCCCGAAATGGATACATAGGAAAGATCCTTCAAAAAGCTGTTCTCTTTAATTACGGCCATCTGTTTCTCGAGTTGTGATTGATACTTCATTTTCAAAGTCTCATATTCATGTTCGGTGATTTCTTCGTTCTTGAGTCTAATATCAAGCGCTTTTAATAAGGTTTGTAACTCTTCAATCTCCTTACGCGACACATCATTCACCTTTTGTTCTATCTAACTAAGCTTGGGTAACGAAACAATAAAAAACATCCTAAGCGGATCAGTTGGGACGTCAAACCAGAGAGTTTCCTCGTTAAACCCTTCGGTTAAATGAGGATTTTAAGATGGAAGATAAGTAATATACATCAAAGGAAGATGTAGATAAAAGATAATTCCGGAATTTTTGATCGCGCAGGATAGCGGACGGTGTTTTTTAATGAGAAAAGTACTAGAACTCCGAATCGAAGAAATGATGAAAGTCCTTAGCGATCGAACACGCCGTAAGATCCTAAAAATGCTGAGTAAAGATTCCCTAAATCCAGCTGAGCTTGCAGAAAATCTAGATATTAGCCGCCCAGCTGTGGAAAAGCATCTGAAACTGCTTCAATCCAATTATATCTGTGAGCGGACTGTTGAGCCGTTCCCGACTCCACATTTCGTTTATCACCTTACTATCCCTGGAATTGAAATGATGGATGCAATCGACATTGCAATGGTTACATTTTTCCAGTCCATGGACGGGATAGTGACCGCCAAACTTGATGAACTAGAACGGGGATTTGTACTCGGCCGAATCAAACCCGCTGAATATCAAACCAAAAAGGAGGAGTTTTTAAAAGCGAAGGAAGAGCTTGATGGATTGGATTTAACCCGTATCTGGATTGAGGAAGCCAAAAAGGTCATTAATGAGCACCAATCAGGGAAAAAGTGAATTCTTGTATAAACCGTCTAATCTAAATCTGTCTTTGACCTACGAGTTTAAATGCAGGAGAGTTGATAGAGTTCTAATTGGCTTGATTACCTCTGTCCTAAAAATCCTAAACTTTAACAAAGAACTAGGGTGAAGACCAAACTGTTTGGGTTGCGCTCGAGATCCAACCTCAATGATGTCAAGATATCGACGGTAGATTTTCATACAGATGATATTAACTTCTTCTGGCAGTTCTGGAGCCGGACGATCTTCTCGCAAGCGAATGTTTACTGTTCCTAAATAGAGTTTTGCTGAAGACGTTACAGCATCAGAAATCATCAGAACTAGTTCGGCGGCTTCAGGAAGATGTTGGATGGGATTTTTCAGACGAATGGCGGGGTCTCTTGTCCCGCCTATTCTTGGGCGGTATTCACTATCAAGGGGAATTATGATCTGGCTTAGAGTTGTCCCTTCATTTGTACGAAAGCCGTTAATTTCGATGGAGATGTCATCTTGTGATGTTTCGACTAATTGTGGGTCGGATAATATATCTGTGACAGCATTTGTTCTTCCAAGTGGTAGTGGATCAAGCATGGAAGCTTCTCGAAGAAGAATTTCAGTGATCCAAAGATTTCCTTGAAATAATACGGCCGTATTCATGGTGGCAGGATCTTGTACCAATATTATATCTGGTGTTTTCATGCCGCTCAATGCTGCAATGCTTGTTGTTCTTTTACCACCGATCTTATCAAACAGCGTATGCAGAATACTGGGAATCATAACAGTATCATGATAATGTATATCATAGACATCTTCAAACGTTATTGGGTCTTCATAAGGAACACGGAAGCCATGATGGATCCAGACATCACCCTCGGTTTTTAGCTGGTCTTCAATGCTTTCCAGTAAGCTTATCCTTCCTGGAAAAAAAATTCTTTCTTGCGCAAAGAGATCAGTTTTACTAGGTTCCAACGGACTAGGTTTTGTCGGATCAGGTTCCGCTTCGCCTTTGGAAGATCTCTCATCCTTCAACAGGAGCACTTCGTTTAGATGTTGTGGTATACCTTTTAAAAAGTCTATCTAATAATCGTAAATACTGGGAGCCAGTCTCTATAGGAGAGAGTCGACAAAATTCTACTAGGCTTCATGTTATTCACGATTTCGAGAAGGTAGCGACATTACTCAGGTTTTTTGTGTTCAAAACCCTTGGGCCTGCCCGTCCTTTCGTGGATCCGATCCCGCACAGTATACTTTGCTTTTGGGATCACAGTGAATTATCTGCCCCCCTCCAAAATTTGCACCTACCTCATCTACTATCCTATGACCTCTGTTCCTAAGCTCAAGTCTTGTTTCTACATTGACTGGGGATTCTATTGCAACCGTATCTGTATATTGATCATGATGGAATCGGGGGGTCTCAATTGCTTGTTGTGGATTCATCTTGTGTAATACGAGATTGAGATAAACCTGTGCCTGACCTTGCGGTTGATGGTGACCACCCATTACTCCATACGAATAAAGCAGCTCCCCATCAAGAGAGGTGATCATTGCTGGAATAATGGTATGAAAAGGACGTTTACTTGGTTCGTACTGATTTGGATGATTTTTTATAAGGTTAAAACATGCTCCTCGATTCTGAAAAGCAATCCCCGTTTGGGGGTCAACTAATCCGGAACCAAATGCATCAAATAAGGAATTGATAAAGGAAATGGCATAACCTTCTCCATCCACCACGGTCAAATACACGGTATCCTCTCCTAGAAGCGGATACGGAAGAGACGTTGTTTTCTGGACACAATCCATTTCTATAATCGATGCACGAGTGTGCGCATAATCTCGCGATAACAGCATTTTCCAATTGGGATCCATCCACTTCGGATCCGCTATATATGCAAAGGCATCAGAAAAGGCTAATTTTTTAGCTTCAATTAGGCAGTGCAGATATTTCGCCGAGTTTACAGGATACTGATGAATTTCAAGCTCCTCTACTATGGCTAGGATCAATAATGTGGTAAGTCCTTGTCCGTTGGGTCCATGTTCCCACAACAGATTGTCATATAGTTCTAGCGAAATAGGATCTGTCCATTCAGCCTCATAATTCGACAGATCCGCTTCCTGTAAGTATCCACCTTCTTGTTGTATGAATTCCTCGATCCGAAAGGCAATTTCGCCATTGTAAAAGACTGTACTTCCCTCTTTTGCGATTTTCATTAGAGTATTAGCCAAAGCAGGTTGTTTCCAAATCTCGCCTGCTTGGGGGCTTTGCTGTTTATGTGTGAGATAGGTTCTCGCGGCCCCCTCATGAGACCTTAGAACAGGGACCTGATCCTTCCATACGTGGGCAATCACAGGAGATACAGGAAAACCTTCCTGCGCATATCGAATTGCAGGTTCCAATATATCCTCCCAGGGTAGCCGACCATAATTGTCATGAATAGCCTGCCACGCACTTACGGCACCTGGAACCGTAATTGGCAGTGGGCCCCGAACGGGAATTTGAGGGAGTTCCAGTTCCTCAGTCAGCTGTTGGTAGCTAAGGTTCTTGGGTGCAAATCCAGATCCATTGATGGCGCGTGGCCTAGGTTCATCGGGAATGTGAATAAGAGCAAATGCATCACCTCCAATACCCGTTGAAAAGGGTTCAACGACGTTCAGAACCGAGGCCATGGCAATAGCTGCGTCACAGGCCGAACCCCCCACCTTGAGAACATCGATTCCCGCAGAAGATGCTAGAGGATGGGAAGATGATACAAGTCCGTTCTTCGAATATACTGCGGATCTTCCAGTCTGAGGTCGCCTCCAATGGATTACTGGGGTCATTTCAATCACCAAAACAATCTTAAAAGTTTTCAAGACTTTTATGATGTCTCTTAATCCTCTCCTACTTATTTTTACTAGACTTGTGTTTTGGAATTTTACTTTACTCTTGATAACGTTTATATCTATCAAGAAATTCTTGTCTTACTCTTTCTGTATTCTCATAGCGAGCATCGCACTTCCCTTTGGAGTGAAGATAGATGAGGATATTGGTTGGATCTCGGATCGTGATAAACTTGTCGTCAGTTATCGGTTCCTCACAAACCATGCAGATCAACCGTTGAACGGGTTTTTTGGCATGGATTGGCTGCTGTGATAAATGAAGGGAGGTCCCTTCCGTCTGGATGCCACGAGCATGATTCATCAAATCTTGTACGGTAGTTTGCGCCATAGAATCAAAATCTGAATGATCAAACGCAACTGAATCTTTCATTCTACGTAAGATAGCGACTTTGGTCTTTTTCGGAGTGTCTGGCGCGAAAACGGGGCAATTAAGAAGATGACACTGAGTTGGTTTTCTATAATACGCGCAGTTCTCGCTGTCTCTTAGCGCACACTCCCGACGAAACGAACTGAAGCTTTTCATACCTGATAGAACCCGACTAACGACATTTAATGAAAGTGAGAAGCTTTCTCCATAAGGAGCGCTCAATTTGGAAACATTTTAGATGTTTCCATGGGAAGGGTTAAGATTTTACCTGTCCTACTTCATATGGAGGAAGAAGAATTATAAAGAATATAGATACATTTTCCACGAGACTGATATAACTAGATTCATGGTGCTGAGATGTTAAGCAAATTGCGCGCACTTGGCTTCCAAATCACCCCATCAGCTCTTGAAGTAATCAATGGTTCCAAAATTCCTGTGGATGAGATTGTGGCCGAATTAAAATCCACCTGGGGGGAGAAAGAGAAGGTCTTAACTGTAGAAAAAACCATTAGCCTTGTATTAACCATAAAGGATCGAATCAAGGAATCCTTGCCTTCTGTTACCGCCATTGAAGCGGATTCCCTTCCAGAGGTTCCCCGACTCCTTCGACGTACTTTTCTTGCATTAAAACGCTATTCTGGTCCAGTTACTGCTGGATATATCGCCCGAAGGACCCGTAGAAAGAAAAGCACAGAAACTATCTATTTGAATAAACTTGCCGAAGAGGGCTTAATAACAAAGGAAATAAGGAACGACAACCAAACGGTATACAAAACTGATTAAAGGAGAGGAGAGAATCATTTATAAGATCGTCCTTCTCAGACATGGTGAATCTACATGGAATAGGGAGGGTCTTTTTTCTGGTTGGACGGACGTAGATCTATCTGAACGTGGTGTACGGGAAGCGCAAAGTTCTGGCCAAATACTGAAGAATGAAGGCTACTCTTTTGATCTGGCCTATACCAGTGTCCTTAAACGAGCCATTCGCACACTTTGGATAGTCCTTGAAGAGATGGATCTAATGTGGATACCAGTTCAACGGTCATGGCGCCTTAATGAACGGCATTATGGTGCCCTTCAAGGCTTAAACAAAAAAGAGACCGCCCAGAAACATGGTGCAGAACAAGTGCTTATGTGGAGACGGAGTTACGATATTCAGCCACCTGCTCTAACCAAAAGCGATCCCCGCTATCCCGGACTAGATCCACGTTATCAAATGCTTAAGCCTGATGAGGTACCAGTTACAGAATGCCTAAAAGATACCGTAGCCCGAGTTCTTCCCTATTGGCATGATTCAATTGTCCCTTCTCTTAAAGCAGGAAGAAAAATTCTCGTTTCAGCTCATGGTAATTCTCTTCGTGCTCTCATCAAATATTTGGATGATGTTTCAAACGACGAGATCCTCAAATTAAACATTCCAACGGGAATCCCGCTCATTTATGAGCTGGAATGGGTTAATGGAGAGATGCACCCCATTAAACCTCATTATTATCTTGGTAATTCAGAAGAGATTCAGAAGGCCATGCAGCAAGTTGCAGACCAGGCAAAACTCACAAAATAGTCCATTCAATCAGTTTTTCAAATCGGGCCAATTGATTTGACCAACTTAAGAATACGACTGTTTTTACTTTAAAAGATATGGAGGAGGAAAAAACATTAAAGGAAAAGAATAGCACCTCTTATCCAAAGAAAAAAAAGGGAAAAATTAGGCCGAGGCCTAGGGAGGAAGTTCGTTTAAAATCGTCCTATTTTGTTGATGCCAAACGGATATCAGACTCTTTAACGGTCTTACGTCCAGAGTGTTTGGCAATCTCAACGGCATATTTGGCAATAGCCATGCCTTTGTCCGTGAGAATCTCGTTTAGACGATTGATAGCATCTGCTGAAACTCGATGAGCGCCAGCATCACGAATAACTTTCTCTACTCGTGCACGTGCAAAACCAGACATTTTTCTTTACACCTTTTCTCCTAGTGTTGTTTTTAGTAGTTGATTTTTGGTCGTGAGCGTTTTTTATCGCTCACACGAGGCAAAATATATGTACGTCTTATAAAGGTTACTCTAAGTTTCTTGTTCTATGATTGGTTGGAGGGGTATATACCAAGTCAACGATGGCCTCATGTCAACTCTAGCACTGGTTCTTGTTAACCCTAGCACTTAACCTCACCACCTTGATGAAGTGTGATTAATTCACATTGCAAAAGAATGAATCTTACTCAATTTCTTCAAAATAATGAAGAAATGCCTTTTATTCTGGGATATCCACCCAAAAAATATTTCGTTCGTTTTCTAATATTACCCTATCTAATTTGGGACGATTTAAACGAATTTATTGGTAATGAAAATCGGTCATTATCCTTTGGGTAAGGGTGAAGAAAAACGAAGTTAAATCAGAGAAAATTTATGAAGGAGATACTAGGGGAATCATTTGGTATTCTCGATGTCTTTACGTGAGAATCGCTTTTTTCTTGGCATCCTCATTCCGTTGTTTTATGAGGTGGGCTTAATTCAAGCCTACCTTCTATTTATGGCTGACAGATTCGAGTCTTTTTTGTTATTACCAATCTTTCTGCTTGCCTTTCCCGCATTCATTCTATATATTGGATCACCATATCTTATACTAAGAATCACACGAGCACCTGAACAATATAAAGCGGTGCTAGGGCAGAATATTGACAAAATATTTTTCTTAAAGAAGATTGATCTGGAAAAGGAAACTAAAGAAGAGCTAAAAACCAGCATTCACAAGGAATTGCTCCCAGAACTAATAAAGGTGTTTCGTCGGGGTTATATTGATTCCTATTTTACCCGAAACGATGATATACCAGTCGAACGTATGCTAAGTATGAGGGAAGCATTGTTCCTTCTCGCTATAACTTTTGGGATTCTAAATTTACTAAATGTGATAACGGTAGTGTATTTGCATTTTGGTTCCATCGACCTAGATTTTCTGTTTATCGATCAAATAGTAAACCCAA
This sequence comes from Candidatus Thorarchaeota archaeon, assembly GCA_048882505.1. Classification (GTDB taxonomy): domain Archaea; phylum Asgardarchaeota; class Heimdallarchaeia; order Hodarchaeales; family Hodarchaeaceae; genus Hodarchaeum. The sequence goes on from JBHLRO010000009.1 coordinate 19,064, forward strand.
TAAACGTCATATTCTTTGCAGGACTATTTGGATTCTTTGTTATTCTTTCTTTGACTCTATTTTTCCATTCAAAAAGGAACTTGGGCAATTTGATTGGTATCTGTAGCTACAACCTCTCTCAAGAGGCCTACACCCATGATATTGCAATCCGAACTCGCCAAATTGAACTCGATTCAGTACGTAGATTTCCATTGGATGACAAGATCGGCCACAAACTGGCTGCAAATTGGGATTTGGTTGCGCGCCTCTATTATGAATTTATCGAATCTCATATCAACGAAGAGATGCGTGATTATGCCCGCCAAGAGGTAGCAAGAACCCTTGTTCTAGAGCAGTACTCTAAAATGCTTAATCGATTAGATTTACCTGAAGAAAAGAAGAAAGAACTGGAACTCCAGTTCTATCTTGGCCAGGGTATGACAGAAGCGATCAGTGAAATCGTTGATTCCGAAGAGGAAACCGAATCCATCAAGCTGGATGTATTGTATGCCAACAAGAAACTTGAAACCTGGGAGGATATTGGAAATGATGAACGAGTATCCACCTTCCTCTTCAGCTGGCGGTCAACTGAAACGCTGTTTCGTCAACTTTTATGGCAGCGGAAGGCATATCCCACAGATGATCCGACCTGGCCAGCAATCGTTAACAGCTTGCTGCGAGAAAAACTTCTCACGATGAATGAGAATAAACAGCTAAAACAAATACGTCTGCGGCGAAATGCTATGCTTCATCGATCCCAAGATCGATTTGTGAGTAAGGAGGATATGGAAAATCTTCTTACGATTCTCCAGAAAGTGTTGGATCGGGTTTAGTCTGGTTAGAGCGGTAAATATCGGAATTTCCTTAAAGAAAGAACATCCCCTTTGCAGTCAGGCGGACGTGCCCGCTCACTGTCACCCTAGTTATTTCCGGCCCATCGTAATGGCATGTTGCATATAATTGGCTCGGTCGGTTAATTTCGTAACCTTGCTCACTGACAATCTCAGTTCCTTTCTGATGATTGGAGAGAACTTCATGAAACTCCAGGTAAGCTGCTAGAGGCCCTGCTGCGCTACCAGTTGCGGGATCTTCGGGTACTCCCGCTTCTGGTGCAAACATACGAACGTGGATATCAGAGTCAGAATGAACCGTTTCTCTACAAAATGTCAGTAGTTCCCGTGAAGGAAAGTTTTGTAGGGCAACAAGTCTCGCAGCATTAAAATTGATTGCCCGAATAGCCGATAAAGACCGAATAGGGACGATTAGGTACGGAAACCCAGTAGAGACAAACTGGGGCGCCCATTCATCTGAGATCTGTTCCTGAGAGATCCCTAGGATTTCAGCTAATATCGATCGATCAGGAAAATCATCCAGAAATTCAGGTTTACGTTGTTTCATTCTCACCAGATCTGGATCCTGGAAAGATACAGGAGTCGGCCCGATACCAAGTTCCAAACATGCCTCATCTTCAGAAGAGCTAATTATACCCATGTGACGTAAAACAAAGGCAGTTCCTAGGGTAGGATGCCCTGCAAAGGGAATTTCACGTCCTGGAGTGAAAATTCGAACCTTTCGCACGCATTTAAACTTCTGGGGGGGTAAAACAAACGTGGTCTCTGAAAATGCCATCTCCCGAGTAATTCCCTGCATTTCTTCATCTGTGAGATCATTTTCAGCCAGTTCCCCAAATGTTGCCAGCTGATTCCCAGAAAAGGTATACCGATCATCGGTAAACACACTCGTTTGGATATATTCATAGGTACGCATCTTTTGAACCTTATAAATTCCCAGATTAATTTTGGAAAGCGTCTCTCTCTCTTGAGCAGCTGCGGTAATCAGAACACCAAAGATGTTTTGATGACCTAGACCAAAAAGCTAGAAAGTCCTTTAAAAAAACAATGTTTGGCCATTCATATTAAAACCATAAACTTTGATCTATCATAGTTCCCAGAATTGGATGCAATATTTTCTTCTGGATCCCACGATATAATATCGCAGATAATGCCCCCTGATTGAGTTTGAATCAAGATGAAAAGGAGACTGAACTAGATCGTTACAGGACAGACTTCTCTATGAATAGATCGTTCGAATTCGTACCAGCCAGAAAGTACAGGATGCCACATGACTCCTGAGAGCAATAACGATTCAAAAAATCTCCAAGCTCGGAGAAACACTCTAAATGATTTAACAGGAAAGCAATGGGTTCAATTAACAAAAAGTTGGTTTACCCTCAAAGTTCGGCCACGTTCCAGCAGTGAACTTTCTCATCCTGGGAAATTTCCGAGTGAGCTCGTTTCCCGATTCCTTAGTTTCTTCACGAAAAAACATGGGTGGGTGATAGATCCGTTCCTGGGTTTGGGAAGTACCTTGCAGGCGTGTAGACAGCTCGAACGTAATGGAATTGGAATTGAACTCAATCCAGTATATGTCAAGGCCGCAAAGAAAAATCTCGCCCAGAAAAGCCTATTCGGCACAACAGAGCAAACGATTCTGCAAGGAAACGCGTTGGAGTTAGATATCCTTTTAGAGCGGTATTCGGAAAAGGTCGGTACTGAAATCAAATTTGATTTTTGTATGACGTCTCCTCCCTACTGGAGTATGCTGAACAAACATAGAGGAGGCTCAGAATCTCAGCATAGGGATCGTAAAGAGAAGGGATTACCCCTAGTATATAGTAAGGACCTCCAGGATGATATTGGAAACATAGAAGGGTACAATGAGTATCTTGAAAAGGTTTTCAGCGTATTTCACAAGCTGAAACCATTTATGAAAGAAAAAGGCTACCTTGTTGTAATCCTTCAAAATATTCGCGATGAATTCGGAAATTTCGTCCCGATAGCCTGGGACTTCTCGAACCTTATGAAAGAACTCTATGTTCGCAGACAGGAGCAAATTTGGTGCCAGACGGATAAAAAACTAGGAATCTGGGGATATCCGACCACATATGTGGCCAACGTCCACCATCACTATTGTTTGATTTTTCAAAAGCAAAAAAAACCCTAATCGGGTTGAATTACGACCAAACTCCAAGAATATCCACAATGGGGACAACAGACATGCTGGCAACTATCGCTATTACTGCCACATAGCTTACAGGTAAACATTTGTCCTGAATCTTTCTGGAAGCGCCGGGTACATCGGGGGCATTCAATTATTCTTTCAGGTGACATTTCTTCCAAGGAATTAACCTCATTTTTCTAAAGCTAGAATTAATTTGATAACCGGACTTCAGTCAGCAGTTAAGATATTTAAAGTCTACCTTTACAAATGTGAATTCTACGTCACTCTCAACTTGACTATTGAAAAGATGCTCTTTTTTTCTTGAAAAAGATAATGCACGAAGATTAATCAGCTATTTTTCCTAATGGAGGCATTTTTGACTCTAGAACCGTTTTTTGACCAAGATCTTACTCTCATATGGTGAAAGATTTACCCCTCGCACTTCTCCATTTATACACGGTGTTGAATGGGGCGATTGCCCTTTTGCGGAACAATTATTCAATCTACCTTTTAATATATCGGTCAAAGAAGACAGGTAAAGCAACTTAGAGTTGCATACGTTTTTTTTGCGAGGTGCCTAATGATGAAATTTCACAAAATATTATTCCTTATTCTTTTTTTTTCCGTTTTAGGTTTTCTCCATTCCCCCTCTGCGCCTCAAATGACAAAAGGGATCCTGGAAGACGATCTTTTCGAGGATTTTGAAACAAAAGTGATTCCAACTTGGTCAGCGACGGGCCTATGGCATGTTGAAAACAACTCTCTAAGTAACTATACCCTGGACTATGTGCCATCTGGTTCCCGTTATGCATGGTACGGTGATAATAGAACAGGTAATTATGACACAGGATCGAGGACTGCGGGAAATTTAACTTCAGGAATCCTTAATTTAACTCCATTCTTTGATACTCAGATCTATCTTAGTTTCTGGAGTTGGGGTGACACCGAGTCGAATCTTAACTATGATCGGAAGGATCTTTATATCTCTCCGGATGCTGGGATTACCTGGACCCTCCTAGCAACTCTCAAGGCCACCCCTACGTGGGAACATTTTTCAGTTAATTTGACAGACTGGAACTGGTTAAACAGCGTCATGATTAGGTTCGCTTTTGATAGTATCGATGGCTCTGTAAATTCGTATCGAGGCTGGTCAATTGACGATGTGGCGATAAGGCCCGGAAAACCTCCTCTTTCAGGATATTTTGATCTCAATATTGTTCAAGAAAGTTCAGCGATAGTAAACGAAACTAAAGGTATGACTTTTACCGCCGTTCCTCATTTTAATCAAAATATTTTGGCAAATGTCTCCGTTGTGGTTGAAACTCCAAGTAGCTCGTTCAATACCATATACTCCCAAGACCTCATCACCTTTACAGATCTTGCGCTTTGGACCCTCTTTCAAAACTATACCTTTGCAGAGGCAGGACATTATGCAGTTTATTTCAACATGACTGACGAATTTGGGAGAACTTGGCATCAAAACTCCGAGTGGGTTGTTATTGAAGGTTATTACGACCTTTGGATAGATTCAACTTATAATCCAGGAATCTACGACATTGAAGAATTATCATTTTCGGCCCAGAGCTTCTTTGGGCGATCGACCCAAGTCAATATCACTATCACAATGGATACCCCTTCAACAGCTCTTACCCTGTTGTCACTCAATAAAACCACGATTCCACAAAATGGAATATGGCTATTCAATACTAGTTATAACTTCACTGAACTCGGCATGTATTACGTTTGGTTCACTTTGGATGCAGATACTAACCAATCCTGGACGATATCGGATTATTCTTATGTCTATCAACGCTGGGATCTCTGGATTGAGCAGGATTGGGTTGCTCGACCTGGTGAAGGACGTGAGATGCGCTTCGTTCTCGATAGTAAATGGAACAGCTCCAAATCTGTAAACATAGAAATTTTGATTGAAACACCATTAGGATTCAACGATACTCTTCTCAATGACCCTACTGTGTTCATCCCCAGAAATGGATGGTGGGATCGAATATTATCCTACAACTTCAATGATAAGGGAACGTACACGGTTTATTTCAGAGTCGACGATGGTTCAGCTGTCGAATGGGCCACATGTATATGGGAAATCGGAGACCTGAGCGTCTGGATTGAACAAGAAAATTATGCATTGATTGACACAGAAAAACCGATGAATTTCTTTGTTCAGAACTGGTTCGACACTCCCATGTTTGTTTCAATGGAAGCATGGATAGAACCATATGGCCAACCAACAGAGCTTCTTTTCTCAGAGTATAATATTCTGCTTGATCCCTTCGCTTCCTGGCAAAGGACACACTACTATACTTTCATCTATCCCGGCGATCATAAGGTAATATTCAATGTCTGGAGTTCTGGACTAGAATGGTCTGCAGACAACTGGTGGTACGTGAGTTCAGATGACGGAATGGGCGATCCTATTCTAGATGTCGATTACCCCGAGGAAGTTAACGCAAACCAAACCTTCGAAGTTGTCGTTCACTACTATACGGGTTTCCGTTCTGAGACGTATATATCATATGTAAACATCACTTATGCAGATAGTGAAGCTCCCATTGCAGGCGGAGAATATCTTGTAGAGAACGTATTTCCCCCCGAAACCTCGACGAATTATACCTTAATCCTCACATTACCTCACACTGGCGAATTCACACTTAGAGCTGTGGTACATACCAACCAGGGTATCATGGAATATAAGTTCCTGATAAAAGTCCACGATGATTCCAATACTAATTCAGAGCCAAACATCTCTCCAGGCTTCGAGGCAATCTTTCTTTTCGTTCCCTTGTTAATGGTGACTATTACTCGCCGGAAACGGAATGGATGAATGAGACAGATCATTAAGGGTCAATCCCTTCCTTTTTTCCTTTTTTCTTTAATTTGGGGAGCATTAAGTTTACGAATTTCTTAGTAATTTCCTAAAAGAATCGGTTGCAAGACCACCTATCACTCCTTAAAATCCTTCATGGGGGACTACTTGTGCCCGATTATATGATTGAAGTCAAGAACCTTACGAAAATTTTCGAGAAACAAGTATCACTGTTTGAAAAACTCCGCGGAAAACGAGAGCCCCAACGGCGTGTTGTTGCTTTAGATGATCTATCTTTTAATGTTGAAGCTGGAGCGTTCGTTGGTCTATTGGGTCCAAACGGGGCAGGCAAGACTACATTGATAAAATGTTTAACCACCCTATTACTCCCGACTTCGGGAGACTTTCTCATCAATAATTTTGCTCCCCATCAGAGTAACGAGATAAAGGCAAGCATAGGCGCTATGCTGATGGGAGAAAGAGGATTATATTGGAAATTAACTGGACGTGAAAATCTTGAATTTTTTTCTGCCCTTTATCATGTCCCTCCACAAGAAGCGAAGGATAGAATCCAAGCTGTTCTTGATTTACTGGCATTAAATGGTTTTGCAGATCGTCCTGTGGAGACTTACTCTTCGGGCCAGCGCATGAAATTCGCTTTTGCTCGAGCAATCGTGTCAGATCCTCCTATTCTTATTCTGGATGAACCTACCATTGCTATGGACGTACAAGGTGGAAGAGAACTCCGAAGATTTGTCATGGAGCTTCATGAAGCTGGGAAGACTATTCTGTACTCCAGTCACATTATGAACGAAATCGAAGAATTAACCTCCAATGGTAGTGGGAAGGTTCTGATTATTGACCAAGGGAAGAAGCTTGCTTTTGAAACTCCAGATACATTGAAGGAATCCCTAAGTCAAGATGAAGTAATTGCCATTGAAGGAACGTTTCCTGAAGGGGAACATCTCCTTGAAAATATCCAAAAAATGGAAGGGGTTCGCAAGGCCGCTATGGTTATTAGTCCAGGAGATCGAGAAGAAATATCTATCCTAGTTGACGATGCCAAGGATCGTATGTCTGGAATTTTGGATATTATCACAAGCTCTAACGGGCGTATCAGCTTTATCAACCCGACAGAAGTTTCCCTTGAGGATGTGTTCATTAACTACACCGGACGATCACTTTCCAAAGATACTTCAGTTCAAATTTAATCAAGGAGGGTACGATGCGTGTCATTGACAAAGAATTTCTCATCTGGACGAGTAAATTCATCAAGTTTTTCTTCTAACTTTCAAGTAACAAGGCAGGTCTTCTTGGCTCGACTGCGAATATACACTCGTTATCGTGGCCAAGTTATCATGTCCATCATTGTACCCGTGATGGTTGCATCTCTTCCAATATTAATGGGAGTATCAATTGCTGGGACAGCCGAAGAAGCACAAATACAGTTTAAAGCGATCACAGGGACAGGGAACTACATTGGCTATATTTTGGTGGGAACCTTGTTCTTTAACTTGGTATCGAATTCCTTTTGGAATTTTGGATATTGGTTACGCCGTGAGCAGATGCAAGGAACACTGGAAACACTTTATGCAAGCCCCACCCGTAGAATTTGGCTTCTTGTGGGGACATCATCTTATGTTATGGTTCGGAACAGTTTCACGTTCTTCGCGGCAATGATTCTGGGGAGTATTGTATTTGGACTTTCCCTTTCAACCTTTTTACAACCTACATTGCTTCTTGCGCTTTTTATTTATCTCGTAGGAATGATTCCACTTTTCGGGCTCTCCCTCATTTTCGGTGCTGCCGTTCTCAGGGTTAAAGATGTGGATTCACTCATCAATGTTACAACGTTCCTCCTCAGTTTTCTTCTTGGAGTATTTTTCCCTGTAACAGTTCTTCCCCCCCTAATTCATTTCCTTAGTTTGATTATTCCTATAACTTGGGTAAACAATTTAATTAGAGCGGTCCTCTTTGACGCGAATTATTTCCTTGATTTTTATTTGGATTTTGGGATAATCCTTCTCTTCGCAGTCTTGGTGCCTATATTCGCTTTCCGGCTCTTTGCCAGAGTAGAGAAAGGACTTCAAAAACAAGAGGGCTTTTCAAGTTATTGAGGTAATTCACGATGGTAACGACACCTCTAGGCCAACCTCTGAATCAAGTCAGGTCATCAGGATCATTTTGGCGTCAATTAGTCGCCATGTCAAAGAAGGAATTGACTATCCGTTCTCGATATCCAATCGCAGTCATTTCAGATCTTCTTGAAATGATTTTCATCGTTTTCTTCTTTGTCTTTGCCGCTAAGGCTTTCATTCCCACAGGTGAAGAAGAATTCCTCCGAGGTACACAGATCCTTTCAGGTACAAGTTTATTTCTCGGTTTTTTGATATATTTCTTTATCCAGAGTGGCCTATATGTAATCGGCCAATCACTTCGAAGTGAACAAATAACGGGTACGCTAGAATCACTCTATCTATCTCCGGGCTCCTCACTAGCGAATATGCTTTCACGTGTGGTATACACAATTTTAATCTTGATAGTTTTTACTCCACTCGTATATGTACTCACTATTCTCTTCATCGGAGATATCCAAATCCAGGTTGGAAATTTACCCCTCTGGCTATACTTCTTTTCAACTCTCTTGGGTATAGTAGGAGTCTCTTTTGCCTTAGCAGGATTTGCGCTCAAAATCAAAGAAGCGATGCAACCATTACTCGGTTTAATAGAGTTTTCTCTATTAATTTTCTCAGGAGTGTTTCTACCCTTAGATATCTTGGGGCCAGGGGTTTTTATTTCTATATTGATGCCCCCATCCTATGGTATTGACCTATTACGTTCTAGTTTGTCGGGAACAACCGAACCTGTCATATCAAAGTTTGTGGGAGAAATTCTAGGGATTCCGACTGCGTCGATTCTCCCATTTCAGATATTATTTGTTGGAGTTTCCGGATTAATCTTTCCTTTTCTCGGATTGGCCATTTTTAACAGAATGATTAGGTCAGCGCAGAAAAAAGGATCATTGGCAGAATTTTAACTTGCTATATCGTGAGTGGGGGGTATAAGAACTTGAGCAAAAATAGTGTAAATAGTTAAAATAGGTGAAAAGGTGTTGATTCTTCAATGGAATATCGTCGCGTAGGAAAGACTGGATTGAAAATTAGCGAGATAGCAATTGGTGCTTGGCTGACTTATGGAGGATCATTGGAAAAAGATGCCAGTAAACCTTGTATTACAACAGCTATCGAGCAGGGTATTAATTTCATTGATATTGCTGATGTTTATGCGCGTGGTAACGCGGAGCAGGTGGTTGGAGAGATTTTAATTGAGGAAATATACAATCGGAAAGATCTAGTTCTTAGTAGCAAGGTCTTCTGGCCCATGTCTCGGGCTGTCAATGATCGTGGATTAAGTCGTAAACATATAATGGAATCCGTCGAATCATCGCTAGATCGTCTGCAAACCGATTATCTTGATATCTATTTTTGCCATCGATTTGATAAAAATACTCCACTTGAAGAAACCATAAGAGCTATGTCGGATCTTGTTGAACAGGGTGCCGTCCATTATTGGGGAACCTCAGTTTGGCCCGCGGTACAACTGGAGCGTGCAGTTTGGATGGCAAAAGATCTTGGATGTCATCCACCCGTCGTAGAGCAACCCCGCTACAATATGCTGGACCGATACATCGAATTGGACGTTCTAGAGACATGCAGGAGGAATGGAATCGGTATCGTTTGTTGGTCCCCGCTGTCAGGCGGTCTTTTAACGGGAAAATACAGCGAAAACATCCCAGAAGGAACCAGAGGAGCTTCCAAACAGCTCCAAAGAGTGATGACGGAAGAAAATCTGCGGAAAGTAGCGGAATTACAGTCTATCGCTTCTGAATTGGGATTAACTGTTGGCCAATTGGCGCTAGCATGGATTCTAAGACATGATACAATAAGTTGTGCCATTACTGGGGCTACAAAATCAGAGCATGTTTTGGAAAACGTAAAAGCGTCGAGTCAACAAATTTCCGCGGATGTGTTGGCGAAAATTGAAGAGATCCTGGAAAACCAACCGAAAAGCAACCCTCTGTATGAACCCCCAATATGAAGGAAAGGAAGAAGAGAGCGCCTTCTTTGCGGTGTAAAAGGCGATAAATCATTGGTTTGTTTTGTCTGCTTCCTTAGATGTGCTTAGCTTTAGTCCCTCTCTAGAAGTAACGGGACCAGTATAGTTCAACCATTCTATGGCTGAAAAAAGTTGATTCGGATCGGGAATGGAACTGTGTTGAGATATCTTTGGTGTCATTGGCATCTCTTCTAAATTCTTTCTTTTTACAGAAGCTTTGAATTTCCTTTAAAGAGATGATGTGACGCTTCTAACACGCGGGTAGCTCAACTTCTAGAATGAGCAAAATACCACATACCCGCGCAAAAATCAATCCGTTCTCTTTCCTAATTTTTCTCCAAGAATCCTCTTATTGCAATCGCTACTGCGGCCCCTTCTCCAGCTGCTGCGACCGCTTGTTTGGTCGATCCAAGTCTACAATCTCCAGCTGCAAAAATTCCAGCGATAGAAGACTGTAACTTTTCGTCGGTGATTATAAAGCCCTTTGGATCAAGTTTTACACTTATCGCATTCAAAAAGCGTGTGTTGGGTGAAAGGCCGATGAAAACAAATATACCATCGGGTTGATATTCTCGGGTTTCCCCTTTGTCTGTATGGGTGATAAGGACTTTTTCCAAGCTAGTCTCCCCCACGAGTTCCTTAATTTGACTATTTAGCCAGATATCAATCCCATCAATACTCTTTACCTTTTCCTGAAGAGCGAGAGAAGCACGGGGTTCTCCACTCCGGATGATGATGGTGACACGTTTTGCATATTGCGTTTTAAGGAAGATTGCTTCTTCAAAAGCACTATTTCCGCCTCCAACGACAAAAATTTCCCGATCCTTGTAAAAATAGCCATCACACGTAGCACAATAGTGTAAGCTCACCCCCAAGATATTTTCATATCCAGGAACTATCAACTGACGATATTCAGATCCTGTGGCGATTAAAACCGCAAGGGTGTGGAAAGATTTCCCCGAGGAGGTGTAAACTTTCTTATAAAGACATTCCTGAAAATTACCATCCTCGTGACAAGGTTCGATCGTGGACACCTCCTCGGGAACCAAGATCTCCACACTAAATCGTTCTGCCTGTTTTCGGAGGTTTTTGGCAAAATCCTCACCTGTAATCCCTTCAGGAAACCCTGGAAAATTATCTAGTCTATTTGTAATGAATGCCTGCCCGCCTACTGTAGATTTTTCAATAACTAGGACATCATAACCGTCGCGGGCCAAATAAATCGCGGCCGTGAGTCCAGAAGGTCCAGCTCCAACTACAATGGCATGATAAAATTCCTTAGAGGCCTTCGTCGCGAGATCAAGCTCTTCCGCCAGTTCAAGGTTGGAAGGCTCGATAAATAGCTTTCTCTGTTTGTCTCTAAGGATCTCCACCGCAGGAATCTGTCTTTTATCGATACCATAAACTTCTTTGTTTGCCTCGAGTACAAATTTCAGAGCATTCTCTCCTTCAACACCTGGGATCTCTATATCAAACCAATTATAGTGTACGCGCTGTTCCCCCAGGTACTTTTTTATCCGACGACAATCACGACACCAGTTCGCTCCATAGATATTTATCGTAAAGTCTTGAATAGCCATGACACGCGTTCTCCGTTTGATACTAGCAATAAGTAACCGATTTTTATTTAAATTGGTTTTTTACCAATACAAATACCTCCCGAGCTTAATGAGTGATTCCTTGTGTGTCCACAGTCTACTGGCCTTCTAATTGTGTTTGAAGGCATTGACGGTTCAGGAAAGACGACCCAAATTGAGCGAGTAGCAGCTCGTCTGAGAACCAATCATAGTATGAAAGTTATGGTGACCCATGAACCCAACCACAATTCCCCCTATTATCGAATGATAAAAGAAAAGGTAAAGAAACATAGGGATCAAACCCTACCTGAAGAGGAATTAGAATTATATCTGAAGGATCGTAAGTGGGATCTGGAGCATAATATCCTGCCTGCATTGGAACGAGGAGAGATCGTGTTGGTAGATCGATATTATCTCTCAAACGCAGCGTATCAGGGGGCTCTTCCCGCATTTTCTCCGCTTGACATTCTCGAACGAAACGCCTTCGCCAGAAAACCTGATTTGTGGATTATTTTGGATGTTTCAGTAGAAGTTGGCCAGTCTCGAATTGCGCATCGTGATAAAAAGCAAAATAAAGATATGCTAGAGTTCGCGCAGTTCCAAAAGCTAGTAAGAAAGAACTATTTCCAGCTGACCAAAATGGATCAAATCGGTCGGGTCGAATGGATTGACACAGAGGTTCTAACAGAGGAGGAGCTTACCCAGAAGATTATACAGATAATCGTTTCTCTCCTCGACAAGTGACGGCATACCGCGAAAAAGGAAGATGAATTTCAGATTCAAATCATTTCAATAGCCTACGGGCTTGTTCCAGATACTGATTAAGCAATTCTGCGGTGGCTCCACGGAAATTTTCCATGGCCTCTTCACTTTCTGCGCGTTCTCGCAAAATGCTGGCTTGTTGGTGAATCTTAATATCATGAATTACTTTCTCAATGTCCTTTTCCAATTCGTCATCTAGTCTAAAGATTTCACCTTTCATTTTACGCAATCGAACGAGTAGCGCTTGGGCTTCCGTGAACTGTAAATTATGAACCAAAATTAGGGCACGTACAAATAAACTTTGCACGATAACTTGCTGCGTCGTCGGCGCTATATAACGGTCAATCCGCTTCAGAAATTGCATAGCAGTTGCCACTTGCCCTTCCTCCAGGTAGGCTTTTGCCAACTGTAAATTTCGAAAGTCCCGGAGCTCGAGTTTATTTTGCAGAGAATTCTCAATTCGCTGCAGAGAGAGGCGAATCTCTGAATCTAAAGTCACGATCTGGGAACTCCTTATGTTCGGGATAATTACGATCTCATTGCTGGATGTATTGCCAGTTGTATTATGGTTATACTTTTTCCTCACCTAGATAAAAAGGGCTGCCCCCGTAAGGTTATGCATTGATGAGGAATTTATTTGCGAAGAAATCTACTATCTGGTTGAAATTACCTGATCTTATTTGACCCGTTTGATTATATGCCAGCCATATTTAGTTTTAACAGGAATTTGCGTCATCTCGCCCTTCTTCAGGGCAAAAGCTGCCTTTTCAAATTCCCTAACTGTTTTTCCTCGTGTAATGAATCCAATATTTCCGCCTTTTTTTCCACTAGAATCCAAAGAGTGCTCGCGGGCCATTTGTTCAAACTGTGCTCCAGTATTAATCAGTTCGATTAGTTCCTCCGCCTTGGTTCTCCCTTTGATAAGTATATGTTTTACCTGGATCTTGCCTGACATTCTGAAATCACGAAATTGAAGCCAGAGTAATTTCATTTAGGATTTTTCTGTTTAATTATAGTTTTAGGAATTTTTTCTTTGTAAGTAAGAGGTGGCTGGGATTTATCCTTTCTTGATGGAGTTTTATTACGAATTGATGGTGGAGGACGCTTATTTACTGTCTTCTTGGGGATTTTGGTTTTCGTTCCGTGAGGCGACCTTTTCTGTTTACCAGGAGTTTTGTTTTTTATATTCTGAGGCGGCTGCTGATTTGCATTCTTTTTAGATTTAAGAGTAGGTGGTAATCGCCTGATTCGATTCTTTGGGATTGATTTATCTTTATCCGTGACGGGAGGTGGTCTGTTCACCCTATTCTTAACTTTAGATTTAGCGGAACCCAGTTTTGTTGGATGAATTCTCCTAGAAGCGGTACCTGGAGTCTTTTCACTGATTTTAGGAGGTAATGGCTGATTTCTCACCCCATTCGTCTCTGAATTTTTCCTTCCCGCTCTAGAGGGAGGTCGTTTGGCTTTAATTTCAGTTTTTGGCGGGGAAACGCTACTAGTGTTAGCTTGTTCTTTAATTTTGAATTTCTTTTCAGATAACCTTTCATTATTTGGGATAGGGTCTTCAAGAATGATTGGGGGTGTAACGTTAACAAATTCTTCTTTCCTTGATTTTTTTGGCCTAAAACCCTCCCTAGAGGGAATGAAAGGCTCCTCCTTGGGAATATCTGCGATCGAATCTTGACGTGGGGGTGGAATTTCGAATCCTTTTAGCTTTGACGATGAATCAGGGGTCTTATGTTTGATAAATGCTGAGGAATTGGAATCAGGAGTCTTTTCTTTGATAAATTCTGAAATGGAGTCCTTGGGGATCTTATCTTTAATTTTCTTTGATTTTCTTAAACCCATTGATGCTCCACCTGATCGGACTAAACCAGTGAAAATCCTATCTAAATTAGGTATAGTCGTACCTTTTTAAAACCTTAACGGAATATAATAACTTTGGGAAAATTAAAAGCGAGATTATCTCCCCATCACGAAACCGACTCCAGAAATCAGGAAAAACAGTCCATATAAAACGCCAATCAGGTCATGTGAGTAGTAGTAACCCACCATAAGAAACAATGTCCCGAAAATAAAGAATGTAATTATGGCAGTCCACTCTGCACTAGGACCCCTTTGGGATTGGGCGGTAATGCGTATGAATTGGTATCGTGTGAAACTACGGATTAACAATGCGGAAGAAACAGCCAAGTAAGGGAATGCCAAAATAGAGGCCAGCCCGATCGAGAGGGTAGCTGTTTCATTGCCCGGAAGAACATTGATAACAAAGGAAAGCATGGAGTTTCGACCCAGGGGGAACATCGGTGCTACAAAAAGCACTAACAAAGGAATGATATTAGCTAGCGAGAGGAAATAAATTTCATTCAGCGTGGCTTTATGATCTAGATAAAAAAACATACGTAAAAAATAGAATATTGTGACTGTTGCGTAAAGAGTTAAAAACAACAAATCCAAGGCAGTTTCATCTTGTTGTTGTATAAAGAAGAATACAGTGGCCGAAATCCCTAATAAAAAAGCAAAAGAGGCGAGTGTGTGACGAGCAGCCATGGTAATGTCATCTATTTGGGTATTCTGGATCAATCTTCGATAGTGCGGGTTAAATCAAATATATTCTTGACTAATAAAATACCTACGTTTACCAAACTGGGCAGTCACCAACTTGATTCCACTCTCATCTAGACAGAAACCAGATCCATTATAATGGATTTCTTATTGAAGTCATCCGGTTCTGACAGCATTTCACCTTCCCTTGTTATATAATTTGATTATCTGGGCATATTGCCGTCCTGACACTCGAATAGCGGAAGAAGAGGAGAGGCGTTTGTTACATCGCGAGCAGGTTCCTGCTACTGCGATCCACTTCTGAAATTCATTACCATGTGCAGGATATCTGCAGTGTGGACAGATCACCACATCTTTGTGATCTTCTATTGGAAACTCATAACAAAAGATACATCTAAAATCATCTTTGCTAATATTTCTTCCCATAGGGACATATTTAGACAAATTAGTTCTTGTTACTTTCGCCATATTCTGTTGGGCAGTCTGTACCTGTAATCCGGGAGCCACACGGACATCCCGACGGATATTTTGGATCCGAGAAGCAGCACTTCGAGTGTCTGATGATAATCTGGGTTGTGAGGAGCGCCGTTCTGATATTGATCTACGATCTCTTGATGATCTCGATCGTATCGTCCGAGAAGAGGTCTGTCGGGTACGAGGAACCCGTTTAAACGGAACAAGAACAATTTTCAGTATATAATGTTGAATAAATAAACCCAAACTTAAGATACAAAACAGTAAGCCCCCAAATTCAATTAATCCCTGTTCAATCCAATAAAGGAAGAATATGATGACCAAGGTAAAATTATGAATAATCACCGCTTCGTTCGGAAATGGACGTCGATTTATAAAAAATTTAGGATACTGGCCAATATAATAACGGCGAAGAAGTATAAGCAGCGCTCCCATTGATGGGATCACGATAATTAAACCAAAGAGGTTCCAGAAAATCCTTACGCGACCTAAAGTCAGAAAACTTAAATCTAATGACATATCGAAAAGAGAAGTCTGGAACATATCATTAATCCCAAGGGAAGCCAGGTGAGCCAAGAGGCTTCCCCCCGCCCCTATGACAGTGGGAATCACAAGGAAGGTTGCAGAGGCCAATGGCGCGTTATATGACCTAAAATACCGCCATTCATCTATTAGTTTAATCAGGAGAAGGGTAATAAAGGTGAGAAAGAAGAACGTCAATGCGACGTTCTGAGGCTGCCCCACGACCAGGGAAAGAATGCCGAAGACAAATCCAATGACAAACACACCGATGTAGGTATTCCGTTTGATCACCCGATGTCCACGACCTCAATCATTCTGAACTCCATTATTCGTGGTCATATTCTAGAAACATCGTTTTACCTTCTGCTAAAGGTAACAAGGTTTGGATCATTTGGGGGAGACTTTCTAAGGGACAATTCAAAACTCGAAAACTTGGCTCCTCCCACGTCCGTAGATCTTTCCGTAATCGAAAAATCTTAAATCCATAAGAAGAGGAGGAAATTTCGGTCGGATCAATAACCAAAGCGATGGGAGCTGCCAAATGAGAACCTTGACTGCCAAGCCTTTGGTAACGTACCTGGGTTTGAAAATCCGTTTTACTCATGAAAGGGGAATAGGATGGATGAGAATGATACCACCCGAGAATCCGGTGCCCTTCCTTCACCGCATCCTCATAAACTTTCACCATACTTTGCGGATCTTGGATTTGAGCATTGACATTTGTACCGTGTCCAATTGGATAGGCATCCGTAATCACCAAGCATGTTAAAGGGGTGTTTGGATGTTCCACATGTCCCGTAAGAAGGCCAATGACCTCTACCCATTCAGAGCGTGGAAGAGAATCATTAGCATACTTTAAAGCATGAAGCGCCAGCTTTAGATATGCTTTAAGGTTAAGTTTCACCCGAGGTGGCTCATGAAGTTCACCTAAATCAGCGTCCAAATCAGTTACAACATCATCTGTCCTGTGTTTTGTATCCGTCCGCGTAGCTGGAGGAGATCGATCTTCATCGGAATGGAGGGTCATGACCGAAGGTGTTCTAGGGTATGATCCCTTAGATAATGCCCGTTCCAGTGATTTATCAGGGGTAGAGACTTTCAATGTGATAGTTGACAATTTGGGGTCGAACATCAATGACACGTCTCGCAGGAAGAATTCAAAGGTACTAGGACCATGGCCTCGACGTCTTGGTTCTTTAGCTATGATTTTTCACCTTTTTGCAGAACAGATGCTACCATTTTTTGTTGGCATATTTCTTTGTAATCTCTTGAGCTTTTTTCTTAAACTTCTCAGGACTATTCAAGTACTCTACGGCGGCCTTCTTATTGAAAACATCCCTAGGGTTAGTATATGCGGCATCCACATCGAACATTGCAAGGATGGAATGAATCACCGTGGTAATATTTTTGGAAGGTGACCACCCATCGGGCCGTCCAACTAGATCGGGGTCAACGAGAGCCAAACAAATATTCCGTTTCCCTTTATATTCATCAGGCTTAGGCCAAAAGTTAGGATGCCAGATTGGAGTATGTAAACGGACGAATGGGGGTACATAGGGATAATTTCCTCCGAACTTGATTTCAAGCTTGAATTTACCCTTCTGGTAGGGAGTCCCTTTAGGCCCTTCAAGTAGCAGAGCCAGATGTTCAACAGATTTTTTTGGTCCGGGGAAGGCTTTCAGCTGTTTTATTGTGCCGCTTTTGTACAGCTTCTTCAGCTGATTATAATCTTTGGAGATGCGTTTTATTCGAATTGAAATTGGGGTAAACCTCCTATTTGTACTGTAAATTCAAATATATTTCGGGGACATTCTCAAACCCCGTTACTAATACCGATTCGTGATTTCGAATGTTGAGATCCTCGAGGGATAAATCTAAGGAGACTTCATCTACTTCCGAGGAATCGATTCGAAAAACTGTTGGAGGAAATTCAGAATCAAAAGGGATTTGCTTCTTGTTAGCAATAAATTCAATGACCTTGCCGACGGAATGGCTTGGTTTTGCTCGAACTCGATATAAGGGAGACCTACGAGGCCCACACAATTCACATTCTTGATTTCGCGGTTTAGGAATCTCGTAAAACTTCCCCGTCAGGCCATTGTATATTATGTAGTTTAGTTGAAGCGTTCCAAGCTTCTGTCCATCAGAAGGTGTAAGCAAATGATGAAGAATCTTAATCGCTTCTTGAGACTGGATTGAAGCAACAACTGTGTTTATCGTGATCACTGTTGGTTCGTGGTTATCGATAATTTGAATGATCTGATCTACGGTGAATGGATTTACACCTGGGAAATGCTCTAGAAGAAGAGAGTTTGCGTAAGCCTGAACTTCCTTTATTTCGTTTATGTGCAAGATGTCAGCATTTCGACCATGGTCTTGTTCAAATTTTAGCTGCCCCTTCAATATACAATGAGCAGGACGACGAGGAACACCCACTAAAGTACAAGCACCTAGTTGGTCCTGTTCTCGCTCGGTCAAAGGATCACATTCCAAGCAAGCGTTATGGAATGGCCATACAACATAGATATGGCCATTGTAGGCGGCGGTGCCTGCATCTATCAATGGCTTTCTGAAGTGGATGGCACGGCGATTGAGCTCCGATCGCGCCTCAATGGAATCTAACCCAGCAATAAATAGATCGGCTTCGTAATAAAACTGAGGAGCGAGGTCCTGTAATGCCGTATGATACCCTTCCACTTGAATGAAGGGATTTAACCTACGAAGCTGCTTGGCTCCGTATTCGGCTTTGGAGCTCCCTTCTGGCGCGCCAACAAAGAGAACCTGTCGATTAAGATTCGAGTATTCAATCGTGTCGAGGTCCACAAGAATGAGCCTACCTACTCCGACCATCGCCAGGTTTTTCGCGATTTCCACTCCAAGACCTCCGATTCCTGCGAGGAGAACTGTGCTCTGTTTCAATAACTCTTGGTTCCAGCCAGGAAGACGGAATTGCCTATCAAAGCGTCGTTTTTCCTCATCCGAAAGGAGTTCACTCGTGAAATTCGACCGTTGGCTCATCTGTTGTTCCCTACATAATTAACCTGCGGTTGATACCGGAATGATCAGACATTCTAGACCGTCTTCGATTTCATAGTTGCCCAATATGTCATCCGGATCCAATGTTCTTCCAGAAATAGATAAATGAAAATCCTGGGGATCGAGACCAAAGATTTGACCCACTGTTATGGCGAGTTCTCGAACAGGCATTTCTGAATCAACCATGAGTTTCTCGAGTTTCTCACCAGGTCCAATCGTGGAGCGGAAATATAGATTTACACGGACTCCATGAGGTATTTTGGAGCCAGTGGGAGTTTTGGAATCAATTCCAGGAGAAGGAGCTGGTTTAGGAGTTTCAGTATCTTCTTCTGCCAAGTCTTCCATATCATCGAAGTCTTCATTCTCTTCTAGGGGTTCACGTTCTTCATTTTCAGACATGTAATCACCTTTCCAACTAAACAAGGTTGGATACATGTATCTAAGAGAACGGAGAGTGAAGTACACTTTAAACCTTCCTATTTAGAAGTGAATGGTTTTTTGATGGAATCATGGGAGGATATTGGTTTCTCATGGACGAATTCATAGTGGAATATAGAGAGAAAAAAAAAGCACAGAATGAGGTTTTTACTGACCTCATCCAGCTGTACTATGCGGGATTAACAGGATTTCATCCCCGTTATTAATCCCATATTCTCCGATTGGAGCAGACTCATCCAACGTACGTCCCGCGTGAGACAGGTGGAAGTCATCGGGATTCAACCCGAAAATGTTGGCTAACGTGTCACGAACGTCGCGAACAGGGGTATTTTCACCAACCGAAAGCTTTTCGGTTCGTTCAGGACCCACGGTAGATTTAAAAAAAACATTCTTTCGTGGACCAGCACCAGTAGCAGATACAGGTGTTTTAGATTGGGCTGGAGTTTTGGATTTAACTTGAGTTTGCCCTTCCTCAAGATCAAAGTCTAAATCTTCAAAATCACTCATTTTTGTTCACTTTCTTTGGTTTTTTGAGGGTTTCAACTTGTATATGAAACTTGAGTAATATACGTAACATACACTTTATAAGCCTTACGAAATATACGTAACATAAGAAAAATATATATAATCGAAACCTCTGAATTCATCCAGAATTGGTGACTTTCCTCTGATGTGATTTTCAATTGCCCACAGATGCTCATAACGTCAAAATATCAGATAGGGCTTGGCAGTTATTACGCTGGGCAAAACATGAGCTGGATGTAAAATCATACAGCGATGTTATTATTACACTGGAT
Organism: Candidatus Thorarchaeota archaeon; assembly: GCA_048882505.1. Taxonomy (GTDB): domain Archaea; phylum Asgardarchaeota; class Heimdallarchaeia; order Hodarchaeales; family Hodarchaeaceae; genus Hodarchaeum. The sequence goes on from JBHLRO010000009.1 coordinate 39,154, forward strand.
GAACAGATCACAAATAGCAGGAAGAAACTAGAGGAATCGCTAAAAACATTCGATGTGGAAAGACATCGAATCCAGACTAAAACCCCTGACGATTCTGGACTGAGAGCCTCTCCTGGGCCAAAAACCATTCTATTGCAAACGGAGGCACGGAGAATTCTAAATCGATTAAAATTGGAAAGCGACAGAACGGATTATACATTTTCTGATGCAATCGACTTTTTAATAGGAATTAGTGGAGTGGAGATACCGGAGCGGCTAAAGAAGTGAACCCCGCGTCGTATAACGTCTCGTTTCTCTAAGTGGGGATGTTTTGAGGATATAACATTCGGTTGTAGAATTGCTTTTTTAAAAATTGGGGGTTTAAACAATATTTTCGGAAAGCCATTCTAATCAAAGAGGATAATGCATCTCAAAAACCATAACTAAGAAATCTCGTTGGTAAACTCATTTAGTAGCTACTCCTACTATCTCTTTAGCGTTGTAATCGTACGGAGCACCCTGTAAATCACCATAGATAGAAACTTGGGAGAATCCCGCTTTAACTAGGAGATTTCTTAGTTCTGTTCCAGAATATAATCTATGATCCACTAAAAATTCCTTTTTGAGATTATTCGGATCGTTTGTGTCGATTAAGAGCCCACGGTTATGCATCCAGCCCCAATCTTTCGTCGTTTTGCGTTCAACTAGCCAAAATACTCCAGGCTCATATTCGAGCCACTCACGCTCTTTGAAAATACGTGCGAGAACCTCTTTCCCCATCATCTCCATCAAAAACTTACCACCAGGCCTAAGGGAGCCGTAAACATTTTTTAAAACCTGCTCATCTTCTTTTGGATCTTTAAAATAACTAAAGGATGTAGAGAGGTTTAATACCAAATCGAAATTGTTGGGATTTAGAAATTCTCGCATGTCTGCCTGGATAAACTCAATGGAAAGAGATTCCTCCTTTGCACGTTTTATTGCTTCTTCGAGGTAGGATTTCGTTCTATCGATCCCTGTAACTTGGAAGCCTCTCCGTGCGAGCTCAAGAGAATGCCTCCCAGGACCACAACACAGATCGAGAACCTGACAAGATGTCTTAATGTTAAGTAGGGAAAGAATGTGATCGATTTGTTGCGGGGCCATTTCCCATTGACGGGGTATGAACATTACAGGCCCAAATGTCTTCCAAAAATCCTCTTCCTCGTGCCATACAGATCGTTTATCGGGATTGTTCATAACAGATTTTCCTTCCACGAGATCATAAATCGTTTCCTAGTGTACTAAGCTGAGTCCAGGCCTACCTGATTGAAATATGTGAATAAACCTCAATTTACAGGTCTACTATGGGAATGAAGGGTTGAGATTGAATAAAAACTCCGCTTATGGGGATTGATCTGCGAATGCGATAATTTCCTCCTTAATATCTTTTAAAGTATGGATGAGAATCACGGCCTTCGGTTTAAGGCATGGTATCTCGATCCCGTCCTTTTAGAACAGGAACAGTAAACCTCTCTACTTCACGCGTGGCTACTGAAACTTATGAGACCACTGATTTTTCTTTCACAGGGTTATTGGGGGGGATTGGACTGGCGGCAAAGGTATTTCTTAACGAAATGCCAGCCCAAACGGATCCCTTGGGCGAAGATAACATCCTAGGATTTTGTACAGGATTACTATCTGGAACAAATATCCCCTTTTCGGGTAGATTTACCATTGTTGGAAAATCTCCTCTTACTGGTACCTGGGGAGAATCGAACGTAGGGGGAAAGTTTGGGCCCGAACTCAGGCGTGCGGGATGGGACATTCTCTTTTTTAAAGGACGGGCGCCAGAACTATCGATTGTCACTGTGATGGATGATGAAATTGCTATAATTCCTGCGCCTGAACTTCAAGGACTCGATTGTGTGGAAACGGAGGGGCAGCTTAAGGAAAAATATGGGAGAAGAGCCGAGGCTGCAACTATCGGGCTTGCTGGAGAAAAAAAAGTTTTGATCTCTGGAATAGTCACGGATAGGGGAAGAATCGCCGCTCGGAGTGGAATGGGGGCCGTCATGGGAGCCAAAAACCTGAAGGCAGTTGTAGTAAGAGGAACCAAGAAAATAACGGTGGCAAAGCCTGATAAACTTAAGGAACTCCGAACTTTCGTTAACAAACGAATCAAAAAGGGGCCAAATTTCCTACTTCGACCAGGGTTGCGTGCAGCAACGCGGTTTGCGCCTTGGTTACGTAGGTTGGGAGTCAAAAACTACGGGTCCCTGGGACCGAATACCTTAGTGATGGAAACCTATAAGCGGTGGGGTACTTCCGCAGGGACAGCGATACTGGTAGAAACAGGCGGTTGTACCGTGAAGAATTGGCAGGGCTCACATAAGGATTTTCCCCTTTCCAAAAGCATCGAATTAACCTCTGATAATGTCACCCAGTATCAAAGCAAGAGATACGCTTGTCACAGCTGTCCATTAGCCTGTGGAGGGATTGTACATTATCATGACGAAAGGTATACCATTCCAGAATCTCATAGGCCCGAATTTGAAACACTAGCAATGCTAGGCCCTAATATCCTGAATGAGGATCTTGGAGCCATTATTAAATTGAACGATGATTGCAATCGGCAAGGTCTTGATACTATTGCAGTCGGCAGTCTTTTGGGGTTTGTTATTGAAGCTTTGGAGAAGGGAATTCTTGGGAATGATGATTTGGGAGGCCTTTCCCCATCTTGGGGTTCTCCGGACGATTTGGTTGATCTTGTTGGATTAATTACTAGACGGGAGGGGATTGGGAATATTTTGGCGGATGGTGTGGGGCGAGCTGCTGCTCATTTCGGTGGGGAGGAATTGGCGGTGCATATCCGAAATCAGGCTTTTCCAGCACATGATCCAAGGTTCAATCGCTTGCAGCTTCTCTCCTATAAGCTGGCGGCAGCTCCAGGGAGGCATAATCCGTTTCAGGAACTTTATGTGGATATGTCCCGATTCGATGATATGTTTCCAGAACTAGATCGTGATCATCGAGTCCCAAATTTTTACTGCTATCATCAAACTATTTCTTCGCTCGGAATTTGTCAATTTGGCCTCTTAATGGGGCATTATCCAGCCTTAGAATTCACAAATTTAACTACAGGACTTAATCTCTCAATTGAGGAATTCATCACGGTGGGTGAGCGAATCACTACCTTAAAACATATGTTCAATCTGCGCGAAGAGATAAATCCCCTTGATTCCCCTGTCCCATCCCGTTTAATGTCTCCTACTCTAAGTGGCCCAAATAGAAAATCCTTTTTGACGGAGGATGGGCTTTATGACCGGTTTTTAGAGCGTCTAAGATGGGATCCTACTACTTCTCATCCAGATCCTGACCACATAAGGGAGTTGGGATTAGACAAAATGCTTTTAGATATTTAATTTGTATAAATATTGAAACTGAATAACGTGAGACGATGTCTTATGGGTGAATCCGAAGCAATTGAAGCGATTAAAAAGATGTTAAACAATTTTACACATGAGAAAGCAAAAAAACGGTTCAAAAAATGGAATAAAGTGATGGCTTGGGAATTTACTGACCTTGGGAAAACCTTTCATTCTACAATAACTGCAGGTGAACCTAGCTCGCCAATAGAAGGAACCCCGGAAAAAGCAGACATCAAAATTATAACAGATTCAATTACATGGGCGGGTATTCTCAACGGAGAGATTTCTGGAATGAAAGCTTACACTGGCAAAAAGCTTGATGTCAAGGGAAAGATGACTGACCTACTTAAACTTCAGAAGGTAATGAAGGATTTGGAGTAGTAGGGGACTAGATAAGCGGTTTTCGCCACTTTCCATTGACATTAAGAGATCGAAATCTAGGGAGTGAAAAGGCAAAAGAAAATGGATACTCTAAGTTATATTATGAAGCCCCCAAAGTATCGATCAGTAATCTATCCCAAACCTGGATGTATGAAGAAAAAAAGAGGGGGGGGTTGGTAGGAATGTCTTCTTCAAACCTTATGCGCGTACAAGAGGACAGACAAAGTAAACGTCCGTGGGTACGATTGTCAGATGTCCAAACGACATGTGCTTAAGAACATCATCATCGTTAGTTAGTTCAAAGTCTGCAATACCATCGTTATCGGCATCATGAATCGAGAAGCCCTTTTCTGTCAAAAACACAGCTTGTACCCACCAACGGCCACCATTATAGTCCGTCTCATAGGGGGCTGCTTCCGCCACAGGTCTTTGTCCTTCAAAGTTCTCGTCCATAAAGACATATATCTTATCAACCGAGTCGGGGTTATTTGGGGCCTTGAACGCATTTTTTGTGTCTATTGTATCCCAAATTGCGTCATCGGCCCATATGAACTCTTCCGCTCGCTGTGCAGGTGCCGCAGCTACCCTTGGCACAGCTAGTGCTAGAAGCAGTCCTATCGTTCCCAAAACTAGAGCATAATTTTTCTTTTTCATTGTTTCATCTCCAATGCTCTAATAGTCGCAATAGCCAACAATATGATATATATTCGATGAACTTGAAGTTCATCGAGTGCCACCTTTCAAGTTCCTATACGACATCGAACATGGGTCCCTGGACGGAGTTCCGATCAAGAGAGTACCTTATAACGCACGTCCATTGTGCGATCTATTGTACCGACCTTTTCTAAGAGACCTAGCCAAGAGGGAATTTTGGCAAATACCACCAGAAGGTTTCTAAGGATTTCTAAGAATCAGAAAGATAACCGCAACAGAGAAAGACGAAGCTAGACGGCAATGAAATCTTCAATGTTAAGAGGATCTTTTTTTTAATGAAGGATTAAATAGGTTGGAGATCAGTTTATGACATCTGACACAGACATCAAGGTAAAATTATGCCAAACAATGAAGGAACTTTACCGAGAGAAGATCCTGACAGATATTGGTGGAAATCTGAGTTTTCGATCAACGGAGAATGACGATCAATTCTGGATAACCCCTTCTGGAATTAAGAAAGATATAGTGGAAATCTCTGATCTAGTGAGACTGTCAACGATAAACGGCGAGATCTTGGAGGCGAGGTCTGACCGTGTTCCCTCAGTTGAATGGCCAATGCATCAGGCCATATTAAACGAGGACGAGGATTTCCGATTTGTCGTTCACGCACATCCTCCCTTCGCTAGCGCCCTTTCAGTTGTGAAAATCCCCCCCAAATTTCCTCAATTGACTGGAGAACTAACATATCTAGTTCCAGAGATCATAATCGTACCTTATCAAAAATCGGGAACCTCTGAATTGGGGGCAGCCGCAGCAGAGGCCCTTTGGGACTGTAGTATTGTAATTCTGGAAAATCATGGAATTGTGAGTGTATCTGAAGGGAGCTTTACAGAGGCAGCCATGCGTATCAGGGCTCTTGAAGAATATCTACAATTATACCTAACTGCAAGTCGATTTGGTGAACTCAGGGAATTTCCTGGTTTTTAGATCAACGGTGGACAGTATGTCTGAATATTATCTCACACTTGATGCTGGGACAAGCGGAGGGAAATGTGCGATTATTGATGAAAAGGGGGAGTTTCGTAGTATTATCAAGACCGCCTGGGGTTATGTTCCCGTTGAGGAGTTAGAACCTTACGGTTTCATGTTTCACCCTGATCAATTCTGGCAGATTCTCCTGCGTCTTATGGTTACTGCCATTGGTCGGGCGAAGATTTCACCTTCAGATATCGTCGCAATCGCTGCTACCTCTCAACGGCATGGGTGTGTATTCCTTGATGGTAACGGAATGGAACTATATGCGGGCCCGAATCGTGATGCCCGAGGTTTAGAGGTTGATATAGAGGATTATTTTGATCCTGTGCAACTTTATGAAATAACAGGTCATGGTCCACCATTTATTCTTCCCTTAGCTAGATTACTCTGGTTTCAGGATAATGAGGAAGAAATTTTTGAACAGATTAAGCATCTATTGACGATAGATGGCTGGGTTAATTTTCGGTTAACAGGAAAATATACGATTCATGATTCGGCTGCCGCCGAAACGATGCTTTTTGACATCAGGAATAGAACCTGGTCAGAAACGATACTGGAAGAGTGTGATATCCCGCACGAAATCCTTCCTGAACGTTTCCCGATTGGCGCGTATATCGGAGACGTAACAGAAGATCTAGTAAACAGATTGGGCCTTAAATCAAAAACTCCTGTGATGATGGCACCAGCTGACACACAAGTATCACTACTTGGTTGCGGGGCTTACCAGAAGGGTGATCTTGGTATAGTTGCAGGGTCGACCATGCCAATCCAACTTATCGTTGACCAAGCGATGGTAGACGGTAACCAACAATTATGGACTGGGGCTTTTACCAATACATTGACTCCTTTATGGGTTATAGAATCCAATGCTGGTTCTGCGGGGGACATCCATACCTGGTTCATCGAAAGAATACTGAAACCCATAAACGCGGCCAATCCGTACGCAACATTTGAACAGCTGGCCCTATCCCAACCTCCGGGGGCCCGTGGAGTTTTTGCTGACCTTGGGGCGCAAATCTTTCAAGCTCAACGAATGTTAAACATTCCGAAGGGTGGAGGCTTTTCTTTTCTACCAATAGCTTACTCCTTAGATGTGCCGGTAGATATCGCTTCTCTAGCTCGCGCTCTTCTTGAAAATTTAGCATTTGCAGTTCGTGCAAATATAGTACAGATTACAAATCTGACAAATTATACTACCATAAGCACATACTTGGTTGGGGGTTTAGCGAAATCCAAAGCTTTTGCCCAAGTCCTTTCTAACGTCATCAATACGAATATAAAAGTACCGTCCAAACCAGAAGGTGCCCTTCTGGGATGTGCAATTGCTGGAATGTTGGGATTAGATCGATTCGCAACTCTTCGGGATGCGATTGAATCCTTGATAATGGGGAATCATACGGAATATATTCCACAAGAAGATCAGATAAAATCATATGATAGCCTATACCCCCAATGGCTTCAATTCTACCAAAGTTCCCGTCCCGACAATGAAACGACTTAGTTCCAGGAGTAGATCCATGAAAATACTAATTACTGCACCATTTCATGACGAATATAGGACACAACTTCAAAAAAAGTGTGAAGTGGTATATGAGAACTGGAGAGAGACGGGCACCTTATTTCTGGACTCAGATGAGTTAATCCAAAAAATCAATACCCTCTCGATTGATATTTTCATTACTGAGGCAGATGAAGTGGATGACCAGGTGATCCAAAATACCTCACTTAGCCTTATAGCTTCCACGCGCGGCACTCCCCGGAATATCGATCATAAAGCGGCCGCTAAAAAGCAAATACCAGTCATTTATACCCCCCATCGGAATGCAGATGCAGTGGCCGACTTAACAGTAGCCATGATGCTTTGCCAGGCACGCAAAATAATTGAAATAGACCGATTTCTACGGAAAGGAAATTTCGACGTTTCTGATCTAGAAGAAGGAGAGTTCGCTCAGTTTCTCACGCGCTATCAAGGAGTGGAACTAGGGGGATTGACTGTTGGAATCATCGGGTTGGGGGCGATTGGACAACGCGTAGCACAGAGGCTAAACTTAGGTTTTGGGGCGAAAATTCTATTCTATGACCCCTACGTATCTGAAGACCATCCGGTTGCACAAGAGACAGATTCTCGTCAAGTCCCCCTCAAACAACTAATGCGGGAAAGCGATATGATCACAATCCATACGCCACCCTTACCTGAGACAGAGGAACTGATTGGTGAAGACGAATTCAATTTGATGAAACCCACAGCCCATTTCTTTAATCTTGCCCGCTCGTTCTGTATTAACGAGGATGCACTCTATGAGGCGCTAAAAACAAAACGAATCGCTGGAGCAGGACTTGATGTGTTTGATGATGAGCCTGTAGATTCTGATAACCGATTTTTGGAGTTTGAAAATGTGACAGTAATGCCCCATTTTGGCGGTAATACCCGGGATGTCGTCAGACATCAGAGTCAGATGATTACTGAAGATGTTCTCAACTTTTTATCTAATAAACCTTTGAAAAATACCTGGCCTCTGAGTTAAGAAGTACAAGTTATTGTAACCGATTTCCAATGTTTCATGATCTAACTTCGTTCTCTAAAGCATTTAAGGATGCGATCCAATCAGGTAATCCGGCTATTGGGCTTGTAGCGGACAATGATCTTGATGGACTGTTCAGCGCGGTTAAACTCGATTTAGCTCTTTATGACCTACTTGAACTCGAAGTAGAAACCGTTTTTCGGGACGAATTGAGATGGGAAATTCCGATAACTGATCAATTTGATGTCCTTATATTTCTTGACCTTGCTTACGACAATACTCCAAATTACCGAAAAGCAGCGGCGAGTGCCAGAAATACCTTTGCAATTGATCACCATGTGACTAGTGAAAGGGGTTTTCCACAAAGGGTGGAAGCATTTAACCCTTGTAAAGAGGGACAATGCTACCAACCTACTACTTTCCTAGTGGATCGTATTAATAAGAAACTAGGGCAAAAAGATAATGCTCTACAGGATTACCTAACAATTCTAGGTGTTTTAGCTGATGCTGGCATTAATTTCAAGGTTTCTTCAGAAGAAATGTTGACCTTTGAATTTGCTTTCGACGAAGCGCTTCAAACTGTTTTCAATCTCTCTCAAACGCGCTTCAAGGAACTGCTAGCCGCTGTCAAATATAAAGAATGGATATACCCAAGATTTAAGGAAATAAATGCCGCATTGAATAGTTCCGCCAAGGATCTTGGATGGAAGGAAATTTATTTCCGATTCATCAATCAAGCTGAGGATGTAAACGCAGCTTCGAAGTTAGTAGAGGAGATCGAAAAGAAATACTCGAATGCATACAAAGAGCTATTGGATCAAGTTCCTAAGGAGCCTACGGGAAAAACTTCATCAGGGATTTGGATATTCAAGAATAACACTCCGATCCCCAATGGGACAATTGGTAGGATTATCGCTGAAATGTATGGAGAAGCAGTCATTTCCTATAGTTGTAAGAAGTTTTGTAGAGTGAGTGCTCGTGCACCTGTGGGTATGGACATGGATTTTATCCCTCTCTTCGCAGGTTATGGAGGCGGTCATCCGAAGGCATCAGGAGCAATCTTGACCCCTAAAAGATTTGATGAATTCCTCGAAAAGGCTCGAAACTATTGATTTACGCTATTCCTATTGGATTTTTGTGTGAATAGACTAATAAGGATATCTGTTCGGAGTATACTAGACCTTTAATAAATCATTTTAAGGTCGGCAAATGGCTTTATATCTTCTATCGATAGAAAAAATTACCAAAAATTAAAGAGGTGGTAGCTAAATGATATTTTTGTTAACCGTATGGTTCCCTCCCAGTCAAAGCAATGCTGTTGCGAAAATCTACTTTGAACGACCAAGGGAGATCCCTCATATTAGGAAATGGCAAGCTTTTAATACGAGTGGAGGAAAAAAAGGTCATAAACAATATCATTTGATTATGACAGAAAGAGGTAAGGGGGATGATGCCCTAATAGAGATTAATAAATACATGATGCCATTAACCAATAAGATTGAAGGGTTGCGTACAAAGATTGAAGTTCTAATGGGTGTTACGGATTCAATGAACCTTTTGGGTATCGATTGGGAATAATGGGATCCATTACCCTTATTTTTCACCATTAGATATCCATGGGAACCGATTTGAACCCATATTTGTGGGGGATAGGTTTCCAAAGAATAATTGGGAGTGAAAAGGTCTGTTTGTGCCCAATGGCCCCAGAAATAGCACTTTGATGCTTTCTAAGCATTCCTTTTGCCATAAACGAGAAAGATTGGGCAACAAGATAGATCTGACGGACAAACGGGTGGTCCAGGAAATCTGTCTGTAGGACTCGGTCCACAAATGGTTCCAAATTATCCACATCTACATCTTCATCAAGGGCATAAACCCAAGTTTCTTCCTCCTGACTCGCGATAAGGCGGAGATCGTAGCTATGAGAACCTAAAAATGGTGCGATTTCGATTACATTGAATTTCTGATCTATATCTTCGGCACAAAAAACTGCAAATCGTAACTGTAAAGCGTGAGGTAGCGATTCTTGCCTTTTTAAAGCGGAAAAAAGAAATGAAATAAGCTCAGGTGATTGTCCCCCCAATCCCGAAAGGAAGTCTCGTGGAGACATCGCCCGTTTCTCAAGTTTTTCTAAGGTTTCGGTTGCTATCTGAAAATTCTGAGCAAAATTCTTTAGAAGGGGAACTGTAAGACCTTTAAAGTCAGATAGTTCACTGACCTGAGCACTGATGGTTACAGATACATCTGAACTCTCCATTCCGACCCACTGGCTTTTCATAGTCTTTTGATAGACATCATGACTTTCAGTGGTCTTTACCGGCGCCATACCTTTTGCAATAAGGATTTTATCAATTTCCTCCTTTTCTACACTCGCAGAACAGTGAGGGCACGAATAGATCGTCTCTCCAGTGTGTCCCAATCCAATCTCACAAAAAAACCCTTTACGACAACTAGGGCAAAACCAAACATGCGCATTCGGATCAGGAAATTCCTGTCGTCTTCCTCCTGGAAGATAACATTTGGCACAAGTGGCCTCGCAGCTCATCTTCATCAGTACTGGGCCTCTGAACTTCGGTGAAAGTGAACGAATTTTGATGATTATATCCGAGATTCCTCATTAATTAAGTCGTAGTTTCGAACAAACCTCTAAATAAGCTGGTTTGAACAAGAACGTTTTCACCTGGAATAACTCCGGTTATGGTCTTACGTGTGTTCAATGACAACTCAAGGTTCTCATTCATATCGAAACGCTAATATGCTTCTCTTTGCATCGCTAACTGTTAATATCGGATTTGGGTTGCTTGCAATTTTCATTACCCTTCTTGCTGATGAAATTAATCTTACGCCAATTGAAATAGGTATAATCATCAGTATTTTCATGGTGTCTCGAGCCATTGCAGCTGGTATTGTTCCAGGAATTTCTGATCGAATAGGAAGACGAAGAATTCTACTCGTGTTTCTTATCCTTTATGCGATCAGTACTGCCTTATTAGGTATGGCTCGAGATGGTTGGACTCTCTTCTTTCTCCGAATTATAGAAGGCGCTGCGGCGGGTGCGGTGTTTCCCACAGCGGAAGCTCTGCTTGTAGACTCTGTACCGATTCCAGAACGTGGCGCGTGGATGGGGAAATACTTCACAACATTCAGTCTCGGATTTATAATCGGTCCAGCTTTTGGTGGCATTCTTTTTACAATAGGAACTGATTTCCTAGGTTTTGATGTATTAACCGCTTTTATAATTCCCTTTCTTGCCACAGGATCCCTAGGGGCTGTTTCAACCCTTTCAATAATCCTATTTGTTAGAGATGTACCGCATGAGTTACCCAGTCAACCTGTCACTGAAAAATTGTCACCAGGTAGCCTACGAACGGAATATCTAAAGTCTTTCTTACTGATCGGAGTATTATCAGGTTTTGGGATTGGGCTTGTGATACCGATATTTGCTCTTCATATGGAACACCAATTTGCCCTCACAGAGGGGAATATTGGGTTCGTGTTTACGATTTCAGGAGCATTTGGCCTTGTGGTGAACTATCCAGCAGGTCGGGTCAGCGATCGTCTGAGAAACCGAATGTCCCTTGTAACGTTTGGAATGATGCTTACGGGATTTGCTTTTATAGGAGTAGCCATCAGTGTAAGCCTCCTTGCCGTCATTATGTTTTTTATTGTACGACAAATGTCCTTTCAAGCATATATCCCTGCTTATCGTGCTTTTCAAGCTGATAAGATACCAATTCAGGTACGAGGTCAGGTAATGGGCCGAATCCAGTCCGCCTTTAATGTTGGAGCAGTTTTTGGTCCTCTGGTAGGAGCTTGGATATACGAATTATTTGTTACTAATCTATTAACCATTCCGTTTTTGAATTATAATTTCTTTGGGGGCGGGGTTCCCTTCATTGTTGCGGGCATTTTCGGATTTTTTCAAATGATAATCGCATTAAGTGTTTTACAAAAAGAACGTCATAAAATGCCATCTGCAGGAACTCATTCTTCCCCTGCCTCAACACCCACGTTTGTTTATTCAGAAGGCCCCGAAGCGTGACAAATGTCTCATTTGTCCTTTATAGCTATCCAGGTTGCCCAGCGTAATTAGGGACTAGGCCAATCCCAAATAGGCCTCTCTCACATGGGGGTTGCTCACGAGTTCCTTTTTTGTCCCTTCCAACTCGATGCGTCCTTCCTCGAGGAGATATCCACGATCACAAATATCCAATGCGATAGATGCATCCTGTTCTACAAGAAGAATAGTTGTTCCTCCTTTCTGAATCTCTCGGATAGTGTCGATAATCTTTGCTTTTATGAAAGGAGCGAGTCCCAAAGACGGTTCATCTAGGAGTAATAACTTTGGATTCCCCATGAGTGATCTGGCCAGCGCTATCATCTGCTGCTCACCCCCGGAAAATTTGCCAGCATGTTCGTCTAGTCGTTCCTCCAAAACAGGGAAAAGCCCGAGAACCTTCTCTAAGTTTTTTTCAATGACCTCTTCATCTTTTATGGCATACGCACCCAAATTCAGGTTCTCTCGAATCGAAGATTCTGCAAAGAGGCGCCTTCGTTCTGGACAGTGGATCACTCCCAAGGCGACAATTTCATGTGGTTTCAGGGACTTATTCCTTTCCATAACCCTAAACTGGCTTTTAGTAGACTCAGCAATTAATTTCCCTCGAAAAAAGATCCTTCCTCTTTCAAGTTCAACCAAACCTGAGATGGCCCTCAGAAGAGTCGTTTTCCCTGTACCGTTGGGCCCTATGATGGCAACTAGTTCTCCAAGGTTAACTGTCAAGGTTGCACTTGCAAGAGCAATAGCTCGACCATAATGAACACTTACTCCTTGCAGTTCCAATAATGAAGTTGTCGTAGGTGGGGCCGTAATAAGATTAGACATATTCTTTCGCCTCAGTACCTAAGTAAGCAGCTATAACTTCCTCGTTTTGAGAAATTTCCTTTGGACTCCCTTCAGCTATCAATCGTCCCTGATGAAGAACAAAAACCTTTTTGACCAAACGCATCAGGATTTTTAGTTTGTGCTCTACAATAACAATCGTCACTCCCTTTGAATTCTGTTCCCGAATTAATCGTTCCACTCGAAACGCTTCCTCGTGAGAGAGCCCAGAAAACGGTTCATCCAATAAGAGGAGTCGGGGTTGGACAGCAAGAGTCCGAGCAAAGTCAAGTCGCTTTAAATCGCCATGAGGAAGGATAAAAGCAGGATAATTTTTCTTTTCGGCCAGGTCTACCTGAATTAGAGACCAGGTGGCCTTGTTTTTTAGAACTGAAGATCTAGAAACAATGTTTCTTGGAATATGGGGAACTGTCGTGTTTTCGAGAGCATTTAAATATTTAAAAGGACGGACAATTTGAAATGTTCTAGCTATTCCCAATTTGGCAACTTTGGAAGGTGATTTTCCAGTTATTTTCTCTCCATTAAACAGAATGACAGCCCCTTTTTCAGGTTTGAGAAATCCCGAAATTAGATTAAAAAACGTGGTTTTTCCAGCCCCATTGGGCCCAATGATGCCAATGAGTTCACCAGACCTGATCTGGAGACTGAGATTGTTGACGGCCTTTAATCCCTCGAAATGCTTGCTAAGATTCCTAATCTCAAGAAGGACTTCGTTAATCTTTGGCGTAGATTCTGTTTCTGATAGGTCGACGGACATTAAAGATCACTCTCTTTGAACCGATTTTAATCTGGCTCATATCGTCCTGCTGATGGCCAGACGCCCCAAAGGTGGAGCCGAACCTTCTTGAACGCCTTGGGGAGATAATAAGCAAAAGGAATACCAATTGATACGTATATAAGAAATTTCGCCTTTATTAGATCCTCCGCGCCCCATGCATAACCCAAACCCAGGATTTCTTGCAGTACAAACAGGGCAAAGGTTTCAGTAAGAAAAAATATCCCTGAGGCGATAAGACCGAAAATAAAGATGACTAGAAGACCAAGAGCCATTATGATATCCCCTCCGGTGGAAAAAAACAGTTGGCCCAGATAATCGATCTTTCCTATATAATTGGTTAATGTTCCAAGCCCAAATGTGATCCACTGGCTGACTATGTCTGTTCCAAGCGGCAAGGCCGAAGAAATCCCTTCAATGAAGCTACCCCCCCATCCGAGACTTGAGGGAATTAATACCCATGCTAGAGCGAAAAGTATCCCGATGACGACGGCTCTTTTCTGATCCTTGGTTGCTCTTGCCAAGCCATATGGCATGTAACGTAGAGTCAATATCAGGAGGATTGCAAAAGCTAGGATGTCTAGCCCCTGTATGTCTTGAAAGACATTTCCAAGAAAAAGGTTGGTAAGAATTGTTAGGAGAAACGCACCGATAACTCCACCAGAAATTGATCCGATCCCTCCAATAACACACATGATAATGATGCTGAAGGAAAAGGAAGGTTCGAACATACTGGGGCCAACGTGCCTTAGATATTGAGCATACATTCCACCAGCGATGCCCGCAAAAAAAGCACTACCAGCAAACGCCAAAATTTTGTAAAATTCCGTGTTGATTCCTAGTGATTCAGCAGCATCTTCTTCTTCTCGAATAGATTGAAAGACAAGGCCGATCCTCGAATAAGCTATCAACATCATTACCCCAACTGAAACGAACAAAATAATTATCGTCAAGATATAGAAATTCAGCTCATTAATCTCGCCTGCACGTGCTGCGAGATCTTGGGGAAGATCAGATGGAGCGAGTCTATCAATAATGAATGGGCCTGTAATAAATGGGATTCCGTAGCTCGGCCCAAATAGCTCTGTAAATATTACCACTATTTGCGAAGCAATTAGGGGAAGAAGTAAGGTCACCAAGGCCAGATATGGCCCTTTTACACGTAAGGCAATTATACCGATGATTGTGGCGAAGAGGGCTGAAATAATCCCCCCGTAAATCAGACCTTCTAGTGCTTCTCTTTGAAAAGTTGTCCCTAGGATGCCCTGAAGGAGCAGGTTAACGAGTGAAATAACAATTTCCAGAATTTGGTCCAGTATAGGTATACCCAGAGGAACATAAATTAAACCGACTGAAAAGCCGGAACCAACCCAGAAAGTTACATAGGCCGCTAATCCCCAGAAGATCGCGTGACCAAAGCTCACCTGACCAGTGTATCCAGATAAGAAGTCCCAAGAAGCTGCAAAAATTGCCCATATTGCACAAAGCGAAAGAATGTTGAGAATATACGCATTATTCCCAAATAACCCCAAGGATCTTCCCAAAGCATAAATATTGCTAATGATTGGTATGTTACCTCCGCCGAAAAATGAATTCAAAAATGCAAAAGGTGGTGGAAGCCGCGCGCCGGGAGTTACGATGATTAATGGAAAGAGAAAGAGCAAAGAAACCCCTATGATGTAATAGCCTCGGTCACGAATATCATCCCAGATGTCCTCGAGTTTTTCAATTACTTTGTCTTTCTCCATTCTTAGGCCTCTAATTCCTTTCTCTCGCCAAAGATTCCTTCAGGTTTTACAATCATTACAATGAGCACTACAATAAGGGGGATGGCCCAAGATAATGTTGCCAGATCAGGTAAGCTACTCACAATAACTACGGCATAGGCAAGGATAATTGACGCAACAATACTTCCAGGGAGACTTCCAAGCCCTCCAACAGTCACAATGGCAATAGCAATAATTAACACCCACCAACCCATAAAAGGACCAAATTGGGGTTTTGCGGTGAAAGGTGAGGTTAATACGGCCGCAAAACTAATCAGGGCTACTCCTATCCCAGAAACAATGGCCGTGGATTTTCGTATATCAATCCCAGACAGCGCTGCTGCCTCCTCATCCTGAGAGACGGCCCTTAATGCCGCACCCATTTTGGTTTTCCAAATAAAAAGATAAAGGAGAAGAACAGCAACGACTACGAAAAGAAAGGCATAAATCTGAACTTCCTTAATGAGGGCCCCGTAGATGTTTATGACATTGCCTTGAGGAACGATTGTATCATAAGAGATTCCAAGCTTTATTTCACCGAAGCGTACAAGCTCATTACCTCCCCTAGGAAAATAGATTATCTGTATTATACTTTGAAGCACGAGTGCCAATGAAAAAGTGACTATAAGGACATTTACGTGACTGTATCTAACTTTTTCCAATAAATAGCGATCAGAAATCATGGCCAAAAAAGCGGTTAATGATATAGAAAGCACCATCAATGCAATATATTCGGAAGAAATCCCCAGAAAGTTAATTACTACCGATGCTGTCGCAAGACCAAACATTCCGATAATAACCTTTGGTTCTGGCAGTTCCAAATACAATAAAGCAAAACCTAGCAGAAGTATTGCGGCCCCTATTGAGAATCCTTGTCTTAATAGCCGTTCTAAGGTTCCTAACGAAACCACGAAACCCGCTCGTCTTAACGAATCCTGCAGAACATGGCCGGCAATAGCCACCAATACCGAAAAGACAACGAACATAAAATGACGAAAATTGAGCCTTCTCCAAAACAGTGTTAAGGCTGCGATCACAACAATTAGGGGGAGATAGGCTATTAATATGAAAATAAATCCATCAATGGTTCCCGATTCAGTCAGTACGGATATTGCTGTATTTGGAGACGGAACGATAGCTCGTGCTTCAATCAGAAAAAACATTGCATACGCCGCTACAACATAGTACCCACCGATAGAAAGCTTTAATTGTTTGGCAATCCCGAAGATTAAAGAAAAACCGAGGGCAATCGTAGAATAGATGGCACTGAGGACTGCTCCATTCATAAAGATTTGAAGGGTAAGCCCAAAAGATCTGTGAACGAATAAAAGTTGATATAGTAGAATCCCCAAATAAATCAGAAAGATGGAAGCCACACCTGCAATGAGACGATATTCTTTCTGTATGTATTCCAGAGAGGATGATAAAGTGCCTGTACTCATATGTAATCACGTTCTTCAATTGATATAGCTGCTGCGGAGAATAAACTTAAACTAGGGTATTTCGAACAATTTGTGCCTTTATTGGATATTACCAAGCGTCTGATCGTTATCGAGACATTTATCCTAGATGAGGTTTGATAGGTTCTCTAAAATCAAAAAAAGGGGGAAAAAGAAAGAACACAGGTTCTTAGTGTTACTTTCTTCTTTTGTTCTTGCTTAAAAGAACTGCACTGGTACACACAATTAGGACCAGCAGAAATCCAAAACTTGGAGTTGGTTCCGTTGCTGATACCCAACCATGTTCACTGTGGACAATCGGCCATTCCATTTTCTCGGTGAGGTTCTCGGTCAATGGTACGGAAGTACCATTGAACCAAATGGTTCTTTTAACTCCACCTTTCTGCCACTGTGCCATATACCCTGTAGCATACGGTTGACCACGAACTCCAACGGTAAGTGGCGTGTACAGATCGTGCACCGTTAAATTTGTTGGAACACCGGGTATTACGTACCTTGAACCGTTGTCGTAATATGCCACCTGCCCGTAGGGGTATCCAAAAATGGGATGGGTCCAAACGTTGGGTTCACTTGTAAATTTAATTCTGGCCACAATACCTTGATAGTCCGTATCTAGCAATTCAGCTTGAACTGCCTCACTATCTACAGTGCCAGCCCTGACGATTGCCTCTTTTAAGAGCATGACAGCATCGTATGCTGCAACAGCGGTGTAAGTAGGCGTTTCTCCATATTCCGCTAAATATGCATCCCTGTAGTCATTTAGAGCAGGAATATGCTTTAAGTCTGGTGGTGCTGTTTCGTATTCAATCTCTCCATAACAGGCGCCTTGAGTCTCATCAAAGTAGGTACTGGCTTGGGACTCAACGTTAATCCCAGCTAAAATCTGGGTCATGTTTAGAGCTGCCCAGGCTTTAGGTACATTGGCACCTACAGGACCTGAGAAAATTTCCATGATAGCATTAACATTTAAAACTTTTCCAGAGCCAAGATATCCAGTGGGGTATTTCCCTTCTGTCATTCCTGACTTAATGGGTGTCATGGCCGAACTAACAGCATCTAAATCGGATGTAACTGGAATAACAATGTCAGATGTGAAATTAAGGACAGGAAGTCCGACGTACGTAGGCAGATAGTAATTGAGATAGAATTTTAGACCAGTGCTCATTGCTAGGCTCCACGCGGCCTCTTCACGAACGATGGTTACGTTTTTCACGCTTTTTTGGGGAGCTAAGCCGAATGCATAGAAATCGAGTAGGGCTCGAGTAAGTTCTGAGCCATTGGTAGGGCTAACTCGCCAAAAATATGGCGTGATAATCGGGGCAGTTGAACCTAGTCCCAGAAATGGACGATTCAGGAGCGTCTGGAGCTGTACAACTACTTCGGTTCGGAATCCACCGATAATAGCAAGGACATCGTCTTGTTGTTGCAGTTTATTCATTGAGAGGGTTCCAGTAGCAGGGTCTGGTAGACCAGTATTGGGATCCGATGTTGTTTCGATTATTAAATCGAAGTCATATGTGGTTCCTCCAACAGTGAAACCACCATCATCCGTGATATCCTTGACAGCTAATTTGAGTCCTTTCTCCATGTCCTTTCCAGGGGTAATCTCAAGCGGACCAAGCCCACCAATCTTAATTTTGGTATTTTGTTGGACATTCGCTACTCCAAGGTTTAGCATAGACGATATCCCTAGACTAGCAATTACCAACATAATAAAATACAAGGATTTCTTCTTCATTTTCTGTCACATTTTGTATCCTGAAGTATTTGCACAGATCTCAGATTTTTTTGATCTTTTGATGTCACTGCAAATAATCATAGATTAAGTTAATAGGTGATTTTTGAATGTTTCTATCGAACTTGTCAAAATACAACGTACGCAGCTATTCGACACTATTTACGCAAATTCAAAGCATATCCCAAATACCACAGATGAAAGATCATTTTGATGGCTTTTAAATTAGATTGAAAGTCAATTATGGCAACTCAATGAGTTGGGAACATCTTTGAGTTACTTATCACTCGCGTTTCGGTATTTTTCTTCGTGGAATGCCTTTTCTTGGTCCGAATAGTTCACATATGGAGGTTATCATCCTGATTTTCCCTGAAAATCCATTTTTAGACCGATTATCCACTTGTTTCAACTATGATTCATATGACATTGCATTTGAATGGAGCACAATTCTTAAAATTGGTCGCACGACACATCATATCTATTAAGGTGACTGAGATCTATGGAACCAATCTTAGATTTATCCGATCGACAATGGTTTAAAGCAGGTTTATGGCCAGAGGAAACCCCTAAACATATGGAATATCCCGAAGATTTCCCTATCTGGAAATATCTGGAAGAATCTGCATATACGAATCCTGATAATGTGGCGACAATATTTTTCGATGCAAAAATTACATATAAAGAGTTATGGGAAAGAGTGTTACGATTTGCTGATTCCTTACAGAAACTGGGTATTAAGAAGGGGGACAGAATCGGAATCTACCTACCTAACTGCCCACAATTTGTAATTTCGTTTTTTGCAATCAATCGATTAGGAGCTACTATTGTTCCGTTTAATACGCAATACGTTGACCATGAATTGACTTATCAGCTGAATGATTCTGGAGCTCGAACCATCATTACCATAGATATCACCTATGGGCGGGTACGAAATCTTAGGAAGCGTGGAAAGGCCGAACTGGATCACATTATTGTAGCTTCTTTGCATGATGAATTACCTACTTCAAAACGGATTCTCGGTATCCTGACTGGAAAATTGCCGCTTAGAAAGAGAATAAATCCAGAGGATCTCTCATTTAATGCCCTAATTAGGGACGGAAACCCTGAAAATGTTCCTGATGTCCCAATTAATCCGAAGGAAGACCTTGCACTCATCCAATATACAGGTGGAACCACGGGCGTCAGCAAGGGAACAATGTTAACTCACTTTAATGTCATTAGCAATCAGATTCAAACCCATGCACTCTACTATCCTCCTGCAAGGCACGGTATGGAAACTTGGGTGGTTGTGCTTCCCTTGTTCCACATTTATGCCTTGAACGTGTGTATGATTGCCTCGATAGCGTTTGCAGGAAAGATGATTCTAATCACAGATCCTTTGGCAGGGAGACCAATCTTACAGGATCTCCTGGAAACCCTAGCAAAATATAAACCAACATATTTCCACGCAGTTCCAAGCCTGTATCTCGGTTTATGCTTTCATAAAGATATAAAAGACTATGACCTAACGTCAATCAACGCCTGCCTATCTGGAGCCGCTCCTCTGCCAGAACAGGTCATGTATAATTTTGAGGAACTCACAGGAGCGAACGTTGTTGAAGGATACGGACTAACAGAGACTAGCCCTGTAACTCATGTGAATCCCTTTACTCCAGGAGGAAAACGTGCGGGCAGTATCGGTTTTCCAATTCCAGATACAGATGCTCGAATATTTGACCTAAAAGACGGAAATAAGGAATTGCCGATCGGAGAAGGCAACGAAGGGGAGATTGGGATTAAGGGCCCTCAGGTAATGAAGGGATACTGGAACAAGCCTGAAGAAACCAAGAACACCTTCAATGATTCGGGGTACTTCTTAACGGGAGATGTAGGGTACATTGATGAAGATGGCTATTTCTATATTACTGGCCGAAAAAAGAACATGATTGACGTGTCTGGGCTAAAGGTATACCCGCGAGAAGTTGAGGAGTTAATCATTGAACATCCGGCAATTCAAGAGGTTGCAGTGATAGGGATTCCTCATAAGATAAAAGGCGAGGAAGTTGCTGCATTCGTTGTCCTGAAGGATGACGAGACAGCTTCTTCGGAAGAAATTATAGAATTTTGTAAAGGCCGAATTGCCCGTTTCAAAGTCCCACGAAAGGTTTTCTTCATCGATGAGTTACCGAAATCGGCGATTGGCAAGGTGTTGCACAGAGAGCTTCGCGACGAAGTATGGAAAAAGGCCGGCCGAAAGCGATCAATTGCTGGCTAATTTTTAAACCTGATTTCGGGATAGGTCTCGATGCATGAGCTGCTTTCCCATGCAAGTGGGGACATTCTCGAATTTCGTTGGGCAAGTGATCTTGAGATCTTTCGATTTCCATACTGGGCTCCATGTTACTTGATTGATGGCCTACTCATTGATACAGGAGCCCCAGGTGGAGACGAGGAATACTCCAGATTTTTTCGCAATCATGAAATCACTCAGTGTGTATTAACACATTCACACGAAGATCATGCAGGTAATGTTCACATCCTAAATAAGCTAGAAGTTCCAGTTTATGCTCATAAGGATGCCGTACCTTTATTGACCGAAGGTTTTACTTACCCAGAGTATCGAGCCCTGGCATGGGGATCAGAGGTTCGTCCGGGCAAAGTTAAAGCGATTCCCAAGGAGGCGATTAAAACTCAAGAAAAAGGATATTCTTTTTCCGTTATTCCAATGCCAGGGCACGCGCCCGATTTAATTGCCTTTCTCGAGAAAAACCAGCAGTGGGTGTTTGTAGCGGATTCCGTCCTGCCTAAATATAGCCAGATTTTTGATTTCTCAGATCCGCAGTATCCACGGGGAGCGTGGATTCAAGAAGACATCTCACTGATCTATCGATCAATTTACAACCTTTCAAAAATAACCAGGGGAATGAACCGCCTGCAAATCTTCACTCAATTATGTGGAATTCAGTCTCGCAGTTTTTTGCAAACTAGATTAGAAGAGATTGAAGCTATGCACAAAAAAGCACATTATTTACATCATAACGGGTTAACCGAAGATGAAATTCTGATTCGGTTGTTTAAGAGGGAAAGTTTTGCCGGAATAAACTCAAATGGCCATTTATCTAGAAAAAATCTGGTGAAATCTCTTTTAAAGTGGCCAAAGGAATCCGGTAAAAAATGAAGTTCTAATACAAAACGTCCGACTGATCAGGACCGAATTCTAGTTTTAACGGAGCTGAAAATTTTGAACCTATCAGACTGGTGGATAAATCAGATAAAAAACACCTTTAGTATGGGGCACCTACCCGCGATTCAAGATTATTTACGAACCCCATCAATCTCAGCTACTGGTGAGGGGATCCGTGAGACTGCTGAAAAAACAGCACAAGCGATACAGCAGCTCGGAGCAGAGGATGTGCAAATCGTACCTACGGAGGGATGGCCCATTGTTTATGGAGAATTAATTTCAGATCATGAAAAACCAACTGTAATCTTCTACAGCATGTATGATGTTCAGCCCGTAGAGGCTGAAAAATGGCAAGTGCCTCCTTTTGGCGGAAATATTGTAGAGGATTTCGAGGGAATGGGACGCGCCCTTGTGAGTCGAGGGGTTATAAATACAAA
This sequence comes from Candidatus Thorarchaeota archaeon, assembly GCA_048882505.1. Classification (GTDB taxonomy): domain Archaea; phylum Asgardarchaeota; class Heimdallarchaeia; order Hodarchaeales; family Hodarchaeaceae; genus Hodarchaeum. Next base: position 61,374 of record JBHLRO010000009.1, read on the forward strand.
AGGCCCAACAATGGCATTTTTCCAAACTTTGAAAACAGTGGTGGATGCGGGCAAGGAACTGCCAGTAAATATTATCTTTGCAATTGAAGGGGAGGAGGAATTGGCCTCTGTTCACTTTCCGTCTTTCGTTCACGATTTTAAAGAGCAACTCGCGAAAGCTGATTTGGTTTATTTTCCCATTTTTAGCGAAACCATGGACGGGAGGATATTAATTTCACTGGGGGTTCGTGGAATTATCTATTTTAAAATCTGGGTTCAAGGGGGACCTTGGGGTGGACCTCAGTCTCGTAACATTCATTCATCTTTAAGTAGTTGGGTGGACTCCCCAACATGGAAACTGATTCATCTGATTTCAAAAATGCGGGCGCCTGATGGGAAGATACTAGTCCCAGGCATATATGATAATGTAAGGCCAGTATCAGAGGAAGACCGCAAAATGATCAAGGAAAGTGCGCCAAAACTCGATATTAACATCGTAAAAAAGTCTATTGACGTACATACCCTACTCACATCTGAAGCAACGGATAAGGAACTCTCAGCAGAGGAGTTAGCACTGAGATTTCTCGCACCGTGCTTAACAGTTGACGGAATCATTTCAGGAAATTCTGAAGAAAAAGGGACTAAAACTGTTCTTCCGTACAAAGCATTTGCTAATATGGATATCCGACTGGTTCCTGACATGGAAGTGAATGATATTAGGAATAAAATCACTAGGTTTATCCGAGAAACCTGTCCTGAAGCTCAAATCGATATGGAAGCTGGATATATGTGGGCAAAGATGTCCCCCTCCCACCCATATGTAAAGGGCCAATTGGATTTATTACGAGAAACAGGAAAGCCATTAATCGTTTCTCCGATTGCTGGCGGCTCGGCCCCGTTTTATATCTTTCAAGAGAAATTTGATCTTCCGATACTCTGGGGAGGATTGGGACATGGCACTCGAGCCCATTCACCCAATGAATATGCATTTCTAGAAAGTAAGACGGGAGCAGGGGGCATTATGGAATTTGAGATGTCAGTAGCACGCTTACTATCCAAAATCGGAGAAATCGGGAAATTGAGGTAGGTTCAATCGCTTAGCTTCCAGCTCAGCATCATGAATGGAAACAGTTGATCTGATTAAGTATTTTAAACCGCGTTTGATGTAGGGAAGCTAAACTCTCTGTATATTTAAAGAATTGGAAAAGGGGTCTTGGATCGCAGTATGGAACCTCTAAAGACCTCTTTTCAAATATTGCTAAGGTGATTTTGTGGTTGTCCGGGAGTTTTTGATCGTTCACGAGTATGGAACAGTGATCTACCACCAACGCTATTCAAAGTCATCACAGGATATTGTGCTACGTTCTGGGTTGATTAGTGCCCTTTATAACTTTGCCCAAGAGGTCGAACGGGACTCGATTGACGTTCTGCGAATGGAAAAAGTCTCCCTACTGTTTAAAAAAAGAGATCTCTTGATTTTCGTATTGTTCTTCGATTCGACGGTGAATCCGGAATGGTGTAAAAGGGAAATCGATATACTTGCCAACAATTTTTACCTAGCGTTCCCTGATGTCCTTTGGAGTACTGAAATCGTAAATCTAACAAGATTTAAGTCCTTTGACATGGATTCCGATCGAATTCTCACAGCATTAAACAGAAAGCTGGAATTAATCCTTTATTTGATCGAAGAAGGGATTATCACAGAAGAGGAGTATCAGGAATCGAATTTCCAAACTCTGGGGCAAATTGTGGGTAAACGTCTTTTGGATAGATTCCATAACCAGTTTTCTTATGTACTGGGACAAGGAAGCGAATTCACGTTTTCCCAGATCGATCTTCTTCTTGATCTCCTTAATGCGACACATATACAACGGCACGGATCAAAATATACGTTCGATTGCGCCCACTGCTTCCTGTGTGAAGACAAACAGGACTGTTTTTTCAGTGGCGTAATGACTCAAATACGAGCAATCCTTAATCTTGACCTAGAAACATTGTTTTTGTAGCAGAAACTCCATTGGATTATGCACACAAATAATGAAAGACCATATCGCGTTTGTTATTGCAACATGTTTTTAAAGGTTGGTAGATCAACCTAATCAATTTAAACATTGATCTGGCTCATGATGGTAACTAGGAAGATTAATCCACGAATCATCTGTCTAGATCAGTGTTTAGTCTCTATACAAGCAAAGATAAGATGTGAGAGAATTGAGCGACCAACCCCCAAGCGATGATGAGTTATCAGCCGGCAAGGTGGGCTTAACTCATGTTGAAACTAAAACTGGAACTTCTACACGAAGATTAGTACTTTCTTGTGTTCAATGTGGAACAACGCAAGACTTTCCTATATGCCCCGAATGTGGGGAGCCGATGGATCTTGAAAACGGGAATTTCACCCATCATGGTAACGAGGTTCCCATTTCTGAACACCACGGACAACCTATGAAACCAAAAATCGTGTAATTTTGGCTCATTTGTAGCAAGAGTGAAATAACGTCTATCCTATCAACACTTTTTTTCCCCTCGGGAAAAATTCCCTCCATGTTCCTTATTTTTCCCCTTAACAGTATATGGTACTTTGAAACTTTAAATGGTAAGGATTATGAGAAGTCATAACTATGAAGGCCCGCGCTATAAGATTATCGTTGTTGGGGACGGTGGAGTGGGAAAAACAGCCATTCTTGAGCGCTTACTTGGCAGGGCGTTTCATAGTACCTACAAACTGACGATTGGAGCCAATATTCTTACAAAACAGCTTATCTTTGATGGAACTACTTTCAAACTTCAGATTTGGGATCTTGCTGGACAGACTAGATTCACGATCGTGCGATCTACCTATTATTCTGGAGCTCATGCAGCGATACTCTGCTTTGACAAGAATTGGCCTCCTTCATTCGAAAGCTTGCCAACATGGAAGAACGAAGTGGAATCGCATCTAGGGAGAAAGATTCCTCTTCTTCTAATTGGAAACAAAAATGATCTTCCTTCTCAAATTACTCAAGATAAGATTGACGAGTACATAACGTCAGTTAATGCAAATCATCCGTGTACGATGCCATATCTCTCAACCTCTGCAAAAACTGGAAGCAACATGAGCCAAGTCCTCAAAACACTCGCTCAGCTTCTCACTAGCTACAAAACGGATGTAGGCTCAAGATAACTTTAGTTTACCTTTGGTGAATGTAAACCTTTTTGAACGGCTATTTTGTTGTTTTTTTTTGCAGTTAAGGATGCAGCTGTGGTTCAGATATGGGTAAGCTCGATAAGCTAAAAGATCGTATTCTAGCGGAATTTCCAGGCAAGATGGAGAAGGAAAATGTTCTCATTATGAGCTTCATTATGAAGGAAGTTGAACATGGAAAACAACCTCCAATAAAGGGGGATATAGAAAGCGCAATCAAAGAACTAATTTCTGACGGAATCTTTGAAAAGAAAGATGGACTGTTAATCCTAAGAAAAGAAGCTTTACAAGCGGAACAGGACGAGCTTGCACAGAAAGAGTCCAAAGAAGAATTTACGGTTTTTAATCCAATGAGCTACCCCCCAGATCAAGCACAAGTCCTCCTGGCTTTTGGCCAGGCGAAATACGAGAATCGGTCGGCTCTCATTATGGGAATCACGATGAAAGAACTCCAAAATGGAAACAAACCTCCAAAAAGGGTTGAAATCGAGCAATCGATCAAAGCTTTGGTTAAGAGCGGGGCATTAGAATCCAAGGGGGAGATGCTAATTAGAAAAATCTAGTACCTGATTCATTCTGGCAAAATGAGAGGGGATGGACTCATCCTCGGATCCCTTCGGAGGAGAGCAATCCGGAACCCTAGAAAACTGGACTGACTATAACCAATGGGAGAGGGAATAGTAGAAGGAAGTTTTCGGAGCGTGGCGGCCAAAATTTCGGCACCAACGAGACGAGCACCGTATGCATCAGCGTATATTTCGTCCAAAAACCGTTTGTAACTCATATAAAAGGATAAACACCCCGATGCTGAGAAGCTGAATAGAGAAATCGATGCAAGTACTAGAAGAGATAGAGGGTCGTGTAAAAGAGTTTCATTGCGTATAGCGGCCATCGTATAAAGATTAACTCCATATATCACACAATAATAGCGAAACGTACGCAAAACGGTATCAAGAGAACCAAAAACGTAGTTTTTTCGTATGTGATGGTTCGCTAGATGCCCTTCCTCGTGACTCAATACAGCGATTAGTTCTTCGTCATCAAGTTTCCATTGGAAATAGCGGGACACCAAACAAATTCGTTTACGCCCCAGACTGGTCACCCCCGCAGAAAGGAAAAGCGATGCGGGCTGTATATCAGCAAATCGAAAATCGCTGAACAAATGACTCTTCGGATGCTTCTGGACAATATGATCGATTATTTCAGGTTTAAGAGGTTCTCTAGCAGTTCGGAGGAGTTCTCCTTTGGATCGCATCGCGCGGAAGACAAGTAAACCTTGAATGATAAACGAAAAAAGAAGTCCAATTCCAAAATATACCCACAGTGGTGTCGATTCGTGAAGTAAAGGGTTTAAGACAAGACTGTATCCAACTCCAATGATGATCACCGAGTAAACCTGTTGGATTAAATACAGGAAAATATCCTGGATCGTAGGTTGGAAATGAAAATATGATGCGGATAGAGCAGCCTTTTTTAAGGTTCTAAAAGCCTGAAGATAAAACGTTAGCATAGATAAGAAAAGCAGCCCAGAAAAGACAATCAATGTCAGCAAAAATGTAGGTTCAGGGAGAAAAATACCGAATAGTTCGACTCCACCTACTATAAGAAGGGCGGGGAAAAAGAGATAAGTGATTATATGCACCCAGTCACTTAACGGTAAAAATATCCCATCATTTTCACGCGATAGTCTAGTTTGATCCACCAGGTATCACCCGTGTCTGATTTACTCGGTAATAATTTGCCATATATTTTCTTGGATTTTGATTTCGGCTCAAAATGTTAATAACACCGAGATCCAAGTCACATTGGAAAGATATTGCCAAATCTTTTTGGAATCGCGTATTGAGTGGATAAATTCTAGTTTGTAATCGCCAGATTCTCCTTTTGCAACCCTAGTCATACGTTTTGGGCCGCTTGGATTTAGTTGTCGATTCCTTTTTGGAATATGATAAATAGGATTAGCTTGTGCTAGAGTCAGACTTCTGAAACTGCAACAGGACTCGATAGAGGCCATCTCAAAGTGACTAAATTGTCTGCTGCTGACCAAATCCGCAAAAAACAGCGTATAAAGGAGTTATTAGCAGATATAGTTACTAATCTAAAGGAATATTTCGATGAACTACAGATAAAGAAATTTGGGGCAATCTCGAGGTACGTGGTTTTAAATCGTGTTGATTCAATCGAAATGATAGGATCAAAAGGACTCAAGCTTGTGAAAGCAGAGTTTAATACCGATCTAGGATCGTTGAATCTTGCTATTGCCATCAAGAACTTTCAAACGTATGAGGAAGCTCTGAATAACAAGATATTGACCGAACGATTGGTTGAACGACTGCGGCATACAGGTATCTTGACTCCAAGAGTGATTTTCGAGCATGAAACAACACTGGTGTACGAAGGGATTCAAGGTAAGTCATTTCACGATTCCTCCTTAGATGACAAGCTAAAGTTGACGCTTGCCGGCGATGCGATTGCCAGGTTCCATACGCCCGAACTCCGTCCGGTAGATCCGGAAAGGTACGTTTATTTAACAAAAATGGTTCTCAAAGAACTCAAAATCCCCACAGATATGAAGAATAGATTGGTTGAGAAGGGGGGAGCTCTTCTTGAAAAAATCTTACGTTATACATCAGGAACTGCTGCTTTTGGCGATTTTCATCCTGGGAATCTCTTATTCTCAGAAGAACGAGAACAATATGTGCAACCATGGTTGATTGATCCCGAATATGCCGAAGCTACCCGTGCCGCTGACAGGTTTGAGGATATTGGGACCTTTTTTGTAAAAACTGCCATTGATTACTTTCTGGAGGACAATAACCTCCAGAGATTTCGCGATAATAAAGTAATCCCTTTCATCCAAGGTTATGATCATTTTCTGAATCATTATGGCCTTTCTATGTACGAAATTTATAAGGGAAACCAAGAGGAAGCATTGAGTTTTCATCTTGGGCTAAGTACACTTCTGGAAGCCCTATTCATTCAAAGACGGGTCGATTTAGATAATGAGATCGCTCTAAAAAGGTACACAGGATGTATTGAAACTTCCCTCCATATCTGGGACTCTGGATTGAATTAATTCAACCTTCCTGCTTCAGAGTATACAAATTATAACACGAAACAGGTTTGGGATCGTACTTTTTAAGAATCTGATCGATTACTGAGTTTTTTTCTCCATAAACACGGATAGGGAGATCGGTCCATCCAATAGCAGCACACTCTTTGGCAATGGCAATCACCAGCGGTTCCCATGCATTTTCATAACCTGGTCGCGTTGCTGTAAATCGCAGCATTATGTATTCTTCATCTGTTGCATCATCCTTCCATCTAAGAGGAGCGCTTGAACAAATAATCTGGCCTTCCTTGTCAAATACCAATACGCAGTGGCCGTCTTTGAGAACTTTCTTAGAAAAATAGTCTTTCAACCAGATTCGAGAGAAATGCCGTTTCATCTCTTTATCTTTTGATCCAAGTTCAACCAATAAATCGGCATCATCTGGGGTGGCGATTCGAACGGGATACCCAAATCCTTCAAATGGATGATTACTAAGCAAATTAACATCGAAATCATAACAAAAACCCTCGATGGTTAATTCAAATCCTTTGTGTTGAAAGAACTGTCTTTGTTTCTCCCAGTCATCCAGAATCCAATAGCTGATTTGTTTAGGTTCTTTTTTCTTTACATAGGTTAACATTTCATCGAAAAGAACATCCTGAACCTTTTCAGGACATTCAGGATATGCCCAAGGATAGCCAATTAGAACGTTCTTGTCTTTACTCACACGGGCCTGAATATACGCAAGGGGCTTTCCTTCATCGGAGAAGGCGTAGCGTACAAACCTTGGATTTGTTTTTTCTTGGCGATAACGATCCTTAACTTCCTCCGCGGTGGTTTTAAAACCCGTATTGTAATTAAAAATCTGAGCTTGGATCTCTTCTAAACCTTCACTTGGTTTATAGAATTTGTAGATGATCTTCATGGTATGCCCCGATTGATAAACCGTATAACCATACATGAAAGGGTCAGGGTTGGTTTATAATTCTTTTTTTGTTGAGGCAAGCAATTCCTCTATTGCAGAAATATAGGTGGAATTTGGAAAACCTTAAACGTCCAAGGTGAACTAGTAGGATTAAATCCAAGCCACCGACCAAGGCCAACTCCAAGAAGGGCCATTTTAAGGAGGATTCCTCCCATAACTGAAGCCATATCGTCTCAAAGGGATTATCAGTCAAGAATCAAAGAAAATCGTATAAATCTCTTACATATAGACGATGATCTTTCTTTCCTGGAATTAACACGTGCCTTTTTGAGGAGATTGGCGGGGAATAAATTTATTGTAAAATCATTAGAAAATCCAGAGCTTCTTCATGAAACGCTTAAAGAAAATCAGTTTGATGTGATCGTTTCCGATTTTCAGCTTATGACATCAGAACTCAACGGATTAGACCTCTTGGAAGAGATCCGCAAAGATCCGTGGTACCAAAATATCCCCTTCATTCTTTTGACGGGTAGGGGACGAGAGGAAATTGCAATCTCTGCTTTACGCCTTGGCGCATCTGGTTATGTCAAAAAAGAGGGGAACCCAGAAACTATGTTCCAAGAGTTAATTCATACGGTGGAAACTACAGTTCACCATCATCGTATGGAACGAGAACTCCAACGCCGAAATTTGGAGCTTGAAATCTTAAATCGGATAATCTCAATTAGTCATCTTCAAAAAGATCTCGATACACTCCTTGCTGATGCCCTTGCAGTTACTATTGAGCTTTTTGATTTTATGGGCGGAGGGATTTACCTAAGTGAATGGAAACAACGAAGGGCAAGGATGAGGCACTGGTATGGGCTTTCGGAAGAGTTCGTCAAGCAGATGGCCAAAATTGATGTCGATCAACCCCCTTATGATTCTGTATTTCTAAAAGGGGAAAGTTTTGTAACAGAAGACTACCAAGCTATGTTTCCCGAATTGCCATATCAAAATATCCGTTCTATGGCTTGTATTCCATTAATGGACAAAATTTCACCCCTAGATACCCAACAGAATGTAATAGGCGCCGTATTCATCGTAAGTGAAACCCGTTTCCCTGAACACTTCAGCCATCTCCTAAGTACTATTGGAAGGGAGGTTGGATCATCTTTAAGTCATGCGTTACTCTCCATGCAGCTGAAAGAAACCTTAGATCGTTATCAAACGTTAATTGAAAAAGCACATGATGCTATCTTCATTGAAAATGCCCAAGAAGAAATTGTAGAGGTTAATCAGAGGGCATGTGACCTTTTTGGTTATGACCGCGATCAACTATTGTCCATGAAAACCTCGGATTTACAAAAAGGGATATCGTCAGAATCAGAAATGAATCCACTTCCAATCTATAAGAATCCAGGAGTAAGTACACCGGAGGCCATAGAAATACCGGCAGTTCATAAAGACGGGACACCATTAACTTTGGAATTGACCATAGTGGCTTTAGAAGCGCCTGAACCACTTTTTATGTCTATTGTACGTGATATCTCGGATCGAAAAAGGATGGGTATTGCTCTGCAAGCTGCGAATCGCAGACTTAATTATATTAATAAATTTGCACGTCTTAATTATCTAGATCAATTGTCAGCCATTTCAGGATATGTTGCTGTTCTTGAATCCGAGATGGAGAAGGATGACGAGATTACAAGCTATTTAAAGAAGATTCGTTTTATTTCGGAAAGATTGAGAAATCAAACACGGGCAGCACAAGCAATTATGACCCAAACGGAAGAGCTGGGATTAAAAGAACCGACTTGGCAGGATCTTGAAGAATCAGTTTTCATCGCTGCATTCGTATGTAATCTCGGAAAAATAAAGCTAAATGTCAATGTAGAGGAAGTAAAAGTGCTAGGTGATCCTTTATTTCATCGAGTTTTTACTTACCTCATGGATAATTCAATCAAACACGGTAGCCACGTTACTGAGATTCGCGTAACTTCTGATATTGATAAATCCAACGTATTTCCCACACTGAAGATCGTTTATACTGACAATGGAGTTGGTATATCTAAATCAGAAAAAGAACGTATTTTTGATATTGGATTTGGTCAAGGTACAGGATATGGTCTCTTTGTTGTCAAGGAAATTCTCGAGGTGACTGGTATGTCGATTTGCGAGCGCGGTGTGCCCGAAAAAGGAGTTCAATTTGAGATCACGGTGGACTCAAACCACTACAGGCTGAAATCCTAGAAAATCCAAGATAACATCCCAAAAGCCCCCGTGGATAAATGGTGAATCTAAAGTGATGGTTCAAGAAAATTTCGCCCTGTTCGTTGAAGGCACAGATGTACGTTGGTCTTTTGGTAATCCAAGCGATGATTTCGTTGAAATCGTCTCTAATTTCCTAATGGGACTATCCTCATTAGGACAGGAATTTTTTGGAGAGGGTATTGCTTCAATAACGTTCGATCGAAGAAGATACAGTGGTATTAAGGCGAGTGAAATCTTCATAGTATCATTGGAAGATAGATTCTTCCTCATTATCAGTGACCCGGCAGTTACTTTACTTTTGATAACAGCCAGTGGGGGAATTCCCTCTGAAATCAAGGATATTATGCGAGCTGTTCTAATCGGACAGGCCTCAATTCTATATTCCCGGGCAATTGTGGATGCAGATCCGGAAGCAAAAAGGCAGATCGATACTCATTTTCAAGAGATTCTGCTAGATCTTAATGAACGTTTCCGCCATACACCTGTAGTAGGACCTTACGGGAGTCATTTTTCAATTTTAAACTTTGAAGAAGCGTTATTATTGCATTATTACCTTAGAAAACATGCAGAAAAACGGATAGCCGCCCCTGCAGGCCGAGTGATTATTGCCAATCTTGAAGGTTGGAAGATTCCTCTGGCTTATGGTACGGGTATGGACGAGCGTTCTGGAGTATGGGCTGGCTTTTTTGCAGCAATTATTGGATTTATCCAAACATTATTTGACTCGAAGCCTAAATATATAACCTTTGGGAGTACGGAGCTTCACAAGTTACGTTTTATTTATGGGGAGAAGCATTTTATGGCGTTAGATACGAGTATAGTGTCTGACTTGCTTTTACGTAAGGCTTTTCGTACAGAATTGTTCGGAATTAATTATGGTATTCTAAAGGACATTTCAAATGGTGTCAAATCTCTGATTATCGAGGAAATTCAAACATATTCTGAAGATAAGTTGAATGAACTATCAGTGGAAACATTGATAGACACTTATGCAGGCGAGGATCAATTATTGGACCTGACGATAGATGAGAGGGTTTTAAAAATTTGGGGAAAACTTCTAATTAAATATCAGAAATAGATTTCTTTTTTAGTATACGCTCGGGATGGGGGCCCATGCGCGTTACTGAGCTTTTTGATTTAACAGGTACTCGAGGACTAGTGACGGGTGGTGCAACGGGAATTGGCTTTACTATGGCTCAAGGTTTAGTAGAAGCCGGCGCAGATGTAGCAATATGCGGACGGGGCCGGCATGGTTCCCTTGAGGAGGCTTTGACAAAACTTTCTGAGTTTGGTACAGAAGTGATCGGTAAGAAATGTGATGTGAGTATTGAAGATGATGTTAAACAAATGATTACCGAGCTAGCAGACCAGGGATTCAGTTTGAATACAGTAGTTAATAACGCTGGCATTTCTTGGGGATGTCCTTCAGAAAAACTCCCTCTTAACGATTTTACCAAGGTCATTGCCGTAAATCTCACGGGAACATTCTTTGTTTCACGAGAAACAGCCAAAAAGTTCATGATACCTAACCAATCCGGTTCAATCATCAATATTTCTAGTACATCGGGCTTTCTTGGAGGGGAAATAGGGATTGCTGGATATTCTGCAAGTAAAGCGGGTGTATTGGGATTAACTCGACAATTAGCCATCGAATGGGTTATACATGGCATCAGGGTAAATGCCATCTGCCCAAGTTGGTTTCCATCTTATATGAGTCGCCATTTCACTGGAAAAGAATCGCCTGTTCGGAATGCCCTGATGGCTGAGAACCCCATGGGTCGTTTCGGGAACCCTTGGGAATTAAAGGGAGTGATTGTATTTCTTGCGTCAAAAGCTTCGAGTTATATCAATGGTGTTGCCATTCCTGTTGATGGAGGTTTATTGGCGAAATGACCACAGTGCTCGACCTATTCAAACTTGACGGTCAATCCGCACTAGTCACAGGGGGAGCAAAAGGCCTTGGAACGAAAATTAATGAGGGGCTATTAGAAGCTGGAGTTGAAAACCTGTTCTTCTGCGGACGAGGTAAACACGGGTCGCTCCACAAGGAGGAAGAGCGTTTGAGAGGTCTCTTCCCCCAGGCCGGAATCCAGGGTATTGAGTGTGATATTACTGACGAAAATCAGGTTGGGAAATTAACCAATCGAATCAGAGAACTGGGATTTATGATTTCAATCCTAGTGAATTCAGCAGGTGCTACATGGGCTGCTCCTTCCGTTGATCAAACCCTCAAAACATGGCACCGTGCCCTTGACGTGAATCTCACAGGAGCTTTCCTTGTAACACGTGATATAGCTAGAACCTTTATGATACCTGCGAGAAAGGGTAGTGTAATTAACATCAGTTCAATCCTCGCCCTTGTTGGTAATGCTGAACTGGCCCAGGTGGGATATTCCGCCAGTAAAAGTGCTCTTTGTGGGCTTACGCGGCAATTGGCGATAGAATTCGCAGATCGTGGAATTCGAGTTAACGCAATTTTACCCAGCTTCGTAGAAGGTGATTCGATGGCTAAAGCATTCACACATCCTGAAAGTCCAGTTAGGAAAACCCTCTTGGAAATGATCCCACTGAAACGTTTTGCCCGTGCTGACGATCTAAAGGCAATTGTGTGCTTTCTAGCCTCCGAGGCTTCCGGTTATATCTCGGGACAAAATCTAGTATTAGATGGTGGCTATACTCTCCGTTGAAACGGGACGGAAAAGTATGATAAGGGGAATACCATTCACCAGGTAAAGGACTTGGATTTTGGTTGAATATGCTCGAACTCCTTGAGAAATATCCAGACGCACTAAGAAAACTCCGAAAACATGATCGCCCTCTCCTGGGTTATTTCACGAATCGTATCCCGGTCGAAATCCTCCATGCTTTAGGAATAATTCCCATACGTATGCTAACCCATGGGTTCAAGAATCAAGGAGCCTCAGATCGATATATCCAGACCTTTGGATGTGAATATTTATGTACAATAATGGATATCGGGTTAGCGGAAGGTTTTGACGTACTAGACGGAATTATATTTAGTACGGGAACTTGTGATTCACTTCAGAATGTTTCGGACATATGGAGGAAAGTTTTCCCCGCCCATTGGGCCATCAATTTAACATTCCCTGTAAATATAAAGGGTAATTTACCCGTCAAATTCTTGACAGCTGAATTTCAACGGTTTATCGAGACCGTAAGTCGGCATTTCAAACTAGATTATGCCCTTACACACCAAGGCGATCTCGATTTAACATCATCACTCAAAAAATATAATAAAAAACGTGAACTCCTCCGTGAACTTGCAACTTTGGTTTCAAATCGAAATCTTGCATACCAAGCGTTTGCGAAATATTCGCTTCTGGGAGATATTATACCAGTGGAGCAATTCGTCTCATTTCTCCAGGAGAAAATGGAGGATGAAAAACACTACCCCCCAGTACAGATTAGTTCACCCAGGCTATTGATAACTGGAGGAATGGGATTCGACAATTATCAGCTTTGGCAACTTCCAGAATTTGATCACCTGGTTGCAGATGACTTTTCGTTTGGAACAAGAAATTTCAATTTCAACATTCCGCCGGGGGCGTCGCTCGAAACCTTTGTTAAATCCTATCTAGATCGAGTTCCAGATCCTACCGCCTATGATTTAGATCGCAGAGAATCACACCTCACAAATCTGATCCGAAAACACAAGATTGATGGTGTAGTATTGCTTGGAACAAAGTGGTGTGATCCGGACGCTTTTGAATTCGTTCCTCTAATGAATATATTAAAGGAAAATGGGGTACCTTTTATAAGTATCGAGACGAGTTCCGATCTTGCAAACTTGCAGCAGATCAAAACGCGCATGAGGGCCTTCATTGAAATGTTGACTTGATGGCACTCCTAGGAGGAAATGATATGAGCTCGAATGACAAAAAACGGGTTTATCGCCCCTTAAAAAGCCTTCAAAGTGTAAAAAACCATATGGCCATGTATTATTTCCAAAGCAAGAATCCATATCTTCACGATGAGGGGAAAAAAGTCGCGTGGGTGACCTCAGGAGGCCCTGTTGAATTTCTCATTGCCATGAACATTATTCCGCTTTATCCTGAGCAATATGGTGCGATTGCAGGGAGTGCCAAAGATTCTACGCGATTGGTTCAGGTAGCAGAAGCGCATGGTTACAGCCCCGATCTTTGTTCCTATGCCAGAACCTCATTTGGAAGTGTTTATTCTCCTGATCCTCCCACTCCTCTCTCAGAGATTGATGGTGCTGGTGGGCTCCAAAAGCCAGATATGTTAATTTGTGGTAATAATATCTGTGGAACCGTACTTAAGTGGTATCAAGACATCGCACGTCACTGGAACATCCCCATGTTTCTATTTGATACACCTCCCCTGGCTAATGAGACAGTTCCATCATATTACCTAGAATATGTAATCCAACAACTCGAAAATTATGTCAATTTTTTGGAAATTCAGATGGGGAATAAAATGGATTCAGAAAAACTCGAAGAAGCCTTTCTATTCTCCAGACAAGCGGTGGAACTATGGAGTACAATTCTGGAGCTGTGTACAAACAAACCAAGCCCCTTGAACTGCGCTGATAGGTTCTTACTTATGGCCCCCGTTGTAGCGCAGCGCGGAACCAGAGAGATCGTACCAATTTATGAGGAGGTGTTAGCTGAAGTCCAGAATCGAGTTGATCATAACCTGGGAGCGATTACGGTGCCAGAAAGGTATCGTCTCCTCTGGGATAACATCCCAATTTGGTTCAATATCTTTTCGTTCTTTAATAGTCTTGCAGCAAAAGGAGTGGTCTTTCCTGCCGACACATACACTAACGCTTGGAGACAAGCCTTCAGCAAGGAATCAGGAGACGTAATTCGTGATGCAGCGTTAGCATATTCTACAATATATCTTAATAAGACACTTCAACATAAAATTGATTTGATTGAAGAACTAGCTACCCGTTTTCACTGTGATGGTGTCCTTTACCATTCGATGAGGAGTTGTAAGCGTTACAGTTTGGGTCAACCCATCACACGGCGCGAAGTGACCATGAAAACAGGATTGAACGGAGTCCTAATAGAGGGTGACATGTGTGACACTCGTTCTTTTTCTGAGGAGCAGGCCTGGACAAGGATTGAAGCCTTATTGGAACTAATCCAAAATTCCTAGATAAATAACCTAATCGTCCACAACAATTGCGGCAAAATTGAAATCTGACCATATTCGCTCCGCGAGCGTACGGAATGCTTTGGTTACGTTTTCTCCAGTAAGAGCTGAAGTTTCCACATACTCAACCTTCCCAAATTCGGGAGCCTGTAGTTTTTCCCTGATGAACTTTTCAGCGAAATCCGCTGAAACTGTATTTTCTTCCGTAGAGCGAAGATCGATTTTGTTACCCAATACAACTACTGCAATCTGATCTGATCCAGAATGTTGAATCAACTCTTCCTTCCATGTTTTCAGGTTATTCAGGGATCCTTCATTTGTCACATCAAAGCATAGTAGCGCGCCCACCGCCCGGCGATAGTACATGGTCCGGATCTGTTTGAAGGAAGGTTGTCCTGCTAAATCCCAAATTTGGAAGCGCAATTCCTTCGTTCCACCTTCAGTTTCTAGGTAGACAATCTTTGATACAAAATCTGATCCCAA
This sequence comes from Candidatus Thorarchaeota archaeon, assembly GCA_048882505.1. Lineage (GTDB taxonomy): Archaea > Asgardarchaeota > Heimdallarchaeia > Hodarchaeales > Hodarchaeaceae > Hodarchaeum. The sequence goes on from JBHLRO010000009.1 coordinate 76,392, forward strand.
CGTAGGAAGATAATCTGTTCCAAATCCTTTCCCAATAAAATCGTTACGAAGGCTTGTTTTACCCACGCCCCCATCGCCTATTAATACGACCTTCGCCAATAACGCCATAATCGAATCAGATTCTCCTTAGTTGCTTCATTTTCTTGGCCTAGCAATTCTTGGCTGATTGACTCTGGAAAAAACAAACATTAACGGATAAATCAAGAAATTCCCTAGAGCACATATGGAATTCTAGTATTTAATAGCACTAGGATTTAAAGGAATAAAAAACTATTCATTCCAATTCGTGTACTGTGGCATTTAGGGATTTCTTCATATCTTTCCTCTCTATTCATGGAAAATGACAATAGAGGGCTTTTTTGTAAGGGAATTATATCATTTAATCCGTTATTCCTAGAAACGTCTAAATCAAGGAGTTTTTACACAAGAAGAAACTTCCATGGCAATAAAACCCTCAATCGATTTTCCAATAACAAAGATCAGTCAATTTTTTTGGTCTAGACACTATCACTACTTTTGGATTTCAAATTGGAGAATTCTTCACCTCACTGGAAGCGATCCGCACAAAGAAAGACTTTATATATCAAAGGGAATAATAATCTTCAGCAAAGAAGTGCTACCCACCCATAAAGCTTCATATACGTCTTCTGGAGGAATTTTTAGCAGGTTAAGCATTGCTCGTTTGGCATCATCGTACAGAATTGGATTATAGGATCTTTGACCTTTGTCTCGCACAATTCGATCAAATTTGTTCAAATCAGATATGCCATTGCTCGAGGTTTCCAGAGACGTTGCCTGAAAGATATAAAGACGCTTTAAAGCATTTATTGCTGCTTTAGAGAACTGCATTGCCCTTTCTTCTTTAATTTGGGCATCAATACTAATTAGGCGGACGGGATCAATAGTAAATTGTTGCAACAGCGTCAACGGAATCAAACCATCAATTATATTACGGATATAGGGGCCTACGAGCTGTTCGTCCACAATTCCTACGTCTTCAAGATAAATTTTCTCTTCTAAGAGGCGAACCGCCTTAAAGAATATACCTCGAATGAATTTTGTGGGTTTGCGTCCCAAAAATACAAAGATTCGGAATGTGGGCGATGCAGCAATTAAGATCTGAATCTTATGTTGTTCAATCAAACTTAAACGGAACACCCGATCGTCTAACCGATCAGAGCTAGAATTGGATGATTCTTCGATCTGTTCAACAAATTGTGATTGGAATGACTCCAAAAAATCGGACATACCAACGGAAAGTCCACTTAACGCAACGTTCAGGGACTCATCCCGGCGATAAATCGTATTGGTTATATCAAAAAGGGGAATTCCCGCTTCAGTTGTCACCAAGATTGTATAGATATTCGAGATGGCAGACAGTATCTCTTCTATATCACGGGTTTTCTTGATTCTTTTACGATTCCATCTTTGCAGGACAATACCACCAAAAACGAGCAAAAATCCAACAAAAACCGTTCCGAGAACTGCTCCTGCAAGTTCAGCCAAAGTGAATCCGAAGATGAAAATATTCAGGGACGCAAATTGATAATCTTCTAGCGGAAAGAATCGACTAACTCCTGATGATTCTTCTGAAGCTTCAATATGCCATTCCAACGACCCATATCCTGGTAACGTCACGGTGAGAGTAAATAAACTTCCATTGAAGTTAAGTTGAGCTATTTCAAGGCCTGCTCCGATCCCTGCAAAAACGCCCCTAAAAGGTTTTATTTCATAGTGTACATAAACTTCAAAAGAAGATAGATTGCCTCCCCAATCCGTGACATTCGCCCAAAACTGAACTGTAGTATCATTTAAGCGTGTAACGTTCGCAGAATGAATTGTCGGAGTCCATTTGTCTGCTATTGATATGGAATCCACATGTTGAGACGGTTCATAATATCCTGCCAAGACTCCAGCATCATACAGCACAATGGTATATGTATAGGTAGCTATCCCCTCAAAATGAACCTTAAGACTCAAGTGGGTCATATTGGATTCCATTGAAGCTTCAATTACCTCCCATTCTCTGGTATCGTTATTGTAGATCGAAATATTTGCCGCATGGTCATTAAATGGATCATTAACTGTCATCCATATTGTGGCGTTTCCTGCCTCTCCACTATTGTATTCGAATCCATATTCCAAGGCAGTCACAGGAACAAAATCCGATGTACGTCCTTGAATCAAGGCCGTAGAATTCGAATTTCCACCTTTATCATATATGACAAATCGATATTCATACAAGGTGTCGGGGATCACATAAATGTCAAAAGTATAATGAGAAGTGTTATAGTCCATGGGGAATGTCGAATTTAACCACTGTGATCCAATAAGCTGATTTATTGTTATACCCGCCGATTCAACCAATCCAAATGGATCCGATGCTTCAACCCAAAAGAATAGATGAACTGCTGTATGGTTTTCTAGCTCTTGCTCCATATCATAACCAATGAATTCAGGAGGTGTAAGATCTATAATAAATATCGCCTCCCAATCGGTGGTTTTGGAATTTCCAAATACATCTATTGCTGAAAGTCTATAGGTGAAGGCGTCTCCAGGCTCAAACAATCGCTGAATTGAATCAGAGATTGTGATAGTATAGATATTCAGAGACCCGTTGGGCTTTAATGGAACCATATAATTTGTGAGAAAAATGAACTCAAGGGTAACTGGGGCATCACTATCAAGGCCGCTGCCATAAGGTCCTTCAAAAACTTCAGCCCAAACTGAAACCGTTCCATTTTGAAATTCATCAATATTCCACCTGTTTATTTTCGGAGCTGCGTTGTCTTCAACAGTAATTGAGCGAACCAAGGATCCTGGATTACCAGCATCATCCTCAGTCCATACTTTGAATGTCACGTCATCCCCAACGAGAAATTGATAGGTGTAAACGTGGTAAAAGACATCTTGAGTCATTGTATATGTATTGGTAACAGAATTTCTAGTGATGTTCAGGTAGAAGGTGTTCGTAACATATTGGGAGGCGCCATAAACATCTTCGGCCCAAGCCCGTATGGTGATTTCAGCATCATTTATGGTTGAGTTCTCAATTATGAACTGGACGCCAGGTGGAACGATATCAGTCAAAATCAACTTTTTATATTGGTTTGGAGTAGGAATGAAGATGTTGTTGGCTGTATCTTCTGCTGTGGCATAATAAATAACTTCCCTCGCATTATAGACAAAATTGGAAACAACCGAAGAGAAATAAGTTTGATTAATCTGAACCAGGGAATGTCCAATCCAGGATCCAGTACTGTTCTCATATACTATCACCGCGATTGTATTATTGCTTGGCCAATCGGTTGCAGTGGCATTGAATTCTATCGAACCATTGCCAAAATCTTTTGCAGAGAGGGTGACATTAGGAAACGCATTATCTGAAACATTAAAGGGACCGGGACGTACCACTCCAAGATTTCCAGCAAGATCGCTTGCATTTATGGAGTATTCAATGGAGTCACCCAAATTATATGTATCCTCGTAATAGAAAGGGCCGCCGCTCCCTATGTCCACCATTTCATATTTACTATATTGTCCCCCATTTATACTGATCGCGATAAACACGCTGCTGGCATTCAGTCCGCTTTGGTATATCGAACTTTCGTTAATTATGACTTGCCAAGAGACTAATCCCTCCGAATTAGTTGGTATGGGGTTCCAAATCAGAGGGGGACGAGTGTCAGTCACCGTAAAATTGTATGTTTTTATTGTTGAGGGAAATAATCTGGATCCATTCTCGTTTCCCACGGTATCGTTTACTGAATAGATTGTATAATTCAGGAAGTTACCCGTATACTCATTCGTTTGATAAACCCAATAACCTGACCCATTAAGAGTCATTGTTTTAAGGCTACCATTGACTGATAGAACCACTGAATCTATGCCACTGGAATCAGAAACATTTGCGTACCACTCAATAGTACCCTCTCCATAATCGGTGACATTAAATTTGTTAATTACAGGGGCACTAGGATCACTAAGGAGGAATGTTTGGGTTTCAGTAACAACTGCGTTTCCTCCCAAATCTATGGCGATTATATTGTAGGTGATGCTTATATTGGTCTCTTCACCATTCAAAGAATCAAGAGCTGTGTCATTAAAATAGGTTATTCCCGATTGGAAAACCATCGTGAAGTTTTGGGCTGGAATTTTGACAGACTGTGAAGTTAAATTAAAAGCTGTGAGATTCAAATATACATTAAAATTACCGTCATCAATTACATCAGCATAAAACGTATCTGAGCTCTTTTCGAAGTGGACATGGGAAATTTCGGGTGGCAGAGTGTCCAAATACGAGGATAATTGAATATAAAACGTAAAATTGGCAAGACGATGGTAAGTTCGGTTCGGGATGATCTCAACATTTAATAACTGCTCAATTGTGTTATTAAAATCGGCGGTAATATCGTATTTTCCCCAGGGAACGTTATAGAAGGTGGCATCCCCTTGCAAGTTCGTTGTTTGGTTCAACGTAATGAAACTATCTGCCAATGTAACGTTCGCACCTTGTACATCTTTATTGTTTAAATCTCTTACATTCACAGTCACACTGGCATTTCCGCTGATATCGTCGTAGAGAATCCAGTGAACAGTTCGGTTCCATAATTCCCATCCTTTCGAGGTAAGGCTGGTTCCATTACTAGCACCCAAGAAGACCCTTCGTTCTGCAGAAGAATTTAAGAGCCAATCTTTACCTCCTTTCTCTAATGTGATAAGAGACCTGGCAAACCGCTCGCCCCCAGAGGTTGAAGGCGCAATAAGTCCAGTAAGATTGGACCCCGCAGGAAGCCCTTGGGGAAAAGGTCCTTTAATATAAGCCGAATCGGCAAACGGGTCATTATATACTATAAGAGAGCCTGCTGTAAAATTACTGGTAATGTAATGGGAAGTATCCACCACATCTAGCACCGTATTGTCGTTTTTGGTGCCAGATGATGATCCAAGCGAGAATAAATTCCAGGTATCAACTTCCATTGTCAATACCGGGATCGATACAGTTTCTAAGGTGGTTAGAAAGGAGATATCAACAGAATCAGATATAATAATTGCATCAATACCGTTAAGCGAATATGAATCGTTATCATTATGCAGAGTTACGTTGAAGTTTAAGTTTACATTCAAATAATCAATAAAAGGTTGATCGAAGGTTGGATCCAGATTCGATGTATCATTCATAATGAAGAGAATGTTTGGTTGCTGAAATGACTGAAGAGAAAAACGGGGGTAAGAAATCGGAGATGTTAACCTTTGTTGATCCTCATTTGGGGCAAGGGAAGAAATCTGGACGAAATCCTGAGCTTCAGATTCAGAACCACTAAAGACAAGGGCAGTTGGGATTGAAAGGGAGGATGCAATGAAAATGACTAGGATGAGCAAAGAGAACCATTGACCAGAGATTTGTCGGATACTCAATTTTAACAATCCTGATAGGAGAGGGAATTATGGTCTATTTAGATTGGGTACTTGAAGGAAGTTCCCAAATGCTGAATTTTCTTTCACGATCAACTATGCCAGTATAATTGGAATGATCTATATGAACATCGGAACCCTTGAGATATAATTCTCTCATCGTATCCTGGCGTTATTTTGGACTGTGTTAATACTCCGCATTAATCAGCTAATAACTTGTCTCGAACCTAGATATTACCAGTCAGTCTAATAAATTTAACCAAATCGTTGTGAATATTCGTATGCCTTGAATTTCGGAAATGAATTTGGTTTTAGCCTTTTTTCTCTAGATATGATCGGATACGAGTAGAATTTTTTGTTGATTCCATTTCTAACGCTTCTGCCAACTAAGGCCGCATTTTTTAACTTTAAAAAATTCACCGTATTTTATCGGAATTTCCGAACGTTTTACCTAGTAAATTTCTCAGAATCTCCCACAAATCAAGTTAACAATTGTACAAATCGAAAAAACATGTTTTCATGGCTTTATGGTACTCTCGATTCCTATCGAATTCATTCTAAAGAGAAAAAGCAAAATATTATTGTCCATACTCTGAGAGACATCCGATCCGATTGATAACGACATATATAATGTTGCCAGTTATTTCAGGAGGTCAGGAAAGGTAAATGAACATCGTGATTCATTATCAGTCCGTACCATTAATAGAAGATAGAGCCAGTTTTAGGAGAAACCCGCATGGTATCCATATCAACACCTAAAACCTCACAAGATATTGAAATTCTCTTGAATTTTTATCTAGCTTCGGCTGCGGTGGGCGTAGCTCTTGAGCTGGGGTTATTTTGGCAGCTTCGAGATAGTTCTCTGAAGTTAACCGAGATATCGGATAAATTCAAAATCCCAGAGGATCGATGTCGGACGTGGCTTGCGTTATTGATCAAATTAGGATTAGTGACATTGCAAGGGGAACGATACTTTCCCTCTGGTGCCTCCAAGCAGGCCATTACGGATGTATATAGCCATGAAACGTGGTCATTTTTAGCCCAAGAAGCTCGAGAACAGCAGCCAGCAGTGATAGATTTAGCGTTACACTTCTCCCAGGCATCAATGTGGGAAGCTTATTCAAAGGAGGCCCCTAATTATGTCACTCTAATGAAAAACGATGCTCAGCGAGCAGAGCGTTTCACACGGATGTTGTATGAACTCCATACACCGTTGGCAGAATTTTTAGCCAAAAACCTAAATCTATCAGGTGTCAACATGTTAATGGATCTTGGTGGTGGATCAGGAGTTATTTCTATTGAGCTGATGAAACAAAACCGCGATTTGAATGTAATTGTGGTTGATATTGCCAATGTTTGCACCGCAGGAAGGAGAATTGCCAATGAAACTAGTGTATCTGATCGTATCACATATTTTGAAGCTGATTTTTTGCATGATGAATTACCACGGGATATAGACCTCGTCCTTGAGTGTGATGTTGGTGTATACACATTGGATCTTTTTAAAAAGGTGCTAAATTCCCTGAATACGAATGGACGTTTTATCATTGTTTCCAATACAGATGAATTAGGGGCCTGGTTACTAAAACCAAAGGAATCCGTTTCAATTTTGCCTTGTATGTTTGCTTTTTCATCATCATTGCGAGATCCCAAATTTAAACCCCCTACGATCAATCATGTGAAAAATCTGCTCGAAGAGGCAGGATTTCAGGATATCAATGTCCAAATTGAAGATGATGGGAGAGTTATAATTGAAGGAATGAAGGGAGGCTAAGCAGGAAATTTAAACCAAAATCACTCATGTTTGGAAGTTCGCGTACAGAAGCCATAACTGATGCGACTTTCGAACCCAGCCTGTAGCTTCTCAAAGATGAGTGCTATTTCTCCTCTTGGCGTGTGATTAGGTGGATAATTCATGGAAAGAGAAGGCCAGGGCGAAATGAGCAATGAGTATCACAAGCGTTAAACCCATTAGAACAAGAGTACCATAGATATAGGATGTCAGTTGATCTACAGGCGCGATTGCTTCTTCATCACCAATTTCGTTCGTTACTTCATTAGAGGGCATTGTGGATCTATCCATAAAATATAAATTTCATAAACAAATAATCAAGTGTTAAGAAAATTCCAGCGAAAACTAATAGATAATAAACAAGTTTGATATCATTCCTAGTTCGACGCAGAATGAAACCAAGCCCGACAACGCAAAATAATGTGATTAAATAAATCATTTCGAGGGAGAATGAGATCCCAAAGAGGGTACTGGTAGATTTGCCCTCGGCGACCAGAGGTTCATGTGCGTGCGCTAGAGGAAGATTGAATGGGATAATTGAGATAACAAACAAAGATAAAGGTTTAGCTAATCTCACCTTGCTCATTCCTGGCCAGTCTAGGTGTGGTAGAAGAAATCCATGAGGATATGGAAGAGCTTAAGGGCGATTAATACAGATGCAGCCATTACAGAGAGTCTACTAGTTTGGACCAGATTCTCTAGATCCTTGGTAGATAGCTATATCAATCTTTCAGACGTCGAAATCACATGTACAAGGGAGGAATTTAAAATGGAAGGAGCAAGGCGGCAAATATAAAAGCTAACCAAATGTTATGAAGTTTAAAACTTCTATACGCTGTTTGTTCTGATGGAGTCTTCAAAAATCTGTATAGACCAGAAAAGAGGAAGAAATGAGGGATAAAAATCAATAACAGGATGATAATTGATCCGTTTGTCATCATGTAAGTAAGAATTGTTGCATACGCGATAACTAGTATTCCCCAAACAAACGTAATTTGAGCTGTACGCGGTATCCCGTATACAACGGGGAGCATTGGGATGTTGGCTCGACGATAATCTTCAATGTACTTGGTTGCTAATGACCACGTATGACTTGGGGTCCAAAAGAAGACCAAAAATCCAAGTAACCATCCTTCCAATGGGATTGTTCCAGTTATAGCCGCATAACCCATCAACACTGGGGTCGGGCTTGCCAGACCCCCGAGGAGAGTATTTACGATTGACCTTCTCTTCAGCACTAAAGAATATCCAAGCAAATAATAGAATACACCCCAGCCCACAAAAAAAGCGGTCAAGGCGTTGAATACCAGAAAAGCAAGAGCTATGGCAGCGATGACAAATATGGATCCCACAAAGAGTATCTTTTCTGCAGGATTGATCGCATTTTCTCCGACACTGGCTCTTTGCGAAGTTCTTTCCATTAGACTATCAATATCCCGATCAAGATATGCATTAATGGTCATTGCGCCTCCTGCTGATAAATATCCGATAATAATTGCTATCATCAACTCAATGATCGAAAAATTACCCTTAGAAGCCAATATAAATCCTACAATACCCGTTATCGAAAGTAATACGACAATTCGTGGCTTGGTTAAGGATAAATAAGCTCTAATAGTATTTTGAGCTTGATTAACACCCGTTTTTGGTTTTGAATAAACTGTAAGATAATCAGTAGACATTATTTATAATCCCAAAGGTTCTAAGCCCAACTATGAACAATAGTTAGACATTATCCTGAGTATTTTATGTTTGGGGATACCAAAAAAAGGTGGGGGAGGTTGGGTAAAAACTTGGGTAGAAATGAATTTTTCGCTCTAGATTGCATAAATAGCTATACATTCCTTCTAATCGGCCATTTGAGACCCAAAACCAAGAAGGTGGTTTAAGTCTGGTTATTCTTTCCATTGGGTCGATTTCTCTTCTGTTCATAGTCCAGAACTATTTCTTAGCGGAGTGGGTTAGCATCGGACTCTTTTTATCTCTTGTTTTTGTACAGGGTGTAATGATATACCAGGTACGACAAGGCATCTAGGTTATGCCTCATGGCAGAAAATCTTGGGAAAATTGACCTAACCCTCGCTTGGCTTTCCGACAAAAAAGAGCATCTCACGAGGATAGGGCAGATTTAAATACAAAAACGCCAAGTTCAGGTAAAAGAAGCGCCTTGGATTAATCATAACGCGTTCCCAAAATCCTACCTGATGAACATGCTCCTAACATCTTGTATCCTAAAGAATTTCAAGTCTATAGCTAATATCTCCCTTTACGGCCTACAAAACCTTAATTGCTTTATCGGCCCGCATAATTCCGGTAAAACCAATATCCTTGATGGAATTTCTACGTTTTTTGACCCTTCTCAACGAGCTTACCTGCAACACAGGCAGATCGTGAGCTCAGGAACCCATGTGAGTTCAGAGAGAGAATTTGATAGAAATATTTTGACGTACCTAGGAGGAGGTAAACACATTCGTGGAACCTTCCTTTTCGATATTAAGGGAATTCGGGAAATTGGAAGCAGAAACGAGGTCATCCGAGATTTTGTCAGGGAAATAGAAGGATATTCCAGCATCGATCAGATCGGAAAACTAGAATGGCAGCTCATGATGGATTCAGACCAGTTTACGTTACTGGATCAAAAACTCTTCCTATATCTCTTTAAGGATCGAAGAATCCAGGTTGAATCACGGGATCTCCCGTTATTTCAGCAAGCTTTCGGAACGACCTTTTTTTACAGATTTCCTGACAACTTGAATGCCCAAGTAAGTCGTTTAGAAGCAAATTTATCCCAATTGATTAAGAATAATGAGTACGAGCACATGGCTGCTATTGAAGACTTTCTACGGGATATATTGGATCAGCAAATTGTTTTTGAGCCATCAGATGGAAAAGGAATTGAGGTAACCGTTGAAAAAGCTTTTACAAGTCCTTTATCACGAATTTCATCAAGCACACAGCGCCTTGTTTTAATGTCGTACGTCTTAACAAGTATCCCCAGCCCTAGAATCATTTTGATAGACAATCCGAATCTTTACTTACACCCTAGAGGTGAACGAAAACTCGCCAAAAGGTTCATTAATTTGGATAACAAACAAATCTTTCTTTCTACTCACTCCGCTCGCCTTTTAATTGGAAATGCATTTTTAGTAGATCTGAAAAAGGGTTTCACTCGCGTTCGCAGCATTCGGGGGGAGAAATCAATGAATGATGTGGTTAAACTTCTCGGTATAAGGCCATCTGATAGTTTTGGTGCTGATATAGTAATCTTCGTTGAAGGTAGAACTGATGCGAGGGTTTATCGAGCCTTTGAGGATATTATTGCGGCTTCCACTCAAAAACAGAGCTTTCCTAGAAATAAAGTAGCTTATATTGGTGTTGGGGGATGGACAAATATTCGGTTTGCTCTCCATTTGGAACTTTTAAGAAGTAAGTTTGTACGGAGTCGCGCCCTCGCAATAACTGACGGAGACATAAAGGACTCAGAAACATATTTTCAGATAAAACAGAACTGGAGTTCAGTATTCTCAGAGAACTCTTTTTTCAGTTTAAAAGAGAAATCCATTGAGTCTCTATTTTTGAATAATCCTTTAGTTTTTTATCGGAAGGCTGAAGCCAGTGGTAACCATCAAAGATTGCCTCCGGTCGAAAAACTAAAGGATTCCATCTCCAAAAAACGACGACGGCGTAGTGATAAAATAATTATCAGAGAAATAATAGAAAAGTATTTTGAGAAACGCTATACCTCATCCATGGCAGAGCAACTTGCTATGTTGTTTAAGGTTGAAGAAATACCTGAATATTTGGCAAGTTTTTTTAGGATAGAAGTGATCAACACATAAACCTCCCCTCCATAAGGAAGCCAGATTAGTCAAGGTTGGATATTTGGGGAATTCTCGTACTCCCAAGTTGAAGGCATTCATATGAATCGAGTGGTCATCTCTGGACTCCAAAATTCGGGTAAATCATCGATTTTTAGGGAAACTTACCAAAACTTGTCCCCTCCTCCACATGACGAGGATGATTACTATAAGGCGAAAATTCTGAAAGCAAAGTCCCTGGGAAAATTCCTCAAAATCGAATTTGATGAAGTATCTGGGGATCATCTGGCAAATCTTCCTAAAACTCAAATTAAAGACCATTTTCAGGGTGTTGCTGCATTAATCTGGGTAGTTGACATATCTAATGAACGGACGATTGCTACCTCCCTCTTTTATTGGAATCAATTGGTAAAAAAAATGGATTCTTTTCCTTTTTTACTGAAATTCATATGTTTCCACAAAACGGATCAAGTCGAAAATATAGATCAAAAGCAAGGATTTTTTGGTTCATTACGTCAAGATTTTACTTCAGTAACCTTAACACCCCCCGTTTTCTATTACACCTCCCTTCACGATAATTCTACATATGTTCTCATGGCCAAGGTTCTTCAAAGCATTCAAGAAAAATCCATCGTCTTTAAACAAATGGAACATAAGACCAAAGAGTTTCTGTTGATGAATGAAGATTTTTTCGGTGTTGCGATAATTTCAAACGAAGGTTTGGCTGTAATTGAAACAGGGGAGAAGGTGGAATTCGTTACTTTGCCAGCAAATCTATGGTTAAGTACGAATGATCGCCTTCGAGAGGCATTTAATATCCAAGAGGGACTGGCTTGTACCATCCATTTAGATGAACAGACTCTAATATTCTTTGATTTAAATCCTGAACTTCTTTTATGCACTATTTCGAAAAAAGAAGCCCCGCTCCAATTTTCCTTCGTTCGGTCCGATTTACTTGGGCAAGTGCTCCGTGAAATACTCAAAGAAGTATGAAAGGATTCTTTGGTTTTCGATTTTCGAACTATCCTCTGTAAAAAGATTTTAAATCTGTTTTTTTCTAAAAAAAGTTTTTTTTTGATTTCTTTCATGATCCTATTGTAAGTTTCCTCCCTTCAGACGACACTCATACCCCTATTAATAGTGATATCTTATGTCAAATGATATTAAAGCTAAAATTAGAGCCGTGCTCGACACAGAGAATGTAATGTACCTTGCCACGGCGGTAGATGGTATTCCTTCTGTTTCTTCGGTCTTTTATGGCTACGATTCAAAAACCTTCGAACTTTATTTCTTCACCTTTACTCCCACGGTAAAGGGGGTTCATATCGGGTTCAACAAGAAGGTACAGGTGCATATTTCTAAAAAAGCGGATGAAGGGGATCAGATAAAGGGGGTGCAGGTCACTGGTAGAGCCGAAAAAATCAAAGATGAAGAGACAATAGAAAAAATTAAGCCATTAATTAATATAGCTTCTAATTCGGCCTTTGTTGACTATTACGATCTTCCAGTAGCAGGTTGGTACCGAATAGTTCCAACACAGATCAAATATATCGATTTTTTTTCTGATCCACAATTTGAATTTCTGGAGTTCCGAGAAAACCAACCATCGTTCTTTCAGAACTTTGGAGAAGCGGTAGTCTCGCGACTTAAGGTATGGGTAGCGACAACTCGGGCTCCATTCTTTACCGCGTCGATCATTCCAGTATTGGTTGGAGCGGCGTTAGCGTTTAGTTTAACTGGCGTAATTCATTGGCCTTATCTATTCCTGACCTTAATAGGTGGTGTATTGCTGCACGCAGGTACAAACATGCTTAATGATTATTTTGACCACACTTCACGGAATGATGAAAGCAATCAACACGGATTCATCCCCTTTTTTGGTGGATCTAGGATGATTCAAACGGGTACGATGTCAAGTTTGAAGATTGGCATTGCTGCTTGGATCTGTTTCATCATCGGAAGTTTGATAGGGCTTTACCTTGAATCACAAATCGGGGGGCAAGTAATTACATCTCTTGTAATATTTGGTGCATTTTTAGGTATTTTCTATACCGCAGATCCATTACGAATTGGATACCGTGGATTGGGCGAAATTACCGTTGCCCTTGGCTTCGGCCCGGCCTATACACTTGTTTCATTGTATGTTCAAGTTGGTGCGACCGGGACTCCCTTGGATCTTACGTTATGGATTGTTGGGATGTTCTGGTCAGTCCCCTTGGCGCTCTTGGTTGCAAATATTCTACTCATAAATGAATTCCAAGATTATGAAGCTGATCTTAAAGTAGGTAAAAGGACCTTGCCAGTCCGTCTTGGTAAGAAACGTGCTCTGTCTATTTACAAACAGATAAACACATTAGCGTATGTAGTAATATTGGCTGGAGCAGTCGTGTTCTTCCAAAATGCGTTCTTAACAGTATTGGCCTTGATCACTTTTCCTTTGGCTAGAAAAGCCATGGTTCATGCAGAAAAGCATTTTGATAAAATATTTGAGTTAATCCCAGCTAATGTTATGACCATTGGTGTACATCTATTTACAGGTGCCCTGATAATTTTGGGCTTGGTTCTCACTAGAATTGTTCTCCCTATCCCCAGCTGAATATTGATTTAACGTCTAGCGTCAGCGGTTTGTATTTTAGGGGATTCTAGTTTAATTCCTGCCCAAATTTTACCTTTCAAAATCCGTAATATTGGGGAGGTGAAAAATTATTTCCTCTATGGTAACGAGAAATATATTAGATACCGAAAACCATCAGTATCTGTTTTTGGAGAAAAAATCCTCTCTCAAATCTAGGGAATATTGACAGTAGAAAAAAGAAACATCAGTTTTCTTAAAGGTAATTTCAAATTCTTTGTCAGGTCTCCCTTTACATAGTCCAGGTTATCTATTCATTAACGATAATGTGGAGTTCACCCCAACAATGGGTTGACAAGATGTACGAGAATGAACGATACGATGTAATAATATGTGGAGCTGGCGTGGCTGGATCTGCCACCGCAATACGGCTCATGCAAAAAAATCCCGAATTAAAGGTAGCATTAATAGATCGTGGAGACCCGATTGGATCAAAAAACGTATCAGGAGGGGTTTTATGGGGATCCGCTCTTGAGGAAATCATTCCCGAATGGTGGACCAAGGCCCCCATCGAACGACGGATAATTCAGAAACGAACAGGACTTCTTACAAAAACAGATGCCTTAACCGTGGATTTTCATTATCCGAATTGGAGGTCAAATCCTGATGGATCTCCAAACGCTGTTAGTCTTCTTTTGGGAAAATTCGTGCATTGGTTGGCTGAAGAAGCGGAAAGAAGCGGTGCCCACGTTTACAGTGGAATTACCGTTGATGATTTATCACGAGACCCAGAAGGGCGTATTAATGGAATTTACCAAGCAGATGATTTCTTTGAATGCGATGTGGTGGTAATTGCCGATGGTGCGAATTCTCGTCTAGCGTTGTCCTCTGGCCTCTGTAAAGAAATGAAAAAAGAACATTACGGGTTGGCGGTAAAAGAGATTTTAAGCCTCTCCGCAAAGACTATTAATGATCGATTTAATAATCTAACCGCTACAACAGGTCTAGCAGCGGAATACGTCATAGGAGGGCTCCCCAATGGTATCCGTGCTGGTGGATTTCTCTACACGAATGAGGAGACATTATCATTAGGAGTGATCATTCAGATTGACACGTTAACCGATCCGGAGTTTCCTCCAGTAAAGGTATACGAAACTTTCAAACAACATCCTCATATTCGAAATTTGGTTGAAGGCGCCGAACTTCTGCAGTATTCCTCTCATTGGGTACCAGAGGGAGGGATTCATATGGTTCCCCAACTTTTCGATGATCACGTATTGGTTGTTGGAGACGCAGCGGGTCTCGTTCTATCAAATGGTATGATAATTCAGGGGATCAATTATGCGATAGAAAGCGGAATAATGGCTGCTGATACGATTCATGACGCCTATAGAAAACGCGATTTCTCTCGAGCGACTCTTAAACAATATGAACGGAAACTTGATAAATCGGTACTAAAGGATCTAAAGAATTTCAAGAATGTTCACAAAATTACCCGAAATCCTCGTCTTTACGACCAATATCCCGATATTTTCCTTGAAATGTTTCATGAAATGCTCACAGAGCGGAGGAAACCTAAAAAACATCTTATAACACTATTTCGAAACGCAAAAAAGACTCAGAAAGTCGGATGGTTACGTCTGATCCGTGATGGATTAACCTTAAGACACTTTTAGCCATTCTCGATGGAGATGACAAGATTTGGCAGAAGAAGTCAAAGTTCAGGATAAACTGGGTTCGGTACCTTATGTAACAGATTCTGAAGAAAACGCACACATAACTGTGCAACCGGATATTTGCAGAAAGTGTCCTCATCACCTCTGTATTGCAGGATGTCCTGCTGGTTGCTTTACCTTTATCGATGGAGAGATGGTATTTCGCTATGAAGACTGCGTAGAATGTGGTACATGCTTTCTTCAATGTGACCAGGGATCAGTCACTTGGAATAACCCTCGTGGCAGTTTCGGTGTGAAATATTATACTGGGTAGAATGGAGTCAACAATGAACATTCTTGTTTTGATTAAACAGGTACCCCTCCCGAAAGAGATGAAAACGACTCAGGAGGGATTCATGGCTCGGACGGGTGTTCGTTCGATCATGAATCCTTACTGTAAGCACGCTTTAGAAGAAGCTTTACGGTTTAGAGAACAAACAGGAGGAAAATGTACAGTTTTGGCAATGGGACCACCCAGTTTTGAGCAAAGCCTAAAGGAAGCCTTGTCCATGGGAGCGGACGACGCCTATCTCTTAACTGACCGTCGTCTTGCTGGTTCTGACACGATGGCGACCGCCCAAGCCCTCTCAAGGGCCATTAAATCCATTGAACAAAAGTTTGATATCGTATTTGCCGGGATACAAACTATTGATGGCGATACAGGACATGTAGGACCGCAAGTCGCTGAACGTATTGGATACCCTCAAATAACATACGCCGATCAGGTTATAGATAAAGGAGGAACCATCCAAGTCAGGAGGATCACGGAGCATGGCTTTGAGATCGTAGAGTCAGGCTATCCCATCCTCGTGACTGTGACCAAGTATGCGAACGTTCCTAGGGGCCCTCGTCTTAAACATGCTATTAGAGCACGAAATTACGATATCAAGACGCTAAACATAGATGATATAGGTCTTAGCGAAGAAGATGCTGGAATAACTGGTTCTCCAACCATTGTTTCGAAAGTAAGAAATGTTGACTTCGATAGGCCCCCGTGTCATCTGCTAGATGGAAATACGGCAGAGGAAAAAGTAGATAGATTGATTGAATTCCTAAAGCTAAACCCTCACAGGGAGGTCGCTTGACCTGGAAACAACAGAGGATTATGAAATCGTTAATCTTGGAACCCAGGTGGATGGAGTTTTTACCTTTGTAGAAACCACACGCCAAGGAGAAATCGAACCGGTCTCATATGAAATCCTTGCCATCGGACGTACGCTAGCGGATAAATTGGGAACCTTGGTTACTGCAGTCCATTTAGGAGCCGATTTCGAGAGACTAAAGGCTCAAGCGGCAACTTTGGCGACCTACGGTGCCGATCGGGTCATTCTTGTTGCGGATAGCCAACTTAATTCGCAAGCCTACCCTACTTTACCCTACACGAGGGCTCTAACCCAGCTTATCATTCACTATAAGCCAGAAATATTCTTATTTGGTGCCACAACCACTGGGCGGGACCTTGCCCCAAGAGTGGCGGCACGATGTAATGCAGGACTCTCTGCTGATTGCACCGCGTTCGATATTGGCGACTACTTATACAAAAAAGAGAAGAAGCTATACAAAAAGCTAGCAAATTTCATTCGTCCCTCCTTTGCTGAGGCGAAACTGGCCACCATCTTGGGTAATCCAAGAAAATTCACGTATCCCCAAATGGGAACAGCACGACCGGGAGCATTTACTCCCCTAACCCCAGATCCATCACGTTCACCAAAAATAGAACAGTTCGCTGTTTCATTCCAGTCAGGGGATTTAGATGTTACTATTCGAGAAATAATCCCAACAACGAAGGATTTTGTAGATTTTGACCGAGCTCAGATAATAGTATCTGGAGGATCCGGAGTCACCAGAGAAGATTTCTCCGGACTGTTGCCGGAACTGGTTCAAGCCATTAATACGAATGGTCAGTCCTGCGAACTTGGCGCTAGTCGTCGTGCGGTTGAAGAAGGTAAAATTTCCAGACCCCACCAGGTTGGGCAAACAGGCCGTACTGTTAGACCTGATTACTATATTGCCATCGGGATTTCTGGAGCAATCCAACATATTGAGGGTATGAAGAACGCCAAACGCATCATCGCAATTAACAAGAATCCTGATGCTCGAATTTTTAGTTTTGCTGATGTTGGAATAATAGACGATTATCAGAACGTTATCCCCCCTTTTCTACAAAGAATCAAGGATGGATTTCGATTTCCTGAAGTTCCCTAAGAAGAAAATGCAAAAAGGAAAAAACAGAGTTTTTAAGATACTCTAAGGACAAGGATACGTATAAAGATGAACGCTGACACTATTAACTTGGATGTCCGAACTCTACATGAAGACGCCAAATGCAGGGCAACCATTTTTGAGAATTGGGAGAAAATTAAGCCAGGACAAACCTTAAGGATCACGAATAGCCACGATCCCCAACCTCTCAAGGGGAGATTTGAAAGAATCTTTACAAATCAGTTTAGTTGGGAATACGAACTCCGTGGTCCCGAGATTTGGATTATTCGAATTACTAAACGCTAATCCAAATCAGATCTTTGAAGTCTTACGGTCGTTCCCAAGGGAAATAGGAATATTTCTGCACCGCTTCTAACATAGAAAGAGCAAATCCCAGTAGAACGAGCATTGCTGGCCATCCTGAAGTTTCAGCTAAAAATTTTACCTCTGGAATCCAGTTGAGGCCTAAATTTCCTATGATTCTCAGAATTAGCGCCCCCCAGAGGAGAACAGGCCAAATCAGTCCGCCGCGAAGCTTTTGAATCGGGGCCTTTCCGATTAATCCCGGAAAAATGAGTGGAGCGTGCCCAATGACCATAGAGAGTATAAATCCGATAGTAATTGAATGTAGGGCCGAATCATATATCCCAACAAGCGGAAGAGATACACTATATGCCCCTAGAAGTAGGAGTCCAAAACCTAACCAAGAATAGGCTCCTCTAAGAATCCACCGCTGATAATTCCTAATCCATGTTGAACCCTGGATTGAAGTTAATCCCGTATCAAATACGATTAAAAAGACAAGGATGAGGGTCATCATCCCCAAAAAGACTTGAAACATTAGGGTAGATGCAAAAATCAAGTCTCCAAATGCAACAAATGGTAAAACTATTCCTCCTCCAACAACAACTCTGAACACTATATTTGGTACACTCCCAAGATCCAAACGCTCTCCAAGAACTATTAAAACCAAGTACAAAACTAGGTACAGATAAAGCCTATGCAGATTCCAGTTTAGAATGAGTAAAAGTGCCATACCACCCAGAAGGAAAGAAGCAAGAATGAGGAAACTGGAACTACCCCGTGACTGAGGAATCGTTCGGAAGACCCATGACTGAGCCCAAATCATAAAAAATAATCCAATTAATGTCCAAAACCACCCTAGATACCAGAGGATTGAATTTTGACCGTTTATCCATAGTGGCAGTAGATTAAGAAGAAAGCATGCTGCGCTCAGACCTGGAGGGACTATCAGGAACTCCGATGTCCATCGACCTGGATGTTCAATGGAACCACGTGCCTCCCATCGCTCCAAGTAGATTACAAGATTAAAAAAACCGAGTATAATTATTTCGGGATGTGCTACGAAGACGGAAACCGTTAGATATGGGGGAAGAGGAATCGATGGAAATCCAAGACGAAGTACTCCAATCAAAATGCCAGTTACGGCGGACAGCATTGCCAGAAATAACGCAGGATACCGAAACTGAGTGATTATCATACTAGACTTCCGAATGCGCCCTGTTTTATCATCTATCGTGTTTGGTATGAAGTGTGCCTACAAATATTTGACTGGTGAGTCCATCGATCCCTAATTAGGCGTCTGCGGTTTCCTGAATTAACTGTACAACCTGACCAACAACAAGATCAATGGTCCAATCTACAGAAGTATGTTTAGCCCTAACGTGACCGGATCCATCAATGATAGATAATCCCATGTTATGTACCATAATTGTGTGATTCTCATGGCGAGTGTTATGAATTTCAGTAAGAGTAGAACCCCAATCTGCTGCAGACACTAGATTGCTTGTAACATTAGGATATCCCGCAAAAATACCGTAAGCACTTGTAACGTGTTCAATCTGACTTTCGTTTCCCCATAAAAAGGACCATACAGAAGGATCAGCGCCATATTTCTGGGAATAATTCTTCATATCATCTAAACCATCATTCAGCCAGTCGAAAGAAATCGAAAGTAAATGGAAATCAAGGCCAGTAAACCCCTTATCTAAGAGGGCAGACTGAACACCTTTTAGCATTGAAGAACTAAGCGGGCACTTAGTCAAATCAGGACAGTTTGTATATATGAAGTCTACTACTACTACCCGTTCTCCGCTATTATAAGTTGCGAGTGTCACAGCTTCGTTGTTCTCATCCTTAAGGGTAAAATCAGGGGCAAGACCGAAGTCTGCTAATGGTTCTTTATAGGTCAAAATCATAAAAAGCGTTCCCGAAATCAATATTAGTGCTATCACTCCAATACCCAGAGTAAGCGTTCTATATGAGACCATCCTGGTTATACCTTCTCATATAACGACTGCTATTTCTTATTTTAACCGCTTGCATACGAATGTACTAAAGATCGGTTGGAAGTGTTTGCAGATCAATACTTCAGCCAAAATACCCCAGATACTAATATCCGTCCGGTTTCAATATAGACCGATCAGTACCAATTAATGATTTTGTCAAACGCATTGGGCCTATGGATCGGATTTACCGGAAACCTTGGTTGAATATTCACGATGCGACTATCGCGTACGGCTGATTTTTCTTAAATATATGTGATCAGTCACATCATGTTCTAGAGCGATCACCATTTCATCTACTTTCACGACACTTCCAGGTGATTTATGTAGGATATCAATTCTCCT
Source organism: Candidatus Thorarchaeota archaeon (assembly GCA_048882505.1). Lineage (GTDB taxonomy): Archaea > Asgardarchaeota > Heimdallarchaeia > Hodarchaeales > Hodarchaeaceae > Hodarchaeum. The sequence goes on from JBHLRO010000009.1 coordinate 96,557, forward strand.
CCCTGGAATTAAACCGAAATCCATCAGCTTCTTTAATCGACGGTACTTGGTGGTCGCAATGTATGCCACAACAGCGCTATGGCCAGGTTCTACCTCGGTTAGCGGAAGTATAGCAGGCTGAGCAGTTTTCTTATGGTTTTTGCAACAGACACCTTCAGGTATTGAACGCTGGTGAGGACAGACAGTAGGGTGCCCGAGGAGTGTACACACCTGTGTTTCAACGTCCGCCTTCAGTACATGTTCCCAAGAACATGCAGTAGATTCAATTTGATTCGAAGGAAGGCTGAGAATATCAGCGAGCATTCTTTCCGCCAATCGGTGTCTTCGGACTGCTTTTCGACCCTTAAGCCGTCCTTGGGAGGTAAGACTGATGAGACCACCAGGATGTATCCTCAGAATATCCCCTTTTTTCAGCAGATCATCAAGTATTAGCTCAACATTTAGATTGTGATCTTTAACATTCTCTTTTAGGGTCTCAATACCGATTGATCCATTACCTGCCGTCTCTTCTTTGAAAACCAACCAAAGGTGTTCCAAGAGTTCCTCTTCATGTTGTATTGATGACTCACTCAGATTGGTCACCCATGTTTGTTTTAACGATTGCAGACTTGATTTTTCTGTAAAACTTCCCAAGTGTCGTCTGGTGGTGCGGAAAAGAGTAACCGCAATTAGGGCACCTAATAAGATCGCATGATAAGAGACAAGAAGAACAAAGCGTATTGCACTCTTCATTAGGTGAGAATGTATACCCACACAGGCTACATTGAATATTTAACTTGCCATTTTTGCCAGGAATAATTATAGGATGACACCTCCTGCACTCAGGAACAAGTTCACAATAGCTCCAACAAGAATAGCAAAGGGAATTATAAATAATACCATAATTAGCGCCGTTTTCATTCCATGCTCTTTAGCTATAACGAAGAAATTTGCAATACATGGAACGAAAAGCGTGAGTACAATTGTACCCACGACAATCTGATTGGTTCCGATGAGGCCTTGGGTTGCCATGTCATAAAAACCAGCAGCTCCATAATCTCTTCGTAGAAAACCTAAGATGTACATTACAGTTGCTTGAGGAGGTAAACCCAGTAATGTCACAACAACGGGTTTAGAAAGTTCTAGAATGACATCCAAGAATTTGGGTTCCAATAAAAAGCCAATATTGGGAAACAAGATAATAAAGTATGTGGTGATTTGGTTCGGAATTTGAGAGAGGTAGAAGGAAAGAAACAGCAGGGGCAGAAGAAAATATGATGTGATTTTGGAAGAAAAGATTGGACTTTTATCTAACTTCCGAATTGGGACGGTTCTCCATAGCATTATGAAAATGACGAAGAGAATTGAGTATTGAAGGAGTTCCAAGACATTAAAATTGGCCAAAAAAGAGATGAACAACGTTCCAATTATGAACAAAGGGATTGCTTCTTTCAGGAACCATTCAACCCGTCCCCAGGTTTTTAATATGATGTTCTTGGTTGGAAAACGTAAGGGAGGAAGTTCCATAATAAAATCCGATTTCTCTCCAGGAAGCAGCTTGCTGACTAAAAAGGTTACAAGCATCAATTGACTGAAGACAACGCCAAAAACAGTCATCATTCCGATGGGCGAAATATACGTCATGATGCCAAAAATAACAGCAAGTTGGGCAGAGCAGGGTATCCCCAGAGCAATAGCTAATGTAGCAATTATGCGTTCTTTTCGAGTTTCCAGGATTCGTGTTGTCATCGTCGCCATTGTCCCGCATCCTGTGCCAAGAACAATTGGCAGAACTGCTTTTCCATTCAGACCAACCTTGCGAAAGAGACGATCTGCCAAAAAAGCCAATCTTGGGAGATATCCTGAGTCTTCAAGAATAGCAAATGCAATGAAAAAACTTGTGACGACTGGGAAAACTATCGCGATGGCGTAGGTTAACCCGAATGTAATTATTCCGTACTCTCCTACCAAAAATTTCTGAAGAATTGGAATAGGAATCCCTGTCTCTACTAATTCCACTAAAAAGGGATTGATCAGTTCGCCAAATATCCTCCTCTCAATTAAATCAACCAATTCTCCCGCTCCTATAATTCCTACAAAAAAAAACATAGCCAGAATTGTAAGGAAGAAAATCGGAACACCAGTCACAGGATTCAGAGTAAGTTCATCAAGGGCTTTTCTAAAGGATCTTTCCTTGACCGGAACAATGCTTTGGCACTCAACAATGATCGTGGACACCGTTAAATCTTGCTGTTTTTTCATAGATACATAAAAAGGAATCAGCCCATCTCCCTGTAAACCCTCCATAGCCGCTCTGAGTTGTAGTGATAAAGATGAATCAGAAAAATCCTTAGTTAGATCAAGGATTTCCCTTTCTCCTTGTAGAAATAATTCAGCGCTAGCCCGCGGATCCAAATAATTTGGAAACTCTTCTGCTCCGCTAAGAATTGATTGGATTTCGGAGATTGCCTCTGATATTTTGGGGGAATATTCAACGAAAAACATTCCTTGTTCGGTTCTAGGTTTCCTATCGCTAATTTCCTTCACTAATTCAAGAGTTCCCTGATTTTTTGTGGCAACGGTGGGGATCACAGGGACACCAAGCCATCTGCTTAACTTTCGGATATTGATCTGTATTCCCAGATTTTCCGCTTCATCTTTCATATTCAATACTAGAATAATGGGGGTTTTTGGCAGCAGTACCAATAACTGACGAGTCAGGAAAAGCGTTCTCCGCAGGTTTTTCATATCCCCTACCTGTACAATTACGTCAGCTGGACCCTCTATCAATATTTTTTTTGTGATACGTTCATCCTCGGATCCAGGGATAAGGCTATTTGTACCTGGAGTATCGATTACAAGGTTGTTTGTGCCAATCATTTTACCCGTGGAAACCTCAACCGTGGTACCAGGATAATTTGAAACAGTAACGTACTTTCCAGTTAAATTACGAAAAAGAACCGATTTCCCAACGTTTGGATTACCAACAAGAACAACAGCATTCTTATGGCGTGAATGCTCGGGATGTACTTGGTGATCGTGCACCAGAACCTTCTCTTTTAGTGTTTACATTAGATGCTTCTGTCCTGTCCTATAGCTTTCGAATATAAAAAAGTTCACACGAGGGAACTTTTTTTCCTTTGGCGGTGAAACGGTGCAAATCTTGATTGAGGGCAAGGTAAAAGGATGAAAATTATTGACCGCATATTTTCATTAAACAGTCTGATGCAGAGCGAAAACTACTGGAACAGCGGTACCGTGGAAAAAAAGAGTTCTGATACACAACCGAGTTCATTAGAAGAGTTAATGTGAAACCTATAATCAAATCAATCCAAAACCCGCGAGTACTTCCAGAAGAGCATTCCAAGTCTCAACTAGCATCAGACCAGCGAAATAGAGAAGAATCAGAGCTGTTCCTTTCGTGATCCATTGAAACAACCTGGGATTAGGCAAACGACCAACTATTGACAACAGAGTAGGGAAGAGGAGTACCCACGCCATGATACCCGATAGGAACATTATTACTACAAGGACACGAACAGCCAAATCAGCGGTCATCGCCAAGTCACTAAACAATATAAGTGTACCAACACTTATCCACCAACCATAGGTCAAGGGGGAAGTAACAACCAATGAAAATCCAGTTAAATATTGGTGAGCAAACTTTCGTTTCCACATAGGTCTTGTTCCCTGTTGGTCCGGGATTTCTTCATAGCTCGATAATTGAGGGGGTTCACTCACCAAAGCGGAAAACCCCAAATATCCTAATATCAAGACATTCAATGTGAATAATCCTAATCGAATCAATGGGTTTGAAAAGAGATTTATGAGAATTTCTCCTCCTATGGTTAAGGCGCTGAAAGCTATTAAAAAATCGCCAGTCATAGCCCCAATTCCAGTAAGAACAGCTGCGATCCATTTAATATTTTCCGATATTGATCTATCTAGAATGGTTTTAATCATTTCAACATTTACTGGCCCTAGGGGTACGGCGAGGGTAAATCCTAGGGCTGCCACAATGACCCAAGTTTCAAAAATGCTTACCAAAACGGTAAACCACCCGGAAATGGTCTAAAGAACGTCAAAAACGGGGAGAACGGAAATTCATTTTTAGTTATGCATGCTGACGTTCATTGCTCTCCTAGGAAATATATTTGGTTGATCTAAGATGGATATATGCCTAATTGCGGTCCCATATCACCTGGGCCAAGAAAAACAGGGAATGGGATTGGGTCCACTGAAATATCTAGAAGCGGGTATTGAACAAGAGCTTTCAACGAATGTGCGTAAAACCTCTGTCGAAATTGTTCACATTTCAGAGCTTGGAGGAGATGAAAAAAGCCGTATTATTCAAGTTAACCAGGATCTACGTAGAAGAGTTGCCCGTGCAAGGAGCGAAAATCGGTTCCCATTAATTTTAGGTGGAAACTGTAATACATGTTTTGGAACCTTGGCGGGTCTCAACAATCAGGATGTGGGTATAGTGTATTTAGATGCCCATGGAGATTACAACACTCCAGAAACTACCTTGACTGGATTTTTCGATGGAATGCCATTGGCAGTCGCTACTGGTCAATGTCATAGAGATCTTTGGGATCAAATTGCAGATATGGACCCAATCGCAGAATCACAAACCGTTCATTTGGGGGGACGTGACTTCGATGCTCCAGAAAAAAAGCTCTTGGATACTTCAGCTGTCATGGTTGTAAATACCGCAGACATAAAGGATAAAGGGATTGAAAACGCGTTACTACCTGTTTTAAAAAAACTGCAAGAAAGAGTTTCAGAGATATACTTGCACATTGACATTGATGTCATTGATCCAACAGAAGTTCCAGGAGTCGATTACCGAACTCCAAATGGCCTTTCGAGCAATGATGTTCACCAAATTATCCAAATTCTGAACAATCGCTTTTCGATAAGTGCAGCAGCGCTAACTGCCTATAATCCGGAAAAAGATATCGGAGAAGCCACAGTAACCGTTGGAAAACAGTTAATTCATAAAATTGCTAAACTAAGGTAGCTGGTGAAATAATTGGGAACAGAAGAGTTCGGTTCGAGTTGTGAATATCTTCCATTACGGAAAGTTATGATGTTTCGCCCCGGAGAAGAAGTTAAACAAATAACAGTGGATACTTACAGAGAATTTTCCTTTCGAGACGTAGTTTACTGGAAACGTTTCCAAGAAGAACACGATTCCTATTGCGATGTCCTCAGAGGGGAAAACGTTGAGGTCATTTATCTAAATGATCACTTGACCGATTCTGAATACCAGGTGGTAGATCCCAATCTTGTCTATATGAAAGATACATGTACCATCACAGCCGCAGGATTTATCCAAATGCGGATGGCCAAGCAAGTCCGGACGCGAGAACCTGAACTGGTGGCACTAGCACTCGAAAGACTTGGGGTACCACTGTTCCACAGAGCTCAGGCTCCAGGATTACTAGAGGGAGGAGACTTTGTATTCCCTGATCAAGACACGGTCTTCATCGGGTATAATCCTCGCTCTAACGAAGAAGGAGGGATGAAAGTGGGTCGCGATCTTCTGGATAAACAGATAATGAATACTGTGGTTCTAGTTCCCCTCCCTTCGTGGAGGGTTCATCTTGATGGCGGGCTTATGTTTGTTAATGAAAATTTAATTCTCGTTTATCCTCCAGCAGTGCAAACGTTTCCAGCTCGTGTTATGCGTAAGAACGAGCCCCCGTTCCTGATCCCTTTAACGGATTTTATTAAAGAAGAATATAATCCTGACAAAATTATTGTCTCAGACAATGAGGTTTACGGTTTCGGGGCAAACGTAGTATGTCTTAACAGCAGGAAATGTGTTATCTATGAGTGGAATGAAAGAATAATCTTAGAGATGGGGGAAAGAGGGGTAGAGGCTCTGACAATCCCTGGTAGTGAACTGGCCCGAGGCGGAGGAGGGCCCCATTGTATGACGCTCCCCCTTCTCCGCAAATAACACATTAATGGAACGAACTTTAATGACTGATAAATTAACGGTATGTCTGACATTTGACTTTGACGCTGAAAGCGTTCAAATACGACAGCTAGAAGAGCCTGCTCGTGTTTCGAAAGGAAAATTCGCCGTTAAGAGAGGTGTACCACGGATTCTTTCTCTTTTAAAGCAACAGCAAATTCATGGAACCTTTTTTACCTGTGGCTGGGTTGCAGAGAACTACCCGGATCTTACGCGGCGAATTATCGCAGATGGTCATGAGGTTGCAGCTCATGGGTACCTCCATGAATATTTGGACACGTTACCCATTGAAGAAGAGAGAAACGTCCATGAACGGACAGAAAGGGTTTTGGAATCTATCGGGCAACGGGTTAGAGGTTTCCGAGCTCCCTATTGGAAGTTATCCCCCAACACTTTAAGCCTTTTAGCTGAACGAAACTACCTTTATGATTCCAGTCTGTTTGATGATGACCGTCCATATCCCTTTCAACCCTCGAATTCATCAAAAACTCTGATAGAATTCCCCGTAGAATGGTTTATGGATGATTGGATCTTATTTGAAGAGAAACAATCTTCTCCCGCGCAAGCGTTCGATATCTGGAAGTCTCAGATTGACGCTTATGTAGCAATGACCGATATCAAGGACAATCACCGAGTTCTGACTCTTACCTGCCATCCCGCCTGTATCGGACATGCGTATCGAATAAGAATTCTAGAAAAAACCATTGAGCATTTGAAGAAATACGACGTTCTTTTCGAAAGAATGGACAAAGTCGCAGAGATTCTAAAGGGGTAGGCCCAAGAATGGAATACCCATATGCTAGTGATATCATGGAGCCATCTCACCGCTCTTCTCATCTCATTAAAGCTCAAGAGTGTTTGGTTCTCATTATAGATGTCCAGGAACCATTTATGAAAGGTTTAACACCAGAAAATCGTACTAGGTTTTTGAAGAAACACGCTTGGTTAATTCAGCTGTGTAGTGTTCTTGAAATCCCGTACATCTTGACCGCGGAGGACATAGCCAAAAATGGCTCAATTCATGACCTCTTAAAAACTCAAGTTCAAAAAGAGACCAAGTCTCTCCCCATCTTCGATAAATTCATTTACAGCTGTTGGGGACAAACTGAAATCCGTGAGGCAATTAAATCCATAGGACGATCGGTCGTTGTATTAGCTGGTTTGGAAACGGACGTTTGCATCATGCAGAGCGCCTTGGATCTACTGGACCATGGTTATAGAGTAGTAGTATTAGTCGATCTTTGCTATTCCAGGAATGAATTTGAACATTCGATTGGAATACGGCGAATGGAATCCCATGGCGTGATTTTTGCAACTCTTAAATCATGGCAAGAAGAGATAACTGGAGGGCTGAAAACCAGAATTAATCATCTGTTGATAGAAAAGGGGCTCACTGAGATTCCCCAATGATAGTTCACAAGGTAAACTTTATCAACTGATTAATATGAAAAACAGCTAGTTCGACGCAAGATCCCTCTATGAACATTATGAGGCAATAAGTATGCTCCAAAAGAAAGAAGGCGTAAAAATTGATATTCCAGAGGAATGGGGTGGAGTTATCCCGTTGGAAGTGTTTATTGACGAGGCCAAGAATCTAGTCACAAAAGCTGAAGAATTCGGAGTTTATTTTAGATTGGTCGGGGGCCTTGCTATTCGTCTCCATGTCCAGCCCCATGGCCTAGAAACCCTTTACAAGAGCCTGAAACGTTTAGGGGATGAGGCAGGGGCTGAAATAACGGACATCGATGGAGGAATTTCCTATAAACATATGAAAAAGATGGATAAGTTCATGCAGAAACTAGGTTATGCTAAACGAAAACCCACTTTATCCACAGCCGCTAGCCAACGTCGTATCTATATCCATCCCAAGAATTGGTGGTTTGTGGATTGCTTCTATGGTAAAATGAAGTTCAACCATGACATAGATCTTGACCATAAACGTCTTGCATTAGACTCGCCAACCTTACCCCTTGCCGAGCTACTTTTGGGGAAAACCCAAATTGTCCAAATGAATTACAAAGATATCGCAGATACAATAATGTTGCTCATTCCTCATAAGATCGGCTTTGATGACGAGCCTGAAACGATCAACATTGAACATGTGGGAGAAAAATACCTGCGAAAAGGCGCCTACGCTTGGGGTTTTTATCACACAGTTACAACAAATCTGACAAACATCAAGAACGTCCTAGATGAATTTAAAGAGCTCTCCGAAGACCAACGAGGAGATGTAGCTGGAAAGATCGATAAGATAAGCGAATACTTTAGGCAGCTCCCAAAAAATCGCGCCTGGAAGGCACGGGCAAAAATAGGCGCCTCAAAACGGTGGTACCGCCCAGTAGAAACAACTGAAAGTGTGGGTGAATTTAGAATCTTTTCTGGAAAACATCTAATTGATAGACCCACAACCCTCGAAAATTCTAGTCAAGATAGTTAACGGGTTCGGGCATCAACACGAACAGGTTTCTCCTTTTTCACCTTAGATAAAAATCCAAGGGATTCATCTTTCTCTTCTAGAGGTTTCAGGAAATCAATGATCTCAAGGATTTTGGTTTTTCCATTTTGAGTTAATCCTGCGTGAAGTAAAACCTCGGATAGATTTCTAACCAGTGTTCCTGCAAAATCAAGCTTCCTAGCAGCCACTTTCTCGAAAATATCTTTTCCTATGACATATTGCCCCGGTTGACCTGGATTGATGCCCTCAAATATTGTATCTGTGGATCCCACTTCACATTGATGCGAATTCACAACTCGGGCAATGTCCTGGATATCTTTCAAGTCAAAATCATCGGGATGAATAGCGTGGGCTTTGAGGGCGATCTGGAAACCTGGTGGGCAGATCAGACTTTCAAAATAATTAGAGGGTAGATCCTTGATTTTGAAAGTCCAACACAACCGAATTCCATTAACGAAGAGTTCTATTTTTTGAAATTTGGCGTTTTCAACATTGCTTTTTCGACCATGGAAGACACTATCGACTTCGGTTTGCGAGAGCTCACGGTCAGGCCGATAAAACTCTCTCCTTTTGGGGTCATACTGATTTTGCATATTATTGAATGTCTTGTATGGTAGGAACCCCATCTCCTCTAGAAGTCCCTGAACCTCATGATCTACCTTTAAAGGGAGAAGAAATTCCATATCACTCATTTTCCGATAATCCATCCTCCCGCCCAAGAAGTGGTATATCGCGCCGCCGCCCCAAAGAAAACAGGGAATTGAATGTTCTTTACATTGGTTTAGGAATTCATAGCCAAGTTCCATTAGGGCATCGTTGTGAGCCTGCGCCGAGGATTTTTGCATAGTTTGACCTTCAGACTATTATTCGAGTTTTTAAAGAATCATTTATACGTCTTTTTTCCTGTTTCTCATGGTATCCAGAAATTTGTTAAAATCCCATCTCTCAAAATAACTGATTCCACGGGTTATAAAACGGGTGTCAAATCCGAAAGTTCTAAGCTTCGACCCTCTGCATTCGTTTTAGTTCCCCTTTCTCCAGTTCAACAAGGAAACCTTTGAGGATAGCTTCAGTATACTCACTTCCGGGGTTTAAACAATAAGTTCGACCAATCTTGACACTGCCAGGGGATTCGTGGATGTGTCCATGGAGTCCCAGAAGTGGCTGGTACTTTTCAATTGCCTTTCTTACAGCTTTACTACCTACGGGGCCGCGAACCGGTTCCCCTCCACTATATCCCGCATAGGTAAGATCGGGATTCAATAACGGAGCCTCATCGATTTTACTTTCAAAAGGTGGAGCATGAAAGCAAAAAACCGCATTTTCCAGATTTCGGATAAGGGGAACGAGTTCTTCGATCTTGGCCTCAATTTCATCATCATTTGTCTCTCTGTAGGTGTGCCAAGGTGTTGGATTGGTCCAACCATAGGATATCATTTCATGGTGATCATCCAAATCTACCTTTGCCCCCTCTCCAAAGATAACACGGGGATCTTTATTAAGAATTTCATCAATCGCAAACTTATCGTCATTTCCTGGACATATGATAATCTGGGTACCATTGGGAACCCGTTTTGATCCATCTTTCATGGTATCGTCAATCATATCTATCCAGAGTTGAAGGGAACTTGCTTCAACCTTGTCAAATAATTTGTCTAGGGCCCCACCTTTTATCATCTTGCCCTCTTCTGTTACAGAATCAAGCGATGAGAGTTGACGATCTTCCTCGGGAGTCAATCGATAAGTATAACAGCCAGCCATTCGTGCACGGAATTCGAAGTCCTTAATGTCTTTTTCAGTTCGCATTATTACTTCTTGTTCCGCCACTCCATAGATAGAACCCTTCCATGTCCCATCGGATTGTTCTATTATTGGGACTATCCTTTTTCCTGTTATATCGCCACCCATGATTAGAGTGTCTACCTTCAAATACTTAGCCGAGTTAAGAAATTTCCTCCATACGGCTTCGGATCCATGTATATCAGTGCAATAGAAGAATCTGACCAAGCTAATTTCACCCTATATTGCTATTTCTTCGCTTTTTTTAAAATAACTTAGCATATATCAATCGGCGTTCTATTTACCACAAATCCATAAATTGAATTATTTATTTTTCGAAAGATTCCCAGATTTCTATAACAGATTACTGAATTGGAGGTAAAAAGCGTTAAGAATCTTGATTTAGGAGGAAGTATGGTTTTCGCTTGGTTTTAATTAATGTATATGAAGAACAGTGTAAAGTATTACTGAGGATCTTAAGTTAGATTTCCTAGTTAAGGAGTAATGCACGATGCTCTACCCCCTGTAAATTAAAAAAACGGCCTATCGGTTCTGAAACCTTACGTTTCGCAGCAACGGAGGAGTTTCTAATTCAAATATAAATAGAGATTTCGGTCGAAAACCTTTTAATATTTCTATATTATACAATTTTTATACCATTACTTTAGGAATAGAGATGCCTCTATTTTACACGGTGGCATTATGGGAAGGAGTGCAGTCCAACGAAAAATATATAAAACCTCCAGTATGAAACCAATGGCTGTACAGCTGTCGATTTGTATTCTACAATTTATCGTACAAGTCGGCCTGTGTTAGGTAATCTATTCGAAAATCACCAATGATGGGCAATCTATCCCTGTAAATACTTAGACATATAGGACAACTCCCCTAGCGATCATTGGTTGATTCGAAGGTGAAATAAACGTGTCTGAATCAAAAACCTACGTCCGAGACGCAACAGGTCTCGTACGAGAAATCGGGGTAGTCACCGCAACTATTTTCATTCTTTCGAATGTTATAGGTGGCGGATGGCAGAAACGAGTCTTTCAAACTACCGGATGGGCTCCGCTACACCCCAGTAAAATTCTCTTGGTAGATCCACTTGTGGTCGCCTTCCTCCTGACAGGGATTGCCGCGATAGCAACCGTTTTCGTATTTGCCGTCATGGCAACCGCGATGCCACGAGCAGGTGGCGGATACGTCTACATTTCCCGTACGATCAGCCCAGGGGTCGGCTTTGTTTCCGCCTGGGCTGAATTTCTAGGGATCGCGATTAGTTATGGTTTAATCGCAGTAGCCGTGGTTGAGTTCGCAGTACTATTCCTACCTGTGGCGGGGTATGATGTCGGATTCCTTGGATCTTCGCTCATGTTAACCGTCCTGGGAATAGTCTTTGTATTCCTGTTTGCAGGTCTTGCTTTCTTCGGGGCCTCCATGACAGGCAAGCTATTGCATCTGATGTTCTGGATTCCTGCAGTAATTACCGTAGCCATCTATGGCTCACTACTTCTAGGTGTTCTTAACCCAGCTGCAATGGAGACTGGTATCCAAAGTATCACAGGTTCGTCGGCCGACGCTTGGATTGCAGATGCCGTCGCGTCGGGAATCGATTCACAAGCAGCTCCGGACTATTTTTCAGCAGTGAACACAGCGATTTTAGGAGCCTATTGGTCATGGATTGGATATGCTGCTATCTCGTTCGCCGCAGGCGAAGTTAAAGAGGCAAATAGGTCTCTGCCTATCTCTCATCTCGCTGCCGGGTTCATTATCCTCGGCGTCTATATGTCGATTAGCACTTTGCTTTCTATGGCAGCCTCTGTCGGAACACATTCAAGTGGTTGGACGTTCTTCCAAGCTTTGGGTTTCAACAACTACGGTACAACTACCTCTGACCCCGCTAATACTGGGTATGGATGGATGCCGTTTGTAGCTGTAATGGCAGCGGATGGCCTTGGATTTGGGTTCTTGGCTATTTTCTTTGCTGTCGCTGCTGTCTTGTGGCTAGCCAACGATCTTCCTCCATTCGTAACAACTTCTTCCAGAATTCTCTTTGCCATGTCCTTCGACCGAGCTCTCCCTGAAGCCTTCGCTAAGGTAGACGAACGCTGGCACTCTCCTACCAACGCCATATTGGTGACCGCCATTATTGCAATCCTTGGGTGCTTTGCTGAAGCCGGTACCTTCACAGTGGGCGGTGTAATACACATCCCTGTTCTCGCTGAAGCTCTAGGCAGTGGAATTACTGCAACCGATCTTCTCGACGGTATATTCTTCACTATGGCCTGTATTGCTGCCATTCTTCTCCCAAGACGGTTAAAGGATGTCTATGAGAGAACTGCATGGCGTCCGAAGATTGCTGGTATGGAAGGCGTCGTTTTAATAGGTATTATCGCGCTAGTTGCGAATATCTATCTGGATCTCGTTATCCTTGGAGAATTTGGCATTTTAACACCCATGGCTGGTCTAGAAGCTATTCCATTGCTTGGAGCTATGCCCATTGTGCCTGATCCCAATGCTTTGATACCTAGCGGCGATATTATAGCTTCGCTGAATTGGGGTTTCTACACCATCTTGGTACTCGTTATAATAGGGGCCATTCTGTACTTCTATTATCGCTCGTACTATTCGAGAAAAGGTGTGGACTTCACAACCATCTACGCTTCGATCCCTCCAGAGTAGCCAAATCTACCGTCCCTCCCCCCCATTTTTTTTTTCTTTTTTTTCCCCAATCGATTCTAATTTTTTCGATAGGCTAAAATAACTCCCTACGGTCATAAGTTTTGAGGCCCTGTGACAACTCTAACTGAACCAATCGACGAGAATTATCTTCGGATGGTTGAAGAAGAGCTAATGATCCGAGGTGGAAGATGGATAGCAAGTTTCGATACTGCATTTCGTAAATTTCTTGTTTCTAATGCCCTCAAAAACGTAGATACAGATAAAACTCACAATAAGTCCGAATATGCGACAATGGTTTACGGGGGGGTTAGGAGCGGAGGTTTATTACTTTCCAGGGCTTTTGCTTTTATGGCCAGTCCAACCTATAAAGTTGGATTAGGGGCAATATTTTTGCCTGATCCGACGAGGGCCAAATGGTCGACAATCGTCCAGTATCTTCGTGAGTCTGGTTTCGTAAAAGATGTGATGGAATTCGAGTGGATGTGGATTCTGTTGTTTGGCCACGGAAAGCTCCCTCCCAAGGCGGCTGATAACCTTCAGCGCCATACCTCTAGGGAGCTGGGACTCCTTTATGCGGATTTAAAACATAAAACAATTATTAATTCGGACGCATTTATTTCTCGTAGAGGCGCAAAGCTATTTAATCCTGCAAATCTTGATAAAAAGCCGTACCGATCAAAATTTACGGCAAAAAGAGCTGAAGAAGTTGACTCCAGAAAAGGATACTCCTCTTAAACCTAGTGAAGAATTTTCACCGAATATTCTTCAAACAAGGGCACTGTGGAATTTTCTCTGGATCTTTCTGACCATCCTTGCCGTGGAAACTTTAGGATTTGTATTAATTCGAGTAAACATCGCCGCCTGGCAAGGAATTATAGTAATCGATCTTGGAGCGGTTTTTTTCTTGATTCTTGGGGCATTAACCCTGGGATACCTATATTACACAAGATACGTAAAACGTGTGATAATTTTCGGTGATAAGAGATTTAGCATAAGTGTAGGTAAAAATCTCTATCAATATGAGTGGAAGAATTTTAGAATGGTTGCATTAGCTATCGCTAGGGGTACAGCAGGCGTGAAAGGTTTCCTAATTCGCATTTATCAAGGCGACCTTGAGTCAGAGTATGTAGACCTTCCGATTTATAGGTTTTCAAAAAAAATCAATGCCTTTGACCTAAGGAGCCAGATTGACGAAAAGATTAGTTCGGTTGGAGGTAAGTAATAGATACTTTAATTGAAATGGGTGGGAACATAAGACTGGGCGAGAATCTTCTCTGATTCCACCTTGACCTTTACTCTAAAGACGATTCACCTCTGTTTGAAGTTGGAATACTCATATACTAGCGATTCCTAGAGCGGGGTTCCCCTGGAAACCGTGGTTTCCCATCATCTTTGATCGATGGATCCTTAACGACCCGACCAACACGTTGCTTAGCATAAAAGCCTTTATTCCCGAGCTTAGCGAGATTCGTGGTCATCTCCAATACCAAACGGAGGAGGAGAGGAGATTTCGTGTCTTCATCTAGTTTTGCCACAACACGGATCGATGGAGTCGCTAAAGGATAGAGGGACACCCGAACAAGATGCTTTCTGGCAGAAAAGACGATTTTTAGGATATTGGGGGCCCCCTCAAAAAGCGCCTGAAAGAACTCCAGATCGTTTACTCGAAGAAGAAATTGAGCATCTAGGTCTTTGTTTCGAAAATCCATCACCTCCATTCTCCCCAGCATATCCATGAGCGATTTTATCCCTTTTTCATCGCTTCGGGCCAGGATTTCTAATTGATATCGATGGACAATCTTATCCCTGGGATCTGCTTCTATGAGAACGTAATCCTTGCGCTTACGAACCAAGGCTCCTAGCTTACTCACGATTAGATGTCGTGGAACCATCGTATAGTGAAGTCTCAGATTTTGAATAGCCAAATCCTGTTTGAATTCAGTTCGGTATGATCTACCAATAGTACTGGTCTCATCAAGTATAAATGTGTCAATCCATGCACTTGAACTTTGTTTTATATCCTCAAATGATGAGTCCATGATTTTATTGTTCTTTCTTTTGCCAAAGACGTATATCATAATCCCCACCATTACCGCGAGGAGGGAGATAACTAGTGTTGGCAAGAAGTAGATAAAATAGGCCCAGACAATATCGATAATGGATGCCATTTATTTTTCAATCCATTAGGTGGTTCACCGCAAATAAAGTTTGAATCTAAAGAATTTTCGTTGAAGCAATACTCAGAAATCCCACGAGCATTCAGATTTTATTTGGTTTTAAATCCAAAGATTCCAACCTATGGCGCATATCCTGCCTCTCGCATGATTTGTATGGATGAGCTAACTCCCAAACGACTTGCACCTGCATTGATCATACTGAGAGCATCTTCAAAATGGCGGATACCTCCTGCGGCCTTGACCTTAATTCGGTTACCGACCGTTTCGGCCAGGAGTTTAACATCATGAATTGTGGCTCCAGTAGGGGCGAAGCCCGTACTTGTTTTGACATAAGCAGCCTCTGCCTCCGCTACACAGCGTGCTGCTTCTCTTTTTAGAGAATCTGTAAGATAAGCTGTCTCGATAATAACCTTAACTGGAATATCTGGGACGCTTTCAACAACTGCAAGGATATCTTGCCTAGCTTTGATCCAATTCTCTTCCAAAATCAAGCCTAGGTTTGCCACCATGTCAATTTCCGTAGCCCCGTTCTTCACAGCTTCTCGAGCCTCATATGCCTTTTGATTTGGAGGTAAAGCCCCAAATGGAAAAGAAATACAAGCGGTTACATCAATTCCAGTGTTTTTAAGTTCCTGTGCTGTTAGTTTTACCCACACTGGATTAACCGTCATTGAGGCAAAATTCCAGTCTCTTGTTTCCTGTGCTACACGTTTTATGTCTTTCTCACCTGTAGTTGGCCGTAGAACTGAATGATCTATGAACTTCGCAAATTCCTCTTTAGAGAAACTCATTTTCAATCACCTTAAGGTTTTTCACGTCTGAGAAACCCAAGTATAACCCTTTAATTATCATATCCCAGACACAGGTAGGCAAGGGGTTTATCGCTTTATGCCCGTTTTATCATTATATATGGATTCAACAACACTCAAGTTTAATAGAATTGAGTAATTCTCATCTAAGAGATTTCTGAGAGATTTTAATGAATAATCAATCCATGCTGATTATCGGCGTACTCTCAATGTTTGCCATCGTGTTTGTATTTTATGAATTTCGCCTTCCCATAGATTCCTCAACTACAGGTAGCTATTCCCTAGAGAATGCTTTTCCCAATCTAACGTTCACAAATCCAGTTGGCATCTACTCACCTGGAAATTCAAGCAACCGGTTGTTTGTGGTAGAACAAGCAGGAAACATCTTTTCATTTGAGAATACTCCGGGAGTAGATACCAAGGAGCTGTTTCTTGACATTACTGAAAAAGTCCTATACGGAGGGGAACAGGGTCTGCTGGGACTAGCATTTTATCCGAATTATTTCGAAAATGGATATTTCTATATCAACTATATGACGAGTAATCCTCGCAGAACGGTTATCTCCCGCTTCACGGTCGATTTGAAAACCCCCCTATTTGCAGATATTGCGAGTGAAGAAATTATTATCGAGATCGGTCAACCGTATGCCAATCATAATGGAGGTCAGATAGCCTTTAATCTGGCCGATGGATTCCTATATATAGGTCTTGGTGATGGTGGAAGTGGAGGAGACCCTTTAAATCATGGACAAAACCGATCCACGTTATTAGGAAGCATGCTGAGAATTGATGTCAATCATCAGAAAAATGGCCTAGCTTATGCCATTCCTGCTGATAACCCATTTAATGGAAACACCCAGGGGTACAGAGAGGAGATTTATGCTTGGGGTTTCAGAAATCCTTGGCGATTTAGCTTTGATCAGAACGGTACCGTCTGGGTCGGAGATGTTGGCCAAAATACTAAAGAAGAAATCAGTCTTATCACAAAAAAAGGTCAGAATTTCGGGTGGAACATCATGGAGGGATTTTCTTGTTACAGCCCAGCAGGCGGCTGTAATCAGACTGGTTTAACATTACCAATCTGGGATTATGGCCGATCTGAAGGAACAACCATCATAGGTGGATTTGTCTATGATGGGAATTCACTCTCTGAACTCGTTGGAAAATATGTCTATGGAGATTATGGGTCAGGAAAGATCTGGGCGCTGGAATACGATGGAATAAAAGCCGTGAATACCCTTCTCATTGACTCCAATTTGGATATTCTTTCATTTGGAGTAGATAATGCAAAGGACATCTATGTTTGTTCTTCTGATGGGCGGATCTATAAGTTAGCGGCCCCTAAGAATTCTTCGGTTACGACTCTTACTACAACAACTAGTATGCCAAATATCACCAGTTTTTTATCTTTCATGATAGTCCCTGTTCTATTAATTTTAGCTATCAGGAAACAAAAGAGAAAAAAAATGGCTTAAGGGGATCCCTCTATCAGGTTGTGGCGCGCGAGTTTCGGAGTGAGGTCTGGGCGGCTGCAAGTCGTGCGACCGGAACCCGAAAAGGCGAACAAGAGACATAATCCATTCCAAGTCTATAACAAAAATCAATACTCTTGGGATCTCCCCCTTGTTCCCCGCATATGCCAATCTTGATCAAAGGGTTGACTTCTCTAGCTTCTTTGACACACAATTCCATTAGACGTCCCACGCCCTTAAAATCGATTTCTATGAATGGATCTGTATCGAGAAGCCTTTTTTCAATATATAGAGGAAGGAACTTGGCAACATCGTCACGCGAGAACCCTAAGGTCATTTGGTGAAGATCGTTTGTACCAAATGAAAGAAATTCAGCTCCCCGGGTTGCAATACGAGCGGCAGTGAGAGCCGCCCTGGGAGTTTCAATCATTGTACCAAGTTTATAAGGAATGACCATTCCTTTCTGTTCAAATTCTTCTTTGATTGTTTTATCAATGATCTCTCTGACAAAAGTAAATTCACGACCTGTAATAAGCAATGGTACCATAATTTCGGGTAGAACATCCATTCCTTCTTGTTTAACATTCATCGCTCCCTCGATAATTGCCTTGGCCTGCATCACGATGATTTCGGGGTAAACAATCGAAAGCCTAACTCCTCGAAATCCCATCATTGGATTTGCTTCTTCGAACTCTCGAAGCCGAGGGAGTAGTTTCTTGACAGCCTCTATATCGCCAGGCTGAATTTCCCCCTTCAAAAGTTCTAGTTCTAGTTTATTTGGATCGGGTAAAAACTCGTGTAACGGGGGGTCAATAAGTCGAATTGTAACAGGTTTCCCCTCTGCTGCCCGAAAAAGATTTTCGAAATCTGATCTTTGAAATCCAATTAGGAGGTCAAGTTTACTCTGCCGTTCTTTGAGGGTATTGGCCAGGATCATCTCACGGACTATTGGCAGCCGATTTTTTTCGAAAAACTGGTGTTCAGTTCGGGCCAATCCAATACCTTGTGCTTTGAACTTCATAGCGATTGCTGTGTCTTCAGCCTTATCAGCATTTGTCCGTACACCAATCTTAGCCCGCGAATCGGCCCAGTCCAGAATCTTGACTAGTTCAGGTGGAAGATCACTAGGAATGATAATTGCTCCCTTGCCTGAGTAGATCTTCCCTTCAAATGCGTCCAATGTTATCCACTCTCCTTCCCTAATTGAGTGTTCCTTAGATGCGAGTACGGGCACACCTGCTTGTTCAAAAACTGTAAGTCCGGAAAGTTCAGCTCCCACTATGCAGCGTTTGCCTATTTGCCTGGATACGATCGCAGCGTGACTTGTAATCCCTCCTCGAATAGTCAGGATACCGTCGCTTGCCACCATACCATGAAAATCCTCAGGGCTAGTCTCCTCCCGCACTAGAATGACCGAATGCTTGGGATGTTCCTTTTTATATTGCTCTGCTCGGTCACTATCAAAGATCGCGTACCCAGTAGCTGCGCCGGGCCCAGCTGCAAGACCTCTTCCTAGTAGAGTAAGTGTTTCATGTCTTTCCTCTCCATTTTCTTTCACTAACTGGAGACCGTGCTTTTCCGATATCCAATTAATCCGTGGAAACATACAATTTTCGACATCACGTGGAGTAACGCGTAAAATAGCATCATCCTTAGTAATGAGGCCTTCCTCCGCCATATCATGAGCGATTTTTACCGCAGCAACTCCCGTTCGCTTACCATTGCGCGTCTGGAGCAGGAAGAGTTTCCCATCCATAATTGTAAATTCAACATCTTGCATGTCAGTATAATGCCGCTCTAACATTTTCACGGTATCATATAATTGCGAGTATATTTCAGGGAACTGTTTTTGAAGGTGAGCGATTGGAACTGGGGTTCGAATACCCGCGACAACGTCCTCCCCTTGCGCATTCACCAAGTATTCTCCATAGATTTCATCTTCTCCGCTTGAGGGGTTCCTAGTAAACAATACACCAGTCCCCGAATCATCTCCCAGGTTGCCATATACCATCATTTGAACATTGACCGCGGTTCCAAGGTCATCTGGGATCATTTCGTGCTCTCGATAGGCAATTGCTCGGGGATTATTCCAGCTCTTAAATACACTTGTAATAGCTAGTTTTAATTGTTCTATGGGATCTTGGGGAAAATCAGTGCCCAAATTTTCACGATATATCTTTTTGTAAAGGCCAACCAAGCGTCTTAGGTGTGTCGAATCTAATTCAAAGTCGTATTCTACATTAGCTTCTTTTTTAATGTTAAGAAGGGCAGTTTCGAAGAGTTTACTAGGGATATTCATTGCAACATTGCTAAACATTTGGATGAAGCGACGGTATGAGTCCCAGGCAAACCGCGGATTGGTTTCATGGCTCATATTCTCTACGATTATATCGTTGATACCTAAATTGAGGATAGTATCCATCATCCCTGGCATAGAGAACTTTGCACCACTTCTTACCGAAACCAGCAACGTTTTGCCGCTTCCTCGTGTTTCGGATCCAAATTTCATTTGTACATCGCTTTCTAGCGATTTTAGAGCTTCTCTGATTTGATGTTCCAAACCTTCAGGCCAGGAGACATTTTTCATATAATAAATACATGCTTTGGTTGTTATAGTAAAACCAAGGGGTACAGGTACCCCTAGATTTGTCATTTCAGCAATATTAGCCCCTTTTCCCCCAAGTAAGTCCCTAAGTTCCTTATTCCCTTCTCGGAATAGATACGCCCATTTCTGTACCATTTTAATTGTCATTCCTGATATTGAGGAGCATCCTGCCACTCATAGTTAAGCCAAAGGAGACATTGTTCCATTGTAAATAAGATTTCGACCATCTCAAAAAACTGGGTAAAGAATTATCGTAGTGAAAAAGCTCTTCAAGAGTGGTTTCATCCATATGTTGTGCTCTTGAATAAACATCTGAAGAATGGAAATTAATTTTTCCATCATCCCATGGAACATCTATCTCCCCTAAGGTGATCGTGTTGATTGGTGTTGAAATCATGGATAAAGGGTCAGGACTACCCTTATTTTCTTATGAATTCCGTCCTCACATGCTTTTTCACCCAGAGATCCGTGGTGGAATTATTACATCAATCATGCAAGTAATGGAAGACACATTTGGCGACCAAGTGCAAGCAACACGGCACGTTAAATATGGGCAATATGTGGCAATTGTTGCAGAGGGAAAACACACCTATGGCGTGTTTTTTACATACCAAACGGGGCCAGTTTATGAAAGGTTTATTGTTGACTTGGTTAACAGCTTTGAAAGCAAATTCGGCAAGGCTTTGGCTGATAAATCATGGGATGGAGTTGTAGACACCAAACAGTTCGAGTTTACAAAGGAGTGCAATCAAGCGTTTGAATCACTCATAAAACTGGATACAGAAAAACTGGAAAAGTTATTGGAAATCCTTCATTCCCAAAGCGATTACTTCTTTGATGATATGCTCATCTATTCTAGACCAGAAATGAGTCAGATATACACACATTTAACAAGTGATCGTCTAGCTTCTGTGGGAGATGAAGTTGCAGCAACAATAAAGCAGGTCCTAGACCTTTCTAATCGAACACAATTTCCTATTAATAATTTTCAGCTTGGATTATCTGGAGAATTTTACGCTCTGCTATGGAATGTTTTCCCGTATGCAATTGTGATTTTTGTAGAAAAGAAGGATTTAGATCTAGCTCATTTACGGATAACGGAGATTACTGACAACTTTAAGGAAGGGTGAACGGGAATAACTGGGATGCTATTGGAGTTTAATTCATCTAATTACCCAAGAGAATACGTTTTTCATCCTAATTCTAAATGCTTCAGAGATATGGAAAAAAACTCCCGAAGATTCCTAAATTTGAGCAATGGACAATAGATAAAGAATGTATTTCCTGAAATTTACCACGGTTTCATTGCCGGACAGATGAAGGGCATCCATAAGCAAGAGTGAGATAAAGGGTGGAATGGGTGTTTGATTATCCATTTTTTGCTTGAATCATAGATGTCCCGCATTATTGCGTAAGAACGATATGTTCTGGACGTTTTCCCAAAGCAAGCATTTAAAGGTCAAAACAAAGGCAGGATTGGCATAAGCAGTAGTTGAGCGTTCCAATTAGATGTCAGAAACATCAAAACCAACCCCTATCCATTGGATAGATGAACTGACAAGCAAAATAATTGACAATTGGCCTGATATCAAACACTTTAATTGCAATTGTGGGATTTCTGTATCAGGCAGACAGCACGTTGGCCGATTGCGAGGCGAAATCGTCTTAACGAACGCAGTTGTCAATGAATTGGAGCGTGCTGGCTATTCTGCAAGCCATTCCCTAATCTTATATACATCAGATCCGTGGAAGGGGAAACCTGCTCAAATTAATGCCTTTAAAGATTCCCAGGAAGGCCAGCAATATATTGATTGGCGTCTCGTAGACGTACCTGACCCGACAGGAAAATATTCATCCTGGGTGGACTTTTTTTGGCAAGATTTTGGTGATCCGCTTCCCCTCTTTGGGCGAGATGTCCAAATAGTTCGAACGCATGAGCTTTACCAAGAAAAGCGAATGCAAGACGTAATTCTTGAGTTGATTGGAAAAAAGGAACAAGTACGCGAGATACTCAACAAATATCGCCCAGAAAATCCATTTCCTGAGGGATGGATTCCGTTCAATCCGAGATGTTCTAACTGCAACCGAATTGGCACGACTACCGCTCTCGAAGTGAACCTTTCTTCATATGAAGTCCGTTATTCCTGTAAAGGTTGTCATACGGAGGGATGGGCGGATATGAAGCTGGGAAAACTGAACTGGCGCCTAGAATGGGCTACGATTTGGTACTTGCTCGATGTACACTTTGAACCCTATGGGAAGGATCATGCAACAGCGGGTGGTTCACGGGATAGCTGTGTTGAAGTTCTTCGATCTGTTCTCGGTCATCCTGGCCCATATGGTTATTGGAACGAATGGGTCGGATATTCCGAAGGAAGGACTGATTACGGTGACATGACGAGCTCAGGATTCATCGGTTTCACTCCAAAGGATTGGCTCAAATACGCGAGCCCAGAAGTCCTTAAATATCTTTACCTAAAGATTCCTCCACGAAGACGAATTGTTTTGGGATTTGATAAAATTCCTTACTACATTGCGGACTATGACCGGGCTGAAAGGGTCTATTCAGGACAAGAAACCTTGGACGACCCCTCAGAACGTCACGCTATAGTTCGAAGTTTCGAGATTGTATTCTACAATGAAGTTCCGGAATATCGGGAGTTTCAATTAGACTTTAATCATTCAGTAATCTTGGCACAAATTGTACTTCCTGATGAACGCGGAGTGGAACAGGCGATTCAAAAACTGTCGACCACTGAAATCTTATCTGAAACACCAGATCAGGAAGGACGATCTTATATCTCATCACGACTGACACAAGCCCGACAATGGGCTCTTGATCACGCTCCTGAATCCTTACGCTTCAAGATTACCGATAAAATTCCTGATGTTTTACCAGATGGCGTTGATCGACGATATTATGACCTGATCACTAAATTGAAAACCAGGTTATCTCAAATCAAATGGACAGAGTTAGAAATCAAGAGGTGTATGGTCGAAATACGTGACGGAGAAGAGCTCAGCAAAAAAGAAATGCAACAATTCTTCAAAACCTTATATTATCTTTTTCTTGGCTCGTCGCGCGGTCCACGATTGGCTCCTTTTCTTGCGGCCCTCGACCAGGAATGGGTAATTAATCGTCTTGAAGCCTTTGAAACACTGGTTGTATAGTGGTGATCTTGTGACAAGTGAACAGAGTATCGATACGAATAACACGAGCTCGGTTACCGCCTCAATAGGCTGGTGGGATCTCTTAATTGCCATTACAACGGCCTCCGCCACAAATATGGCTCTTGTATTCTTTTTTACTAGTATCCTCACTGTAATTTCGACATGGGAATGGTCTAATAGTCTTCTATGGCCTCAGGAATTCTATATTGCGGGCTTTTTGGGCGGTTTTATTGGAGGCGGTTATACGTATTATGAAATTAAGAAGTCTATCCAGCAGAATCATAAATTAAAACCAGGAACAGTGATGTCATCAGATCTCTTATACATAATAGGCGTGCTGGGAGTCGTATACTTCCTAAATTTCTTATCAGAAAGTTCCCTATTATATGGCCTATTTTTTGTCATTGTGATACTCTGGTTTACGGTTTTCGCTCAAAACGTCATAAAAATCATCTGGTGGGGGTACGATTTTCACCCAGTTGAATCCTAAACGTTTGCAAGAGGAATTATTCGAACGAGACTACGGGACATCTGATGAAAAAACTCCTCATTTACCCCTTAAAACCTGAAAGGTTTTTTTAGCTTAAAGTCCCTGAGAATATGAAACAGGAAGAAAGTTCTCGGCGAAATTGCAGCTATGGATTATTGAAGTTAGTGGAAAAAAGTGGCACAATTTAGAACCTTTGGCTGGATCGCTCGACAAAATCCGCATGTTCGGGTTACAGAAGACGTTGTTTCAAATGATTCTGGATATAAATTCCCTCAGCTGTCCGATAAAGTCCCTCAATTGAATATCCCCTTAGAAGAGCGAAAAAAGTGGTTTAAAAGAGGTAGTCTCTGGCCTACAATGATCCTTGTCGAAAAAAGATATGGGGAAGCAAATTCTCAAAGAATTGAGCGAGCCTACGTGCGCGTTTATCGTCAATCAGATGGTGCCATACTTGATGTTCTGGTCGGGGATAGCCTCGATCTCGCTACTCTTCTCGCAGTAGAATTTGGAGTTCCCCTATTTAGTGTAACATGTAGTAGAAAGGGGATGCGTGGGGTGGCACAACGTATTCCAATTGAGCTCGAGTGAAAATGGAAACTAACGAGAGCCACTGAGACAGATCTCGACCACTTTTATTTATGGAGTACTTGACTGAACTTTAAAACAGTCGAGATAGTACGAACTACACCTTCCGTATCAATGTACAGCAGCCGTACATGCGGATGTTCCGCGTCATCAAGACCGTGATTGTCGATAAAGAGATCCAGACCCGTTACGTCGGGCTTCAGCTCGTCCGCAGAAATACCAAGAGCTAGTGTTTCATTACAGATACTACAAGGTTCGGTTCGAAGTCTAAGAATCTCATTCAAGGCTGATCAACCCTACGATACATTTATTTACCCGAATCTACGAGAATCGGTCCCTCTCATCAGAGGGATCAAAAGAAGGGGCTTCTTCGTCTGATCCAAGGAAATCCGCTTCAAAATCCTCCATGATGTCGTCGGAGATATCTTCGACCTCTGTTTCGATTTCCTCAAGGACTTCAACTGTACCTGAGATAAATGAACGAAACTCTCTTGTTTTTTGGAGAAATTTCTCCTTGGTTTCACCAGCCAAGAGTAGTTCCTTCAATTCAACAATTCCATCCGCGATCTCTTCCTGAAACGTATGGGCGACCTCTGCCCATTTTTCCCGCATGAGTAACATTAGTAATAAGACACCTTGACCGCCTCCTTCTGGAACTTGATCAAGTGTGAGAGTAGATAGCCATTGTTGAGGTAGTGTCGATACTGGATACGCATACACTAGCGCCGTACACCCAATTTCTTCTATCTGGAAATCGACAAAAGTAGTCTGATCGGTTGCTCTTAGTTGCATAATAAAATCAACCGAATTATTCGCTTTATCAGCCAATTCTTTCAAGTACTGATAGAAATTCCCAATCATGCTAGGTTCCCAAGCTAGGATACTAACAATTCCCTCCCGTTGACCAAATGCGCCCACAAACCCGAACATTGCTTCTTCCCCTATATAAGCCAAGCGTTCACTCCGACGTAAAGCAACATCGAAGCGTTGTCGGCGCACGATACGGACACGACGACGTTGGACTGCTTTGATCAACGTAAAGAACGCAACAAAGATCGTTACAACCACCGCTTCCGCTGCAATTAATCCCACTACTGTAGTAACAAAAATTGGCGTTACATAAATCCGACTAACGCCAAATTCATCATTATCATTGTTATCCACTACATAGACTCTATATTCGATTCTTTCGCTTCCTACCACATCTGTCTGGAGTGTAAGATAGTACAAAAGCCCATCATCAGTCTTTGGGGTCATCCTATCCCAGCCACTTTCTGTTTTTTTATCAAGAAATACGGATTTCACTCCACTGCCTTGATCCTGAACTGTAATCCCTATCCAGAGTACACTAGGATAAGGGTACTCTTCAATGATGCTATTTATCCTTGGTGCAATTATATCTGGAACTTTGTAATACTCTGTTTTGTTAACGACGTTATTGAGTGGTTCCCCAAGGTCACTCACTTCCACTGTAAATGAATAGTTCAGGTCATCAAGATATCGCAAAACAAAGCGAGAGGAGCTCAGTAGTGTATAGGCATCCAGAGTCGCATTGTAAAATAATGGGAGTATATCAACTGGAGTCGTCTCAGTTCCATCAGAATTTACAGATTCAACGATTAATTTAACCTCATTCTGATTAATTTTCCCGTATGCATCTGTCGCGTTAACTATGACAAAAGTACGCCCTTCTGTCGATTTACTGGGGAAGATGGTGATGTTATGAATAATCGGGGCAATAACATCTGTTTTTGTTGTGATAAAATAATTTCCAAAAGTGTTCAAATTCCCCACTGTGTCATTTAACAGTATTTGGAATTCTAACTCGTCTCCAAAGTCAACATTTAATTTAATGAAATATTCGGACCCATTTTGGATCATGAGAGCGCTCTTGGTCTCTCCCCCAACCTGGTAGACAATTCTTACACTTGAGGTCGCATCTCCAAAATCTGAGGTGTTCACACGAATAAGAACAGTGCCGTTTCCCATTTCACGAATAAAATAAGGATCAGTGACATTCGTGGAACTGACGATTTCAGGACCAGCGTTATCCTGAATGGTTTTACTTAGAATTTCCGTTACATGAGAATTGTTCGCTTCATCGAACATGACGAAATAGAAATCAATTACATCATCAAAATCAAAATTCACTAGCTCAACCCAATGACTTTCATTGTATCCCGCATTACTGATTTTGGAAGGAAAAACAAAGGTCAGATTTAGGTTAATATTCGTATCGATTTGCGTTCCTGTCCGATTATAGACAACTGTAACATTCTTAACATCGCTGGCCCATGTACCCTCGCTGAAATTCGCCCAGAATTTGTTTTGTATGACGATATCGGTTCTAGCGAGCCCATAGCTCGTAGGTACTGGCCCTTGAGTATCATTTACATTATTCAAGCCAAGAATCAGGATGTCATCAAACCAAACGTCAAAATATTCATTATAATACTCTCGTGTATTGAGATATGCCCCCAGTTCGAGTGTAAAGTTCGCAGCGGGAACCTGAGGAACTGAAAAACTTCTACTAAAGTTAAACCACTGTTCGTCGAGAGTGACTTCGGGGCCCACCCTATAAAAAACGGTTCCATTAGGATTTTTGCTCGAAACGGGCCCTTCCAACCAAAATGACTTATTCTCATCATCCGAATTGCGGATACGAGCTCTAATTTCCTGGAAATCGTAAGTTCCGTCCAAAACTACTCCATTGGGGAGTTTAGTGTAATTATCAAACGCACCATCCGGGGCGTCAAAGCGCCATTTAAAACTGACATTAATCACATCATATGCGGCAGGAATAGGGAAACCTATTTCCCATCCTGCAGAAAGTCCACCTGTTATTTCTGGAAAAGATGAGTCATTAACTGGTTCAGCATTCCCTATTCTGACAAATAACGAATTATTAACATTGACCTGATTAGAAACTATAAATCCATCTTGGTAAACAGAGGGGGTCGAAACGGCCCATGGATCAGAACCTAGCACGTCCTGCCAGATGTTTTCTGCAAATTGGATTGCTCCGTTATTCTTAGTTCCTGTTTCATTCAATAAAACAGTAGTATCTAATTGCTGAATTGCGTATCGTGGATTAAGGTTCGAGTCAAGAACGTTGTCCAGAGAATTTGCAGCTTCAGGGTCATCCCTTAG
>JBHLRO010000009.1:123993-127032 GCA_048882505.1 Candidatus Thorarchaeota archaeon
TGAATTGCGTATCGTGGATTAAGGTTCGAGTCAAGAACGTTGTCCAGAGAATTTGCAGCTTCAGGGTCATCCCTTAGCTTAAAGATTGTAGTTCTACTGCTGTCTAGGACGCCAAGAGACGTGGGATTCTGGGGAATTCCCTCTAATGATGATAAAGTTACCACAATCATAACGCCTAAGACAATAAGATGGGAAAAATTCAGTTTTTTCATCTTTTACTCGACCTCAAGGTTTTCTTCATAATTAATGCCTTTGTATATGTTATTAAATGAAATCATTATTCGTGATACAAACTCTCGCAACTGATGTGCTCTAGATGTGATTTTGGACGGATCGTCTTTATTTTCGACCATCTCACGGATTTCACGTAGCTTTTCAACCAATTCATCCTGGAATGTCAACAAGTTATCTCCCCATTCTTTCCGAAGTAATAATACAATTGTTAAATTCTCTTTTCCACCACGAGCTTGCGGATTGTCGACAGCAAACGAGTAGCCCAATGCGGTACAATCATAGCTTCCCGTGGAAAAATCGAAGGTTCCACTCCGTTCTTCCTCCTCTAAACCAACAAATTCCAAGGTAGAAAAGGATTTGTCCGACAAATCCAGCATCACTTGTTCCTGATCTTCCAAAAGCGGAGGTTCCCATATAACGGGTACAGGCCCTTGAATTTGATCGAAAAAGTTCACTGTTACCCCTAAAGCATATTCATCCATAAGGGTTAGAATAGTTTGATGTGAAATCCTTTCACTATCCCTAATTATCCTGGTCACATCATACCCTTCCGTTCTCGACGTGATTCGGATCCCCACCACGATGGCTATTAATAGTAGGACAGCTCCTGCGATTAAAATAACTGGTTCCAATATCAGGGGTACCAAGGTAAGCTTGTATTGATCCCTTTCGTAGGATTTTTGGTTACCCGCACCATCTACGGCTCGTATTATCACTTTGTAATCTTTGGGCAAAATAATATTATCAAAGTCTAAATCCAATGGTATAATCACGGTGTAATACTGTCCCGTTTGGGAAACTGATGCAGCAAATCCGCCTGAGGTTCTTTGAGGAACCAATTCATACCATTCTTCATGACCACCAATTTGTACCGAAACAGAGGCTATTCCAGACCCTGATTCAAAAATTTCAACAGTTACGTTAAGTTTCCGATCTTCAGTTCTTCCCAAGATTGGTTCTCCAATTCTAGGAGCAGCCTTATCTTCCACTGTAAGAGTAATCTCAGAACTATTGGTATTTCCAGCTATATCAGTAACCCATACCCGTAAATCATAAGTTGAGCCAGGAGCCAGAGTGACATTCCAAACGTAGCTAAGTGGATTTCGTAGATTAATTGAACCACCTTCTTCTAGCTGCATTGTATAATTGGTTTCAGTTCCTCCACTGCCATCTTTGACGGTAAGGATGACGGATGTTAAGTTTAGGCCTGACCAATGAAAATCTTGTACTTGAACACGTACAAGTATAGCTCCATCATCTGTGTCCAAATATGTGTAATTGACCAAATCGTCCCCCAGCAGGTGGAATTTAGGAACAACTACATCCTGATTCATCTTGATGGAAAACTCTTTGGTTGTAAAGGTATGCACCGAACTAAGTTCCCCAATACCTGGAAGTATTAATGATCCATTATCCCAAGCCGTAATAGTGAATCTAAGTGTATCATCCCATCCAAATTGGAACAAACTCTCATCGGGTTCCCCTGTAAATATCTGATTAAAGCTGTACTTAAAAGCATACCGGTATATCCCTTCGGAAACCCTTGCGCTGTAGAAAATCGATTCCTGAGGAACAGGACTATCGACAGAAGGCCGTTTGTCATTGAGGATCGCATTTACTATCCCACTTCCTTTCCAGCCTTCCCCATCATCGGTGAAGTCCACAATGATCAGGACTGTCCCATTAGCTAAATCTATGATTCGAAAATCTAGTATTTGGGGACGTTGATCATCAATCCACACGATGACCAAATTTCCGTCGGCAGGTTCAACCATTCCACGATCTAACCACGAGTACCGAGTTTCAAATCCTGTAATTCCGGTACTAGGATCGAATAATCCCGTGACATTATACCATCGTATTGTTGGTTCAATGCTAAAATCACGAAAACCAACCCACGAAATGTCGCTCCGTAAGGTGCCATTTGCTATTAGTAGATCATAAGTAACCGTACTAAGATTCACGATTTGGGTGTCATACACCAGGTACGAGAAGCTAATACTCACATCTGCCCATTCTCCATGCGCATGAACTAAGGTTGTTTCAAAAGTGATTACGATCTTATCCCAGGATATTATTACCTCCGTTAATCCCAGCGTATAAACCGTAGTGACCCCCCAGTCTTCTACGGATGCACTCGTTATTTCCATGACACTGAATGTAACGGGTAGGCGAGCATCACTTAAATCACCATGCCATATGGCCACTCCATCAGAATTAAAATCTATTGGATAACTATCCACTCGAACAAAATCGTACAGGAGGGCTAGGCCTTGAAACGGGGCGCCATCGTAGGTATGATTTCCATATATATAGAGAGTGGCATTGGTTCCGAAATTTGCAAAGAAACTGGTTTGGTCTTGGAAGTTCTGAATAGCCGGGGATATTGATGAATTATATGAATTCGAATACGTAAAGTAGATTTCCTCCCAAATTAGATCCACGAACACATCGCTTCCCGCGGTTGTATTTGTAAAACGAGATACTCCGAAGAGCGGGTCGTCTACACGAACAATCTGATATCGATAACTGCCAGTGTCATAGTGGATGAGGCCTGACCAGAAACCTTGTCCAATTACTAATGTTAGGTCACGTTCAGTCCCAATCCAATCACTGCCAACGAGGAACCCATTAAAGACAGAACTATCATGGGCCCAATACGCATTCAAGCTTATGCTCGTTTGAATCCCCGTACCTAGCCGCTGATCAGCTTCAAGCGAAATAAGATCAACAATTAAATACGTCCACGTAACATCTAAATTAAATGTTTGCGAAGTTAATGTTTCGTTTACAAATAGCGTTCCT
>JBHLRO010000010.1:0-126046 GCA_048882505.1 Candidatus Thorarchaeota archaeon
CCCACGGTGATCGAGACAATGTTGGTTTCATCATATTGGGGAGACGGATTGGTTTGGCTGGGGCCCGAATAAGTCGGCGCCGTAGCATCGATTATAGTAAACGAATCGACGGGAGTCTGATTGACGTTACCAGCAGTATCATTGAACCAGAAGTACCAGTCATAGGTTTGGCCGTATTGTAATAAGCCAGCTGAGAAGGTATAGCTGCTGGTATCAGTGACATTGACGGTGATGAGGGATCCGCCGTCCACCTGGTAGTGGAGCCAAATGGAGGCCACCCCACTAGCATCTACGGGTTCACCCACGGTGATCGAGACAATGTTGGTTTCATCATATTGGGGAGACGGATTGGTTTGGCTGGGGCCCGAATAAGTCGGGGCCGTAGCATCGACTACAGAAAAAGAGTTGGTAGGAGTCTGATTGATGTTGCCCGCGGTATCATTGAACCAGAAGTACCAATCATAGATTTGGCCGTATTGCAACATGCTGGCCGTGAAGGTAAAGTTACTGGTATCAGTAACGTTGACCGAGATGAGGGATCCGCCATTCAGTTGATAGTAGAGCCAGATGGAATCTATCCCACTGGCGTCCGCGGGTTCGCCCACGGTGATCGAGACCGTGTTGGCTTCATCGTACTGGGGAGACGGATTAGTTTGAATGAGGTTCGAATATGTTGGAACTGAGGTATCTAAAACAGTAAAAGAATCGATTGGGGTCTGATTCACATTACCAGCGGTATCATTGAACCAGAAGTACCAATCATAGATTTGGCCGTATTGCAACATGCTGGCCGTGAAGGTAAAGTTACTGGTATCAGTAACGTTGACCGAGATGAGGGATCCGCCATCTAGTTGATAGTAGAGCCAGATGGAATCTATCCCACTGGCGTCCGCGGGTTCACCCACGGTGATCGAGACCGTGTTGGTTTCATCGTACTGGGGGGATGGATTGGTCTGACTGAGGCCCGAATAGCTGGGACTAGTATTATCTAGCACCGTGAAAGTATTGATGGGAGTTTGGCCTGTGTTGCCAGCAGTGTCATTGAACCAGAAGTACCAATCGTAAGTTTGCCCATATTGCAACATACTAGCCGTGAAGGTAAAGTTACTGGTATTAGTAACATTGACCGAGATGAGGGATCCGCCATTCAGTTGATAGTAGAGCCAGATGGAATCTACTCCACTGGCATCTACCGATTCAATCACAGTAATTGAAACGACATTAGTTCCATTGTATTCGGGGGTGGGATTACTCTGGATGAGCCCAGAATAGCCAGGGACAGTGGTATCTACGACAATGAAGGATTTATTCCCTGTAAATCCGTAATTTCCGACCGAATCATTAAACCAAAAATACCAAGTGAAATTGAAACCATATTCAAGCATGCTTTCTGAAAAAGTAAAGTTACCCGTATCTGTGACATTCATAACAACCCATGGATCGCTGTCTTTCTTATAATATAATAAAACGGTATCGACTCCACTAGCATCGCCAGGTTCGGTTACCGTAATTGATACCGTATTGTTCTCATTGTACTCTGGAGACGAACTAACCTGCGTAGGGCTCGAATAATATGGGGCTGTTGCATCTATAACAATAAACGAATTGTTGGGCGTTCTAGCGAAATTTCCAACAAAATCCAGGAACCCGAAGTACCACACAATACTCTGATTAAAGCTCAGGAAGGATTCGGAGAAAGTATAATTGCTCGTACTTGTAACATCAATTGGCGTCCATGAAATATTATCTATTGTATAATAAAGCAGGATTACCTCTACGCCACTCGCATCATCAGGTTCAGTCACTACGACCGAAACGGTATTGTTATCGTCGTACTCTGGAGTTGCGCTGGTCTGATTAACATCCGAAAAGGTTGGTGCAGTGGTATCTCCAACAGTAAAGGAGCTGTTAACCGTTTGATCCGAGTTACCTTCAGTATCATTGAACCAAAAAAACCATGTATATACCTGTTCATATTCAAGGAAAGCTTCTGAGAAGGTATAATTGCTTGTACCTGTAACGTCAATCCACATCCCTGGTCCGCCTTCCCACTCATAGAACAGTAGAATTGCATCCACCCCGCTGGCATCCGAAGGTTCGGTAACCGTGACGGAAACAGTGTTATTTTCATCATATTCCGGTGCATTACTCGTTTGACTAAGTCCAGTATAATTAGGTGCACTGTGATCCGTTACAGTGAATGACATGATTGAACTTTGATAAATATTGGCTGTGGTATCATTAAACCAAAAGTACCAGTCATAACTCTGATTATACTCCAGTATAGCACCTGAGAATGTATAATTACTCGAACTGGTTACATTTACGGAAATCCATGAGCTCATGTCAACGCGATAGTAAAGTAAGATGGTGTCGACCTTGCTTCCATTGGTCGGTTCCTCGATAGTGATTGAAACTGTATTATTCTCATCATACTCAGGAGTGGAACTAGTTTGGTTAAGATTTGAATAGGTAAGGGGTCCATCGTTAATCACAGTGAAATTCAAGAGGGGAGATTCGTTTTGGAAACCTTCGGTATCGTTAAACCAGAAGTACCAATTCCATAATCCATGTGATAGAATATCCTCAGTGAAGGTGAAATTTTGACCAGTTGTAACATCAATAGCCTCCCAATTCCCCAAGTTAACGCGGTAGTAGAGCAGCTGAGTATCGTTTGATGGAAAGTTGTCTAGGCCGAAATACACGGTTTGATTTTCGCTGTAATGTACCTGTTCCGTTGTTTCATATGCCCAACTGTTATTGAAGCCGCCGTTGAAATGAATGTACTCTTGCGATCCGTTCGGATTACCCAAACCACCTGTAAGAGTAGTAACTACATACGCATTGATATTGTTAGAGGACTCTGAAATAAAAACAGATGTACTTAATCCACCTCCCCCATCTATACCGGCATCGCCCGCTGCTCCACCTCTGCCTCCAGTAATATTAGCTATTGTATCTGGCCCTATTTTATTGTTATCGGAATAATTCAGGTAAATTCCAGTTCCAATTCCTCCTGTACCGCCCGGTGCAAAATCTCCTCCCGTTCCTCCAACACCACCAGTTATGTTGCCGTGGATATTGTAGCTAAGAACGTTATTTCTGGAGTTATTAAGATAAATTCCTGCCGCTATTCCACCTATACCTCCAGAGCCTGAATCCCCACCTCTTCCCCCCTCACCACCAGAAACATTGAATAACCGATTATTAGAAATGATATTAGTATCTGAATCTGTGAGATACACCCCCGCACCTATACCTCCATTCTTACCAGATTCAAAATCGCCCCCATTTACGCCCATTCCTCCTGTAATATTCAAAAAGTCGTTGCCTGAGACAATACAATCCGAACTTCGGGTCATAAGAATACCAATACCTGGAGATTGAGAGGGACTTCCAATGTTTTGTAATGTGTTTGATTGAATCCTAATCCTATTTGAATTATTGACAACGATTCCCGTCCTTCCTCCAATTACAACATTACGAGTGATATTAGTGTTGGACATATTTTCTAAAACTAAGCCATAATAATTTGAGATTATCGTATTGTTCTCAAAAATGAATTCCTTACTTGAATTAACCCATAATCCTGAAATAATGGAAGGGAGCGAATATCCAGATCCTTCTAGATGACTCTTCATCATATGAAACGTACTTCCTGTTTTCACCCAGAATCCGTAGTTAAACGACTCATTAAAAGGAAAAATCGTGGAATTTGCCATAACATTCATCTCTCCTCCATTTAGTACTTCAATGTGTAAATCACCATCATAATCCGATTTTATACCCATAGTTGACCTAGTTATTGTAATATTCCCTCCTGTTTGAATGGTTAGGTTTCCAATAAGAATTATGCTAGTATTATCGATTATACAATCGCTATCCAAGAGATATGTATCTCCCAAGATACTATTCTTTACTATCGTGATGTTTGAATCAGTGAGGTTCAATTGTAAACTAATAATCCCTTCCAGCGGGATTGTTGAGTTTAAACTATTGACAACTGACGTATTATCTCCATACACCCAATCAATGCGATGAAACGCAGCAGATAGATTAGATAGCCATATGGTCCTGTTTCGACCCAAAAATATATTTGTTCTTGTATCAACCACTGTTGAACTGCTGATATCAACATTCTGAGTGATAAATGTGATTAAATTACTTCCAGTAACATTATCATCAGAATAAACCGTTGCAGTTTTGCTCAGCCGCAAAATTTGATCAAAAGATGAATTCATACGTGAGTAATCAAATAAGTTTACGCGATCCAGGAACGAGCTATTTGAGACGAGGGATGTAGAACCGAGTATTTTAATTTCGTTCAGCTCGGTAGCTTTTGCTATCAGCACTGTTGCATTGTTTAAAGCTTTGAGATAACCTATTCTTGACTCATTAAGCCGGATTGTGGCATTATCTCTAAGTAAAATGGCTGTTATGTTAGTTCCGGTTCCAGTACAGGCGCTAGTGTTTTCACCTCTGAAAAGTTCCAGATTACTCCGTGTTGAATTTACAAGTGAGGACGAATTAGCAATAAGTAAAGACGGACCACTTATGGATTTTACGGATGAATTAACAAGGTAAAGCTCGCCATTTCCAATTGTTGCAATTCCCCAAGAAGATATAGTACAGTTAAATGTCAGAGTCGTATTAATGAGCCGAAAAACTGATGAATTAACAATGATCGAAGAATTAACAACCAAATTTAGATCTTGCCAAACAGTGGTTTCATTTATTACAATATCGTTCCCAGAAACTTCAATTTCCTCTGTCAATCGAGTAATATTAACTTCTGAACTATCCGCTGCTGGAACTGTCCGTGGATCGTCCGTTGGAGCCGTTATTATGACCTTTCTCCGGTTTATGCCTGATATCTGGTCATAATTATCTGCTGCTGGAGGAATATTCGTGTCAATCATTCTCTCCTCCTTCAGAGGTGATTCTGTATTGGAATCACGGTCATCAGTTCCTAGGTCATTAAGTATCGACGAATTTAAATTGCACAATCTATGTATTTTAATCTCCTGAACGGGAAGTTCATCTTGCTTCCATTGGCTCGAATCCGTAAGATAGATATATCCCACTAGTGGCATTAAAAGAACAATACTAAGTAACAATAGGTTTAATAT
Organism: Candidatus Thorarchaeota archaeon; assembly: GCA_048882505.1. Taxonomy (GTDB): domain Archaea; phylum Asgardarchaeota; class Heimdallarchaeia; order Hodarchaeales; family Hodarchaeaceae; genus Hodarchaeum. The sequence continues at coordinate 5,130 of JBHLRO010000010.1, forward strand.
TGGATTGACTTTGGATATGCTCATTTAACAATCCGTTCCTTCTTTAAAGTCCTTCTTTTTCTAATTGATTGCGAAAAGTTAGCCAACTTGATGACTGGGGTATCATCACATTCCCCTCTAGCTCAACCAATTGTGCAGCTCATCCTCTTTAACTGTGATAAGGACAGTTTTAATGAAATTGCGGATAATTTCATGAGGAGACCTTATTAAGGGGACGCATATAGTCTGAATAGGTGGTGGTGCCCTATACAGGTAATATCCTTGAGTTAAACTCAAGGAAAAAAGGCCAATCTTGTATGGGGTCTCCATCCGCCTTCAAGATCATGAAGGCATTATATCAAGTGTTGGGAATTGATGGTTCACTCGTACCGATATTACCAGGAATGACTGATCTGGTTGCTTGCAACCACTCCACAAAGTCTTGAACCACAGATCGACTTCCTTCTTCGGGATATATTGGGGTAGATCGTGGTCGTATAGGTACCAATCATTATCGGGCGAACCTGGAGCTGCCATCACGTCTGGATAGTAGCTACTATCCAAGCTGATGTACGTTGGATCAGCTGCTGGATCCTTATTTGAATAAGTAATATCAAAGCCTACAGCATGCCATCTGTAGGTATTGCTTGGGGTATAATCGCCCTGTTGCCAGATGATCTTAATTATGCCGACTAGGTCTCTGCCGGTTCCATCTCGATCCTTCTGGTAAACTTTGATTTGACTGAATTTGTCGTCTATTTCGAATGGTTCGTAACCGCCCGTTGAATCAACCCATAAAATCCATGAGGCAAGATCAGCTTCGGTTAGATGCATGGGTAGATCTTCTGGTACATCAAGGTAGAATTCCATCTTACCTTGTTCGACTTTGAGGTCGTTCAGCCATTTCTTTTCTGGTATCGGTACGATTTCATCAATTCCCATGGTATTTGGAGAGACGATATCAGTCTGAATCTCTCCATCGACCACTTTCATGTCATCTAGAAGATTGCCGTTTATTCCTTGAGGATTGTCCCCCAAACTAGCCTCTGTTGTTTGGTAATCGAACAATGGTCCAATATTCCCACTAACTAGTTTGGCTGCTCCTATTTTTCCTCCCAAATGGCCGATCACAGCGGCGACAAATATCAGGACTAACAAAACTGCAAGAAATGCAAAGATTTCCTTGAGGGAGGAATCCTGCATACTCTGCTCTCTATCTATGTCCTGAAGGTTTCCTTGCGTATTCCCTAAATTCGTCAAACGTCGTCACTTAATTTCTTTTTGTTCTTCATCGATTTTTTTATTAGCATATGCTCTGAAGAAGGCTTTATTTTTAGAAATTAAGGTTGATTGAGAGTATTGCATATTTCTTCGACAGATTAGGTTTAAACCTAAAATGTGAATGTGTGATATTTTGCTTTTTCGAATTACTTAACTGTAGGATATGCGACTGTTCCATATTAGGAATAAGATTCCCATAGTTTATTTGCAATGGTACCGCGGGGATCCAAGTTCTTCTAAATGAGCAACCACATTATCTACGTGTGATTTATAACTTTTTCTAGTGATTTTACAGGTTATTGAAGGAACCTTTAATAGGGAAAATTCCCATATTTAAATTTTTCCACGATCAACAATATTCTCCAAGAAGATTTATGCCAATTTAATTGATTTCACGTTAAGCCAAATTATCGGATACATTACCAAGTTTACCTTATGTAGGATATTATTTACGATTATCGAAAAGAGGATCATTCGCTGATTCTTAAGTCAACATTCTTAACCTAGTGTGAGGCCCAAGAATTGAGATAAAAGCTCACAATATGTGAATTAATAATCAAATTCCGTAAATCGTAAAATATTTTGCAAACGGGAATCTCAGGGGTATCTCCTAAACAAAAAGGTTTAAATAACAGTTTGTGAATAAATTCCAGTAGAGATATTTTACAATTTAGGTGAATTAAGTGGCACGCAAAAAGAGATTCTTCGATGATTTTTGGAATTTCGACCTTAATGAAATCTTTCGATCATTTGATGAAGAAATGGAATCACTAGGAAATTCTAATTTGGCTGAATACCAATCAGGCGAACCTATTACCTTCGGTTACTCCGTTCGGGTAGGCCCCGACACCAATTACCAACCCGAAGTAAGACAATGGGGGAACTTGAATGATTTTCGTAAGAAACAGGGCCTTCCGGAATTTCAGGTACCTTTGGACAGATTTTTAAACCGCCCACTCCCTATTGGCGCTGTAGAGTCATCAAATCGGTATGTGGACTTCATTGAAGAGGGAGGATTCTTACGAATAATTATGGAAGTTCCAGGGTATTCCAAAGATGACCTCTCGATTGATATTGATGAGATGGGTGCAGAAATCACCGTTTCAAGCCTAAATGATCAAAAACTAAAACAGGTCATTAATTTACCAGTGAAAATCGACCCTAGCTCAACTAAAACCACATTGAAAAATGGAATATTAGAAATCATTGGAAAAAAGTCAGGGGCTTCCTCCAATAATAAAATCAAGATTCAGATTGATTGATCTGCACGCAGGGCGTTCTCGCCCCCCTCTCCATTTTTTGCGGAAAGAATTGCGTAATGAATTTAATTTATAAATGATTTATTTATAAATGAGACGAGTAGAAAGAGTGCGTATGGACGTGAGTATTGATGGAAGATGTTAATCAAGAAGTAGATCTGGGGGAGTTTGTTCCAGAGTATTTATCGAGCCTGGAGGAAACGGTCCTTGAGGAGCTTTCAGTTCGAGAAAAAAATTACTCTTTCCGATTTAATGGGTTGCGCCGCCTCTTAAAGGACGTTCATCAGCAGAAATTGACGAAAGCTTTGGAGAGACTTCTTGAAGACGGGTATCTGGAACGCTATCCTGACGGTGGATATGGTCTGGGTAGAGGAAATGAAGCACAGATACGGAAATATTTCAGGAAGCAAGACGAGAATTACTATGACGCCAATCTGGATTCACAAAGGATCTATCGAGCGGTTTCCCCCGATCACCGTATACCCGTTCAAAAACTAACTCGAAAACTAGCTGGCAAATATTTTGGAGATTATCGTTTTATTGGCCACTATATAGCGAACGGAAAAGGGCGATTAGAATGGCTGAATGCGGACATTCACACGCGGATCTTAATTACAACCATTGATTCGTCTCAAATTGAGGTTAGAACAGATAATATTCCATCAAACGACCCTAATCTTAAGAAATTGCTATCTATAATTCAACAAGCCCTCTTGGATGACCATATCATCTTGAGTTTTAGGTTTGTACCCACTTCTTCCGCAAACTAACCCTTATCCACTCTTGAAGTGGATATACCCTAAAAACTTAATGGCGCAAATGGTATCAATCCCTCCACTATAAGAGTGAAAGATGAGAAAATCTCTTGGTCAATAATCCCGGCCTCCCGCTGCGAAAGAAACTCTCCATATTGCTGTTCAAAACGATTCTCGAACAGCTGAATCAAATCAGAGATTGTTGGATTGATTTCTGTTGAGATTAGGTACATCACGAAATTTGGGTTTGTCCGAATGATCACCAATTGATCTCCGAATGCAATTGATGATAGGCCTTCCCGGCTTTTCAATGTCTCACTCAATCTGATATTCAGGGCTCCGAACATTCCTCCTAGTAAAACAGATACATCGCCAGAAGATTCTTCTCTTTTCTTAAAATCATACGAGTAAAGCGTTAACCCTTCAGGACTGACAATCATCAAAGAATTCAATCTTGCAGCTGTTATTGCCAGTAAGGAGGGAAACTTTCTAAAGGCTGTAGAGAAGCACAAACCCGCTATCGATAGGGGAATTGCGAAAGTAAGGGCTAATTGAAATTCTTCAAAGAAAGGCAGTCGTTGAAGAAGTAACGTAATAAATGCAAGCACTAATGCGAGATATGCAGCTGGAAAAAACCGAGTTTCCAATTTTGTCGGATCTACCTGAAGCTGTTGAATTTCTCTCAGATCTCGGATATATCGTCCACCAACATACGTGACAAGGCCTATCAAAGTCACTAAGCTTGCAATGACCAAGAAATCGTAGATAATATAGATTGCACCAAAGCGTAAGTTTCCTGAAAGGACGGCTGGTTGAGAATCTTGATCAAGCCATATATAATCCAGAGAAAGAAAAATGGCTCCTGCAGATAGACCGACCAAACCACCAATGCCAAGTAGGGTTGAAGACCACTTCTGCGTTGGTTCACGGGGATGTAAATTCCAAAGACCAATTGCAAAGGTTCCAATCCCTGCGATTCCCAAGGTAAATGAGAATTTATATAGAATCAGAAGGATTTCGTGGAGATTGCTTTCAAGTCCAAGAATTCGGAAAAAGAGTATCAGAGTTACATTAATTATTGGAGCTGTTGGCAAGAAAAATCCCCAGGCAAAAAATCTAAGGCCTTGGAACGGGTACTTTCGATAGAGATTATATTGCTGAAGCGAAGATATTATAAAAGCGGAAATGCATAAGATTCCTGAAAATAGATCAAATATGAGTGCCAATTCCAAATTTAGAGGCATGTTAATAATTCCCGCTTAGAGTTTCATGTTTGGGGTTCCTGTCAATTTAAAAGCTTTTTTTAATAATTTTGGGGTTATTCCACCCTTGATCCTCTTTTCCGTGTTTCAAAAATCAAGATGAATCTTTTTCAGGTTGAAAACTCTGGGCGATCTTCCACAGTGGGAATACAGCAATAAATTGCAACATTTAATATCTAACAAGCGGAAACCTCTAAATTCCCTATTCATACACCTAAGGCGGACAATACTTTTAAATTCACATTCCATATGTAGGCAGAGGTAGAAAAATTGAGGAATTACGTTCTCTGCCATCCAAGTTAATTTTTTGTCTTCAGAAGAACGTTCTCGATATACCTCAAAGGAAAAAAACTTCTTTTTTGCTCTTATTTCATCCAGAGAGGGCATTCTACCCCCCATAACCAAGGTTAAAGACCATGATAGATACCACTGAGTTTAAGGCTTTCTTAAAAGACATTGGCCCCAAGTGGCAGCAGCGATGGGAAGAAGCTGGAGTATTCAACGCAGATCCAGATCCTTCTCGACCAAAATTTTTCTTGACTTTTCCGTATCCGTATGTGAATGGCTCCGTACACATGGGACACGGTTACTCTATTCTTAAAGTCGATTTCTTGGCCCGTTTGAAGCGGATGCTTGGATATAATGTACTATTTCCCCAAGGATTTCATGCAACAGGGGAACCAATCGTTGGTATGGCAAAACGTTTACGGGAAAAGGATACAACTCAACAAAGTATTCTTAGAACTTTTGGAGTGGAAGATAAGGATTTCGAAAAATTCTACAACCCACGTCACATAGTTGATTTCTTTGTGAAATTAATGACTAAAGATATGAAAGATATCGGCCTGGCAATTGATTGGAGAAGAAAGTTCATAACGACCCCCATCACACCCGTGTACTCCAGGTTCGTGGAATGGCAGTATTTGACTCTAAAAGAATTGGGATATGTCAAATTGGGAAGTCACCCAGTCATTTGGTGTCCCAAGGATCAGTCCCCCACCGGAGATCATGATCGCTTGGTAGGCGATGGAGTCACTATTGCGGAATATGTCCTGATTAAATTTCCCTATGAGGATAAGTTCTTTCTGCCAGCCACTCTACGTCCAGAGACAACCTTTGGCGTTACAAATATGTTTCTCCATCCTGAAGCCAAATATGTGACGGCCAAAGTCGATGGTGAAAAGTGGATAGTCTCCCAAGAAACTGTTTTAAAGTTAAAGGATCAGGAACACAGAGTACAGATTCTATCCACGCACTCCGCAAGAGAATTCTTTGGGAAATATTGTAAAAACCCATTGACTGGAGATGATGTGATAATAGTTCCAGCTACCTTTGTGGGAGCTGAATGGGGTGCGGGAGTCGTAATGTCTGTGCCCGCTCACGCTCCTGTGGACTGGGTTGCCCTAAAAAATCTTAAAGAAAATGCTGAAGAGCTGGAAAGGGAATATGGAATTTCCAAACAAGATATCCTATCGATTCATCCAATTTCGTTAATTTCGATAGATGGGTACGGTGAATTTCCAGCAGGAGAGATTATTGAGAGAATGGGGATATCTGACCAGAATGATCCGCAGGTTGAGAAAGCTACCAAAGAGATTTATAGAGTTGAATTCCATACGGGAATTTGTAAGGAGATTACGGGGAAGTACGGCGGTCGAATGGTAAAAGAGTTAAAGGATGAATTGATCGATGATTTTAAACAACAAGGAATTGCCACTGTATTGTATGAACCAGCAGAAGAGGTTGTTTGCCGATGTGGTACGCGAAATCATGTGAAGGTACTCAGTGAGCAGTGGTTCTTGGACTATGGAAATCCTAGTTGGAAAAAAGCCGTTCATCAAGAAATTGAGAGAATGAAGTTCTTTCCTCCAGTCGCTATCGACAGTTTCAAGTTTACTGTTGATTGGCTGAAAGAAAAAGCTTGTGCGAGAAAAAGCGGTTTGGGAACCCCCTTGCCATGGGATCCAGAGTGGATTGTAGAAACACTGTCAGATTCCACAATCTACATGGCATATTACATTGTTTCAAAATATGTCAATGAGGGTAAAATTCAGGAAAAAAATGCTGTTCCCCAACTTTTTGATTATGTATTTCGTGGATTACATGATCTGGATAGTACTTCAAAGATATCCAGTCTGTCTAAGGAGCTAATATCAAATCTGAGGGATGACTTTCTTTATTGGTACCCCATGGATCTTCGTTCTTCCGGAAAAGACTTGATACATAATCATTTGACATATTGTTTGTTTCAACATCAAGCGATTTTCAATCCTCAGCACCGTCCTCGTATGATGGGTGTCAACGGACATATGACAGTATCGGGACAAAAGATGAGTAAAAGCCGAGGAGTTTTGACAGCCCTATCGGAAGCTGTGAAACTTTATTCTGCAGACCTAGCGCGAATTGGTTTGTTAGGGGCTGGGGAAGGATTAGACGATGCTAATTTTGTTATAGAGGAATTAGATAGCTATAAACGCTGGCTAGAGCAATTTAAATCGTATTATGAAGATATTCAAACCCGAGAAGAATCTAATGATATAGATCGCTGGATAACTAGTAGAATGCAAGGTCACATTAAGGACGGTACCCAGATCGGGGAAGCTTTACAAACCCGATCCTATGTTCAACGGGTGTTGTTTGGTGTAATGAACGATTTACGTCATTATAAACGCAGATCGCAGACGATTGGACCTGGATTTGTAAAAGCAGTTCAGCAAACTCTCCTACTATTAACACCAATGGTTCCCCACTTTTGCGAGGAGTTATGGTCACTGAACCATGATTCAATGGTAGTGTCTCAAAAGTTCCCTATCTGGAACGAATCGCTGATCGATCAAGCAGCGGAAGCTCGAGAAGAATATATTTCGGATTTGATCAAGGATATTGGCAATATCCAAAAAGCCATGAAATTAGAAAGCATTACCAATATCGAGATCACCATAACACCTGTTTGGAAAGAGACTATTCTCAAACAATTCTTGGAAGACAAGAAGAAATTGATACCCCGGATCATGCAGATCTCAGGAATAAAACAGCACGGGAAGAAAGCCACAAATTACGCCCAAAAACTATTGAAAAGCCATGAACAGGTCCTGCCAGGGTTTCCCAGGGAAGAGGAATACGATGTTATCTCGAGTGCGATAGAGTTCATTGAAAAAACCACACAGGCGAAAGTTACCGTTAAATACGCTGAAAATTCGGAATCTCCAAAACTAGACTTGGCTGAACCTTTACGTCCTGCAATTTACATAGAATAAGGGAATTCGGGAAATCAATGATGGAAATCCTCTGGTTACTGGGTTTCGCCGTGTAGGAATCTGTTTCCCGAAAGGTAGTCATTTTGTTTAATTTTTTAGACCCTTTAATCACAAATAATAAACTTAGGAGTCGGAATGATTTTGAATTTTCCCTCTAATTTACAGATCGATAACAGTAATCAGCTTCCTCCTATGAAAGGCACGACGGCCCTTGCATTAAAATACTCTGATGGATCCATTATTGTATCAGATCGTCGGGCTTCAATGGGTACCTTCGTAGGAAGTAAGAAAGCAAAGAAAGTATACCTTCTCAATGATTATACAGGATTGGGTACTGCAGGCCTAGTTTCTGATGCCCAGGCATTGGTAGATCTCATGAAAAGTGAACTGCGTTTATACAAGCTTGAGAATAACTTTGACCCAAGTGTGAAAGTTGCTGGAAGTTTACTCGCAACAATCTTGCACGGTGGTTATCGAAGGTATCAGCCTTGGTGGGTTCAACTTCTTGTAACCGGTGTTGATCGGAGGGGTACACACGTATATAATCTCGGACCAGCCGGGTCGCTTTCAGAAGAAGATTATTTTGCTGTTGGAAGCGGTATGATGATAGCCATGGGGGTTATGGAGGTCCAATGGAAACCAGGACTTGCCAAAGATGAAGCAAAGGACTTGGCGGTTACGGCATTGAAGGCGTCAATAGCGCGTGACAATGCGACTGGTAATGGAATTGACGGATTGATTTTCAGTACGAAGAAAGAAGCCGCTGAAATCATTAGTATCGATCTCTGAGGTGAATTTAAGATGTATGGTGATATTAGAAGTCAATATGACCGAAGTGCAGCTATTTGGAGTCCAGATGGCGAGTTGGTTCAACTCTCATATGCACGGAAAGCCTCTGAAAGAGGTGCCGCAGCTGTAGGGATGATACTGGATGATTCCACAATCCTTTTGGCTGGAGAGACGCTTTTTGACCCATTGGTGGTTCGACCCGATAAAATTCAAGAAATCGATGTAAATCTCTTTCTGGTTGCATCTGGGCTGTCGACGGACTCTAATCTTTTGATAGGTCAATCTCGATTAGTAGCACAGCAGCATCGTCTTATATACGGGGAGAAAATTTCCGTTAGGGCGTTAGCTCAACGATTAGGAGATTTAATGGCACGTCATACCATACAAGGTGGATTACGGCCATTCGGAACCGCACTTCTCCTTGCTGGTTTTAATCCCGTAAGTAAGGCTGCTGAACTATTCTTTGTGGATAATGGGGGATCATATTTTGCAGTTAACGCGTATGCGGCCGGAAGCGGTAATGAGCGTGTCATAGATTCGTTGCGAAAAGAGTACAAACGAGATCTCGATGTCGAATCCGCAAAAAAGCTGGTTCTAGAGATCGTTTCGAATGCTTTAGGTAAGAAGGAACCAATGACGGAAAAAGAACTTGAAATTCATATTCTTCGCTCAGAATAGGGATTCTAATTCTGTTAACTTTTTTTTCTTATTATTTCTCTTCTAAAACGATTAGTTCTTCTCCGATGGAGGGAACAGAAACTAAAAAATCCTCCTCCGATTGCTTCCAATTTACAGTTCTTCTTTGTGTATGGAACATAGTAATTTACAGGCGCTTTAGCACAACAAAAGGCGAACCCACGTGGCAACGAGACCCATGCGGATTATGTTAATCGCAGACCTTCATGCAAATCTGCCCGCATATGTCGCTGTTCATGAGGAAATTACATCTCGATATGGGAAAAACATAGATCATGTCATATGTTTAGGCGATATTGTCGGATATGGGCCTTGGCCCAATGAACTTTGTAAGATTGCAGAAGGGTTCGCTCTCAATGTTATAGGCAACCATGACGTGGCTTGTGCGGCGGGAAACGCGCAAGGTTTCAATCGGGCCGCCAAAAAGGCGGTACTTTGGACCTTTGATGAATTGTCGACCCGAAACAAAACATTCCTTTCGATTCTCGCCAAAAATGAATATCTTGAAATAGAAGAACACGGAGTTAAGTTCTATTTAACGCATGCGTCTCCCAAAGACTATTTGAGTGATTATATATATCCAGAGGACTCCACGGAACGTAAAGATGAACTTTTAGGGATGATTGGTGTAAATCATGTTATGATGGTGGGGCATACCCATATCCCCTTCATCTATCAAAGCGAAAAAATGGGGAAGGTTATTTTTAATCCAGGATCGGTGGGCCAACCTCGCGATAACGATCCTCGCGCCTCAGTAGGTATCGTTGAAATTAGCACTGATTCCGAGCTTAACTTCGAATGGATTCGGGTGAAATATGACATCCGAGAAGTGGCCCGTGAAATTCAAAGGGTCGGATTACCGATCCGCTTGGCGGAACGACTGTTTTTCGGACAATGAGCAGATGAACTTCATCAGAGATAATCAACCTCATTTATCATAGGTCGAATTCTCTCGATTCTTATAGAAGTTCCTATATGTAACTTGTCAAAGAAGTTCATATGGCCCGAATCGATCCTTCCGACAAGATTAACAGGGTAGGATACCGTTTTTTGCTTAAGAAAAACGATGAGCACTGTACCCTGCGGCCAGTACGCCACATCACCGCGCGAGAGCGTCTTATACGCATTCTCAGGTGACACTCGTCCGATTTTAAAGGGAAAAGCCACCTCCCCTTCTCGTACGACAACTCGTGATTGAATTGGATTTTTAAGGCGAAAGCGGATTAACGCTACCGTCCGTGGAGCGAATTCCCGTTGAAGCGTGGCTTTACCGATCGTTTCTTGTCCAATAATCGTGAATTCCATCATTACTTTCTCTGATGACATTAACCGATTCCTCTGTTCACCATCGAGTATCCAAAATGATTTCAACAATGGATATGAATTATCCGACAAGTTTTCGAAATTTTTGCGCCTTTCAGATCGAACTGATCCACTAGAACTACTTCGATTCTCTTCGTTTATTTGATCCGGAAGATTTCTTAAAAATCTTCTTCCTTTCCAAACCGAAGCTTTCCAGAAGGAACCCTGTAAGGTTCATCATGCTCAAGCCCGTTAGGTTCTTTGAACCGAGACTTTTTAACCACCATTATTTATTCAATATCTGAAGGGGTATACTCTCCCCTCAATTTATCACCAACATGGAAGAATGACGTTCATGAGTTTAGTAGATTTTTTTGGTCAATTCCTACCACCTGGTATATTGGAGGTCTTCGTAATCATCGCTATTATCTTGATTGGGATCTATCTCCTCAGCGGAATCAGGATTGTTAAGGAATGGGAAAGAGCGCCGGTACTCAGACTGGGCCGCTACACCGGCCTCAAAGGACCGGGAATGTTCTGGATCTTGCCTGGTATAGACAAGATCCCGCAGATCGTATCCACCAGAATTCAAACCTATAGTTTCAGAAGTGAACAGAGCCTTACTAGAGACAATGTACCTGTGTCTATCGATGCTGTTTTATTTTTTCGGGTTGTAGATGTCGAGAAAACCATTTTAGAAGTTGAACATTATGCAGCCGCGACACAATGGATTGCACAAACCACTTTAAGAGAAGTGACTGGACAAGTTGAATTGGATGAACTGCTTGCTGAGCGCGAAAAGATTGCGGAACATATGCAAGAATTGGTGGATATAAAAACCGAAGAATGGGGGGTTAAAATCATATCGGTCGAGGTACGAGACGTAGTTGTTCCTGGACGATTACAAGAGGCTATCAGCCGTCAAGCTGAGGCCGAACGAGAACGTCGCGCTCGTATTACACTATCACAGGCTGAAAAGGAAGCAGCAAAAGGAATGATAGAAGCTGCAGAGCAATATGCCAAATCGCCTCATGCTATGGAACTTAGATGGATCAACCTCTTATTTGAGGCTGCCACTGAAGGAGGGGCGACTATTATGCTTGTGCCCACTAATATTCCGATTGCAGGATTCGCAGGTCAAGGAACCCAGGGAATAGGCAGTGGCGGTTTACCACCTGTAGGAGTCTACGGTATAAAGGAACTGCCAAAAGAAAAGCCGAAAAAGTCAGAAGAGTAGTTTTTTTCAAATAGATTGGCAAACAAAAACTTGCCAATTCCCCTCCTTTTTTATTTGAATTTCACGAACTTGCCCAGTTTGGGCTATTATTATAAATAAACACATTTCTTCATAATCTCTAGGACTGGCCTGTTCTGCTATTGACTTGATATTGGGAATGGAAGGACAATGATGTCTCAAGACAGGATAATTAAAGTTCAGGAAATTGCGAATAACTCATGGCAAGCTAAAGAGTTTTACTTGTTGAATGGATGGGTATTACGATTTAACGAGGGTGCCACAGGAAGGGCAAATTCAGTTCTTCCGCTGAACTATTGGGGGAACGATCTTTTGGGAGACATAAGACTGGTTGAACTTGCATATAAGCATCATAACCTTCCTGCCCGATGGCAATTACATGATGGGTTTGTCCCGGAGAGACTATTCGAGGTATTGAAATCGGAAGGATATAAGCAGGATCCTAGAGTAGATGTAATGGGTACTGATTTGCAAACATTCAACAGATCTGATAGAAGAACAACCCCTTTATTTACGCTCAGCGCAAGCTGCAGGAGAACGAAAGCGTGGACAAGAGCATTCATTGAATTAACCACCCATCGAGATAGGGATGAATTGGGGAAGATGTGTGAAATTATGGATCGCATCACTATTCCCCGTAAACAATTTCTGGTTGCCCATGGTGATGATCAAGTGGCAGGTGTGATCTTTGGAGTCGTGGATCGAAGCTTCCTGGGAATTATGGATCTTGTGGTTGCACCCCATTATCGTAGAAAAGGACTTGCAACCGCTCTGGTTACTAATACGGTAAATTGGGCCTCTCAACACTCGGCCCGTTCGCTTTACCTCCAAGTTCTGGCCGATAATGATGCTGCCATCGCTCTATATCAAAAACTGGGTCTCAACCGATGGTTCAGCTATTTCTATCTAACCCAAACTTAAAATCTCATTGCCTTCTTAGTAAAAAAACATGCTTTTAAAAGGCCTTTTTCTAATCAGTCGTCCTCTGAACTCCTTTTTGTCCGGTTTTGCCGTTGTAATTGGTGCAATAGCGGCAATTTCTCATCCTCTTACACAAAATCAACTTTGGGGAGTCTTATTAGGTTATCTCACCACATCCTTGGTCGCAGTAGGGGGTTATGCTATGAATGATGTTTTTGATATCGAAATTGACAAAATAAACATGCCACATCGCCCTTTACCTTCTGGTTACCTAACCTTGAACCAGGCCAAGACCTATGCGGCCATTTTGTTTATTATAGGAAATCTATTGGCCTTGATGATTGATGTTCCAGCATTCTTACTTGCTTTTTCTGCAGGGCTCCTGTTATACATGTATGCAGCCTATTTTAAACGAGCTGGATTCCTTGGGAATATCATGATTGGCATCCTGACCGCTGTCCCATTTATTTTTGGAGGACTTTTAACGGCAAGCTATGAAACAATGATTTTTCCGGCTCTTTTTGCATTTCTCCTAATAGTTGGTCGAGAAGTGATAAAAGATATAGAAGACGTCCGTGGCGATCGGATGGAGAGCGTTAAATCTGTCGCTCTCACGTACGGGGTCGGTACAGCTCGAAACCTTGGATATGCGTTTCTAGTTGTGTTAATGGTGATTAGTCCCCTTCCAATCATTCTTGGATATTATTCTTCTCCCATATTCATTGTGATTGTGTTGGGAATTGATGTAGCCATCTTGTTTGTAGGATATCTCCTGTTTAAACGGAACGAGGAAGAAATAGTAAGAAATGCCACGCGTTGTAAGCGACTACTCAAAACTTGTATCTCTTTCGGGATTTTAGCTTTTGTGATTGAAGGTTTAGGCAAATTACTTCTCCTAAGCGGTTAAACAAGACTCGAAACGGCCTCTTCTTGTTCCTAGAAGCCCAAATTGGGGAAGATTGAGCTAATTCTATCTGTTCTATTGCTTCAATCCGAGAGCCCAAAACCATTGGCTTTCCAAATTTTAAAGGAAAATTTATTTTAATCGAAGGCAGTCGGGTTGCCCAAGTAGAAAAAAACTACCTACCAGTACTTACACGTACTGGCGGATATTCCAAATATTCTGGTGGATTATAACTTGGCGTATACGGATAAAAAAGTGAAAAAGAAACGTCGCTGGGGTAAAATCTTTGAGTATACAAGCTATCAGCGCACTTTGCCTGTCGGCAAGGACTACGAAGAAAAGCTTGCACAATTAGAACAGGATTTTGTAAAGCGAAAGAATTTTGTCGTAACTGCCCCCGAAATAGCCACACGACTCGATATTCGAGTATCCGTGGCCCAAAACATGTTAGATGACCTGGAAGAAAAGAATATACTAAAAAAAGGTATTTCCTCCAGACGGCTAAAAGCTTATGTCAAGGCTTAAGGGAAAAAGTCAACGGAATATATTCATTTCCCAGCCGAGATGATTGGGGGTGGAGAATGGAAGAAAAGGCTTCCTAGATTCATACGGAAATAACGGAAATGGAGATTTTAGAAAACCTAATTATGATGAAGAGGCTTCTCAGGCAGGGCTGGTTACGTGCTGGCGTTCCCGTTGGCTCCGTTGAATCCCTTGCGGCTCACTCATGGTCAGTAGCTTTTCTTGCTTTACTGTTTTGTATAGAAGAAAACCAGAAACGAAACGAAATCCCACTGAATCTGGAAAAAACGGTGTTAATAGGGCTACTTCACGATTTCCATGAATCCGAGTGGTTAGATATGGATAAAAGCGTTTCTAGAATTCTTTCCCCCGAACAGCTTGAAAGAATTCAACAGGCACTCCATGAAGGGGCTGTCACTGGTATATTGTCGAAACTTCCATCTTCTTTAAGGGGAACCTTAGAAGAAATTCTCCTTGATACTGAAAGCGAAGAATACCATCTCGCTCGAGTTGCGGATCTTATGGATTTGCTAATTCAGGCAAACGCATATGGTAAGAAGCAGTTTCTTGATCCCGGACAAGTTAGTGAGTTCAGAAGGTATGCGCGGGAGGAACTGGAACAGTATGAATCGAAATTTGGCTTCTTGAAACCTCTAATCGAAAAATGGGGGATCTGAAGACAACGTATTAGTTTTCATTAATGAGGGGCAAAACCATTGATTCAATAAATTTGATACTGTTCTCAACGAATTGATCTGAATCAGCTAGCTTAATTCCCAGCTTGAACGCATGAGCTTGTTCAAACAAAGGATAGTACTGGGAAAACCCTGAATCGTCACCCCAAATCTCTTGAACGGTTTCATGGATATCTGGCTTTACAAGATCTAATTCGACAGCTTTTCTTCCAGCATAATAGCAAGCTAATGCAAAAATTATATCTATGACAGAAGATCCAATTAAAAAGTCCAATTCACCCTCAGGGAGGCCCTCTTCCTTAGCTGTGGTAATAATTTCGTCCATCTGGACCAAAGTGTCTCGCAAAATCTCTTTGGCCGATACTTTTACTTGTTGGTCGGAGATCTTGATGTTTTCAAATACGTTTGAACCAATTCTCACTTCCCCAGCTTGGGCATACAATATGTGGATGGGGCCCCAAGCTGCGCCAAACTTGTCAAGTTGAGGAATATCCTCCTCCTTCAGAATCATTAGATCAAAAATGTGGGCAACCTCGGGAGTCACAATTTCCTCTCCAATTTCATTAACCCGTTGAATTATATCTTCTCCGCTGTCAGCCGTGAGAACAACGACAAAGTTGATATCGCTCTCTCCAACCACATGGAGTCGCTTTGCATATGATCCATAAATTATAAGGGCTTTAAGATGGTTTTTAAGGACATTATCGTCTTTAAGCTTTTTAATCACCAGCTCCTCTAGCATTTCATACTCACTCGATTCATCTGCTAAGGAAACTCCTTCTTCAATCGCAAGCGACTCTATTTCGTCATCCTCCATCGCATTGGCCTTTTCAACCTCCTCTTTAACTATCTTCATGGATCCACGAACCTCAGCTTTCAAATTTGGGTTCTCAACTATAACATTCTTCAATACAGCTGTTAAAATCGCTTCTCCTTGTTCCATGCGCGCTTTGGTGGCGTACTGGCGGATAAGAACCCTTAATTCTTCTTCGTCCATGTCAAATTACCTTCTTCTTTCCCTATGAAAGGTATTGAGCTATCAAGATGTTCGAGGTGAGCAAAAAGATCCGTAGATATGCGGTTTTTCTCGAGTTTGTAAGTGTGTAGGTGCCTCTAGTAAGAGATCTATGAATTCGGTAATCTTACAAAGAAATTTATAACGTTTGACGTTTAATGAGTTTGTCTATTGAATTAACAATTTCCTTTAACTGAATGCTGCTCGGTTCTTCGTCCCTTGACGCATGGTGTATCAATTCAGAAATAATTCGCCCTAATATCTCCATTTCTGGCACTTTGAATCCTTGTCTTGTAAGCTCAGCCGTTCCAAAACGCATTGCAGAATCAGTCACAAGTTTATACTTAAGAAGCATGTCTCGGTACCTGGCCCCTTGCGTAAAATCCTCTATTTGCATCAATACTTGGTGAGATTCTGTGAATCCTTTCTCTCTCCCGTGCAATGATATTTCATGTTCGTCTAAGGTTTGAGCCAAGGCTTTTGCATTTAATGTTGTTTGCATTGCATATTGAACTCCATAATGTTGAAATTCTTCTAAGGCAACCCCTAGTGCAGCTATCCGTGAGTTGTGAACGTTATCGACCAAAACAATGCCTTTTAAGGGATCTAATCCAATAACCTCGTTGAGATTATCAAGTGCAAAATCATTTGCAAGAATAACACCCCCTTGGGGGCCAGGAAAGGATTTGTGAGTCGATCCCAGCAAGAAATCCGCACTTTCTCCTAAAGGATCTTGGAATTGCCCACCAGCTATCAATCCTAGGACATGGGATCCATCATAAGCAACAAGGCCACCATATCCATGTACCACATCCGCTATCGGTTTAACTGGGTGCGGAAAGAGAAACAAAGAGGCCCCCAAAAAGACTAGAGGAGGTTTTTCGACTTCAAGAATCTCAATGGTTCTTGACAGGTCAATATTGTACTCTTTTGGACTCCAAGGGATATTGATGCGCTTTCTTCCAAAAAATTCAAGATTTATGGGATATCCTCCTGCTGGGTGCAAGGGTAGAATTGCTATCTTGTCTTCTGGATGTGAATGAGCTAACATCACCGCCAAAACTGCCATATTCCCTGATAAGGGAGAAATAAGGGCCGATTTACAGTGAAATACTTTTTCAGCCAATTCTTGACTCTGAGCATAGATCTTCTGGAACACATTGGAACCACCGTAAAAATCTGAATGGTACCGACTATGTTGGATAGACAAAGCTTTCTTGACCTGGGGGCTAAGAGTGTTCTCTGATGCTATCAGATTGAGACAGTTTGAGCGAAATTTATCATTCTTCATGATTAGCTCCATTAACTTCATCGCAAGGTCTCCATTTGTAAAATCACGAACTAAAGATTTAACAATTCTTATTAATTGGAACAGAGATAGGATAGGATAAGCATTTTGGGGTGTTTCAGTCTGAAGATTTTTCTGAGATACGAAACTCACTTCACTCAATTTACTAGTACCAAGAAAAAACGAACGGTGACTGTTCATCAATTTTGAAGTGAACGATTTGATTGATGCACACGCCCATTTGCTTCCTGATTTTGTGGATAACGTCGAAGAACTTGTCCAAAGCGCCAGAGCCGCCGGTCTTCAAGCCATTATCAATTCTGCGATAGAACCTGATCATTATTTTTATGCGAATAATTTGGCCCGCGAACATAGTGGATTCGTATATTCAACGTTGGGATTTTCTCCCTCACACATCAAATCGATCGATTTTGATGTTGCATACAGTCATATCAAGAATAATAGCTCACTTGTAGCAATTGGGGAAGTCGGTCTGGACTATTATTGGATTAAAGATGTTTATTGGCAAAATAAGGAACAGATCGTTTTCCAGAGGTTTATTGAACTTGCGAATGAACTGCAAAAACCCCTCGTTATTCATAGTAGGAAGGCTGAGACTGACTGCATTGATCTCTTGGAAAAACACGCAGGGGTTCCTGTTTTAATGCACTGCTTTTCAGGTACAATAGATGATGTTAAAAGATGCTTAGATTCAGGATGGTTACTTTCAATACCAACTGCCGTTGTTAATCGGAAAAAACATCGCAGGATTGCTCGAAAGGTCCCTCTGGAATCTCTTGTGGTTGAAACCGATACTCCCTTTCTGAGCCCCATAAAGGGTGAACGTAACCAACCCGCAAATATCCGATATGCCATACAAGAAGTCGCAAAATTGAAGGATTCTACCTTTGATGACGTAAGAAGACATACCACAAAAAATGCCAAAGAGTTTTATCGGTTATAACAATAGACTCGGAATCTACTGGATCGTGCTCTTTATGGGTCATACCAGGCAAGAAGGCGTACTTCATTACCGAGAGGAAACGATTTCGAACCTTCAATCGCAGGAGTTCGATATTCTGGTAGTGGGAGGCGGAATCACTGGAGCTGGAGTTGCTAGGGATGCAGCACTCCGAGGGTACTCTGTCGCATTGGTTGAAAAGTTAGATTTTGGATCAGGCGCAAGTAGCGGGTCATCAAAGCTTGTACATGCAGGACTCAGATACGTACCGCAAAAAGAGTTTCGATTAGTAAGGGAAGCATCAAGAGAACGTAGAAAAATACTAGAAATGGCACCACACGTTACATCTCCAGTAAAGTTCTTTTTTCCTTTTCATTCAGACCTTTGGTCAACTCGACGGAAAATCAAGCTTGGCATTTGGTTTTATGATATTTTGGCCGGGTTTAGAAACCACATGTTCCATAAATTCTTGGGGATTGACAAGGCACTAAAATTGATTCCAACCATTCGAGAACAAGAATTTCAAGGAGCAGGCATCTATGGTGACGGACGGATGGACGATTCTCGTCTGTCTTTAGAGATCATTTTATCAGCGCAAGATCATGGGGCCTCTGTTCTCAACTATTGCGAGGTAATTTCGTTTAAAACCAATCAGTCTGGAGATAAGATTACTAGCGTCAATGTACATGATAAAATCAAGGATCAAAAGTTTGCCATAAAATCAAGAGCGGTAGTTATCGCATGTGGACCTTGGACCGATGAAATTTTACAGATGCTTGATCCTAATGCCCCTCCACGGGTTCGCATCACTAAAGGTATCCATTTAATTACAAAGAAATTCTATGATGGAGAATATGCGGTCGTTGTTCCAATTCGTGATAAACGTGTCAACTTCGTGATCCCTTTTGGAGATTTCAATCTGGTAGGAACGACCGATACTGATTACACGGGTGATTTGGATTTCGTCCCAGTTTTGGAAGATGAAATCGACTATATCATTGACGCCATCAATTTCATTTTTCCTGGGAGCTTATCTAGAAAGGACATAGTCAGTGCCTATTCGGGATTGAGGCCCCTTATTATTTCTCCAGATGCCAAATCTGAGTCAGATGTATCACGAAAACATGGAATTTTTGTTCCTCGATCAAATCTCTTTGCGATTACTGGAGGCAAATTCACTACATTTCGCGCAATGGCGAAAGATGTTGTGGACCGTTTAGGGGATTTTTTGGGGAAAAAAGCGAGATGCATGACGGATGAAACACCTCTCCATGGCTGGAGCTCACTCAGCCGCCGTTACTGGGAAAACTGGAAAATTATTGCTATCGAAGACATGAAAATCCGATATGAACTTCCCCAAGACATCGCCATACATTTACTGCGCTATGGAGAGAATTACAAACAAATTTGTCAATTTATAAAGGAAAATCCAGAGCTAGCTGATCGAATCTCCAGTGATCGCTCCTATATCCTTGTGGAAGTGGATTATGCAGTTATGTACGAAAAAGCGGTCACACTAAATGATTTCATGCTTCGGAGAACACAACTACAGCTATCAGATAATCAGGGTTTGGACTGTATTGAACCAATTGTAGATCGGATGGCCGATTTATTAGGTTGGCCAGCTGACGAAAAAGAAAGGGAAAAAGCTAGCTATAAAGAATCGCTGGTTTGGAGTCCGTGAACCTTTTGATTCCGATTCAATCCAAAGATCCCTGGATTCAAAATCCCCTCCGGATCAAGACTTTGTTTCAAATCCTTGAGCAACCCCATTCCAGCAGAACCAATTTCCTCTTGTAACCATGCACTAAATGATCTGCCGATCCCATGGTGGTGACTCAGTGTTCCTCCGTTTGCTAGAAATGTATCCAAAACCTTCTTTCGTATGCGATGGAACTGGTCAATCTCATTTCCTTCTTCCTGCGGGGCTAAGACAGTAAAATACAGATTTGCTCCATTAACGTAGAAATGGCTTCCATGGGTCCAAATCATGGGACATTCAGAACTAAGTACTTCCAGGACCGCATGATATAAAGGGAGTAGTTTTTCCCAAGTTACCGCGGTTTCAAAGGTTTCCAATAAAACTCCATGATCAATAATTGAATCTCTAAGAAAGGGAGTATCAAATCGAGAATTATACCATTGCTCTCCGGGAGATGCTCCTAAATGGTATCCGTGATGTTTTTTTGCCAGGGAAATCGCATGCTTTCGTGTCATTGACACTAGGTTTGATTGCCCCTCAATAACCATTATCCCGAGGCATCTTTTGCCTTCTGAAAATCCACGGCTCGTAAGATATTTCATCCCAATCTGTTGAAAATAAGAGGGTTCCCGCGGGGGATCGTGCATAAGAGAGCTGGCCCTTAAATTAAAATAGGTCTCTGATGCATCAGACAGTCGGAGAATTGCCGGACGAAATCCAGCCTGTATGAGCTCTCTGTAAGCATTAATTCCATCTTCAAATGACCGAAAGAAGAATGCTGAAAACTTCCTGGCCTGTGGAATTGGCCAAACTCGCAGTGTCGCTTCGGTTATAATTCCAAAGACCCCCTCCGAGCCTGAAAATATATGCGTAAAATCTGGACCAGTTGAACGAGCTGGAACAGTCTTAATTTCTAGTGTGGTTCCCTTTCCTGTCGCAACTTTCAATCCCATTAGCATATCTTCTATCTTACCATACAAAGTGGAATTTTGACCAGCTCCACGGGTTGCAATCCATCCACCTAAGCAGCTATATTCGAAAGATTGCGGAAAATGGCCCAAGGTCAATCCATTTGAATTAAGATTATCTTCCAAAAAAGGTCCTAAAACACCTGTTTGGGCTGTAACATACATACTGGTTTGGTTGATAGCCAGAATACGGGCCATCCGAGTTATGTTGAGTACCGTACAGCCTTTGGAAATCTGTGAAACTCCATGAGTCACACTGGTTCCACCTCCTCTGACACAAAGAGGAATCCCAAAAGCTTTGGCCGCCTGGATAACTGAAACAATCTCATCATGTGAATGGGGATATATTACCAGTTCAGCGATCGGTGGTAATTTGGCTATTCGAGTCTGTATGAGTTCAAGGTATCCTTGGCCTAACGAATTTTCGATACGTTCCCAGAAATCTGATGAGATCTGAGTAGAATGCAAAAATAAACCAATATTATCCAAGAACTCTTTGGGAAGATCAGGAGGTTGTTCATGTATTGTTTCAGGACTTTTTGATAAATAGGTTTTCTTCGGAGTACCCTGATCAATGCCTAGTTGAGAATAAACCAGCTCCTTAAAGGCAGAAGTCCATTTCACCTTGGTAGAATCTCTGTCACCCCATTTGGTAGCAGTTGGGAGAGGCTTCATATCTAAAACCTCGTTGGTTCATTGAAAACAGAGGCAGATCTATTCTATAAAAGGAACTAGTATCATATCTATTGAGGTTTCCCTAAAAAACAATCAGATTCAGAGAATTTTGTCTTCATTTTGGGTTTGAAACTCATTTTGAGCGTACATTATCGTCACCCAGATAGCCTCCCTCGGGGTTAACGGTTTTCCTTCTTGCGCTTCCAGGTTCAAATTTTCTACCAAAATATTGTGCTTCCTCACTTCTTCAAAATAATGCTCTCCCATTTCCTGGATGGTCATCTTGGAAAATGGCGAACCCTGCCCGATTCCAGGACAGGTTTTTGTTGCATTCTTAGCCCATACTGCAGTAAGTGTCTTTGTGCCTTTTATTTTTCGAAATGCGAAAGGGTAATTCCGGCAAGCCAGTGGCCTGTATGGGTAGATGCTACAGTTGGGCTTAATATAAAAAACACAATCACCCACGGAATCCTTACGGAGGCCCGGAATTATTTGGCCTTTTGTAACTTGGATAGGACGTAAGACCAAACGTTCGCGTATTTTTTCGTCCGAAACGTCTTTTAAGGTGTAAAAGGTGATTCTCTTAAGCAAGGAATGAAAATCCTGCTCCATAGCTGCATATAGAAGATACAAGTCTCGATATGTGAGAGTTACAATCAGTTTTGGATCCCTACAACAATTTCCACTCTGTTGGCAAGTAAATATTCGTTCTTGACCCAAGGTAACCCATTCAGGGGTCAATACAGTTCGCCTTCCACAGGAATCACTAGGTTACACGTCTCACACAAATATCGATAGTTTCGTTCTTCCGTCAGAGTATCAAAATAGGTTTCTTTCGTAAAAGGTTGGTTGCAGATCCCGCAGCGCTCCCGTGTTTTTTGAACTCCTATTAATACCCCAGGTGGAGGCGGATTTTCCATTTGAAATGACCACGGAATACAATATTCTCTGGTGTTATCTTGAGGTCTTCTTTAGTTATCCTGAACGATTTACAATTGAAGCGATGACCCCACCCTCCCAGCTTTTGCAAGAGATCAATTTTCACGCGTCCTTGCGTATCTAAAACACAGATTTAGTAATCTTTTAGAAAAAAAGTTGATTTGAAAATCTAATAATCTTCTTCTTGTTGCCTTTTCAGTTTTATCTGATGGGTTAAATAACCCGCAACGCGATTTCTAAATCGCTTTGAACGTGTTTTTGCAACCTTCGAGACAATGTCCTTATTGTGGTCAAAGTCCAACGTGAGGTGCGCCTCGTATTCCTTCATAATCTGGCGAGTGATTATCTTGACAGCGCTCGTTCGAACTTTTCCCGTTGTTATAACACTCCATTTATTTCAAAGTGTAAGGAGTAGACGGTTCATTGGTGTTTACTCCCAGCTAGAAGACCCATTCTCTTATTTTTTAAATATACCACCCGCTAAGGCGGAAGGTTATGCGGATCAATGATAAGATTGAACTTTTCCGTAAAAGACTCATGATGGACAGATAATTCCACCTCGGTTTTCGTCTCTGGAATTCGGACAACCCAGTTAACAAGAAACTCATTCCCGTCCCCAAGGTCGGGAAGAGCAATCACACTTTCTTGATTGGGGGCGAATTCCAAATCACCATGAATCCGAAATTCTAAATCTTTTAATGGAGCAAACTCCAATGGTTGTCTGATTACCCATACGACGATCAATCGATTATCAAAAAATCTTTCCAAGGTCGGTGGTGAAAATCGAGGCACGATAGGTCTATCCTCGGGTAAAGCTTGGAAAGAAAAGTGTGCCCTCCCGAGAATTTATGATACATATCTTGTTTTGAGCCAGAAGTTCGATCAAATAATCGACCTTCGAGGTATCCCAGGGAACACGTTGGTATATTTCGTTTATTAAGATTTCACCATAGGTGCTGATTCCCTCGTTTATCCACGCCAAAAAAGTATGGACATCTCTTGATAAGGTGAGCGGTTCGAATAAGAATCCCTGCTTAGATTTTCCGATGATTCCCTGCTCATTCAGCATTTCAAGAGCAGCCTCTATGTCTTGGATATCCACCTCCCATCCAGGGTGATGTTTATGAAATGAAGATGTCAATCTACTTAGACGAACGGGTTCCAGATTGACTCGTTGGTGGGCTAGCCCGTACGGGATTATTTCGGATGCTAAACGGTGGAAAAACTGTTCTCGTCCTAAAAAACGAGGCGTTTTGAACATTGATGCAGGCAATACAGAAACAGGGAGACCTACCTCACGTTTTAAGGTAAGTAGATAATTTCTCATATCATCTGGAAGATTCACTGGAATTTTGTTGGAATTTGCGCCCTCCCTCAACTTTTTCTCCGCATAGCGAATGCTCTCATCTTTCTGCTCTTTTAATTTTTTCCCTAATGCCTTAAAACGGTCCCGGACGTCGTTCATTGCAGGATTGCCTCATTGGCTTTGAGAGGGTCATTTCCATCCTCCATTAAAAACCAAATGGTTCTGGACTGTCATGCCTTCTTAGATAGGGAGAAACTACGTTTTAAGGGCCAGAGTATCTCTATTTTGTGAGATCTCCTCCGTGTTTCCGTCCCGCATGCTTTAGTAGGTATTCGATAGGGATATCTTGAAAACGCCCATCTGGGAGAGTTCGACGAACCAATATAGGGAGAAGACGTTGCCTAATCTCACGTTCTGCTATTAGTAACGGGTCCCCTTCTTCCTGCTTCACTTCCTCTGGCTCTGGGTTTACCTGTTCTTCGCTTACCTCAAAGGTAACGGGTGCGCCCATGGATATCTGTAATGCCCTGGCCCCTAATATACGGGCATACTCAAAACGGGTGAGCATGCGTGGTCCAATCTTAATCTCCATTGAATTCCTGGTAACTGCCAGAGACATCAGCCCTACGACTTTTCTTCATGAAAAAAAGAGCAAGAACGCCAAATTAGGCGCTGATATAAGATAGTTATTACGATTTTGTCGTTGATCTTTTGAGGTGACAAAAATCCCTGCTCATTTAATTCCATGACAAGAATAATAAAGAAAAAAGAAAGAAAAAAAGAGAAAAAGACTGAAGAGGAGTCAACTAATCGAGATCGTCATCCATGCCGCCGTCGGGACCGCCGGGACCTCCTGCAGGTCCGGCCGATGACTTGGCAGAGATGATATCGTCTATTCGTAGAACCATCTGAGCGTTTTCACTGGCCGCAGTTATGGCATGGGTTTTGACACGGAGGGGCTCTACCACATCAGTCATGTTCCGAACCTTTCCCTTAAATACATCCACACCTGCTTTGTGGTTTCCACCTTCATGCTCAGCGCGGAGCGCAACAATGATGTCGATTGGATCCAGGCCAGCATTCTCTGCGAGAGTTCTGGGGATTATCTCTAGGGCGTCCGCAAAGGCCTGAACGGCTAATTGTTCACGACCCACAAGTGATTCTGCAAATTTGTGCAGTTTTCGGCTTACATAAGCTTCGGGCGAACCTCCGCCTGTTACGATCTTTCGATCCTCTAATGCATTCCGCACAACGCAGATTGCGTCATGGATGGATCTTTCAGCTTCGTCTACAACGAGTTCAGTACCGCCACGGACCAAAATTGTCACAGCTTTGGCTTCAGGACAATCTTCTACGAAAACCATGTCGTCATCACCGACACTAGTCTCATATACTTTTCCTGCGGTTCCAAGATCATCGGCTGAGAGGTCCTTGATACTATTAACAATTTTAGCGCCAGTTGCCTTACCAAGTTTTTCCATATCGGACTTTTTAACCCGTCGTACAGCCATGATCCCTTTTTTGGCCAGAAGATGTTGAGCAATGTCATCGATTCCCTTCTGGGCGAGTACTACTTGAGCACCCGATTCGTCAACCTTATCTACCATTTTTGCCAGCATGCCAGCTTCGCGGTCGAGAAACTCTTGGATTTTTTCTGGATCTGTGATAGAGAGTTCTGAATCAAACTCAGTTTTTGATACCTCAAATGCTTCGGCAATTAGAGCGATTTTTGGATTTGTTAGGCTCTTGGGCATTCCTGCATGGACAACTTCTTTGTCTAACACAATTCCCTTGACCAACAGCGTAGATTCAAGATCTTCCCCTTCTTTTTTCTCCACTTTTATGTTTTCTATATCAATTTTGCCTGTTCCTTCGTCTACACTTTTCACTGCGTCTATAACCAACTTACCTAACATACCACTAGATCGAGACACTATTTTTGATCCCATGGTGGTTGTCACGATTTTGGAAAGTGAAGCATTGTCCTCTGGGGATATTTCCGTGGCAATCTCATTAAGAAGTTCTACTGCTTTCTCTGTGGCTAAACGATAACCTTCCACCAAGATCGTAGGATGGATTTTATCGCTTGTGATTAGATCGGAAGCTTTTTGGAGCAATTCGCCTGCAAGAATTACTACGGTTGTCGTTCCATCCCCAGCTTCTTGATCCTGCATTTTAGAAAGCTCAACCATCATTTTTCCGATCGGATGTGCTATATCGATCTCTTTCAGAATCGTAGCTCCATCGTTGGTTATTACCACGTCTCCGAAGTTGTCTAAAAGCATTTTGTCCATGCCTTTAGGCCCCAAGGCTGATCTGATTGCCTCAGAGATAATACGTGCGGCTGCAATATTGCTAGTGAGCGCGTCTCGTCCAGTAGTCCGAGAAGTATCTTCTTTTAGTATTAATACTGGTGTACCTTGAAAAGACATTTTTGTTCCTCCGTCTACATCATTGGTGGCATGCCACCCATGCCACCCATACCGCCCATTCCGCCTGGGGGCATTCCTCCAGGGCCACCTGGGGGGCCTTCCATACTTTTACTCTGAATCACATCGTCAATTCGTAGTATTAGCTCTGCCGCTTCTCGGGCCGAGAATAGAGCTTGTCTCTTTACTCTTAGTGGTTCAATGATTCCCGCAGTATAGGCGTCCACATTCTTTCCTGTTTGCACATCGATTCCAGTATTCTTTTCACCTTTTTCATGAGCTGCTCGCAACTCAACTAGGACATCGATTGGATCAAGACCTGCGTTTTCCGCAAGGGTACGGGGAATAATCTCAAGGGCGTCTGCAAATGCATCTACTGCCATCTGCTCACGGCCTTTGACCGATCCTGCAAACTCTTTCAGTCCGCGATACAATTCAACCTCAGGAGCGCCTGCGCCTGCTACGGCCCAGCCATCTTCAAGACAATCTCTTACTACACACAGAGCATCATGGAGAGCGCGATCAGCTTCGTCAGTGACGTACTTTGTTCCTCCGCGGATCATAATCGAGACAGATTTGGGATTGGGACAATCACGTACGTATATGAGCTTATCATCGCCAATCTGAACTTCTTCTATAAGTCCAGCAGATCCGAGATCATTAGCTGACAAGTCCTTAAGGTTTGTGACGATTCTTCCACCTGTTGCTTTGCTTAGTCGTTCCATATCGCTTTTCTTGACCCTTCGAACTGCAGCAATCCCTTCTTTAGCGAGGAAGTGCTGAGCCAGATCATCGATTCCTTTTTGGCAAAGAACAACATTTGCTCCTGCATTTTTGACTGTATCAACCATTTCACGGATCATTGACTGTTCTTGATCGAGGAAGGCATCCATCATAGCGGCGTCAGTAATCCTGATCTTGGCGTCGAACTCCGTCTTTTTGATCTCCAAAGCTAGATCGATAAGGGCAATTTTAGCATCTGTAACGGTACGAGGCATTCGTTGATTCACTATTTCCTTGTCCAGGACTATTCCATGGATTAATTCCGAGTCGGTTAATCCCTTGCCCTGTTTTTGAATGACTGAAATCATGTCAAGGTCAACGGTGTTTTCTTCGTCAAGCACTGCTTTAGCAGCTTCCACTGCGATGGTTGCCAAAATATCCTTGGCTCCACCTGTAGATTTAGAGTTAAGACTGGTTCGAGCGACATTCTTAAGAACCTCCTCATCATTTGGATCGATCTTATTGGCGATCGCCTTGAGGATCTCACTGCTTTTGTCACTTGCCAGCTTATATCCCCCTAAAATCACAGTAGGGTGAATCTTCTGATCCAACAGTTTCTCAGCGCGTTTGAGGAGTTCGCCGGCAATAATCACGCTTGTAGTTGTCCCATCACCAACTTCCTGATCTTGGGTTTTGGCGACTTGAACAAGCATTTTAGCAGCGGGATGCTGGACATCGATCTCATCTAATATTGTGGCGCCATCATTGGTGATTACAACATCACCCAGCGAATCTACGAGAAGTTTGTCCATTCCACGTGGCCCTAAGGCGCTGCGAACTGCATCAGCGACAGCAATTGCGGCCTGAATGTTGTTTCGTTGAGCATCTCGGCCGCGGGAGCGCTCAGTTCCTTCTTTTAGGATAATAACTGGTTGTCCACCTAGTTGCATGGTAGTTAACCTCATCTTTTAATATTCAAAAAAAATAAACTCTTTACAATGGTTTACTCGATGTTCTCCCAATAGACGGAGAACTAAAGAGGTATTACCCTCACGACTGTCGATTTTAATAGAGGGTTATAAACAATATCCGGAAGCAGTTAGCGCCGAATGGATTCTAAAACCTTGTATGATAGAGGCCCAACCTACCGGAGATTTGAACGATTTTCTGGCGTATAATAACGAAACCTGCTCTGATTGGGAATAGATCAAAGAATTTGCGTTTAATTGGTAGAAAATTCTAAGACTCGGACTTATTTCGAACAAGAGGACTAATAAGGGAGCTTTTTCCCGAACAAAGGGAAAATCACCACTTTTCCCTTACATAAAGTAACCCCTCGCTCGTTCGCCTCACAGGTTGACCGAGTGGAATCATCGAAGATGTCTTCCCCGACACACTCTCTAGGGTTAACCTCTTCCCTAGTACGACTAGTACATCAACCATAATAAGATAATCTTTATAAAGAATAAGAAATCCGAGACATTTGTTCTGCTATCAGATCTATGATAGCCGGACAAACTACCCATAATCAGATAAACGGAGAAAAGGTGAAAGCATATGGCTGGAGGCTTTGCTTCTGCTCGGATTGAGAAGATCATTCGTAACGCTGGCGCACGACGTGTGTCTGCTGATGCGATCGATCGGTTGAACGAAATCATTACCGACTTCGGCACCAACATTGCCAAGTACGCGGTTGAAATTGCTCGACACTCTGGGCGGAAAACTGTTAAAGAATCAGACATTAAACTGGCAGCAACCAAGTAATCAGGGCAATCTCAACCCCTTATGCACTTGTGACCCAGTTAAGTCTATTCCCCCCCTCTTTTTTTCTTGTTCTGATGTTTTTTTGGCTTTTTCCTTGCATTCCGAGATCTGGCGATGTTTGCAAGCATTTCTCGGAGAAGCTCCATGTCATTATAGCTTGATTCCAGGATTTCTTCAAAAATAATCTTATCTAACATCAGCCGATCAGGTTGTTCCATCTCGTCCCAAATAGGCAGAATTTTTCTGGTACTCATCCGTTGCAAAATTCTACGGATTTTATTCTTCTGTTCTAGTAGGATCCTATTCGGATTAAGCATTGGTAAGCTTTTAAGTTCATATACGCGAGTTTGATTTGATATGGTGCCATCACGATTCTCTATGTATCGCCCTCCAAATTCAATCATCATCATTCCGAAGGTCGAATTAAGGATCCCCAAAATGATTGGTATTTCGTCTGGATTCTGGGGAAAGACATTATAAAATCCGTAATTACTCATAAAACACTTGTTTAAAATGAGATCTTTTTGGGAAGGATGATATTGAAAGGTGATTTCACGGTTGGTTTGAATTTCAAAATGAAGTAAGGGTGCTGCAATACCATAATCAATATTGTACCATTCTTTGCCTGATTTTGTTATTCTGTTTTGACACGTTGGCCGAGTACTATACGGTTTGTTTGGTGGAAATCCCTCCCCAAATTCAATGTACTTTAGAACTTTCTTGTTCTCCTTCTTTAGCTCCTCCTTGGATTTTGATACTGTTAGGCAGTATCCATCATTTGTGCTAATCCTGATTTTGGACTGGAATTTGAATTTCCAAAGAATGGGACTAATAAATTCACTCTCTATTTCGAACTTGAGTGACCGTAAATCCTTTTTACCTTGGATTATCATTTTTTGAGCATTTAATTCTTTTACCTCGAAATTAATGTTCGGAAAATAAAAGAACTCATTGGCTCCACTCTTTAGGCCTGTGGTTATACTAGCGATATCTCCTAGGTTAACAATGAGGCCCTTTGTTTTATTAGACTCCAGAACATGGTAGAAGGATTTTGGAGCAGTTAAAAACTTACCCCATTTTTCTTCTGGTAACAATTCTTTTTGATTAATTGATAGAATGCGCATTGTTTCTGTTTCTTCGATATTAATTCGGCCGAGATTTACAGAATCTCGATTGCGGCCCGCGTTCCTATTTGAATTTTCGACTTTGCGTACAAACTCATCAATCTGGGGCCACCTCTTCTTGAGATCTCTAACCTTTTTTTGGCCAATTGAAGGGAAAATTTCTTCTAGGTTTGATTTTATCTGTACAAAGCTTACTTGATGCTTTTCCCTCTCGGAACGTCTAGTTTCTGTCTCTAAAATTAGAATACACGGGATCATTTGTGCATCAGTGAACCATTTTTCGTTTAAAGATTCAATCAAAGCAATCAGTTTAAAATTCCTCAATAGAAAACGCTTTAGTTCAATACCGAAGGAGACATCTAAAAAAGAACGCAACATGACATAGCCAATACGATTTCCATTATTGCCATCAATGAAACTGGCACCGTGCACAAGGAAATGCGCATAAATGCCCGTTCGAGAATTTAAGGAAACGTCATAATCCCTTGATGTAACTTCGTTTAACTTGACCTTATATTCTTCATCTAGAAGTTCTTGACGAGAATAGGGTGGATTTCCGATTACGACATCAATGGTTGGTAATTGAGAAGATTCTGAGGAAGAGACATCAAAAAAATCCGCTGTGATTATTTGTGCTAGATTTCTATTGAAATCCGGCACACGTGATATTAGATTGATATGGGCAAGCTGACTAGCAGGCTCTGAGCGTTCTATGCCCCAAATTTGGGTTAGTATTTTCTGATTTAGTCCTTGAGGGTCAAGATATTTCAGACGATAGAAAGTTCGGACGAGAAAGCTACCCGTTCCACATGAGGGGTCTAATACTGTGACATTAGAGTTTTTTACACAAAAACCTAGGATTAGATCTACAATATCTGATCGAGTATAATGCTGACCGAAACAATATCGCTCCCGATCAGGGATTAGGCGAACGAGGATTTCTCCCAAAATATCAATGGGTACCTTGTATAAAATCTTCGAGGTTCTTTCAGTCAAGCCTTTTCTCTGATTTTCAATGATTTGGAAGACAAGATCCCGTAAAGTGGCATATTCTTCTGCATTAATCGAGAGGGAGCCTGTTCCGAGTTCGTAATCGTAATGACCCTGATTCAATTGAGAGAAATCCGCCCCTTCATTGTTTCGATGGTTACTTGAGTCCCAAGACTGTTTAATGCATCGTATGGCGGAGTTTTACCTCCTCGATAAGGGAGGAAAAAGCCTCGTTTCGCAGTTTGCATGTGATAAGTGCGAATCCACGATCATCGGGGAAGCAATGAACTTCGAGATTGTTATGAAGGATAACCTGGGTCGCATCCCTGACTTCAATGGGGGCCTCCAATTCCTTGGCGAGGTCCTTCATAAATTCTCTCCCCTTTTCCCACGTAGAAATCCTGAATTTCAGACGTTTTATTTTGTTCGCCTCCGGGAGCGTATGAGGGGTAGCCAAACCAGGGCCACCAATATGATTTCCCATTGCCAAGGTGTATCTTCCGATGAGACCATAGTGGATATGAAACCCGGGTCAGGTGTCCCGACTGTAAAATCGGAAGCTGAGTTTGTATCCCTATCCGCAGGTACACGAAGTAATGCTTCCCCTTCGTTAGGAGTAGATAACACTTCAGAACCATCGGGGGCGGAAGCTGAACCATAAGCCACCACATCTACATATTGTCCTAGGACATCGAGGAGTTGTACAAAATCTCCTGATTGCACCAGTGTGAACGGGAGTTCGATGTCAGCTGTGAATCCATAAGCACCCTGGAATCCAGTTTCGTTTCGCGCTATGATCATCACTTGCCCTGCGGTAATCCTAGTACCGATCGGAAAAGTGTGTAGGTGATCCTCGTCTCCCACCTGCCACCCCTCAATTAACAAGGAGAAGGAGTAGCTATTCGCTATCTCGAAATACTCGCCCTCCGAGTCTAATACAGGACTAGCAGGATTTGGCAAGAGTTCAGTGATCAAAAATTTCCAGCTTTCACCAGCTGGTTGATTCACAACATTCACAGTTGCTGAATCTGTAAATGTTCCCAAGGAAACTGAGATTGCGCGGACCTCAAAGGCATGTATTCCATTTGAAAGAGAAACAGTATCATAAGATATAGTGAACGAGTCGTTATCAAGAGTTACGCTGGTGAAACTGCCAGTATCCCATCGGTAGGAAACAGTTGAATCGTTTAGACCAGAAATCTGTCCACCAAGGGTAACACTTCCCATAACCACCTCTGCCTGAGAAAAACTGGTTTGTTTTATACCTATCGGGAGTTCCCAAGGCGAAGCTGCCGCTATGTCTTTATCCCAGACCTCTGTTTTAAAAAATGAGGCGATATCGGTTGCATCGTGGATCGCAATACCCATGTCACGATTGGTACTGGAGCTCCCATAGCTAGTTGCATTGGGAGTGACGGATCGTGGGGACCAGTTACCACTGTAAACAAACGTATGCTTTCCATCTATAATCCAATACTTGTTATGATAGTAATTTAATCCTGTTGTGGAGTTGTAAACGGGTATTAAATTATCCACAAGAGATTGAGCGGCCTGTTTCGTATCTAAATTCTCATCTGATCCGACTCTTCGATTGGAAATTAGGACATGGATGTCCATATTTGGATTGGCCTTTTTAAGATCGATAAGGGTCTTATTAAACTCAGGGCGGCTTATCGTGTACATGGAGACATAGACAGAGGTTGTCGCGGCCTTTAGGTAGCGGAAAATTACATCATCCGCATTATCTGGATTGGTAAAGAGGGTTACGTTATAAGTGCCAGTAAAGTTGGTACGAGGGATGTTTGTATGGCTGGCAAATCCACTTAGAATCTTTGCATTATTACCTGATGTGTAAATCTTAGCGGGTGGAGCACGCGTAATGGGGGCTGGGATGGGGATTTCGCCATCTGCCCAATCTTCTTCAAAAATCGATTTGTAGTAGTTCGTCACCGTGGCACTCTGAATGACTATCCCCGCTTCGCGATTATATTTAAACGCATTTTCTCCAAAATTAATAGAACTAAGGAGAGTCACCTTGTCATCAATTAGGACCAGCTTATTGTGGGTGGAGGAAAGCCAACTGTTGTCTTTTGTACTACTCTGAGTCCCCATCCACCGTACCTCTATCCCCTTACTTAGCAAATAGTCTGTAACATTATCCGAATCGGCATCATCCCTGACTTGGATCCGAACATTTACCCCTCGACTCTGATTGGCATCCACAATTGCCCGGACTATAGGATTCGCATCAGTATCCCATTCGGTATACCAGGTGCTGTTAAATTGGGTGATATATTGGTTTTGAATCTCTATTGAGGTGTTGGCTCGGCTAAGCCACCAGACATGAATATCCAATGCGTTATCAGGAGTAAACATTGGACTTAGGGTCATTGATTCTTTGGTGTTGAGAGCGGGAAAAGTTGAAGTATAGGTAGTCGGACTTTGGATTCTTGACCGACTCATTGTAGGTTGGGGTGATGTAGATTCCCCATTGATTAAATTAAATGCAATGAGTAACAAACCTATAATGCAAAAAACTCCTAAGAGGGAGGGGGTTCCTTTTTTCATCATTATTCCTCGTTTTGGCTTAGCTAGTTACTATGCCTCCCTCAATGACATTTTAATGATCCTTGCTACCCTTCAAGGCTTCTAACGCCTCAAAGATTTTCTTTTCGTCAGGGGTAACGCCAAGTTCTGGCGTAACATCAATGTAGCGTATTATTCCCTTTTTATCAACTATAAAAATTGCTCGTTTGGCGAATCCAAGCTGAGGAATGAAGACACCGTATTTCTTGGTAACCTCTGCGTAAGGCGCCCAATCTGCGAGCAAGGGATAATCTATCCCTCCGAGATGCTCTATCCACGCCACGTGGACCGGGATTGATGCTATCCCAATTGCGAGTACTTGGGTATCCAAGGCATCAAATTTGTTTAGCTTTTCTGAATATGAAGGTATCTGATGAGAACATACTGCGGTAAAATCCTGAGGATAAAATACCAACATTACATTTTTTTTTCCACGATAGTCAGATAGAGTAACCTTTTTACCATCTTGAGCTTTTAATGTAAAATCAGGAGCTTGTTCACCTATTTGGAGTTTCGTTCCTTCCTGTTCCATTTGATTCACCGTAAATAGACAAAAGACCTGCAATATTAAAAACATTAATCCCAATTTACTCCAAAATCGAGTAAATAGTCTAGACATTGGCTAGGATCAGGACATTAAAACGTCCTTTCGTCTGAGACAAGAGTAGGTTCCGAACTTGGCAAACCTGCATCTCTGATAGTATCATTCAGGGAGTTATCGATCCTCTAATAGTCACCTAGGAATTGATGTTTCTACAAAGATCCCCCAACGACCATACCCCGAACAATATGAATTTATGCAACTGAGAAAATAGGGGATTGGGTGGTAAATCTTCTATGCAAGAACGCTTATCTGAAGTAATTTCGTATGGTATGGAGCTCGGGGCGACCTTTGTTGATGTTCGCCTACAAAAAATCGAACGAACCACAATTAATCTGATTGATGGCAAAGGTCAGGCTATTTCTGGTTCAGATGGAGGTACAGCCATCCGTATTTTGGCTGATGGTGCCTGGGGTTTTGCTTCAATTGTTTCAATGGAGTTAGACGTCCTGAAGTCTGGCGTAAGGGACGCGTATCATTTGGCAAAGTTAGGCGCAAATCACATTCGAGATCCCATCGACCTCTACCCGGTTGAACCAAAGACCGATGATGTGCAAATTAAGTTGCAAGTTGATCCACGAGAAATCCCCACAGAAGAGAAAAAACAGAAGTTGGTGGATTTACATCGCTCAATGAAAAATCCTAACAAACAAATCATCAGTTCCACAATATCATATGCAGATATCGTGGGGAAACAATATTACCAGAGTTCAGATGGAAGACAAATCACTCTGGATAAGTGTATTACTTGGGCCCGTATTTTGGTGAACGGTAAAGACGGAACCATTCGTGCAGGCGGTCGTGAGGAGCTCGCAAGCCCTTATGGATATTGGGTCTTCAACGATAATCATCTAAACGAGATTGGCGAACGTCTAGTAACGCGAGTGAAGCGAAATTTGGAAGCGGGCCAAGCCAAGGGCGGATCGTTTCCTGCGATCCTCGGACCACCTGTAACAGGCGTTTTAGCTCATGAAGCGTGTGGCCATCTTTTTGAAGCCGATTTAACTCAAAATGGAGTTATCGGTACCGCTCTTGGCCAGACCATTGGGTCCCCTTATGCAACCATCATAGATTCGGGGGTACATCCAGATGGAATTGGAGCTTTCGCCTATGATGATGAAGGCATTGAGGCACAGGAGACCAAGATCTTAGATAAGGGACGAGTGAACGCCCTCTTAACTGACAGAGAATATGCCCAAAAATTCGCATCTATTAGTGCAAGACTCTCTGAAGAACAACAGATCGTTCATACGCCGTCGGGGAATGCCCGAGCGTTTGATTTCCGTGTTCGTCCCCTTATTAGGATGAGAAACACTTATTTTGCTCCAGGCGATATGACTTGGGAAGAACTTCTAGAACCCATCAAATACGGGTATTACTGTACCGATTTCAGAGGTGGACAGGCATCTTTAGAAGGAACATTTACCATTGGTGTTCAGGAGGCCTATGAAATCGTTGATGGTGAACTTGGAAAACCAGTGAGAGGTGTTTCGCTAAGTGGAAACACTTTGGAGACGCTGCATGGGATTTCAGGCATAGCCAAGGGGGATGTGAAATTAAATCCAGGCCGATGTGGCAAAATTCAGGCTGCATTCACTGGCGACGGAGGTCCTTTAGGACTTCGGGTGGATTCCATTAATGTCTCCGCCGAAAAATGAAAGGTGGTCGTTTTCTCATGGATCTAGAAGAACTTAAGCGGATTGCGAATATGGCGATGGAACTCGGGCAAAGACAGGAACCAGACGAAATAGAGGTTTTTCTCACTTCTGGAAAGGAGATTTCCCTTCCAGTACAAAACGGGCAATTGGCGGGTACTCAACAACAGATTGACCGCGGGATAGGAGTCCGACTTGCCTTTGGAAAAAAGATATCGATGGGGTTTACTACTGAGCTTTCTAAAGAAGCTATAGCCAAAATCATTCTGCGAACTTCTGACTCAGCCAAAAAGGCACAGCCAAATGCGGATTGGCCCGGCTTTCCCACAAAATCCGAGATCCCTCCCAATCAACAGTTTTACTACAAAAAACTCGCAGAAACAGGGACAGAGGAGCTGGCTGAGATCAGTTCGAATCTTATGAGTAGTTGTAAGGTTGAAGGAATCCACGATCCTATTGTTCCCGTTTGGGGGACAACTTCTCTGGGAGTAGGAAGTTCAGTTCTATTAAATTCCCACGGAATTGAAGCTGTAAACCAATCGAGTTTCTTTTTAGCATATCTCGGCGTGTTGGCCTTACGAGAAGGGAAACCTGGTCCTATGGCGTTGGATTTTTTCTTGGCGAGGGACAAGCTTCTCGAGGATCCAAGCGTTTTCGCTGGCAAGCTTGCTAAAGAAGCCTATGACCTTTCATTTGCCAAGAAAGTCGAATTACCTCCCAAGATTCCCGCAATTCTACATCCCATCGCTTTGGATTCAATCGCTCAAAATGTGTTTCTTCCAGCGGTACGGGCCGATAAAAAACAACAAGGTGACTCATTCTTGGCAGATCGGATTGGGGATAAAGTTGTCCCTGAGGAGTTCGAGATTTTTGATGATGGAACCCTTCCGCAATGTACCGAGTCTGATTATTTTGATGCAGAAGGAATAGCCAAGAGACGTACTCCCATCTTTCAAAACGGGATTTTCCAGAACTTCCTTTATGATCACTCCACAGCAATGAAAGATGGAACCTCTAGTACGGGTAACGCTCAACGAAACGATGATACTGGAGTTAACCCTGGATCCTATGCCAATTCCCCTTCTGTTGGAAAGAACAATTGGGTTATTTCTCCAGGATCTGAAGATCTGGACGCTTTGATGGCTGATATCCGGCTTGGCGTTTTTATTCTCTTTATACAGGGCGCCCATCAAGGTAGCCCAGAATCTGGCGATTATACTGGGGTAGTGAACCCTGGGTACGTCATTCGGAACGGAGAACGAGCTGAACCCTTAGTTGGATATGGAATTGCAGGAAATACCCTAGATCTCTTTTCGAAGTTTGATGGTGCAAGTTCTCAAACCTTATCTGTGGGAGACGGTCTCCTTCCCTACGTTAAATTCAGTGAATTCAGGATAGTGAGCTAGTGACATCTTCTGAACCTTTCCCTTTTGATACCTAGCCAGTTCTTTAATTCTGATACCAAAAGGGAGTTAAAGCCCAAATTCAATAAAATCCACGAGGAGATATCCGAAGAATTTCTTAACCATGGCCCTATCCTAATTAGAGGTAATGCCGATTTTTACTCTACAACTATGGCAGAAAGTTGGCATGGGAACGGAACCGCTACACATGCATATTTGGTTTCAGGTCACTTGATTATCGGATCCTCAGATTGGGGGTTGTAGACACAACTTAGGAGCCCATGGTATTCTTCTTCAAGATGTTGAGCATGGGGTTATCTTTGAGAACACTCTTTGTTTCTTGACGGGCCACACGAGCCAGATCTTGGGCCTACTTTGTTTTAATCCTTATGATCCTGATAATGATAAGGAATACCTGGTGGAAACATCGGTCGAAAACCCAGGAAAGACAATAAGCTTTTTACTAAAGTTAGCGCCATTATAACTATTCACCAAAGGGCCTGGTTGATTTTTCTTTTAAATCCAGGAATATTGTTAAATAACGTCAAAAGGCTAGGAAAAAGCCCCCTAGGGGCCCTTTGTTGCTTCAATCAGGCCGTTTTGGAACTCAAGGCCCATATTGGAAAATTTTCCATACGTGGTGACCTTGATATTACTGAATCCAGCCTCTTCGATTTTGATACGATATCCTGATTCAGTTAATGCCCCACCAAGACAGCTACACCAGGCACTGGGATTTTCGGTAAATTGTGCCGGTAATTCATCAACAGCAATGATATCTGCATCTACCAAGCGGCCTCCGGGCTTGAGAATACGATAGGCTTCTTTGAAAACCGCACTTTTATCTAAAGTGAGGTTAATAACACAATTGCTGATAACTACGTCCGCGAAGTTATCGGGTACAGCTTCGATATTCTCGATGTCTCCCATACGAAAATCCACGTTGGTGATGCCCCGTTCCGTTGCAAGATTTCTAGCGGTTGTAAGCATTTCAGGGGTAAAATCAATCCCTATCACTTGCCCGGTTGGTCCCACGAGTTTTGCTGCTTCAAATACATCATGTCCCGCACCAGATCCCATGTCTACTACAATGTCGCCTGAGCGAATTTGAGCTTTTTGAGAAAGTCCGACGACACAACCGAAACTTGGCGTGGGTTCGGAAATTTTTTCCGCAGTATCAGTTGTTCCTGTTTCAGGCGGACAACATTCGCTCTGTACTTCTACGGACCCACAACAACTAGCTTCCTGCTGCATTCGTCTGGTTATCGCTGAACCATAACTCTTTTTTACGTTCTCCTTTATTTTACTCATTGAATTTCCTCCAATATTATGAGAACAATAGACTTTTTAAATGCATTCCACCTGGGGGTAGGTAGAAAGAAGTAGTGGAATGGTGATTTTTTGGATACTTCCTTAATCATCGATAAGACAACTTTGAACAATCAAGGAGAGGAGCTAATATTGAAGGATCTAGAGGCGCTAGGACTTACTACAAACGAAGCACGCGTATATTATACAATTTTGCCTCTGGGATCTACCACTGCAAGCAATTTGGTCAATAAAACGGGAATTCCTGATAGCAAGATCTATAGGTTTTTATCAAAATTGGAAGAAAAAGGACTAATCAGAATTCAAGATGGCAAACCCAAGGAATACGTTCCTCTATCGCCATCTGAGGGTTTAAAGCACTTAGAAAATAGAATCAGCGAGCAGTATAACGAGAAACTATTAACAATCGAACGTCTAAATGTGACATTAAGTTCGAGATGTGTGGAGGTGGAAGATGCTCCAAAACTCGCATACATTATCAAGGGCGAAGCAAATATAATCAACCAGGCCAGAGAATTGATTATGAAAGCTAAAAAGAGCATTATGCTTATGGTTCCCACTTTGGAAATTTATTCCCGCATCAAAAATTCGATAGAGGATCTGCCAGGCAATGTTCCCAGGACTTTGGGAATGTACCACTCAAATATTCAGCCATCGGAAGATTCAACTCCATTTATGCCCCTTAATTGCCTCTGTTTTTTTCTAATCGTAGATGATGCTATTCTCCTCACTGTTTCACATTGGAAAGCCAACAACTGGCATGCGATCTTATCAAATGAAACATCACTCGTAGAAGTATCCAGTGGCTATTTTTCCTCCTCTGCATGCTGCAAAGTTGAAGATAAAACATGTCCGTAATCTGGACTTGAGAACGGGGAATGTTCTCCTTAAGATGGGAAAAAAGGGTTCGTTTTTTCAAGTTCGGTTGAAAATCAAGGAACAATCGTGGTTCCAGCTTTCCCTCTTAAAGCTTCAATCAGGAGCTCCGGTCGCGAAACAATTACCCTTCTCCCTCCACTGATGAGGAATCGTCGTGCCGCTTCTAGTTTAGGCCCCATGCTGCCTTTTAGCTTGGTACCGAAGGCCTTTTGTTTTATTTGGTCTATTAAATCTGTTAATCTAATGATGTCAATACCTTCAGCATCTCTGGTCCCAAAATGCCGATAAATTCGATCCGTATCGGTTAAGATTGCGAGGGTTTTTGCATCTATGGCACTCGCTAGACGTTCGCTCGCCAAATCTTTGTCAATGACCGCTTCAACCCCTTGAAAACCCATTTCGGTTTTAATAATAGGGATCCCTCCACCACCAGCGGCAACCACTATAAATCCAGCATCCAACAACTTTGAGATACAATCCTCTTCGTGCACCCTAATTGGATCAGGGGAGGGTACGATTCGACGGAATCCACGCCCTGCATCTTCGATGAAATCCCAGTTCGGATGTTGTAATCGGATGCTATCCATCTGCTTGCTCTGATAGAATGGACCGACAGGTTTACTGGGAGATTGAAAGGCAAAATCATCTGCTGATACAATTACCTGGGTGACGATCGTAACAACTTGAGTAGATAGATTCTGCTTTAGAAGTAGATTTCCAAGGATGTTTTGGATAAGATACCCGATCTGGCCTTGGGTCATGGCTCCACTGACATCAAACGGCATAATAGGTATGTTTGTAGGAGATTGAGAGCCTGCTTCTTGCTGAAGCATCAAATTTCCTATTTGTGGACCATTTCCGTGCGTTATAACAATCTTATGATCCTTTGCAAGAGGTATGATTTGTTCAGCGGTATTTGTAACGTTTTGCCTTTGCTCGTTGATTGTTCCTCTCTGTCCCCTAGGGATAACGGCATTACCACCAAGAGCAATACATATCCGGGATTTTGCCACGTTTTTTCACTCCTGAACCTGTATAATGGAAGGGAGCTAACTATTGAGATCAGTAAATAAAGGGTTGACAATGAAGGAATTTCCCTCCTCACAAATATTGGGAGAAAAAAGAAGGGTTGGTGGTTTGGTTAGCTTCGAAGTAGTTCCTTGATTTCTCGAATCTCTGCCAACATTTGGCGATGAAAATCGTGTTTGGGTTCCCTCACCGAAGGTAAAACAGGTTCTAGCTCAGTTGCGGTGGCGTACTGGCCACGATACTCTCTCAGTTTGATAAGAATCAAATCTCTTACTTCTAAAAAGTTCGGAATCCCTTCTATCTTAGCTTCTGGGCCAGTTTGTTGTCCCGATTTCCCTGCCGTCTCGATCTGCACCGTTCCAATTCTAAAAAGACGGTCGTATAGGCCATATCGGGAACTGACATTGGTTACTGTTCGGAAAGGCACGTGCTTCTCCTCTTTGTTTAGGATGCCTTTGCGTACGATAATTTCTTTGTCCAACACTTGAAATTCCATGGTTCGTGTGTAATAATCTGCTAGGACAATTGTTACTACGATGGCAATCAGACTCAAGCCAAAATACCAGATCCAGAAGATCTCCGATGTGATAATAAACGGAAAATCACTGGCCGACTGATCGCTATCGAACTGCGAGAAGAATCCTATCATTGTGAACAATCCAATTATGCCGATACCGATGATCACTAACCCAGTAATTGTCCACAAAACTAACTTGCTTTTGAAACTACCCAAAGGATGAAAGGGGACACCTTCTAAGATTTCATTATACACTTCATTCACCTCTTTTTTGTTCTGATTATTTCTTTTAATTCTCGGATTTCGTTCAGATATTCTTTATAAATGACGTCTTGGTCTTCTGATATTGTGGGCTCCAGTTTTCCACTCTTGGAGCTCGCGTCATAGGCCCTTAGTTCCTTGATTATATAATCACGAATCTCTCGATAGAGAGGAAGACCTTCCAGCTTCTCCTCGGGGCCACCCTGGGCTCCGCTTTTGCCTGCAGTCTGTACATGGATGTTTCCAATGCCAAAGATCCTATCCAAGGGACCTGCTCTGCTACTGATATTCGTAACAGTCCGAAAGGGACAATATTTGATAGTTCGATTGAAGATCCCCTTAGCCACAATTATCTCGTCTCCATGTACGATGAATTCCATTGTCTGCACATAGAAGTATGAAAGAATTAAAGCTGGTACGAAGACAACCAGTCCGACCACCCAAAAGATTCCCCACCAAACTTCGGCAAAATCCTGTGGAATTGTTGTATCTAGACCAATCAGGAAACTAAAAAATGCAAAAACGGCTCCTAAGACGCCCCATATCAACAGGGTACTTACGGCATACTTTATATAAAGTATATTCGACGGATAAATCTTTTTTATTTGATGGGGGATGGTACCTTCCCCGTGAATAATTTTAACCCCAGGAATGCTGTATTCATTTGTTTTCATCTTTTAGGCTCCTTCGTTTAATATTTGTGCAATTGTTTCTTTAAATTCCTGCAATATAGATCGGCTTTCGTTACCTTTCTTCTCTATACGTACACCATAGTCGGTTTGGATCTGATTCAGGGTAGTCCGACATTCCGTTTCGCATTTTGGTGAGCAATCATGGACATACCATACTACAATGTCCCCACCTGCTAATATAATGTACACTAAGGTGTTATGAATCCAATCAAACCCTGTTAAAATCCCTGTTCCTGTATGGATTGTTCTGGTACTCGTATCCAATCTTAAAAGATTGGCAATTTTTTCTAATTCT
This sequence comes from Candidatus Thorarchaeota archaeon, assembly GCA_048882505.1. Taxonomy (GTDB): domain Archaea; phylum Asgardarchaeota; class Heimdallarchaeia; order Hodarchaeales; family Hodarchaeaceae; genus Hodarchaeum. Next base: position 47,138 of record JBHLRO010000010.1, read on the forward strand.
CGTTTAATCTTTTTGCTAACAATAGTTTTAGTTTTTCGTATGTTGCTTTCGGATTTATCCAAATCCTTTGCAATTTGACCGTTTGACATGCCCGCATTGACCCGTCTGAACACCTCAAACTCGTGTGGTGACAGGAATTTTGGTCGTTGCTCCATTTCGGCTTTCTCACGTCATTTGTGCTTTACCGCGCTACCGCTTGATAGTAACAAGCTACCATTTTTTAAAGCTCGCTATTGCGGATGAATTTCTGAAGAAGGTAAAAAAGGCCAAAGATGGTTCTGTTCGGCGTTTAAAGTTTAAATTGCGATTAAATCGTCCGTCATATTGTATTTACAACTTCCAATGAAATAAGCGAGGATAAAGGAGGAAACCAAGGATGAGGCATAAAATACCTTCCGTGATAACAATTATTCTCTTCCTAATCATTGGTTTTACGACCGTTGCGACGAGAGTAACTTCATATCATGTTCCACCTTTAAAGGACGAGGTTAATGCGGTGATTGCGACCGCTGATGGAGGTTATCTCCTGGCTGGATCTACAGACTCACTTGGGACTAGCAACAGAGACATGTGGCTGGTCAAGACCGATGGCCAGGGCACCGAGCAATGGAACCAGACCTTTGGCGGACCAGAAGAGGATTGGGCTAAAGCGGTGATTGCGACCGCTGATGGAGGCTATCTCCTGGCTGGATCTACAGACTCACTTGGGACTAGCAACAGAGACATGTGGCTGGTCAAGACCGATGGCCAGGGAACTGAGCAATGGAATCGAACCTTTGGCGGACCAAGCGAGACCACAACAACTGGAGCTTCAACTTCATTTCCGGACTTGTCAGTTATGATCATCTCCATTGTCACGCTCGCATTATTCAGGCCTAAACGTCACCGTCTACGGGATTGACCGAGTATTTGATGTCAAAGAAGTATCGGATGAAAATGGTGTCTATAAGATGGTGTATGTGATATTAAAAGCGAAATTTATGGGTAAAATCAGCATTAAAATTTGCATGGTAAGCTTAATAATCATCATGTCCGCTTCAACGGGGGTGATTGGAAGTATTGCAGTTTTAACAGAGGGTGAAACTGATCATAATCCAATTTTGTTCTTGCATGGATGGCCAAAAACCAAATATGATTGGACTCCAATGAAACACTGGTTCCAAGAAGATGGTTGGCTTGAAAGCATGCTTTTTGCTTACGACAGCGAGCCTATTATGTCCAGCTGTTCGACACAAGCCCACATTGACTATGCTACAGAAATAGTGGATTGGGTAGATGACATCTTAAATCAAACAGGAGCATCAAAAGTTGATTTAGTTGGCCATAGTAGCGGTGGTTTGAGTGGTAGATACTATATGAAAAATTTGGGTGGGATAGATAAAGTTGATGATTTTGTAGCGTTGGTTAGTACTAATCATGGGAACACAGAACCACGGTTTGCACATTGCTTTTCTGCACCAAGTAATCTAAATTTATTTCTAATAGAGTTGAATGAAGGTGATGAAACTCCAGGAGGTATCTTAGAAGATAGGATTGGGGATCGTATTGATACAACTTTGAATACTACTTATAATGGAACTCATATTCCTGGAAATATAAATTATGCTTCCATTTATAGTTTGGATGATCACATAATCCTCCCACGTACCTCTCCTATACTTGAAGGCGCGTTTAACATAGAAATATCAGGTGTGGGGCATTCAATGTACATTGATGAGGATGTATATCAGCTCGTTAAAGCAGCAGTCAATGATCTTAATCCTACAGCAGCTACAACGTCTTTTGCAGTCGTGATGGGCGTTTTACTCGTTGTAGCCATTATAGTGGCTTTAGAACACAGCCCTCGAAAGAAAATCAGATACTAGAATTACTCCAACCTAACACCTCGCGGTGGGCCTAATTGCTTCCAGCATTCCCAGTTTTTACCTAAATCATGTGATTATTAAAGCGGTTAGGAAGAAGAGATCTTATGAAATATCGAGCACTAGGCCGCGCCTCGCTAAAAATCAGTGAAATAGGGGTAGGAACTGAACATTTCGTACGTCAATCACAAGAAACCATCGATGAGACCTTGCACTTGGCGATAGATGCGGGGATTAACTATCTTGACATTGTTTACGCATATCCTTCTTATTTAGAAGCTATTGGTAAAGTAATAGAACCAATGCGCAAGAATTTGATTCTGGCAATTCATATTGGGGCTGGAGCGATAAATGGAAAACATAGAAAGTTACGAAGTTCTGGATCTGCTAGAAGGGCCTTCGATGAGGCGTTGTCTCACTTGAAGATAGAATCAGCCGATATTGCAATTATCCAGAATGTATCCCCCCACGAGTATGAGAAAATCATGAAATCATCGGGATTAATTTCCTTTGCAGAGGAATTAAGAGAAACAGGACAAACGAAGTACATCGGGCTTAGTAGCCATTATCCTCAGCTTATTCGCAAGGCGGTATTAACAGAAAAGTTTGATATGTTAATGAGCCAATTCAACATGTTTGCTGAAGAAATACCTGATAGAAAAGAACTGGTTCGACAGTGTTATGAAGCTCAGACAGCGTTTGTTGCTATAAAACCGTACGCAGGAGGACATCTCTTGAAAGCCGGGAGGAAGGTACGTGTACCGAGTTTAAAGTCAGGTGGTGAGGTGTTTGAAGGGAAATTTCCAAAAACCAATCATTTGCCTGCCAGATGCCTCGCTTACATACTTGATCACAATGGAGTCACCACTGTTATTCCAGGGTTCAAAAATGCCTTGGAACTGCAACAGGCCCTAGATTATTATACAATGGATCCTCCAGATAAAGAATACGATATCCTGGTAAACTTTCTCAAAGAGTTAAAATCGTAGTACGCAGCGCTTTTGCTTGCTATAAACTGGATCGATTCATAAGGGGAAATATTACAACGTATGAATCAGTTTCAAGTATAGGAGAGGGGAATGATCTGAATGGAACTAACCGAAAAACTATGATTGATGGCTTCCAAAAAATCGTTTAAAGTGTATTTGACGCCAGTTTCATCGTATATAGAGAACCCATTTTCTTGGACCAGAATCTCAAAGACTTCGTAAGGTATGGTTGGATAAAACCTGTCCATACTGTACGTTCCAAGAGGGAGAACGCTTGAATCAGTTTTGGGTGCTCTTGCCAAATGAAAATTATTTCTCATTATAGCCCGTTCCTTGAGACTGGCTCAACCATTCATTTCCTAGACCATAAGGATCTGAAAAATAATCGTGGGTGTTACTGTAATGACACCCAACTCCAGCAAAAATAAATATTTTAGACAGACTGGTTTCCAAGATATCCTTAATTTCCTTGCGTAAAAAAAATGGTATCCTGTAAATTAATGATTGGGTCTAGCAATATACATGGAGATACACTTATGGAATAGGAAAGGGGGTCGTAATCAGCAGTTCTTCTGTTTTCTCGATAGATTACAACCCAAAGTGATGTTTAATGATTTAAAAAAACCGAGTGGACAAAAAAGTAGCCATATCTTGGGCGGGTAAACAATAAGGAAATACTTCTGTCACTCCAAAATTAGCATTTTTCGATGAATTTGACATTATATTTTATTATTTGGTAATAATGTCGCCTCATGTTCCAAAGTAGCTCGCCATGATCTAAAGATTTAAAATTCTGGTAGATCGCATGACAATGTCCAGACCATTAAATTACGGTGGGATCTTGATGGATGAACAAAGATTTGAAAAGTACCTTAAAGAAACGGGACGAAAACCTAATGTCATAAAGCGCTATTTAAGTATTGTAGCTGCTTTTGAAGAGTTTTTAAAATCAAAATTGCTGGCCATTCAAGATGTGAATAATGCTGGTCCCACGGATTTAGAGGAATATGTGGAAAGCTACGAACAACAATCTAGAAAGTCAGCCAGAACCGTTTTGTATGCTTTTATGCAGTATTTCAAGGCTTTCGAGAATTCCAAAATGGTTATGGTGGCGCAAGAACTAAGAGAACCCCGAAAGGCAAAACGAGGGCCCTTTCCTCTGAAAGAATTTCTTGGAATAAATCCAGATGATTTATTGAAGTTAGCTGAAATTGGAATCAAAAATATAGATCAAATGCGAAATGCTGGTAAAACATTTCGGCTCCGATCGGAGTTGGCGGAAAAAGCCAATGTTCCTTATGCCTCGATTTTAGAACTAGTTCATCTCTCGGATTTAGAGAGAATTGGTTACGTAAAGAAGAAATTTACGCGATTATTCTATAATTTTGGGATAAAAACACCAGAAGACCTTGGAAAATGTCATCCTGATGAATTGCATGAATCTCTCAAAGCTTTTGTTGTCAAATCTGGTTGGGATGGAATTACACCGTTTAAATCCGATCTTACGAACTATATTAATAGGGCCAAACAGCTTCCGAAAATAATCGATTATTCAGACCGCCCGCCTGAGTAATTCCTTTTATCGATGATAACCTAAAGAACTACTTTCGTCACGAGGGGGCTTTCTATCCCATTGCTGCAGCCCTGATGAACTGAATCGCCTGTTTAATGAAAAAAGAACTTCAGAAGGCAGAAATAAAAGATGTCCCTGGCATTTATTTGGACAATCGGAAGATCCAAAACCATTGATGATAACACCGAATGTTAAATCTCCATAAATTCGACGCAACAAAGAGCATTCAGTCACATCAGGATCAAATGTGTACCAAATATCCACAATCTCGATGCACGGGGAAGTGGTAAGGTAATCAATGTGCCAAAAGCATTTTTTCGATTGTCGAACGTGTCGGGCAATTCGATGGTTGAGTGATGTCGATGTCTGTCCGCGGGCGGAACCAAAATATAGGTATGTGCCTGTTCGGAGTTGCCATTTCCTTTTCCTTGCCTGGATGAACGTATCATTATGGAGCGTCATAATTACGATATAAATTCCCCGTATGTTTTTTACCTGGGTTTTTGGTTCCATTAATCAGCCATTTCCAAACAAGGATAAAGCCTACTCTTTTTGTCAATTACCCGAATGTGTCTCGTTGACAAAACCCGCGAAAATAGCGACAATACTAGGATCTCCTTAGATGTCCACGGAAATTATTCGCAAAGACCTGGAACGTCTGCTAGATAGACCGTTTCCGCACGTAAATTCCCTAGAGAAATCTGGATTTGGATATGTCATCGAGAGCGATGATATTGTAGGCTTAGGATTAGGCAGGTGTAATTTAACTTCATTTCCAAAATCAATCTTAAGAGTTAAGAATCTAAGAGTGTTGGCTCTTAACAATAATCGATTAACTAATCTTCCAGCAGAAATCAGACGTCTTGAAAATTTGGAAATCTTGGATTTAGAAAAAAACGTCGTCTCTAAGTTACCTCCAGAACTGGGTCAGCTCCCGTGTCTAAAAACCTTAAATTTAAGTCATAATGAACTTACATATCTGCCATCGGAGCTAGAGTGCCTTGAACGGCTGGAAGAAATCTACCTTAGTTCTAATTCATTAGAAAGGGTTCCAAATTTCCTTTTTCAATTAAATAGGCTGATCCATCTAGATCTAAATAGAAACCTAATAGATAGCGTTCCCCCCAATATAAACCTGCTCAAACGTTCAAAAAGTCTTGATCTCGGAGGTAACAGACTAACCAGCCTTCCTTCTGAACTAGGCCAGCTTCCTCACCTGGAAATCTTAAATCTTCAAGGCAACCAACTAATTGATTTGCCTCTCGAACTAGGACGACTCACTAAGTTAAAAGTACTAAATCTGGGAGATAATCAGCTGACCACGCTTCCATCCGAGCTGGGAGATCTTACATGCCTAAGAACGTTGTTCCTATATGCAAATCAGCTTAACACTGTTCCACACGAACTAGGTAACCTTGTCAACCTAGAGGTTCTAAATCTCTTTGCTAACCAGCTAACAGATCTTCCTAACGAGTTTGGTAAGCTTTTGAAATTAAAGACCTTGGCATTACAAGCAAATCAGCTAACTTCAATCCCTGCTGAACTGGGCCAGCTTGGCCAATTGAAATTTCTATACCTATCAAATAACCGACTCCAAACTTTACCCAAGGAAATTGGCCAGTTCAGCTGCTTAAAGACATTAACACTCGGAGGGAATCTGCTGAGAAAGTTGCCACCTGAGTTAGGGGATCTTAGGAGCCTAGTAACTTTGGACCTATGTGAAAATCAGATAACCGAGTTACCGCCTGAACTAGGACATCTAACTAAATTGAAACATCTAGATCTCGAGGGTAACCAAATCAGTGAATTACCAATCGAACTAGAGAATCTAATTAAATTACGGTCCTTGATCCTATATGACAATCCATTGATGGATATCCCGTCCGAACTAAATCTCCTTCCTATTGTAATAGATAAAGAACCAACCAGATGAATGCAATCTTGATTCATTATCAGTTTTCAAGAGTGATCTGAGATGGATTTAGATACACCAGTTCTCGGGTGGCAAATTCGTCACCAAGAGAGATTATCGTTTCGTGCCCGAACTGGGTCTCCTTCAATTAGTATCAGGTTCTATACTTATCCCCCCTATCGTCAAGAGATCAAAGTTCTGCATACTCCCGAAAGTTGTAAGCTGAAACGGAAAGGGCTGAATGCATATTATGCTTTTCAGCGAAAAATGGGGACCAGAGGGAAAATTAGTCTCGAACGGGAGATAATTGTGCGCCCTTCCCTTTCCTACATTTCATTGAATGACGATTGGGGAAGAATTTCATCGCTCGACCCTTCATTATCACTGAAATATAGAGAACCTTCTATGAATTGGCCGATTGCTTCCCCTCTCATTAACGAGACGAGACAGCTCAAATGGTTTAATGAGGATGATCTGGTTTCTTGGATCAAGGCAATTGCTTTTCATATTAACTCCCAGATTTCTGAGAGGATTGCATTACCAAGTCGCTTAGGAGCCATTAAAGCATTAAGAACGGGACGTGGAGATTGTGATGAATTCACCGATCTCTTTGTAACATACGCGCGAGCAAGAGGAATTCCCGCTCGTCGGCTTACAGGATTCGCCATTACTCGTAGCGATCTAACTCCTCATGCTTGGGCTGAAGTGTTCTCGCCAACATTTGGGTGGATCCCCGTTGACCTTGCAAGGAATGTAATTGGTCGCCACTCAATTGAATACGCTATCTTGAAGATAGAAGAATTTTCCTCGGATATATCGGACTATCAAGCCTCTGCCCAACATACTTCGGATGTTAAATTCCATTGGGAATATCCTAACCCGATCGCAACCCCGATCGAGTAAGTCGGATTACTCGGTGGCTTTTCTCTCAAATTGGATTCTTCTTTGTTCTAGATCAGCTTGGAAAGCGTCAATTGGAACTACTTCCTCGGCGTATTGAACACCAGGATTAGCTATGGTTCCCTTTGCGATATATTGTCCAATGATACTCGTAGGGTACGCGGTTGTACGGGCCATAGCGGAATGACCCGTGACAGGATCTAAGAGGTCTATTAATTGATAGGTATTGGTTTGCTTCTCTCCTCGCTTAATACCATTAATGGTTATCCGTACCAATACTGCGTCAGGTGCATTTCTCGGTAAATAACGCTCCAATCCATATTCAACAATATTACGTGGCGATATCGTTGGATTTGGAGGGAATTGAGACGAGAAAAGGCCTAATTCTTTCATCAAGACGAAATATTGGACATGGCCTGGAAAACGAATAGTCTTGTATGTTAAATTCTGTATTTTACCTTCAAGCAAATATGGCAGCCCTCCTGAACCCCCTCCAGTATGAAAAGCTTCTAAATTTCCCCATGGCTCTGGAAAGGAGAGAGATTCAGTTCCAGTAAGGGAGGGGACAATCGTTCTTTTGCCATCCCTAATTATTACTGCATCCTCCAGATATTCGTTTGTTAGGCCGCGAATCGAAAACACACGTTGGTATTTCAATAGGGTTCTTGGTTCTTGTGGCAAACCACCCACGCGAAGATGACAATCATTGAGGATTTCAAAATCTTTCATCTTTGCAGCAGCTATGATATTTACCATACCAGGAGCAAGGCCTAAATCGGGAATGATGACGACTTTTGCGTCCTGCGCTTCGTGATGGAGTGCTCTTTGTGCCTGAACAACACTTGGATTCCCTCCTAGATCGACAAAACTACATTCTGCAGCTAAGCAAATTTTTGATAAAAATAAATTGAACTTATAGTCGATTGCACCAAAAACGACATTAATATTTGCCAAACGGAATTTATCGTTCAGGGAATGATTTTCGGGTTTTTCTTCTATCGAGAGGGTCAGTACGGAGGTTGAAAACCTCTCACCAAATGATGCAAATCTGGTCTCAGCTTGATTTCGTGCCGCTTTAGCCCGGTCATAGCCAACGACAACGTGGTTTGGATTTGATGTGAGGAGATCATGACATATTGTCCGACCCATAAAACCAAGGCCTAGTACAGCAAACGTAGCTATAATCCATTTCCTCCTATTGAGTATGTAGCCACGGCCATCCCGTAGTAGGTTGGATGACCCGAGGCAAGCAGCTTTGATTTAAGAGTTATTTTCTCTAAAATGCCTTGGAGTAGCACAAATCCCGTAAATCCACAAGCCATGGCTTCCTCCAGTACTTCCGCCGCCTTTTCTAAAAGGAGCGTCTGATTTTTACCTTCGGACGTTATCCACTTTTGAATTAGAGCATCAAAAACTTCGGCTGTCTCGGAATAGCCGTACGGACCCTCTTGCATATGAGTATGGGCAAGATCACCACTGATAATGACGGTGATCGATTTTTGCATTTTTTGGAAAAATTCCGCCAGGAGATGTCCCATTTGCCGTAGTTCTGGGATCATGGATTTGGCTTGTTCATAACGTCTCGTGGGCTGGGACATGATCAAATATTTTGTATTGGTGTTTTTTAAAAACCAGATTGGAACAGCCTCGCCCCATCTGAGCGGTATTGATACGGTCTGGGCAAAACAGGTGATCTTGGATACAGGAATAGCGTGCTTCTTTAGCCATTGATAACACTGCTCTGTAATATCCTGATCAAGGGGAACCAGAACTTCGTATTCTCCATACTCTTCATCCCATTCTGCGGTACCACGGGCCGATTGATTTTTGTATAGTCCGTAATCATTATCAAGTGCGATCCCATGCGGCGTTGATAGAAAGATTAGATCAGGCTTTTTTTTTGCGATCGTATCACCCACCAACCGCATTGCATTATGTAATGGGCCGATTTGCCCAGGAATTCCTTCTTTTGAAGGATTGAGAATCATTGAGCCATGTGGGAGGATAAAGGCACTCTTTATCACCATTGGAAAATCACCTAAGACTTGGAGAAAGCAGAAAATCTTTAAATGAAGGTTCGTTATGCATATTGATTAACATACTGATGATGAGGTTTCCGTAATGTCCATGGAAGAACTATTAACCTTAGAAACATATCCTGAGCTCAGCGAACCTTGGGATTTACCCTGCTATATTTGCGATCATCTGACCCGTTGTTCCATTGGCCAGGAATTTAACCCTATTGGCTGTCCATGGCTGAACCACTATCTCGCTTCAGTTTAATTCTATGAGATTCGTTTTTCGATTTCTTTAGCAATATCAGCGAGATTAAAGGTTGATATAAGAGTAGAATAGCAACCACGAAGACCCGAAGCTAGTTTTGGGGATAACGGGTGTGTGAAATCGCATCACCACTCGGATCAATAGACCATACCAAATTTACCGTTAACATGAACCCTCAAAGGGCGTTTTCCATTCGTATTGCATGTTTTCCAAAGAATTTATTCATCTGGCCAAAATATCGCATTAGGTACATACAAAACGTACATAATGATAAAAAGGAGTAGGGGAATTGTTGTTGAATACATGCCGATCAATATCAGAATGTGTAGTCCGTCGGCAAAAGCTAATGAGCATTTCTCATCATATTTATCGTATAACAACAGCATAATTGCTGATAAAGACCTTTCATTGGATCTCCAGGGCCCCACTTACCAACACCTGGATTCAGAAGGTTGAAAGACCTTTTCTGGTGCTATTTGTATATCCTGAATCAATATGACGGGATTTTAAATAGAGCATGTATCGCAATGATAGCCCGAACTGGGGAAGAGCGAATAAGAAGTCCAGAAACAACCAGACCCTTATGAAGTTACTCTTGGTAGAAAGTCCCAAAACCTTTTGGTTTATTATGCAGGACTATTTACCGCCGCCATACAACATTTTACTATTGGCAGCTGTCGTTGAACAGCGGCTTCCAGATGTGGATGTCAAGGTTATTGATTGTCAAGCGGAGGGATTGGATTGGTTTGGATTAGAAGAACGCATCAGAGCAGAAAGGCCCGATATAGTAGGAACTGGGAGCCATGCTACCACCAATGTCTACAAGACCGTTCGTACCTGCGATCTCGCAAAAAGGATTGATCCCAATATCATTACAATTGCAGGTGGCTCCCATTTTACCGCTCTAGATGAAAGTACTCTCCGAGAATATCCGGTTATTGATGTGATCATACGTTATGAGGGGGAACGAGCTCTTATAGAGTTATTACGGCATTTTATGCAGTATGGACTTTCTAAACAGGGACTAAACCAAATCCGCGGTATTTCTTTCCTTGATGATGGAGTATTTAAACGCACTGCAGATTGGCCTCCAATGATAGGGGAAGAGCTTGACCGCTTGCCCTACCCTGCTTATCACCTAGTTCCAGATATGTCTAAATACCATTTCCAAATGATGAGCGATAATCCTTATGTCATTTTGGAAGGCTCCCGAGGCTGCAACCAGCAATGTACCTTCTGCTCCCAGAATGTGTTTTATCGCCACCAATGGCATACTAAATCTCCCCAACGTGTTGTAGATGAGATGGAGTGGCTTTATGACACGTTTAACAGTCGGTTCTTTTGGTTTACAGATGATAATTTCTGTATGGGTCGTCCCAAATTAATAAATGCTTTGTGCAAGGAATTGATGGAGAGAGGTCTCACAGGCGACACGATCGAGTGGTTTGCCCAGTTACGTGTAGATAGCATACTAAGACTGAATTCAGGTTTACAAGCCATGAATCGAGCGGGTAACTATTGGCAACTCGTTGGCGCAGAATCTCCCTTCAAAGAGGTACTCGATTATTACAAAAAAGGGATTGATGGGCAGCAGACGGTTGAAGCAATCCGTTTTCTAAAGAAATACAATATTTTGGCTCAGTTGATGCTGATCATTGGCCACGAAAGGGAGACACGTAAGACTATTCGCCAGACAATGCGTTGGGCTACCGATGTAGTTAAACCAGATTTTATTATCACCATGATACTAACACCTTATCCAGGAACCCCTTTGTATGAAGAGTTGTTGATCAAAGGACGTATTATTGACAGGAATTGGACTAATTACGATATGATTCATGCTGTCGCAGATATGGAATATCTTAGCGCCAAAGATTTGCAGGAAGAGCTATACAAGGCCTATCGTCATGTATACGACAGCTGGAGAAGAAGATTGACTGGGATCTTTGCCAGAAATAAGTACAAGCGGCGGATCTATTGGCGTTATATGCAGGCTGGTGTTGTGGGTCAGTTACGCCGACTAATCCCTTATTAGAAGCTGTCGATTTATTTAGGATTACTTTGCGGCCTTTTGTTGAATATAGAGTGAGATGATCGAAATCACGAGAAACAGCTGTAAATCGGTCATAAAATTATTGAAAAATCACACTGATTCCATAAGAATTGAGTAACTAATTGAGGTTTAGGCATGCAGATCCGCAATCACGAATATGATATTGAGAAACAGGCCAGTATTGAAACCATTTTTGCCCATCGGACGATACGTCGGTTTCGGAGTGGTGCCACCATACCCTTTGACCATCAGGAGACGATTGAACGTGCAGCTCAACGAGCAGCAAGCAGCTGTTCGGGACAGATGTATTCTTTCGTTGAAATCACTGAGATTAAACTACGAACCGCGTTATACGAGGTTTGCGGAAATCAGACCATGATCCGTGATGCTTCAATATTTTATGTGGTTGCAGCCGATCTAAAACGATTGGATACATTAGTAGCGGCGGCGGGGGGGCAGTGCCACCTCGGGCCAATTAGTGGATCATTGATCGCTGCTTGTGACGCCTCATTTGCAGCTCAGAACTTGGTTCTTGCAGCTGAGGCCTTAGGATATGGAACCGCGTATATAGGGACGTGCGGAGATAGATGTCGAGAGGTTAGTGGCCTTCTTGAGCTTCCTGAGCGAGTGATCCCTCTTTATGGATTGGCCATAGGTGTTCCCGAAGAAAATCCACCTCTTAGGCCCAGATTGAGTAATGCTGCGGTTTTCCATCGAAATAAGTATGAATTACTCTCTAATCAACAATTGGAATCAGAAATCCGGCATATGTCAACCGAATTGGAGAATGAAGGGTACTATCGAAAGTACACGCGTAGAGAACCTAATTATACCTGGAAAGATCATCTTCGCCAGAAATTCGGAGGGATATGGCTGCAAGACGTCGAAAAACAGAGAGCTGAAGTCGTGAAATACCGGATGCAAAATATAGATTAGGTCTGGTTTCGAAATCGGGATTTAAATCGAGAGTTTATCCTTGATGAAAAGATGATTTGCCCTGCCTAATCACAGATTATCTGGCCAAATTCTACCATCTGGGTCCGCTGAGATTTTTGTAATTATTGCAGCTATTTTAGTTGTGATTTTCGTCCTCAGTGGATTAAGGGTTGTTAAGGAATGGGAGCGTGCTCCTGTGTTTCGGTTTGGACGATTTATTGGGCTCAAAGGGCCAGGAATATTCTGGATTTTGCCAGGAATTGACAAAATCCTAGATACGATCACATTACCAGAGAACTGTCCTGAATGCAAAACTTCACTTCATTATACGTCTGTTCCTGGGAGAGAGAACAGAATCGAGATAGGATGCCCATCAGGACATCATTATATTGCTAATTACGAGATCCAGGATGGATCAGTTAGTATTGAACCGCTATAACCGAATCAGATGACAAAAGAGGTTTTTACATGAAAATTGGAGATAAAGAAGTAGTCCTTCAAGGGATAAAAGGATCGATCCGAGTCAAGCGAATAAAGGGCGGAATCCCCCACATTGATGCTGACCACGAGCTTGATCTTCACTACGGACTTGGGTATCTTCATGGAACAGATCGTCAACTGTATATGTGGCTTCTAAAGCTAATCGGTACAGGAACTGCCTCCGAAAAGCTGCGCGCAGATGAGGATTTAATTGAGGCAGACAAGTTTCTCCGCTGGATTAATCTTGCTGGGGGACTTGAAAAAGAAAGCTCGCAGCTTTCACCTGGTGATACTGCCGCCCTAGAGGCTTATTGTAAAGGAATCAATGATGCAACGGAGGGAAGAAGGCCGTTTGAGTTTAGGTTGGTGAGATATAAACCTGATGCTTGGACAGTCCAGGATTCAATGCTGCTGGGCCGAATGGTGGGCTATATCGGACTAACACAGTCACAGGGAGAGGTTGGTAAGTTTATCATCCAAATGATACAAAACGAGATCGATTCTGATAAGATAAAGGAATTATTTCCGGCTATTTCAGAAGAAATCTCGCCTGATCTTATTTCAATCCTCAAAAAGACCAATATTGCCTATCCGATGATAAATCAGAGTCTCAAAACCTTCTCTATGCTTCCATCTGCCGCTTCTAGTAACAATTGGGCCCTTTCCCCATCCAAATCCGCTTCTGGAAAGGCCATATTATGCGGAGATCCCCATCTTGAGCTTAGATTACCCTCTGTTTGGTATACTACTATTTTAAAGTCGAAGGATTACTTTGCGATGGGAGCAAGTTTACCTGGTGTACCGGGCATTATTTGCGGCCGAAATCCTTGGGTTGCATGGTCACCAACCTATGCTCCCATGAACATGATTGACTATTTCATAGAGGAAGTTAAAGAGGGAAAATATCGTCGAGGAAATACCTGGGTTCCTTTCACCATCCGTGAGGAGACAATTCGCCCAAAGAAGAAATCACCTATTACCCTAAAGATATATGAGAATGACCAAGGGATTATTGAGGGCGAACCAACTGGGGATGGCTATTATCTTAACTATGCCTGGGCGAGTCGAGCAGGAACTATCGTAGAGTCCATTACAAACCTCCTTAAGATCCAAAAAGCCCAGAATGTAAAAGAAGCAATGGATTGCTTCGCTGGCTTTAAATTCTCACCGTTTTATTGGGTAATGGCCGACCGGGGGAATATCGGGTTTCAAACAAGCGGGTTATTTCCACAAAAGGCTGAAAACTCCTCAGGACTACTTCCATATTATGGGTGGGACGAACATCACCATTGGAGGGGGATGATCGATCCACGGAAATATCCCCAGGCATATAATCCTGAAGAAGGATTTTTCACAACAGCCAATCAATCCTTAAATCATCTAGGAGTACCAATTACAACTAACTCCCAATCAAGTTATCGCGCTGATCGAATTACTTCCCTATTATCTCAGGACAAAAAATTCACCGTTGCTGATATGAAAAAAATGCACTACGATTATTACTCCCTCCAAGCTGAAAAATTCATGGAAATAATTCGACCTCTTCTTCCTGCAACCGCAAATGGAGATATTTTAAGGGAGTGGGATTTATGTTATGACCCTGCTTCTCTAGGAGCAACCTTGTTTGAACAAATTTACCACGAATTGCTTATGCTCGTGTTTGGAGATAACGGGTTGGGAAGGGACACTGTACAATCGATTATTGACGAAGTTCTACTTGCAGAATTCCATGGACACTTTGATGCGGTTCTACTGAAAAAAGAGTCAACATGGTTCGGTGGAAGGAGCCAAGAGAATATTTACAGAGCAGCGATTGAACGAGGGTTACAAGGAGAGGCGAAACCTTATGGAAAAACGCATAAGATCGTAGCCACCAACATGTTCTTTGGAGGACAACTGCCTAGATTCCTAGGTTTCGATTATGGACCCTTTGAATTACCCGGCGGTCGCGCTACAATCCATCAAGGACAAATATTTAAGTCTGCTGGTCGTGATACGAATTTCATCCCGACTTACCGCATGATTTGTGATTTTAGCTCGGAAACACTCCTGATGAATATTGCAGGAGGTCCAAGCGATCGGAGATTCGGCAGATACTACAAAACATTGATCAAGGAATGGTTAAGAGGGGAATATACCAAATTAAAAGCATGAATTCGACCAAGTACAAGCATTACGAACTATTTGGAATTTTCCTCTTTCTGTCAATTCAATGGCTATTTCTATACATGTCATGCCGTTATCAAGCTTCTAATCCGTGAATCTAAAATATTTAAGCATTTTCTTATAATTTGAAAATATTGACCGAGTTTAAACCAATTTGAAAGTACTTTGTTTCATAGAGGTACTCTATACAAAGCTATTTATAGGTGTGAAGTAAATGATTGTTTGACCAAAAATGAACAATCAAATTGATTTAAAGAAAATTGAACAAAGTACCTACAACGAACTAATGATTGATGGGATTACAGAAATTCTTGCTGGGATTTTGTTACTCGGCACTCCCCTGTTTTTTCGTCTTCCCTTCATTGTTGTATTTGTACCGTTTTTGATTTTTTATGGGCGTTACGGTCTAGATTTCATACGCGAACGAACCACCTATCCGAGAATTGGCCGGGTAGAATTAATTCGTGAAGAAGAAAAAGAAGACTATAGTACCAAAAAAGCTCTGTTGACATTTCTCATTTTGATTGCCGCCGCCATATTGATTACGTTTTTAGTCATGGTTGTTGTTGAGAAGGAAACTTCAGACATGCAATTAATCGTAGAATATGGTCCTCTGTTCTTTGGACTTGTGATGTTTGGTCCCAGTCTCTATCTCGTGGGAAACACTGGACAGATTCGATATTATCTTCTCGGAATTATTACAACACTTATGGGTTTTCTTTTTTCAATTTTCAAGTTTATGGAAGGATATGATAATCTAATTCTGTACTTTGTCACTTTAGGGGTCATAGCCCTTTTGGTTGGGATCATCAGGTATTTGTTGTTTATCCGCCGATACCCAGTTGTCATAACAGAGGGGGAAGAAGACTGAACGATCAACAAATCAGTTCAGAAGATTTCCGTTTTACCGCGAACTTTGATAAACTCATTCATGAACCCTCCCGTCTGATTATCATTTCCCACCTATATGTTGTGAAAAACGCTGATCTAATCTTTTTCAAACGAAAAACGAACCTAACTTGGGGAAACCTTTCCTCGCATGCTTCAAGACTAGAGGACGCAGGGTATATTAAGATACGTAAGGAATTTCGGGGTAAAAAGCCCGTAACCATCCTGGAAATAACCCCAAAAGGTCGACAGGTTTTTGAGGCCTATAAAGATACCATGAGGGAAATATTGGGGGCCTAATTTCCATATTCAAGGCAGAGAAGGTTCATGAGAAAATCCGCTTGATTTCCTCTAAATGTTGATCGCTCTGTGCATCAACGACTAAGAAATAGCTGACCTCCTCTGTTTGTCCAGGGGCAAGAGACCAAAAGGTTGTTATTCCTCCGGCACTCCACATCTTACCTGCATCAACTGGAAATATTTTCGAGAACGATGATGTCGGGATCATGGTAAGTTTGTGTCCTTCGATCTCAAATGTGAGATATGGCAAATTAGAAGACCCAGTTCCTATTATCGGAATCGGATTTTCACGTGAAAAATGGAAAGGTGGAGTGTTGCCCAACGGTAAGGTAACCATTAATGTTTCAGGTTTACCTGCTAATCCTACGGTGATGAGACTAAAACAAAGAAATTGAAAATACGTTGAAGACCGGTTTTGGATTGTAGTTCTTACTCGAAGCAATCCCAAATCCCCGCCAAGAAGCTCATAACCAATGGTCATCACAAGGCCCTTGAGCGATTTTAATTCGTGAATTTTGACAGAATATTCGACCCCAGACCAATGATCAGAAATGTTGGGTCGAGCTGTATAAGTTTCGTCCAAATTCTTCATATCTGCGAGATTGTCTTCAGACGTTTGTAAAAATGTAACAATGCCAGCTGGATCTCTTGTGAATATAATTGAGGGACTAACAGTCGGAAAATTTGATATTAGGAGAGGAGCTCCCTTGTAATTAAGTTGCGTAACGCAAGCACCGAAATCCTTGGATGAAATCACTTCTAGATTATTATTTTTCACAGATACACGTTCCTTCTTTTCAATGACAGGTAGATCAGTAATCTTTGGCGGATTCTTGCCGTCAAATATGATGAACGATCTTTTTTCCGTCCGCTGAAAGAAAGGGGTTATAATCTCAAATTCAAAATTGTAGATCCCGTCCGTAACCTCCGATGGAATCTTCAGGATAAGTTCAACGCTATGGGGATTCAAAAGATTCAAACTTTTGATTGGAAATTGAGTGGAGGCAGCTTCCCATCCACTAGGGAGCTTAACTGTCAGCTTTCCATCCAAGGGTAGACTTCTGGTCGATGATAACGTTAGATTGATTTTAGTTTGTTTATCTCCAATGACTAATTGATCAGCCGGAATTTCCAGCGCCAAAAATGGTTTGGTCTTCAAAACTCCGTCCAGAGGAGATGTTCTTTCCTTTTTTACAAGATAAAAAGCGAGGGAACGTACTTCCACAACATCCATTCCACGACCACATCCCAACCAACTTCTGGGGCCAACACTCGATTTCAATGGAGGAATGGAAATGCTTTTTTCCAGTGTCACTAATTTACTCCTACTTGGATCAGCTAGAACATTGGTGGTCTCAAAAATATGGTAGAAACCATTTTTTCCAGATCGAATGAGGATCCATGGCTCATATCGATCTGTTCCTTCCGGTAGATCTCCTCTAGCTGCAGGCCAGTAGAAATTGGGCCCTGAAACTCCTGTACCATCGAAAACGAGGTATGTGAGACCTAGAGGAAGCTGAATCCCTTCGATGAAATTAGGATGGATTAAGATTGTTGCAGAATCATCTATCAAACCCAGGTTCTCGATTTCCTCCCAGCAGCACACATGGGTTTCTCCCGGACTGAGTTGGAAGACCCGATGAAATACTAGGTTTGGATTTGTTTGGCTTTTCTTTGTCAAACGAACCAAAATGGAATGCGTTTGATTAATTACTTCACAAGAAAATTCTATTTGGCCAAATTCTGAGAAACCAAACGGAGGACCATAATCAAAGGTTCCTAAACCGATCCCCATACTTGTCGGATCTGCAGATCTAAGATTTAGAGTTGCACCTTCAAGATTGATATTGCATCTTATAAACTGATTTTGAAGAATTACCTCCTTTCGATCCTGGACCAGGCTCGCTGCCAGCATTGGTTTATCTGCAACAAACAAAGGAATCTCATAGATACGACTATAACTCTCTTCCAGACGTGCTTGACAATATAAGGTTATGCCTGGAATTGGATCCTTGATGTGAGGAGTAGTAATCTGAAATGAGACGCCGGCATTTTCTTCCGGAGCTAAAGTTATGGGTATGATCGATGGTGTAATTTCAATATTTGAATTCGTCCACAGAACTAGATTTCCAGTTGAAACCCTAGTGGAACGGTTTTGCAGTTTTAGGTGAATTTTCTGATCTCCCGTAGGAATCCACCAAGAAGTCTCAGTCAGTGAGATCTCAACCTGTTGGCGTGCCTTCATCCCCGTTTCAAGAGTGAATGCTACGCCATTAATTATAAGTTTTCCTTTAATTGAGGGAGTTTTACGGTTAATATTTGAATCTAAGGTGGAATCATCTATATTATAGGTCTTTTCCAGAGTTACCGTCTCTCCTGGAGGAACAACGATGGTTTCTTGAAGGCTGGTTATTCGAACTTCCTTAGAACCCTCAAAAGAGACCGTAATTGGGAGATCGGAAGACGTTTCCTCATTCGTGATGCTAAGAGACAGGTTTTCCTCAGTCCCTGTAAATACTTCGTGTCGGTTTTGTTGTAAAATACAGCTGATTTTCTTCCCGTTGATTTCACGAGTAATTCCTACAATTGAACGACTGTATCGATCGACTATCACCTCGAGAACATCGTTTCCCTCTTCGAAACGATAAACAAATCCTTTCAGATCATTCCCGTAAGTTGTGTCATCTGGTGCCTGTTGGATCTCTCGTACCTGGTTTATGTACCACTGCGGGTGTTTCTCAAAAAATGGCTTGCAAAATGCGTTTTGAAGGATACTCGGGACATAGTTTTGCATGTATACATTCGTATCTGGAACCCATTGAAGCCCGATTTTTTTGTAAAGCGGAACTGCCTTCATATTGGATGGCCAAGTATGCAGATCCTGTCTTTGATGACCATTTCCCACAGCAAACTCTACGGCGGCCAATAAAAGGTGTTTTCCATATTTCTGGCCCAATACATCGGGATGGGCGCCCAATATTCCAATATACGATACATCAGGTTCTTCCATCCGTTTATGAACCGAACAATATCCGACTAAGCGTTCTTGGTCAAAAGCAACAAAGGTCTCCAGCGCACTTCTCTTTTCAACAAATTCCCGGGCTCGTTTCTCGTTATATTTCAGGCCTTGAGTAAATGAACCTGGCCAAAGATCATCAATTTCATTAAAGAATGTTGCGAGTTTTCCTGAATCTGTTTCAAGATTGATTGGCCTTATTTTCCCCTTGAATTCATCTAAACTTGCGATTTCGGTTCGATCCCATAATTGTGAAGAGGTCATACGAACACTCACCTTTCAAAGTTGGGTTATATCCAGATTAATGTTGAATGTTGATCATCATATAGAAAAACGCTGGAGAATACCACCGGTCCCTTAGTATTCTGCCAAATTACCCAATTGCTTGGCCTTGAACACCGTGCGTTTAAAGAACCAGATTCCAAGCAAAGGTAGGATAATAGCGAACCCTACTACAAGAATAAATTCGAGGTCATAGGGAAGCAGTTCAGGCGAAACACCGATCATTGTTGAACGAAAGAGATCCACGCAGTACGACAATGGAATTAACCTTGAAATAAATAATAAAATGTCAGGAAGGGCTGAAAAAGGGAAGAACATGGCACAAACAATCATTAAAATGAATTGAAGGAAATTGGTTAATACATTCATTGACTCTTTGTAGCGTAACGCTAGGCTCGCAAACCCAAAGGAGAATCCAAAGCAAACGAATAGACTCAATGCTAGAATGAACAGCCCAAGTGTTGCATTTAGGAGAGGAAGTTTACCAAAGATAAGTGACATAAATATGAATGCCCACACAACATTTAAGGAAGTCCAAACCATGTTGGAAAAGATACGGGAAACAAGGGTGGAAAGGTAGCTAATTGGTGTCATAAAGAGACTTTCAAGGGTTCCTTGATATTGTTCTTCTCTTAGTGAGTTACCGATGTCCCAAAGGGCGGTCGAGAGAAAAATGAATAGTACAAAGGAATAAAACATCAAACCGACACTGTATTCTGCTTTATCAGCCGGGGTCAGGATAAGGGCCGCTCCCGTAAAAATAAACATTATGAGAAAAACTTGAAGAAATGAGAGGGCGAAATTGAGTTTGTATCGAGTTAGAACGATGAATTCTTTACGTACCATGGCCCAAAATTGACTCCACCATGATCCAGATTCAATCTGTTGCTTTGAAGAAGTCGCATATCCCATTTTTATGTCCTCCTAAAACTGTCCGATTCCTTCAGCACGTTTACTACGTGACTCGCTTCTGTCGAAGATCCTATAACCAAGTGATACACAGATCAAAGCAAATATGAACAATACCGCGACATCCAAGTATAAACTACCAAAAAACCAGTCTAGACCTGTAAGTGTCGCCTGTACAGTGTAATTTAGATAATACCCTGGAAAAAGCAAGGCCAAAATCTGAATAAATGCGGGTAAGACAGTTATGGGAATAAACGCTCCCATTAGTATTCCTATAAACCATTGAAGGGTGTTAAATAGGCTGTTTGCTTGTTTTACTTTCAAAGTAACGGCCCCCATTAAGAAAGACAGCCCAAATACGGGAATTAATCCGACCATTAGGATAAGATAGGCCAATATAAACGCAAGAAAACCCTCTTGGAGTGGATTAACGGAATATAATAAACATCCTAAAAAATAACCAGCAAGGAAAGTAAATGTTGTGCGTGCTTGAATGTAGAGGACAATCCCCCCGAAAACGCTAAGTCTGTTAGCGGGTGTCATAAATACGGGCTCCAGTGTTCCCGACAGCTGTTCTCGCCTGATATAGAACCCGAGCAACCAAAAGGCTGCCAACACAGAGGCAAAGACATTGGCTCCAATTATCATGTAAGCGACGTAATTCGCGCTGGAAAATCCTGTATTCAGTCGAAAATTCGCAGAAGCAGCTTCTATGGATCCTGCCATGGCTTGCCCAAGGAGAATTGGCATTGTTGCGAAGAAAAGCGGTAGTAAGATATCCATAAGGAGGCTTCCTTTGTATCGTGAAATAGTTTTGAGTCTGATGATGAATGTATTCCATGTGACGCTCCAATGGCTACCCAGAGATGGTTTTGGTACGGTAACAGTCATTGATCGAATATCCTCCTAAGAGGTCGGTCTTGAAACTGTCCCCTCACTGGTGTCCTCCATTAAGGAACGCCCGGTCTTCGAAAGGAAAACATCTTCCAAAGTGGTTTCAATTCGTGAGAGATCTCGAATAACGGCACCGTTTTTACTTAAAGCCGTAATAATATCTGGTAACGCCAGGCGGCTATCCCTGCATACTACATTGAGATAAGGTGTCTCTTTGGCAGATCCATTAGCTCCATTACGTTTCGTCAGAATATTTGCTGTCAGAACATTTGGTAAAGCACTTACTGCCGAAATGGCTATTTCAGGAATAGTCCCTTCTATACTCAAATTGTCTGTTTCTTGAAGATTCTCTTTCAATGTTTCAGGTTCGTCAATAGCGATAATCTGTCCCTTATCGATGATTCCAATTCGATGACAAAGTTCGTCTGCTTCCTGCATAATATGGGTACAATACACAATCGTTTTTCCACGATCCTCATTCTGTTCTCGAACTATCTGCCGAAGTCTCCTTGCCTCTTTTACATCAAGAGTGTTGGTCGGCTCATCTAACATCAGAAGTGGGGCATCATTGATTAAAGACCTGGCAAATACCATTTTCATCTTCTGCCCCGATGATAAAGTTTCGACCGTCCGATCTACAAACTCTTCCAGTTCCAAGAGACCTAATAATGACTTGATTCGCTCCCGTCGCGTCTTCTTCGGGACATGATATAGTGATCCGAAATATTCTAAGTTCTCTCGGCCTGTTAGTTTCCAATATAATCCGCGTTCCCCCATTAACATGGCGCCAATCGACGCCTTAATTCCTTGGTCTTCCTCCAGTGAGAACCCGTTGACTTTTGCGGTACCCGATGTTGGAAGAAGCAAGGTAGTTAGAATCTTGATCAATGTAGTTTTGCCTGCACCGTTCGGACCTAGCAGTCCAAAAATCTCCCCCTGTTCTACATGGAAAGATACTCCCTTTAAGGCTTCTACTACCTTCTTCTCACTTTTGATCAGTCCTAAACGCTTTTTTGATATGTAATTTTTTGTTAAATTATCAACCTCGATCATGTAGCCGTTCGACACTTGATTCCATCCTGGTCATCGTTTTTAAGATTTTTACAGATTCTTGTATGGAGGCGAAAGCTGATATTTTCTCCGTGATTTCTCCATACACCATATTTGACTTAAATTACAATCTCTTTAAAAGGCTGGGTGTTGTGGCAATACTGAGAGTATGGTTAATTTGGACTGGGTTGGATCAAGCATTACTCAATTTTGCGCAAAAAAAGTCCATAGAGAGATTTAAATTGAGTTTGAATTACTTCTAAAGTTTGTTAAAGGGACTGGAGACCATTTTTTGAGAATTTGGACTTCGCGGGTAAGATCCTCCTCCTCCCGGCTTAATTTCTTGGCACGGGATGCAGCCTCATCCCGCGCTACTTCAGCTGATAGGATTCATAGAGCTTACCTCGATCTCCGTTTATGGTCAGTGAACCAAAAATAAACAGCATATGGTTGAGCCCACACAACACGGCCCCCACAAAGCGGACCATGCTCGCCATGGCCGAATCTAAGATATTTATTTCTCCCACAGTTCGTACTTGTCAATTGATTTATCGATTTCATCAAGCACCGCCTTGTGGCCTTCCTCACTCGCCCAGGTACCACAATCACCTAAGATGGATTCTAATCTTCGCCGAAAGTCGGCACGACTAGGTAGAATTTCCAGTTTAATGATCCAGAGATCGTCTGGGATATGCCCGTACGGGGGAGGTTCGAACAAAAACAAGAGGATTTTGAGGGCCTTGGGATCCACGGCGACCCGAGCATAAAACGCCTCGTAATCCAGCAAAACTTCCCAATCCCTTGCTATTTTGACATCCTCCCGCAATGGATTGAGATCGAAGCCTTTTCCATTCATTTCCTCGTAGGAGTAACGGATCCAGGCCTCGGCCGCTATTCCTTCGTCTTCTAATATAGCCCAAAACTCCGAAAAGTCCCGATCCTCATATTTATAGGGATCTTGTCGGAACTCGGGCCTTGTCAGAAACGCTTCGAGTTCTACTACCGTCTTTATGTCACTAAGGGTCTTTTTTCCATCCGAAATCCGTTCTCCTTCCAATTTCTTAGACTAGATCTCTGATTTGATCCGATCTACCCTCCTTTTATACCTTCCGCAACCCTCGATCCAACTAATCACCCCTTCAATACTTGAGCTTCCGGATAATAAAGCTGGATTGAAGTAATTATCATCAGACAAAGGAAGAGTCACGTTCTGAAAGTTTTTCGGTGATCAAAAGCCAGGGCTGTCTACTTTGAACAGAACATCCAGGCAGATAAAAGTAGGGAAATGATTTGCGATATCTATAAAACTCCATAAAGCGGATTCTAGCGGCAAAATTATACAATTTATCTGCTTGAGAATTCAGGGGGTATCAATATTGAGAAACGGCACAATGGCACTAGGTCATGCATTACTCCCTCAATTAAGCCTATTGAGTTTTTTCCTCTTTCCCTTCACTTCCTTCAAGAAAGCAATTCCGAGAGCCAAAAATAGAAATACTAAATGACTCCATCTTGTGGGGTAGGTTTCTGGATAGCCGATGGACATCTCATTATTAGAGAATTCATTTTCATAGATTGTATTGTTGTCTGCCCCCAGAAAGATACCATATCCTTTATTGTCAATAATCTTATTATGATTAATAGTATTATACTGGGAGGGCCCAGTAATGCTAAT
This sequence comes from Candidatus Thorarchaeota archaeon, assembly GCA_048882505.1. Taxonomy (GTDB): domain Archaea; phylum Asgardarchaeota; class Heimdallarchaeia; order Hodarchaeales; family Hodarchaeaceae; genus Hodarchaeum. Next base: position 71,306 of record JBHLRO010000010.1, read on the forward strand.
GCCGTGTTGATGATTGTAGGAGATTAAGTTGTTTACTATCAGATTTCTGCTACTTCCATAGAAGTGTATTCCATTATCTGGATTCTCACTAATCGTATTATTCCGTATCACACAGTAATCCGAGTAATACAAGAAGATCCCGTCTTTGGGATCCCCGGGATATAGTGGTTTCTCTTCGTTGCCGTTATTTATTACTGAGTTATTGAAGATGGTTCCTTCGATGATACTCCGAAATTCAATACCACCGCGTTGGTTCTGTGTAACATGATTATTTGATACCCGAATTCCGTTACCAGAAACTGCCTTGATTCCGACACCATTGTTCTGGCTTATTATGTTATTTTCTATCGCTACATTGTCAGAATGAACTTGTATCCCGTTAACAGAATTATTAAAGATTGAGTTATTGGCACAAATCCCTGTTGATTCAACTAATATTCCATCCCTATTCCCATAGCAGGTATTATTAAGAATGCTCGAGTTTTTACCTTCTACTATATCAATTCCGCCCCAGTTGGCATCATAGACGACATTACTACTAACTATGCTATTGTTCGATCTATAAAGCTCAATTCCTTTTTCCCCTCCAGAAACATCGTTAGTAGTAATGCTGAAACTATATGAGTTTACCACCACTATTCCTTGAAGGGAATCATAAATGGTGTTTCCATCCATTTCAATATCGTTTGAGTTTTCCATGAAAAATCCGAATAATTCATTATTGTAAATTTCATTCCTTGTGATGACAATATTCTGTGAATCCATAATATGAATCCCATAGAATCCTTCATTTGGGTTTGCACCATCTCGTGGATGTATTCTATTGTCGTGAATGGTAATGTTATCTGATGAATCCACGTGAATCCCATATCTTCCATTACCCATAACTGAACTTTGTTCTATTTTTCCATTTGACACGTTTATTAAACTGATTCCGGAAAATCCACCTGAAATTTGACAGTCTTTGATTCGGAAATAAACATCCGTGTTGGATATAAAGATTGCAGGTGGGGCATCATAACGGGTAATCCCTTTAAACGTTTCTCCTTCTATTAAATACGGTTTTAAAAGGGATCCATTACGGGTTTGATTCAAATCCCATCCATTAATTGCTGCTTGGTCTTTGAAGTTGTCGTTATCATAGATATGAATAGTATTTTGAGAGGAGTTATGAACACCGAGAGTAACTTCATCTGGAATCTGTATTATCAAAACAGATATCAAGATCATTATTAGCTGGGTTTTTATCACTCTACCCACTCCTCATACATTAGATCATTTCTTCTTTTAACAGCGAAAAACATCTATTTAAACTTTCGCGAGATTTAGAGGTGAGGGGAGCTATTCCTGACGTGATTTTCGTCCTAGTTGCATTTGGAGATATTTGTCGATGCATCATACCAGTAATCTTTTTTCGGATCCCCTTCCTGGTAAAATATGAGTAGACAACGTTCAGGAACATGAAGGACACGTTCAGGAACGTTCAGGAACAATAATGGGCTTTTAGCGGCAACTCGTATTGCACGGACAATTATAGACATTAGCTCTTCGTTTTTCCTAATCCTTAGATCTTTTGACATCCTCCTATAACGAAGTCAGATTAAAGCCCTTCTTGTCCATTGGTTCGTGGATGTAGCATCGCCAGGTCTCGGGCGCTATTTCGTCGTCTCTCAATAAACCCTTGAACTCGTCCCAATGATCATGTTCGTGATTATTGTGATCTAATCGGAACACTGGCCTCGTTAGGAATGCCTCGAGTTCCGTGACTGTAGTCAAGTCACGCAAGGTCTTTTTGCCAATGGATATCAACTCTTGTTGGGATTTAATCATTTACTTCTGTATGCAAGTTTCTGATCGAATTGGGTTAACAGATTGGTCAAGGCCCTCCTTAGATGGGCTTTTGCTCTTAACCATCAATACGTCTTTGGATGCAATTGCAATTCGAGTGATTCATTTTATGTTGAGAATTTTGGCCATTTTTAGACTGGCCTCGTTTGGAAATTGGCTTTCAGAGAGAACGAACAAAAGAAAACCGTAAAGATCTCGCAAATCTATATTTAACTTGACAAGTATCTTCTCATTTTCTTCCAGAGAAATCCATTTCTTGATCGATGAATGCAGTTCATTTCTCCGCTCACGAAGCTGGTTCATGAGTTCCTTGTGATCGTTAAGAGATGCGCCTGGATCCATTTTAGCAAGTAAAGCCAGAAATTTACCAGCCTTATCATCTTCCAAGAATTCCTCTTTTCCTGAATCCGCTAGCGCGAAGAAGAGCTTGGCCTTTCTTCCAAAGAAAGAAGTTGTCGTTCTTCCGATTTTAATTGACGCAATTGGTTCAATGAACCCTTTCTCTTCCAGAAGTCCTAGGTGGAAATATACATTAGAAAGTTTTGTATTTTTCTTTGTTTGACTTCGTATTAGTGTGAGAATTTCTTTCGCCGTAAATGCATGTCGTACCACAGATTTTTTAGTAACTGGATCAAATTCCTCGTGTCCCAGGCGCATTAGGTCCATAATTGCGGATCTAATCTCGGATTTTGTGATCAAGTCAAATGCGGAAAAATCGGCAATATCCTCAATCGCTGGAATCGTGGCCCAATGATTCAGGATTCTGTCTTTAGCTGGCGATCTAAGGATAGTTTGGGGTACTAAAGGTGTGCGCTTTCCTGTTTCATTAGGCGAGCCGACATTGTCGTGATCCATCTTCACTAACATTGCCACATAGGATAGCTTAAAAATCACTCGTTCAGCGCGCGACTAAATCGTTATTTGGTGAATAAAACAGTGAGTACAAACAGCTCCATCGGTGAATACAAAAACCAAGGACCCCAATACAATCTTAGGGGCTATATATTATTCATAGTTGGACAAATGGTTTCATTGCTGGGTTCAAGTGTCGTCCAATTCGCCATTATTTGGTGGATTACTATTGAAACCAATAGTGAGGCATTTCTGGCATTGGCCGCTTTTGTTGGCTTTGGACCAACTATTATCTTAACTCCTATCGCGGGGGTATTTGTAGACAGGTGGAGCCGAAAGAAGATCATCGCGTCTGTTGATTTTATTCAGGCCCTTGTTACCGTACTTTTGATTTATTTATTCATGGTGGGACAGGCCGACATTTGGACTGTTTTGGCAGTCACCGCCATTCGAGCCGTATTTCAAGCCTTCCACGGACCCGCGGTTCAAGCAATTACCCCCCTCCTGGTTCCAAAAGAGAAACTTAGTAGATTGAATGGAATTCAATATTTGCTAAATGGCATTATTTATCTGATCGGACCTGTCATTGGAGCGTTGCTTCTTGAATTTTGGGTGCTCTACGAGGTTCTTTGGATCGATGCGATAACATTCGTTTTTGCAGTAATACCGACGATTATGATCACCATTCCCTCAGTTGTTGATCACGCGAAAAAGGAAAAAATGCCATTTCGGGTCGAATTCACAGAGGGTTTGGCCTTTATCCGAAACAAACAGGGCCTATTGGCCCTCCTGGCAGTATTTACAGCTGCAAATTTCTTCGTAACGCCTCTCTTCATCCTTTTACCCCTCTATGTAACTAAGATTCATTCAGGGGGAGCGGGTGATTTAGCATTCATGATGGCAGTTCAGCAGTTAGGTTTAATCTTGGGAGCTCTCCTAATGTCCAGTTGGAAGGGATTTTCTAATAATGCCTATGGAGTTGGAATTGGTATATTCTGTATGTATGTTGGAGTGTTTATTATTGCTGTTACCCCTTTCAATTTCTTTCTGGTCGCTGGGATTGGAATGTTTCTTCTAGGTTTTATGCTACCAGTCGCAAATGTGTCGTCTCAAACCATATGGCAGAAAGTTGTTCCCCCAGAGAAATTGGGACGAGTGTTTTCTGTCCGGGTTACCATTGCCCAAATAACTGCCCCTCTGGGGATGATCCTAACTGGTACTATTGCAGGAGCTATTGGAATAACAACCTTTCTTCTTGTTACCTGCGGAGCAGGATTATTCTTTTTGGCATATTCCTGGTTATTTACTGGATTTACAAAGGTAGAAGCAACATTGCAAGAAGATAAGACCCCTGATATCCAAATCACTCCAGGCATCGAGCCATCCCCAGGGACTGTGGGTGAATCTCCATAGATTTTCCCCAAAAACGCAGATCAAGCAAAATTACATTTAATAAGCAGTTAAGGTTAGAATATTTCAAGTTTCCTTCAAATTAGATCAACCCCATGTTCCTCATTACCTCTTACTGAAGCAAGAATCTATCTCCAGAAGTCTTTTCAAATCTCATCTTCGTATTTGCCCATATTATTACATGATTGGGAACAGATGGATTCGCTTCGGTATTAAATCCTTAAATAATCTCACGTCTTTTCTATCCGTATCAGAAGTTCTCTGATCTATAATTGTCTATGACAACCCAATAGAATTTTCCTTCTTATTTGATCTTCATTCTTCAAAATAATAGTTCGATACGAGTATGGCTTTAGTGCACCATGATGACAAGAAAGGAAATTGATACACAAGAATGGTATGATTTCATTGGAGAATTGTCCGGTGTATTACCGGGTATTCATCTGGGAGGTGAAAATGCTACAAAGGAATTAGTGAGCCTGTGTCATATAGACGAAACTAGCTATGTTCTTGACGTCGGATGTGGTTCTGGAAACACGGCATGCGAAGTTGCCAAAGAATATCATGCTCGAGTTGTGGGAATCGATCTTTCGGAAGCTATGATAAGAAAGGCGATTGAAAGAGCCAAAAAGGAAGATGTTGCTGATAAGGTAGATTTTCGTGTTCAAACCGTCTTTGAACTGCCATTTAGCGATCATACTTTTGATGTCGCACTTAGCGAATCAGTCTTAACACCTCTTCTTGGAGAAAAAATAAACGCGATACGTGAAATAGTTCGAGTCTTACGACCTAGTGGACTTCTAGGAATAAATGAGTCGATTGTGGACTTTGAACCTTCCCCGGAGATCATAGAACTTCTTGATAAACATCCTGCGATTAATGGCTTCTTCACTACGTCAAACCTTCGGCAATTAATAGAAAACTCAGGTTTAAAGATAATAGAATTCAAGGAATATATGGAACCCTCCTCCACGACCTTAAGGGAGATTGGATTCAGAAACTTATTGTCTTTTATGCTTTTTAGTTATCCAAAAGTTATATGGAAATTACTGCGAGACAGCCGCTTCAGAAGAGCCCAAAAAGTTGACAATATGATCAATAAACACCTCAAAGAATACGGAGGATACGTTCTTCTCGTGGGCCAAAAAAGCTAGATTTTGGTGAATAGAACCCCGATTCGATTTTTCCAATATAGTAACAAATAGATGGCACGAATAATTTCGTAAAATTGTTTTAGTTTTTGATCCTCTTCTCTAATTATTCAATTTCATTTTCTCCTCATAAGGGAATTCTTAAAAATGGGTCAGCAAACTCGGATACAATTTTCACAGATCAAGAACTCTAAAAGATAAAGATCATCATCAAAAATATTCCCCAAGCAGGTTAAGGAGGTTACAATCATATCAGAAAAAAAATCAGATCCTCAAGTGATTCGTGAACTGTATAGAACTCAAATTGAGGAAAATGAGGTTTGTTTCATATATTTTGGATGGGCAGGCATTCTTCTACGGACCAAAACAAAGACGGTCGCGATCGATTTAGGCGAAAAGTGTCTGTCATATAATCATATAGCCAGTATACAGACATTAGATCTCCAACTTTACAGTCATACCCATTGGGATCACTTCGGCCGCTCTACCACAAAAAAATTATTTGAGGTAACACAGGCCCCGATTGTTGCTGAGCCTGACGTGGCTGCTGAATTGACAGGTGACATCCCTTCTCATATGCTCACTAGTTCCAAATCTGGAGAAGAGGTCAAGATCAATGGATTTACCATTAAGGCTGTAGCTGGAGTTCATCCAAGACCGATCACAGTTTTCCGTGTTGAGTGGGATGAATGTAAATTGTTTCATGGTGCTGATTCGGGTTATGTTCCATTAACGGAATATGGTGCAGACTTGGCATTCATCCCGACGGGTACCCCCTCTCCTTCATGTTCACCCGAGAATGGCCTCAAAATGGTGTTGGATATCCAGCCTCGAATCGCAGTAGCAATGCATGGGTCGAAAAAGCAAATGCAGAAATTTAGAGATTTGGTAGGAAAAAACCTTGATCGTTTACCAAATACACAAGTGGTCTTCGCGCAAGTCCACGAGATTTTGAGTTTGAGCTTTTCGAATCTATGAGGAATACCTTATCATAGAATACATGTCAATTTTCTCCAGTTGGGTACCTCGCATGTCAGGAAGATGCCGATTTCTTAGCCCCCTCCCCCCAACGATTTCCTTTTTTGCATCTTGATGAAATTCCCATTTGGACGATTCAAGAAGTATAAGAAGAGAAATCATAGGTGTTTTGGAATGATCCAACCAGTACTCGTCAGTTTTGTAAGAACTCCCATGGGTAAACTCCTCAAAGCGTTTGCTAATTATCCTGCGACTAAACTTGGCGCCGTAGCAATCAAAGAGGCAGTTAGACGTATTGATCTTGCCCCTGAGCTTGTAAACCATGTATTAATGGGACAAGTCATCACAGCGGGTTGTGCCCAAAATCCGGCTAGGCAGGCTGCTATTTATGGAGGTCTTCCTGTCACAGTCGGCGCCGTGACTATTAACAAGGTTTGTGGCTCTAGCTTGATGGCAGTAGTATGGGCTGCACAATCAATTAAAGCTGGGGATTATAAGGTCGTGGTAGCAGGTGGTATGGAGAACATGTCTATGGCCCCATATCTAATACCAAAAGCACGGGCGGGTTATAGATATGGTAACGCTGAATTAATAGACTCCATGCATCATGACGGATTATATGATATTTATAACGATTTTGCAATGGGAATGACCGGGGAAATCATTGCAGATCGTTTTGACATTTCTCGAGAAGACATGGATCGATTTGCTTATCGTAGTCACAGATTGGCAGCAAGTGCCATGAATAATGGGACATTCAAGGACGAAATAGTCGCAGTTGAAGTACCAACCCGTAAGGGAACCCAAATAATCTCACAAGATGAGGGACCCAGGAAGGATACTAGCATAGAGGCATTGGGGAAACTTAAACCAGCGTTCAAGAAAGAAGGACGAGTTACAGCCGGTAATGCCTCTCCGATTTCCGATGGGGCGAGTGCAACAATTGTGATGGATGAGGATTTTGCTAAGGATAATGGAATTCCGATACTCGCACGAATAGTTGATTATGGAACATCTGCCACGAAACCAGAATGGGTTATGGAAGCACCCATAGAGGGAGTTAAAAACCTGCTCAATAAATCAGGGCTTGCCATTAAAGATCTGGATCTTGTAGAACACAATGAAGCATTTGCATCTGCGAGTTGTGCAGTTCAAAAGGAATTGGAACTCCCAGATGAGATTTTCAATATAAAAGGTGGAGCTGTGGCATTAGGACATCCCTTAGGAGCATCTGGAGCTCGCATACTAACCACCCTCTATTACGGCCTCGTGAACAAACAGAAAAAAAGAGGTTTGGCCACCATCTGTCTAGGAGGTGGCGAATCGGTCAGTATGATAATTGAACGGCCATAAATTAAGGAATTAGGCAAAATCTGAAGTATATGAATGTGCTAATTCGAAATATCTCACGGACATCTCGAGCTGCTTTTGTTTTTCCTCCTCATTCGTTTCATTGGTCGCCTGAAATCCATACACTTTGCCCCGAACATACGCTCTATACGACTTAAAGAAGGCAATATTTTCTTCCAGCATTTCATCTCCACTATGCTCGATATATGCGCCAACAAATGTTTTAGAGAGGGCAGGTTCACCCCAGTAGTCGATATCCATAGCTAGAAATCCAACGTCCTCAGCAACATCCCCGTACCGTAATAAAGGGTTGAATTCGATACAATCAAAGATTCTAACCTCATCTTCGGGTAAAAGGAAGATATTATGGCTTTGAAGATCACCATGGTTGTCAGTAATTCGGCCCTCGTTGATACGTTCCTGGAAGAGGCCCCGATTACCTAACATGAATCCTTCAACTTTTCGCCGAAAATCTGGATCTATTTTACGAAACTGCGAGGTTGTCCGAAAATTCTCATCCCATTTCTCTTCTATGAATTTAAGGTGACCCCACTCTGGAACCTTTTCAGCCTTATTATGAAACTCCGCTAAGCTAAGTGCGATTTTACGGATAGCACTCGTTGTCACTTTTTTTTCTGCCAAGAGGTTACTCATAAGGCATTTTTCGGGAAGTTGTTTCATTAGGACTCCGTACTCAATAACCTCGTCTTTTCCATTAATTATACCCTCTTTATCAATTGTGAATGTACCTAAATAGATATCGGGCGAAAAACGTGAATTTAACTCAACTTCCTTTTCACAGAACTTTTTCCTAAGTTCTAAAGTGGAGAAATCCAGAATATCTCCAAATTTCACTTCTTTTTTAATTTTATAAGCGAAATTTCCAGTTAAAAAAACCCAGGACACATGGGTTTCTCGTACCACAATTTCATCTTCAATTGAATGCGGATATGCTTTCGGAGAAGTAAGTAAGTCAGGATTAAAGCCTTGCAAGCCGCTTCTTCACTTCCTCTAAGATCGGGGTGGGATCGAGTTCTGTGTTCACGATGAGACGTTCGCGCTTGAGAGGTTCAAATTGCTCTTTTATCTTGAGATAGATTCCGAAATCCGCGTCACTGGCCGATTCCTCCTGTCGAATCCTTTTTTCGAGCCTAGCTTTTACAATCTCTTCAGAACATCTCGTTTCGATAAGTATAATGCCTTGATTCAATCGCTCACAGATGCTGAAAAATTGTTTCCGTTTTTTTTGTGTGTAAAAAGTTCCATCGATGATGAGGACATGGTTTAATCCGAGCAAGAGCTCCCCAATAAACAATAGTATTTGATACACCAGATCCCTACTGGCGGTTGAATAAATGCCTACATCGTATTCACCAGGATCCGCACGAACAGTCGATGGTTGAAAGATATTCCTTCTAATACTATCTGTACTCAAGTAGATGACATCTTCGGGCAGAAAAGTTTGGAGCTTACGAGCAAAAGTAGTTTTTCCTGTTCCGGGAAGTCCGACTATCAATATAAGCGGCAAATGCGTTCCTCTTTAGTCTCAAAAGCAAAAAGGCCCTCAAACTCAGGTGCCGCCGCTATCAAAGCTCCAGACTGTAAAGTTTTGAAAATCAATGAATTCTAATCCCCGTGCCCAAAATTCATTCCGAAAAGCGACTTTGAGCCGATTAATGATAATCGGTCGTTTTTCATCAAGTTCCTCTATTGCCAAGTCCTTAAGCATTGAATTTATAGTTTGTTGAATAATGAAATTTAATAATGTGTTGACCACGGGTAATTCCAGCTCTCCTTCCGTGACTTCACGTAATCGTTCAAGATCTATAACATGATAAGATAAGGATCCCGAAAATTCTAATTCGTAACCCCTGCTAGACAACAAAGTATAGCTTATAGGGAGATTATAGATTGCGTGCTGTATGATGCCGTTCATTCTAGTTCAACTAAGACTTTTTTGCTTATTGTTAACAAATTAGATTGGCCAACGTGGTCATGTTCCGTCACTGTCAATCTTTCACTCTGGGGGAACAGAATAAGCATGTCTTCTTTCACTTCGGTGGTTCTACTACTGAAGGTGTTTGTATCTTTATCAAGTTTCTGGAGATAGCTTTCAGTTGGGAACTATATCAACAAACATAAAACGGTCGACTTCAACTAGACCTTTATCTGTCAGTTTTAAATGCGGGATTACTGGGAGCACAAGGATGGAAATCGTCATAAGGGGATCCTTAAGCTTGGTAAATGTAGTAGAAAGCATTTCCTTTAATCTACGACTCACTTGTTGGTATGACTCAATCCTTACAAGTCCTGCAAAAGGTAGACTGAGGATTTTTTCAGATCCGTCTATCATGACCACGTATCCGCCATCGATTTTGACGGTTTTCTGTCTAGCACGCATCATGCTAAAAGGATCGGTTCCACTTACAATAAGATCTCTAACCAAGAACAAGAGATTAATTCTATAAGCTTAGATTGGGATAGATCCACGTTACCAACGCGTCCAATCCTGATAGGATCGGATTAACTCAATCTATGAAAACATTTCCCTTGCGAGGTGTGCCATTTCTTCTGCCGTTATTGACTTTCTTTCCTTTATGTGAACTTTAGTCAGATTCTCGTGTTTTTCTAGGTCAAAATACTCCTCAAAATTCTCGATGAGTGCCTGTTTAGCCATAAGTGGAAGCGTTAGTCTTAAAAACGCCTTATTCCTTTCGGATGTTTGGTTCATGTTATAATTAACAATGGAAATGAGATCTTCAGTTCGGGTGATGAGTTTTTTGAAGTCACTCCCGATTATATTGATCACTGCCTCATCGCTATCTAGATCCCTTCGTCTCTCGAATAATCCATTCATTGTGTCTGTCATGGGTTTTAATACATTATCTATGAAGGTAGCCAAAGAATTTTCCAGTTGTTCCTCAAAATCGATGTTTAACAAGCCTTCTAAGGCTACGATATAATCTCTTCTCATTGGTTTCAGTTCAGCGACATTAGGATACAATTCTCTGGTAGTTCCCCTTATAGAAATGGGATATCGATCTCCCCTCCAAAATTCACCGAATCCAACCTCAGGGGGCTCATTACTAATGAGCGTGTAACCCCCAATCTTCAAAGCTAACATTTCCAAAAATTCAATTGTGATTAAGGGCATTAATTCAAGTGGAAACTCTTCATGTCCATCTCCTGGATCTATCCGTTTATGGACATCTTTTAGGGGAGTGTTGAAAGTAACTATCTCATAAGGTCGAGATTGCCCGTTTATCTCCAGGAAGACGGTTATCTTCTCTGGTGTAACTTGGATTTGCTTAAGAGTTTCTAGTCCTTCAATGGAAAGTTCCAATTTTTCGCTGCCGTCAATTTTGATAGGCGGAAATAGGGTTAAAAACACAATCATGCACCTCTCGTGTGTTCAAAAGTTGGCAAATGAGACTCCAGTGGAAATAATCCTTTTTATTGGGATATAAGTATGATAAGCATGAGGCGTAGCCAATGCTTAATTAGCCTTTTCAAGCTGGATTGAAGTAGTAGATGGTTACAAATCCGATACAAAAGATCACATTCTGGATTTCAAACGTGGAATTTGATAATTGCGGCCGATCGGAGGATGATTCGTAACTCATAATTATCGTTGATTTTTAATATTGGTGTCTTCTGCAGAGGAATGCAGTGGTCGAGGTGGTAAACAACAAGTCATCATCAGGAGGCGATCCTGAATGCTTTCACTTCTTTAAACTAAATAGAAGGTAATTAGAAAAAAAAGGATAGAAAGACGCTTGGTTTCTATCCTATGTTTCTTCAAAACTGAGGGATCTGTTCGAGAGACTTGATGATCTGCGTTTTATCGATTTGATATTCAGGCAATTTTTCGGCCAAGAATTCTTTATAACCCAGTAAATCCAGCAAACCATGACCAGATAGGTTAAAAACAATCGTGACCTCGTTCTCAGTAATTTTTCGGGCATGATCAATAGCAGATGCAACAGCATGAGCCGATTCTGGTGCAGGGACTATCCCTTCGCTTTTCGCAAACAAACGCGCAGCTTCAAAGATCTTCATCTGGTCATAGGCTTCAGCCTCAATTTGATGGTGTTTGAGGAGATGAGTTACCATCGGCGCACATCCATGATAACGAAGACCCCCAGCATGTATAGGAGCTGGAATGAACTTATGCCCAAGGGTATGCATGTACATCAGCGGGGTCATTTGGCCCGTATCTCCAAAATCGTAGGAAATATGTCCTTGTGTAAGTTTGGGAGCAGCAGTTGACTCTACCGCAATAGATCGAAGTTCAGGATTATTGCCACGCAGCTTATCACGGATGAACGGAAAAGCAAAACCACCGAAATTCGAACCTCCGCCGAGACAGCCGATCAGAATATCTGCGGTCTCATCTATCTGCGCCAGCTGTTGACGTGTCTCTTGGCCAATGATTGTTTGATGAAGGAGAACATGATTAAGAACTGAACCAAGAGAATACTTGGTATTTTCACTTCTTACTACACTTTCAATTGATTCCGAAATAGCTGTTCCTAGGGATCCAGGGTGGTCGGGATGCTCTGAAAGAATTTTCTTACCGACATCGGTATGCACTGAGGGCGATGGATGTACCGTGGCACCATATAGTTCCATAAGGGTTCGTCGAAAGGGCTTTTGTTCATAAGAAACTTTTACCATGAACACCTCAATATCCAAATCAAAAAATGTGCCAGCATAGGCAAGTGCTGTGCCCCACTGTCCTGCTCCTGTCTCTGTGACAAGTTTTTCGGTACCTTCTCTAGCATTATAGTAGGCTTGAGCAATTGCAGTGTTGGGTTTGTGGGAACCAGGGGGACTAACACCTTCATATTTGTAGAAAATCTTCGCTGAAGTTTTCAATACCTTCTCTAGCCGAGTCGCACGGAATAATGGTGTCGGGCGATATCGTCGGTAAATTTCAAGAACCTCTTCAGGAATAGGAATCAGAGGATCCATTGACACTTCCTGCTTAATAAGTTCCATAGGAAACAGGGGAACAAGATCCTCAGGCCCTACGGGTTTTTTTGTAGCTGGATTCAACGGTGGGTTCATTGACGGCTTGCCTGGTATTTGTGAAAAATCTGAAAGGATATTGAGAAAATTTCTCGGGATATCCTCGATATTCAGATCGATTCGTTGGGGGTTTTTCATTTTTTCACCTTTATTACGTTACATTGCATTTTTTAGGTTTTCTTAGATGACAGATCTATTGAGTTCGAAATAGTAGGGCGTATTTGCCCTAGCTGATCGTATAACGCTTCCAAAAATAATTATCCAGCCTAATATCAAAAAAAAATAGATATTTGCTGGGTAAGGGCCCTATTTCTCGTGCCACCAGCGCCAAGAGGGGACAAAATCAGTCGGCGCCGAACAAAACATGTCAAGAAAAGATGTGTTCGTATAGAAATTGAGACTGACACGCTCTGAAATGTATTTTCCTATTGTAACCAACCCCCGTCGAATTTCCTCTGACAAACAACTAAAGAAAGCCAAAACAGCCAAGGTGGCTGGTGATTTTCCTTCATTTGCCGAAGTTATCGCCAGTCCCGGAACATACCAACCACGCTACTACTTCAAACAGAGAATTGATCTGCGATCGATTTGTTGTTTAGCGATTCTTATATGCATTATTGTGCGTGAAATGGAACTGAATAGCAGATTTAGTCATTATCGGGTGATAACAGGTCAGCAAGACCGCTTGTTTTAAGCCAGTTCTGATCTTCCTTGGCCATTCGGGAAAATAAGTGATCTTTGACATCAACATTCCCTTTCAATTGAACTACGGACATAATTCTGATAAGATCTCGAATTTTAGACGTTGTCTCGGATAATGACAATTCTAGGATACGTTCCGTGAACCAAGGTTCGAGACTTTTGGTTCGTTTCTTCTGTAACCATCGAAAATTGGCATCAAAGCAGATCGTCACACCATAATCGGATGGATTACGTTGAATCCGACCATGCGCCTGTTGAATAGAGACTAGAACGCTATTTTCTATAAAACTGGGGTATTTCTTCGACTTATACTGGATTATAGGGTCTGCCATCATTGGAAACGGTAGTTTGGGAATTAAGCAAAAGCGGGCCAAATCATCGTCAAGTGAGATTCCTTCCCAAGTGGATGGGGAGATCAGGACATCTCCTCTTTGTTGTGAGATAAAATGCTTAACTGCCTCATCTGACTTACCTGCAGTATGCGAAACCACATTAAGCTTTTCATCCCGGGCTAATTTCTCCATATGAGACGCTAGTTCGAAACTAGATGCCAAGACAAGTCCTCGTAACTTTTCTTGGCGGGCAAGTTTGAAGAACGGGGTAGTTTGGCTTGTAAGAATTCTAAACGAGTCTTTCTTCTTCTCTTTGGTGGCCGTGGATAACCGATGCGCCTCTTTCAGCAAAACAAAAGGGTGGTTCTCCTTTTTGAAAGCAGAAGATTCCTTGATAAAACAACAATACTCGGTATTCAATCCCAGAAGTTTAGCTAAATATTCACCATCGCCAATTGTAGCAGACATGAAGAGATTCTTGCTTCCTTTAAATAGTTTGGAAAAAATGAATGAGATATCAAATGGTTGAGCAATGAAACGCAAAGAATTAGGTTGAGTTGAACCCTGTACTCGTTGGAAGATGAAACGCAGATCGGAAGCCTGTGGATTTTCGATTAATTCAGTAATCGAGTGGATCAGCTCCGTGATTCTCGCGAGTTCCCTAAGTGATTCGGGTTCCTGGACTCCAGATTGGGCATCAAGCGTAATGGCTGCTTCTCTCTCGCGTTGTTCCAGAACTTCTTGAAGATCTCGAAGAAACCTCAACCCCTCTTTAAGCGGGAGAAAGGCATACTTACTCTTAGTCAGTTTATTTTTTTCCCATGCTCGAAATTGATCAATAAGACCCTGGTCACGACATACATTTACTAATAATGACCTTCTGATCTCTACGCGAACCAGAGATTCGAGATTTAGAAGATTGTGCGCCTCATCGAAGATCCGGAATGCGGCTTTTGCTTCCCCGAGGTCAACGTACTTGAACACCCACCAATTAAGGATTCGCACCTTGGCCATTCGGATTTGACGGCGAGCTTCCAGTAATTCACATCGGGATCGTTCTCGGCATGTTTTCGCATATTCGTAATCGAAAGCGCAGGGAGCAAAATTGGAACCAGATTTAACAATAGGGCAATAGTACGCACTCCTCCCCTTCAAAATGGCTACGGAAAAAGCGTTGCGTTTCCCATATTGTTTTAGGATATTAAGCCAGAAGTCCTGGTGCGTTCGACGGGAAACCAGAATGTCAATTTTTTCTGAATAGCCTGTGTTCTTCAGATAATCCGACAAAAGACACGCTGCCAAGTCAGTTTTGCCCGAGCCCGTTGGAAGAGCGCAAAAAAACGAATGAAACTGCTTCCAATTCTGTTGAATCTTATCATACGTTCGCTGCTGTTGCGGTCGAACAGATGGATGAATGATGAGCTCCGAGATGGGGGTGTACTGGTTCATTTTGATCCCTGGGTCAACTATCCATCCCACGAAACCGATCTTTTAAACGATTAAACAGAGACTTTTTTCGTTCTAATTCTTCGATTTTTTCTGTAACCGTTTCATCCCGATAGTGTATAGCTTTTAGGTGAGACAATGCTTCTTTTTTCTCTCCTTGTGCCAGAAAATATTCTGCCAGTATTTTGTTCGTCTCGGGGTCATTAGGATTTAATTTTTGGCTATGTCTCAGTTCGATTAGCGCTTCTTCCTTGTCACCCCTTCTGAACAGAATAAGTCCCAAGTATCTAAATGCCTGTGGAAACTCAGGTTTAAGTTTTATGGCTTCTTCGAAACGCTGAGTAGCGCCTTCTAGGTCATCTTGGTCATACAAAATTCGGCCAGTGTTGAAAAGCGCCCATTCATTTTCTTCTACCAGATTACTTAAATCATAATAGTCTAGGGCCCTGAGTTCCTCGCCCATTGCATGATAGTAGTTACCAAGACGAACAAGTAGTCTTTGATCAAGTATTTCCTCCGCAGAATGCAAATTGGATCGAACTTCCGCTAAGTGGTTTTCAAATTTTTCAATCAGAAATGCTACCTGTTCTCGTTCTTGCGGGGTAATTTCATCGAATGTAGATGCGCTTTGTAGCTCCTGAGTTAACCCCATGCGGTCAAAAGTGCCCGAAAGACTTGATTGGAGTCGATATAATTCTTGGTATTCTGGCATTACCATCTAATCGTCTGGCTACACGATTTTATTTAAAGTCTTAGGAAATTAGTTCTTAATAATGGGCATTGAAGCGGGATGCTCTCCTACTAGCAGAGTTATAAACGGAAGAAATAGATATAATGATTTTGGGTCTCAAGCCTAATTGAACAAACATTCGGACGCAACGCGTGAGTTTATTCCTCTCGGTATTGGTCCGTTTAGAAAAAGGTTTGAATTCCATGGTTACCGCTATTGTGCTGTTGTGCGTAATCCCAGGGGAAGAATATCGCGTTCAAGAAGAACTTCGCAAGTTGGGAGAAGTCGAGAAGGCGTCTATCACTTTTGGTGAATATGATCTCTTCTTAGAGGTACAAGTGCCTAAGATAAAACTACTAGGACCGCTTATTAGTCGAAAGATCAGACAAATCGAGGGAGTAAAGAAAACTGTGACATTGATTCAGATTAACCAGAACTTTGGAGAACAAAATTCTTCAATTTGAGACTGATACGGACTTCTGATCCTTTTTGGAAAGAAACACTCCAGGTTGTTCCACGAACACATTCCCATCTTGTCTAAGGGAAATATTCACTTACCTTGCGTTAATGCTTCCTGTCTTAATACTGCTCTGGTATTGTCGCCAAGATCGCTATTGCCGTATATTGATTGATGTATAACTGGTTTTTTTATACATCCTTTAGCTAGACTTTCCTTTTTAGGATTGCTGGAATAACACACTGATCTGATTTAAAATCAGGGCGAAGTAGTAGCTGCCAAAAGTGATGAAATCAGTGGGAAAATATTTTATATGAAAATTAATTTATATAAAATGGAACTAATAGATCATCAAAATAGGAATCGTATGGGTTCGGGGTTATTTTTTCAGATGGCACGTTCTACAAAAACAGTGATGTCAGTGGGGGGAGACGTGCTCGCTTTTGAATCAATCAATGGTCACGAAGAGAGGAAAACTGATGCTACTCTCTGTCCTATATCTGGGACTAACGGGCTCCCTCTTCGGAAAATAACAATGACGAACCACGTGCATCCTGCATATTGGGTCCATCTTACCGAAAATGGGTTTTATTTTTGCAGAGAGCGGAATTGCCCTGTAATTTACTTTAATAACAAAACTAAGAGTTACTTTGGCCAGTCAGACCTGCGTGTTGCCGTAATGCAGAAAATGGAAATCCGAACAGAAGGGCGGCCAATGTGTTATTGTATGGGTGTTTTGGAAGAACAGATTCTTTATGAGCTTCTAATAAAAAAGTGTTGTGACTCTTTACAGGATATCAAAGAATATACAGGCGCGAATAAGGGGAAAGATTGCAGAATTACCAATCCAGCAGGCAGATGTTGTGGGGAATGGATTAAAGAAGTAGTGGACTGGGCCAAAAGTTCCCAACTTGATTTGGCGCCTTCTCTATTAGAAGAAGCTAATGCGCATTCTAGTGCGATAAATGAAAATTTAAATGGGGACAACAGATAGACAACTGAAGGAGATTTAACCGTTTAACTGTTATTCCAATTGCAAAGGAAACTAGATTCCAGCGAGTTTCCTATAGGGCCCAAATATACGACACATATATTAATTATAGACCTTTGAATTTTCCCGACCAGGTTTAAAGGATCTAATATTCCTAACCTTCAGGAGAACCCTGGTTAAATTACTTGCAGAATTGGAGACCTCCCAAAAATCAATTGTAAACGGATGTGTTTGTATTTGAGCCGCTGCAAACCAAAATTGTATGTATTGACGGTATTATTGATATTTTACAGCTTAGCAGGCGCCCAAACTATTAATTCTGTTAGTTTGCTTTCTCCGACTCGAGTCAATGCTTCACAGCTTGTAATTTATACCTACGAGAGTTTATTTAATGACCCATACTACGATCTGATCGGAAACTTCTCTGAGGTTTCGGGGATACCTCGTGATGATATCCAAATTACGAGATTAGGGGATGCTAATGATATAGTAACGCGATTACTTCTGGAGCAGAGCCAGGCTCAAGCAGATGTAGTGATTGGAATTGATAATGCACTGATTCACCTTATCGAAAATAAAAGCCAGCTCCTCGAAAAGTATACTCCCCCCAATATCAACGAGCTCGATTCGAACTTAATCGCGAACCTGGATCCTGAAAAGTATCTCCTACCGTACGACTTTGGGATAATCGCGCTCTATTACTGGAACACAATAATCAATTCCTCTTCATACCCAGAAATTGGCAATATTACCTTGGACTCGTTTCTGGATTCCGATTTACTCTCTATGCTCATTGTTGAAAACCCAAAGTTCAGTAGTCCTGGATTAGGATTCCTTTTGTGGACAATTGCAGTATTCGGTGACCCTTTGGTGGATTTTGATGGAATGTTAAAGCAGGACTGGAGGACCTGGTGGCGAGCCGCCAACGATAGTCTTTTGATTACGAGATCCTGGGGAGATGCTTTTGATATCTTCTTTACACCGGAGGAAAACAGGCCATTAATGGTCTCTTACGGAACGTCTCCAGCATACGGGTATTGCCAGTGGGGAGACAATACAACTTCTGCGATAGTCACTCACGAGAATGGAATGCCAAATGCATGGTTGCAAATCGAAGGAATTGGGCTTGTAAAAGATAGTCCCCATCCTGCGAACGGAAAAGCCTTTATTGACTGGTTCTTGGGAGCAGATCTTCAATCGGAACTGCCGGAACATCAATGGATGTATCCTGCTAATACCGAAGCGAATCTTTCCACCTGTTTCCAGGAATCTACAATTGCACCGGAAAGCGTTAACCGTCTAAATGACTTGATTCCTCCCGCTATGTTAAGACAACATCTTGCCTATTGGCAAGATGAATGGGAAGGAGCAATAGTAGAAACGAGTCCTGGATTTGATACACCCACCACTTTCGTTATCGTATTCCTTCTTGTCATCCCTATCCTAATTCGGAGGAAAGGTAAAAAAGAGCTGTAGCCTCACCTTTGATATAGATCCAAGGTAGTTAATCAATGGCCGTGAATAAGGAGAGGGTGGAGCAGCTTGTAATTCTTTTTTTTCCCGTAATATTCTTGATTCTGTTTTTTCTTCTTCCCTTATTTCGTATTCTTCTCCTAGCTTTCCTCAATGAAAGAGAAAACGGATTTCTTGTCACCTTTCAGCATATTGTTGAAGTCTTATCGCATCCCCTTAATCGATACTTCTTATATTGGGATTTTCAGCAAGCAATCATCACTACAGGTCTATGTGTTATTCTTGGTATTCCTGGGAGCTATATTTTCACGAAATATCAATTTCCTGGAAAGAATCTTCTTCGCAATCTTATTACCATCCCGTTCATTCTCCCGCCCATCGTTGTTCTGATCGGTTTCATTGAGGTTTTTGGGCACGGAAGTCCAATTAACCAAATGTGGAGTGCCTTAACGGGTTCAATCTTGATTGAAATTTACAATAGCTATGAAGGTATCCTTTTGGCCCATGTTTTTTACAATATTCCCGTAATTATAAGGTTGACTGAAATTGGATGGAAAAATATCGACCCTGATCTAATAGCTGTTGCAAGAAGTCTGAGAGCATCAAAATTTCAAATCCTATGGCGAGTTCAGATACCCCATCTCCTTCCAATTACAGCAGCTGCCGCTCTCTTGGTATTTATTTATGCCTTCAACAGCTTTGCAATGGTTTTAGTCTTGGGGGGCGTACAGTACCAAACTCTAGAGGTTCGGATTTATTGGTTAGCAAAACAAACCAATTTTCCAGCTGCTGCCGCTTTAACTCTAGTCCAAATCTCTCTAAACTTAGTGATGATTATGTGCTATCTTTATATTACAAAGAAGTATGAAATACCGATTTCCCCCCAATATCCCCGATATGAAAAGCCTCTTCTGTCTCGTTCCTTGAGTGTTAAGAAAGTTATTTCGATGATTACGGTCAGCATCTACTTCGCTCTAATCGGATTACTTTGCTTATATCCGATTTTTGGTGTTTTTTTAGTCTCTTTGTTTCCCAATGACCAAATTTTCTCGTTAAATTCGTTTATACGCTTATTAGATCCTAATATACGAAGTTATATAGGGCTTCTTCCACTAGACATGGTGATGAATACCCTATTCTTTGGAGTAGCTGTAATGATCTTGGCCACATTGTTGGCTCTTCTCTTCAGTACAGGTATTGGTTATAGAACAACATACAAGACATCCTCGAATCGTTCCTTGACAACAACGGTTGGTGAGATAGTAGTGATACTACCTTTGGCAATTTCCTCAATTACTTTGGCATTTTCAATCCTAACATTGTACCAAAACTCACCATTATACCGTGATTTCATCAGTTTAGCAATAATTATAGCCCATACACTAATCGCTTTTCCTTTTGCCTATCGCATACTTGCTGCTAAACAGGCAAACATAGACCCTTCTACGATTGGTGTTGCACGGAGTTTAGGCTCGTCTCGTTTTAACACATGGCTCAGAATTCAGGTTCCGCTGTTATTGACAGGAATCGTGGCGGCTGGTCTCTTTAGCTTCGCCATTTCTCTAGGGGAATTCGGGGCAACAACATTTTTGGCACGTGCCAATTTTGCCACAATTCCAGTAGGAATATATCGGCTGATCAATACGCGAAATGTGGCCCCAGCGGCGGCCTTTTCCGTCATTCTCATCCTCCTTTCAACCATTAGCTTCATTATTATTGAGAAACTAGGACGCCTTGACTTTCGATTCTAGCGCCGCAACATAACAAGGTGGAAAGAACTGGCCTTCCTAGAAGTAGAGAACCTATATTTCAGATATAACAAGACATGGGTGCTCAATGGAATTTCTTTGGAAGGGAGCGAAGGTGAACTTTTAGCTCTTGTCGGACCATCTGGCTGCGGAAAAACTACTTTGCTAAGAATCCTTGTAGGTATCTTAACACCTCAAGGAGGGACAGTTCGAGTAAACAAGATCAATCTGTTAACCTTACCGATCGAAAAAAGGAAGATCGGATATGTTCCGCAGAATCAAGCCCTGTTCCCGCATCTCACAGTGTACGGAAACCTGGCGTTCGGTCTGCATGGACAAGAGAAGGAAAAGCTCAAAACGAGAGTTTTGGAGTTAGCCCGTCTCGGAGGACTGGGTGAACTCCTTGAAAGACGACCCCATGAGTTATCTGGAGGACAATCTCAACGAGTGGCCTTGTTACGAGCTTTGGCTCCATCACCCAACCTAATACTGTTGGATGAACCTCTAAGCAACGTCGATTCACACTTGCGCGAACAATTGGCAATGTACATACGTAAACTTCAAAAAAAGGAAGCGATCACGACATTATTTGTAACTCATGACCTACAAGAAGCCAAAATGCTTGCTGATAGACTGGTAATAATGGATGAGGGAAAAACTCTTCAGGTTGGCTCCCCTAAATCAGTTAACTTGCATCCAAGGTCATTAGAGGTAGCTAAGACCTTGGGATTGAAAAATATTTTACAAATAAGCACAGTTAGCCTTGATAAAGAGAAATCGGAATACGTTATCCACACAGATCTCGGAGAAATCCGTATTCCCGATTCTAAGATGCAAGTGCCTCCCCATGCGAGGGGTATCCGCCTCGACCCATCACAACTTACCGTCGCCAAAGCCCAGTTTGACGACCCTCTTCCTCCTAATTGCTTTCTTGGCGAAATAATAGCAATCGTCCCCGAACCTTTGATTCATAAATCTGTTGTGCTAATCAGTGTAACAGCTAGCGTAACCTCCCCTGGATTGCCTGAACGAAATCAAGACTCCATTATTCGAACTTACGTTCCCATTGAAGATGACCTTTTCCATCTAGAAGATAAAGTGACCGTTAAGATTAACCCAGGTGCAGTCAGGTTCTATTCCTGATAGACCAATCAGTCCATACCGAGAGAATCGAACTGGGCACGGGCCTGATAAACAAATTTATCTCCCCTCTCTACATTGAGGGAGTACCAGATGCCCGACATCACTGTGAGCAGGATTGCAACTGCATGAATCGCGTGGTCTTCAATTGAAAATCCCGTTTTTCTCTGATAATCTTCTATTATGTTTCTTTTGGTTTCCTGAGTCATATCATTCTGGGTGATTAAATAGGCGATATCGACAAGGGGGGAACCTAAGGCCGCATATTCCCAATCAATAAATGTGACATGGTTGTTGGTCACCACAACATTGGAAAAAACCAAGTCCCCATGGAGAAGCACTTGATTCTCTTGAAGATGATCGGTACTGTACGCTTTCATGGAATATTTGAGGACCTTGTCAATTTCCTTCGGAGGAGGAAGATGGTCTGATAGTTTTTCTCGCTCATAAATTGATTTGTATGCACGAAAGTAATCTGGTATGATGTGAGAATAATCTAACGATACCAGATGCGGGATTTTTGCTGTTTCTGAGGATATATCTACAGAATGAATCGCTGCTAGTGCTTCTACAATACGGTTGGGATTTTCCTGGATCATATAGGAAGTTAAAATGCTTCCCTCCACCCATTTTCGAACCAGAAAATACTCGCCACCTTGTACGACCCATCGTAGAACTTTCGGAGCATGTGGATTGTCTTTCAAGATATTTAGCGCTTCTTTTTCTCTAAAAAATCGGTTACTCGCGGGGTCAGTGGTTTCTTGATGAGGAAGGTATTTTTTGATTACTACAGCCCGATCTATTAGATAATTTCTGTTGTTCAATCCAGTTTCTATTAAATTAAGCGAGGAAAAATGCTCAGGCAAGAGACCTTTCGGAATATCCTTTATTATGGGATCCGAGTCCATATATTTACATCTCGGGGAAAAAACTATTAATAGCCGCCGTCATTCATAGCTTAATTCTATAATAGACCTTTAGGCGCTACGAAATGAGGGTGATTGATGAGATTTATATGTGAATTAGTGCCTGTAGCGTTCTTAACACCTTTTCGTCGGGCCCTTGCTCGTGAACTCTCCAACCTCGGATATGTCCAAACGAGAATTGCAGAAATTCTAGGTGTGTCACAACCAGTGGTTTCCTCATACCTATCTGCTGAGGCTTCCAGTCCAATGATTTTCAAACAGGCTATTGAGGATTTAGTAGAGAACTTGATGGTGGGGATCAAAGCAGAAACGCTCACTCCGATCGAACTCATGACTGCTACCTGCGAAGTGTGTCAAAAACTGCGGAGCGCGGGGCCGCTTTGCGATGTTCATAGAAAACAGGGAAATCTTGATTTTCCAGTTGGGTGTGACCTCTGTTTTCCCTCACAAGAACAGTCACTGACCTTCAGTAAAAATCTGCAAGCCACTATCGAATTATACGAAGCCGCACAGCGGCTCATTGGCGCTGGAAGAAAATTTGGGGAAATTATCCCTGAAATTGGATGTCAATTCATCTACACGGTCAATAAGGAAAGCATTGGGTTTCCAGGTCGAATTGTTCGGGTGAAAGGTCAAGGAAGAATTGTCTCCCCACCCGAGATTGGCCAGGGACCTACTCTTGCCAAAATCCTACTCTTTTTTCACCAACATGGTTCACCATTTCAAAGCTTAATCTCCTTGAAATCGAAAGGTAAAATATTGGACAAAGTTGCTGACATGGTCATAGAGCGTACAGTTGAAGGAGACAAAGATTGGACCAAGACTTTAAGCCAAATTCCCAAAGAAAAAGTTCGAAATATCCATGGGATTGCTGATACAGGGGGGATCGGTCTTGAACCTATATTATATTTATTTGGTCACACACCAGCAAAATTGGCTTCCTTGATCTTGGAACGATTTTGTGAGGATTAGGGGTCTTATTAGGATTAAGGGATAGAATGTATGGTGCTTGATAAGGTCAGGCCCCCATAAGATAGAATCCCCCTCTGTTTTCACCTGGGCATACCTCTTCCATTGGACTTCATCGTTCCTGTATGAATTCGAAGATTAGGGGGCCATTCTCCCATCTGAGGCTCCCGCTTCAATTTAGAAACTGCTAAAAAGATAGAGATCAGAAATTCTTCTTAATTGATTCCAAAGAAACGTTCGAAAGAGGGTCGTGCCAAAAGCTTTCACCTGCTGAACCCGCCTTTAAGGTGTAAATCCGTGCGAAATACGTTGTCAGGAACTTGGCTATGTTCCTTGCAGCTTGTGTTCAACGGTAATCCAAGACATTTCGCTGCTTGACGTTTTCTTGAGGTAAAATATATGCCAAAATTAATCAAAAAGACTCATTCTTATCTTTTCAAAGGCCTAGTGATTTTCTCCCTTGTTCTACTTTTAGGCTCGTTTCACGCTCTCGAACCGAGTAATTCATTATATCCTGTAACCAACATCTTCAGTTTTGGTACAAAGGGCCCTATAAGTGATGGGATCGATAATCATACTTTCATTTCCGAGACAGGGAGGCAGGTTCATGAAATCACTAGTTCGACTCCTGCCTATAAAATTCGGCTTATTTTTCCAGTTCCTGGGGAATCCGCGGATTTTTTAACGCTTCGTCTTAAGGCCCGATATACTGAGGAATTCACAAACCTAATCCGTTGGAACCAAAATAAAAACGTCAGTATCAGCGTTTTTCCGTTTGAATCATCAATCATGGATGGCATCAATCAGTCAGTTCAGGTATTAGATGCCATGGAATTATATTGGGGAACAACCATCAAATTTCCATTCAATAATACGGCGTTAGAAGGACGAGATTATTTTGAGATTGCGTTTTTCATGTGGAACAGAACTAGCGTATTAACAGGACTGCAATTCGAAGACATTACGTTCAAAAACACCCCTACTCCCCTTTCGGGTCAAAATAACCTTCTCATGGGTTTCCTATCCACCTCGGCCGTCTGTTTGTGGATTGCGTTTCCCAATAGATTTTCACCACTTGTAGCTTGTTTTATAATGATTGCTCTAGTTATTGTCCCTCTCACCTTGACGCTCCAAACAATTCGTTTTCTTGACAATGTAGAGAAAACTGAAGCAGGAGTTTCGAGATTTACCTTTTTTGGACGCGTTTACGAGCAAAGAGATCTCGGAAATGGGTTGTTTTCACTTCGAATGGTCAAAGATCTTTCTCGGGCTTTTGAATTACAGGCCTTATCAGGAACAGGTGATAGCGACATCTATCCTGGAGTCTTTAAAGATGAGACGGTCTCACAGGAACTTCAAGGAATTGAGACTGTTTTTCTTCAGCCAATTATGGATTCCACGGACTCAATAGATTCACCTGTAACTTATGGTTCGCAGTTTACTCCCCTCCTTCCGCGTTATAAGTTTAGTGATATCACTGGTAATCCGGGATGGTGGAATACTAGTTACAAGTATGTTAGACAAGTAAATATTACCGCTAATTCTGCATTAGACACAAATTACACAGTTCAGGCTGATTTGGATACATCAACTCCTGTAACCGCCTCAAAAATGCGAGCCGACGGGAAAGATCTTCGTGTTGCTTATTATAATCAAACAGATTCGACCTGGTACGAACTGGATCGTGTTATCCTAAATAATAATTCACAAAAAACTGCTGTTTTCTTCCGTCTTCAAAAAGCAGTTTCAGCTAGTAGTTCAGACAATAACTACGCGATTTTCTATGGTGTTCAGGGTAATCCAGGAATTCCACCTAACTCTACGAACAAGATCTTTCTCGATAATGATGACTTTTCTAGTAAGAACTTGAACAATTATAACCTGGCTACGAATTGGGCGGCAGCCCTAGACACTTCTAAGCCAACAAATATAGGATGGTGGATCACTGAGGACATCGCACTTCATTCTGGTGGTACTAACGATTATTTAAACAGATCAAACCTTTTGACGACCAACAATGAAATCATTGTCTTAGGAAAGTTAACAACCAGTGGTGGGACGAAAACATCGATTGAACTTAGGTCCAACGCCTCCCCATCCGACGACCTCCGGATCACTCATCTGTCTTCATCGCCCTATCTACGGCTTGAACGCTATAATGGTACAATCTACACACTTAGTTCTACAACAGGAAGTTTTTCAACCACCACCTGGTATTTATACAAATTTAACTTCGTAGGAGATACTATGAAAGCCCGTGTATGGGAAGCGGGTCAAGACGAGCCGTCAACGTGGAACCTAACTTATACAGCAAGCTCTGGAGACAACTTTCCCTCAAATGGACATCTTTTGTTCAAATCGAATGGAGGAATGGAGATCGGAATGTGGGCACTTCGAGCGGGACTGAGTAATGATCCTGCTGTAACGGTCGATCTGGAGCAGCAAGAACTGGTTAAAATCACAGATATTCAAATCCAGAATACTGAATATAACGGGTCACGTTACTGGGACAACAATGACGGTTCTGCCGATGATTTCATTCGGATTAAAATTACCGCAGTTTGGAATGTGACAGGTGATCCATATCTGGGGGAACTCTCCGTAGGCCATAGCCTAAACCCCACCTACTTTGGAAGTACCTCAGGAAATGTCGGGGGTACCACCACAATCGATGTGGAGGAAAATCCAATTGGCTCGGTGACTACATTTGATGGCATCACTGTGGGTGCAGCTATTGTGGGTCCTAACAATCCCTTTGGAACTGATGTTTATTTGGATCCAGGCTTAACCTTCTCCGATATTGGCTGGGATGCTGCCGAACCTACTGGGGGAAGTTGGTCTACCGATTTTGACACTACTGACAATACTGGGGATGGATTTACTCCTTATGGGGCTGGGTTTGGCATCTATGATGCGTTTTACGATGATGCTGCATATACCGCGGATGCGTCGGGATGGAGTGACGGAACGGGTGCTGGAATCCTCGAGTATTATATCAAAAGTTCAGCGGGGAATCTTGGCCCTGCTGATGCAGACGGCGTAGATGTGAGTACCACATTACCTGCCGAGGGTGTTCATAACATTCAGTATGCCATCCAAGATCAAGTCGGAAACTGGGCGAATGGCAGTGCGATTATTAACGTTTACTATTCAACGGCGGCCCCCAGTGGATTCACTGTAGATATTAACGGGACAGGAAGTTGGACTCCGACCACTCCATCATATGCGTGGATCTCTAATCCTACTGCCATCACCTCGGGGACACTCTACCTTGGCCAGGCAGGGAATTCCATCTGGAACATCACCGTCAATGAAGGTACATGGAATGCCGGTGGTGCCTGGCAAGTCATTTTTGAATCGGGCTGGGGCGGAACTGAAGTCAGTGATACGGCCGCTCCCTATTATTCCGCGAATTATCACTCAAACACGAACGCGGAAGCCGATATCAACACATTCATCGTTAATCGTAATGGAGTCGTCTCAACCATCACGATTCGCACTCTCTCGGACACATCCGCTCCAGAAATGGCCTCTATCAGCGTTACTGGTGACTCTCCGATACCTGGTTATTCTGATTGGGACCAGGATGGAGCAGGGTTCAGTATCGATCGGGCTACAATTACTGAAAAGGGCGATTTTGGGCTTGCCATAAATGCCTCTAATTCCGAGACTTTTGCAAATTACCGTTATATGGGAGGCACATCGCCTAGTACAGCAATCACGGTCACTCATCTTTGGATTCGTACCACAGGATCAGGTACCGCTGCTGTAGCCCTGTATACAGGAGGGACATTGTCCAATCCGACTACAGCGACGAAGCAAGCCGAAGCGTTCAATGTAGCGGTGTCAGCAGGATGGAATCGTATTGATATCCCAGACACTCTAGTCTCTGCAGATGCCATCGTCTGGATGAGCGTGGCATTAGATACCGGGCTTTACTATGCAACGTCTGGGAACGGATTGAAGGGAGACTGGCAGGAGTCACGAGGCCGCTGGAGTCAATCGGGTGGATCTGATCCAACTCAGGCATCGCCCAATAATCCAGGATCAGGAAGTTTTGCTCCTGCCTGGTACAACATGTATATGGAATATGACGGCGGGGCAGGAGGCAACCAAGCGGTTTATGATGTGGATAATAGTAATCCGAGCTTCGATCTATCCAGTAATGATCCGTATACTTATCCCGTCGATGTCGGCGCCGACGGGACGTATACTTTTTATGCAGTCGCGGTCGATCGAGTCGGAAACAAGGGGATTGTTCGCTCTGATCTCGGGTTTGTTGACGAGACCGACCCAATCCTCGGAACGACCTCGTTCACCGATGCCGACTATACCAATGCCACTCACGATTATTATGATCAAGGAGTTCGTGCTACTGCTACTTATCGGATCCCTTTTACTGAAACAAATGTGTTTAATATCACTGTTGTAGACATCATTAATGCTGCAGATCGTGCCTCTGATGCGGCGGCAGGTCAAACGAGTCCGTTCGATTCAACCATCAGTTTGTCCAATCTGTTTAGCGATGGGGAGTATACGATTACAATCACCATTACTGACAAGGTTGGTCGAACAGATACCACTGTTACTGGGGGGCCGACTTCGATATTCCTAGATAACACTGATCCCGTTCTGACCGATGCTCTCTCCAGCTTCGAGGAAACCTCTGGCGAGATAACAAAAGTCTATGGACTTCCTGGATCCGAACTATTTTATTTTGCCAATTCGTTTACTGGTGGAGCGATTATCCGGCTCTACGCCACGGGCACCGATAGCGGCTCAGGCGTTCGGGGCATCGATTTTGGGGTCTTCGGGGCAGATAATCCCGCCGAAGATACGGTCTCACCCTATCGGGGCCAGTATACCATCAATAATGATGATGTTTCAGGCACCATTACGGTCACGATCTATGATAAGGTGGGCAATTCCGACTCGGGAATCATAACGGCAACTGAAGATGCTGCTAATCCTAGTATCAGTCTATCTGGGGAAACAGAAAGCAGTACCTTCCTGTATGCAGCTTACGGCGACAATACACAGGGAGTCTATGGTTCTTTGATGGGTACAACCCAGGGATATACCATTAGTGGAACGGCGTCTGATGCCACTGCTGGCCTACTTTCACTGAGTGATAACACCACTTTCGGTGATAATCCCAGTAATACAGGTTCCTTGAGCAATTGGCAGTTTATTTACACGATCGATACCGCGGATAACGGCGATATAGTAGTTGTCTATACTGCAACGGATAACGTGGGTAATAACAATACTGTAACCTATACGTTTTACGAGGATAACTCTAATCCGCTAATAACTGATCCAATGTCTATCTATCAGGAATCTGGGGATACAGGAGAAGTTTATGGCGATATCGGTAGCGATGTGTTCTATTTCTCGAATTCATTCAGTACTTTTGCCACTGTAACGTTTACAGCAACTGGCCTGGAAGCTGGCAAGGCAGGGATCAGGGGGATCGACTTTGGGTCATTTGGTTCTGACGATCCTGGAGAAGATACTAGTGCTCCCTTTACAGGACAATATACGATAAATGGTGCGGATTTAGCTGGATCTATCACGGTTACGATTTACGACAACGTCGGAAACAGCGGTTCTGATACAATTACCTGCACGGAAGACGCCGCACCCCCCACGATTAGTATCACAGGGGAGACAGAGAGTAGCGCCTACCTTTATGCAGGCTATGGTACCGTCAAAGAAGGAGTTTACGGATCTGGCATGGGATCGTTACAGAGCTATACGATTAGCGGAACTGCGTCCGATGCGGATGCAGGACTTCTTTCAATCACAGATGATCAATCTTTCGGTAACGATCCTTCCAATAGTGGTACGAATAGCAGCTGGTCTTTTGTGTACCAGATAGATGCTGCCGATAGTGGAAATGTCGTCATTACTTATACCGCGACTGACCTGGTTGGAAATACTGCAACTGATGCCTATACATTTAATGAGGATAATACTAATCCCTCCATTACTGTCACCCAAGCGGCAAGCGCCACTAATGAATCCTCTATCTTCCTATATTATGATAATGTATCCGCATTCGGCTATTACTCACCCAATATGCTTGGAGTTTTACAAACCTTCAATGTGGGAGGTACCGCATCTGATGCGTCAGGCCTAGCATCTGTTACAGATGACACCACTTTTGGTAATAATCCTGCAAGAAGTGGATCCTTAACCAGTTGGTCGTTTGGTTACCAGATAGACGACGGAGACGCAGTTTATGGCACTTTTACTGTTACGTATACGGCTACAGACAACGTCGGGAACACTTTCACAGATTCATTCCAATTCATATTTGATAACACCAATCCCACTGTTTCCGTGGACACAGCATACATTCTCGATGGCGGTTCTCCCTATCTCCATTGGGATGGAGTAGGAAGTAAAATCTGGTATGGCGACGATATGCCCAGCGGGCAATCGCTTACCGTGGGAATTGATGCGGCAGATGCTTCATCGGGCTTAGACTATGCCATAGCCGCAAATCATTTCGGAGGTACAGCGGCTCAACTAACGGATGATACAGAAGACACCAACGGAGGACGTACGTACGACGTACCTGTTGTTGATATCAACGCAACAGACACTTGGACGGGAAGCTTTGGAATTACCGTTTATGATAATGTCGGAAATAGTTTACAAACCACAGTTGATATCAGTCGGGACACCGGAATTCCCTCTATCAGTGTGACAGGGGAAATCGAAAGCAGCGTTTACCTTTACGCTGGATACGGAACAACCAAACAAGGAGTTTACTCTGGTTCTGGCATGGGCTCAATTCAAAGCTTCACTATTAGTGGTACCGCCTCCGATGCTTCCTCGGGGCTCTATTCCATAACTGATAATTCCGCGTTTGGTGACGATCCTATTAATACAGGATCGAATGCGAGTTGGTTGTTTTTATATCAGATAGATAGTGGAGATAACGGGGATGTAACCATTGCTTATACTGCGACTGATTTAGTGGGAAACACAGCTGGTGACACATACACATTTTTCGAGGATGGTACTAATCCCACCTTAACCGATAATATGTCCGCGTATGCGGAATTTGTTGACACAACGGAGGTTTATGGGGTCACTGGAACTGACACTTTCTACTTCTCAAACTCCTTTTCGTCCTCAGCCACCGTCGAGTTCACGGCTACGGGTTTCGATACTGGATATGCAGGAGTTCGAGGTATCGATTTTGGGACCTTTGGCGGAGACAATCCTGTGGAAGATACAAGTGCGCCGTACATAGGTCAGTATACCATTAACAATGTGGATAGCTCAGGTTCTATTACCGTAACGATTTATGACAATGTCGGAAATAATGACTCTGGTACTATCACCTGTATCGAGGATGCCACCAATCCCTCGCTCTCTGATCCTATGTCCGCATACACCGAAGATTCGGGTGATATAGCTGATGTCTATGGAGTCATTGGGACAAACACATTCTACTTTTCCAATACAATTCCTACCTCAGCCATGGTCACCTTTACCGCAACAGGATCGGACACGGGAGGGGCTGGAGTTCGTGGGATCGATTTTGGTTCTTTTGGCGGAGACGATCCAACGGAGGATACCAGTGCTCCTTATCAAGGTCAGTATACACTTACTAATGCTGATGCTACAGGAGCTATTACCGTAACAATCTATGATAACGTAGGTAACCCAGGGTCCGCCACAATTACTTGTACCGAAGATAGTACCAATCCATCATTGTCTGATGCTATGTCGGCTTATTCCGAGGATGCTGGGGATACTGCAGATGTTTTTGGCAATGAAGGAACAAATCTTCTCTATTTTTCCAATACCATCCCAACATCTGCAACCGTTACATTCACTGCTACCGGATCCGATGCAAGTTCTGGGGTACGAGGTATAGATTTTGGAGTATTTGGAGAGAATCCTGCTGAAGATACATCAGCTCCTTATACAGGAACTTATATAATCGATAACAGCGATACGTCTGGCTCAATCACAGTTACTATCTATGATAATGTGAACAATTCTGCTTCAGGCACAATCACGTGCACTGAAGATAGTACCAGTCCATCATTGTCTGATGCTATGTCGGCCTACAATGAGATTAGCGGTGAGGATACTGATGTTTATGGACTGATAGGGAGTAACACCTTCTATTTTTCAAATTCATTTTCGACCTCCGTCACAATTAATTTTACTGCCACTGGGTCTGATAGCGGCTCAGGCGTTCGCGGCATCGATTTTGGCACATTTGGGGCTGACAATCCTGTTGAGGATAATACCGCTCCCTATGAAGGAACTTATGTTATTGATAATGCCGACACTTCGGGATCAATCACTGTGACCATCTACGATCAAGTCAATAACTTCGCTTCGGCCACTATAACGGCCACCGAAGATAGCACCAATCCGACGCTCTCGGATCCTATGTCTGCATATTCTGAAGATGCAGGAGATCTTGGAGATGTGTATGGGATTATCGGGAGCGATACCTTCTACTTCTCTGACTCCTTTACCTCTTCTGCAACTGTCACATTCACTGCCACTGGTTCTGACGCAGGCGGTGCTGGCCTCAGAGGACTTGATTTTGGGATATTTGGTGGAAATGATCCTATTGAAGATCCAAGTGCCCCATTTACTGGCCAGTATGTAATTGACAATGCGAGTAGCAGCGGATCAATCCAGGTTGTGATCTATGACAATGTCAATAATTCCAATATTGGAACCATTACCTGCATTGAAGACGCAATCAATCCCTCGGGGATTATTTTAAGCAGCTATTTAGATTTGGATGATAATACAGGGGATGGCTACGTCCCTAGTGATGGAACTGGCACCAATACCGAAGCTTTTTACGATGAAGCTACTTTCATCGCAGATGTTTCCGTCACTGAAGCAGGTTCGGGAATTCTTTCTCTGCAATTAAAACGACTCGGCGGATCATACGGCACCAATGTCCCTTCGGGAACCAATGTTGATGCTACTCTTGCACTGGGAAACAATTCCATTTACTATATGATAATTGATAACGTGGGAAACAACGCCACTGGTTTTGCAAACGTAGATGTCTTTTATTCAACTGCAGCTCCTACTGGTATGGACATTGATATAACAGGCACAGGATTATGGAGCAAAACAAGTCCCAGTTATGCATGGATCTTTGATTCTACCGATATTACCTCCGGAACGCTATATCTGGGAAATGTAGGGAATACAAATTGGGGTATTGTTATGGATGGCTCCGGGAACTGGAACGCTGGGGGTGAATGGAAAGTCATTTTTGAAGCAGGCTGGGGTCAGGCCACCGATATTACAGACACAACACCTTCCTTTAGTACAGGCAATGTATATTCCTCCAATATAGGAGCAGAGGCGGATATTTGGGTGGATATTGTAAATCGAAACGGGATCAGTCAGCGCATTATCCTCACAACAACCGCTGATACAACAGGCCCTACCATGGCATCCATCACTGTTACGGGAGACTCCCCTGTAGTATCCAATTGGGATCAAAATGGTGCAGAATTTAATATTGACTTTGCTACGACCAGCGATGGAGGGTCAGGGGCAAACGGTTGGTATGTAGAATATAATAATCCCGTACCTCGAGCCAATTGGACCACTCTTGATCCTTATGTCTATACGAATGATGTAGGAGACGGTTCATCAAATCCCTATCCCTTTTATGCTGTACCCGTTGACAAAGTAGGGAATATAGGAGCTGGTGTTAGATCAGACAATGGTTTTATCGATGAAACTGATCCGATTCTAGGTACTACATCATTTACCGATGCTGGGTATACCAACGGTAATGAAAATTGGTATGATCACGGAACAGCTGGCTCTGCCACGTTTAGAATCCCATTTACCGAACTGAATGTTTACTCGATATCTGTCGTTTGTACCATTGCCTCTTCAGATCGGGCATCCGATGCTGGAATCGATCAGACGAGTCCGTTCGATTCAACCATCACGTTATTGAATACTTACCCAGATGGGACTTATGTGATCACTATCACCGTAATGGATAAATCGGGACGTACTGATACGACAGTCGCGGGCGGCCCGACCTGGATTAACTTGGACAATACTGATCCCTCTATCAGTGTTTCAGGAGAATCAGAAACCAGTAATTTCTTATATGCCGAATATGGCACAATTGTTCAAGGATATTACGGTTCTGGTATGGGAGCATCTCTTCAAGATTTTACAATCAGCGGAATTGCCTCAGATACGGGCGTAGGAGTAAGTTCAATTACTGACAACACTTCATTTGGTAATAATCCCAGTAACGGTGGGTCTCCTACTAGCTGGAGCTTCCTCTATCAGATCGATGTTGCGGATAATGGGAATGTAACAGTAATCTATACTGCGAGTGATTATGTCGGAAATACAGCCACAACATTATACACGTTTTATGAAGATAACACGGCTCCTACTGGATATTCCCTTTCTCTTGATCCTGATACCACAACGGACATCGGGTATCTCCCCAACACCAATTATTACGATGATGATTCTGTGGATGTAACAACGGGAGGAACCATCACTGAAATCCATTCAGGTCTCCCATCTTTGCGTTACACCTATCGGATCGGCTCTAATGCCTGGAGTCCATGGAGCGACGTCAGCATCCATCAATTCACGGGAGTACTTGACGGTACGTATAATCTTGAGGTCATGGTGCGGGACAACGTCGGTAATAATGGAACCGCTCAAGCTGCTTCAAGTAGTGTGACGGTTGACACAGATTCGCCCGCAAAATTCAATTTGACTCTAACTCGAGTGGGGAGTGGATTTGGAGCCAATTTCAATGAAACGCTCATGGAGTTGATATTCAATTCCCAGAAGAATGATTTCTTCACTGCTAATATTACTTCCAATGGAACCTCGGATATTGGCAATTCAGGGTATTGGAAGATAGAATGGGATAAATACAGCCAATTTGAGACGGCATCAAATATAACAATTGCTGGTCTTCCAGAATCTAAGAACTTCAACTATCTGGGGGATGTAAACGGTACATTCCTCATTCGCCTTATTAATAATGCTGGAAATTACCAAGAATGGAATATTACGGCCATTGAGGTCGTTGCAACCGTAACACTCACTATCACCGAAATCGTGGAAAGTTCAGACTTTCTCTATCATGACGGTATCATTTCTCATAATTACGGATACTATTCCGACAAAATGGGTGGTACTGTTGTTTTCACGCTAAGGGGAACTGCGACAACCACTAGTGGAGGATTAATGTTCACAACGGATGACAATTCGACCTTATCCGCAGCTAACACTGGAACAGAGAGTAATTGGGAGTTCAACTATACCTTTGATTCTACCACTGGATCAACTTATGATACATTCTTAGTAATCATAACTGGAACTGACAATTTGGCCTTTACTGGGAATACTACCTTTGAGTTTCGGTATGACAACACAAATCCAACGGCTCCCACCATCATTGGAATATCTGAGTCTTCTGTTAATTTATACTACAATAGTACCGATTTCATTTACTCAAGCGATCAAGCTATGACTGATCCATTTACTATCCAAGTGACGACGAGCGATAACGGAGTAGGGGATGTTGGGCTCTACAAGGCCAATGCTAGCAGTGATTTTGGGGCCGAAGTTCCCGAAGATTCAAGTTATACAACACAATATGATCTGACGTATACGGTTTCCCAGTCTGAAACCGCTGGTGGAGATAATCAAGTAATTATTGCGGTTTATGACTTGGTAGGAAATAATGCCAGCGTTTCACTGAATTGCCTCCTAGATGACACACCGCCGACCGTCACGGTTACGGGAGAATCCGAGAATAGTTGGTACTTGTATGCTGGATATGGATCTGGAAATGAAGGGGTTTATGGTTCTCTTATGACCATCAGCCTCGCCTACACTATAAGCGGGACAGCAGTAGATACTATCGCGGGTTTGATTTCACTAGATGATAACACCACATTTGGTGATAATCCAGGAAACACAGGAACTCTCAGTAGCTGGCAATATGTTTACGTGATCGATGCTGCGGATAACGGAAATATTACCGTAGTTTATTCCGCTTCCGACAACGTGGGTAATATTGGTACCACCAGTTATAGGTTTTATGAAGATAATACAGCTCCTACGGTTCCTACCCAGCTCATAACGAATCCTTCTGGCAGTCCGTATCTGTATCTCAATAGCACAGCCCGCTTCTACTTCAGTGATCAAATGGGTTTAACTCCCGTTGAAGTCCAGATAAGTGGAACGGGATCCGATGCGCTGGCTGGATTAAAAAATGCCACCTTTCCCGCCCATTTCGGTGATTCGCCTGCTGCTGATCTGACACCTACTAGCTGGCAAGCCTCTTACAACATTCATGGAACGGATCCAGAGCAAACAGGACCTCAAACAAATATCAATGTTTTTGTTTATGATAATGTTGGAAATGTAAATACTGTTACCTTTACATTTAAAGGGGACAATTCTTCGCCAAATGTCTCGTTAACTGGGATTTCCGAAGACGCGTTGGTGTATTATCTTTATGTAGCCTCAAATTCCTTAATATATTACTCCACAGTAGGTTCGGGGAATCGCAACTTCACTGTCACTGTCTTGGTTCAAGAACCTCTTGCGGTTCTCGACGCAGGTGTGAAAAATGTCTCGTTCCCAAACGTTTTTACGGGAAGTGATGGTGGCATTAACGCTTCCTCGGGTGGCAGCCATTCACGGACATGGCAATGGAGCTATTCCATCCCAATATCAGCGATTGAAAACGGAAGTTTCACGATTACCGCATATGATCAGGTGAATAACTCTCAATCCATTGATCTTGAAATCTATCATGATTCCGCGGCACCTAGTGCCCCCACAATAACAGATGTCTTGGAGAGCTCCGAATTCCTCTACTATAGTGCTTCTACACTATTTTATTCGAATGATCAAGTAATGAGCGCTTCTTTTACGATCCAATTAACCACTGCCGACCTTGAATCAGGCTTAGAAAATGCCACTGGAAGCGCAGATTTTGGGGGTGAAACACCTAATGATTCAATTTATTCTGGGGGTTACGAACTATCATACGTCATTAATCAAGGGGAAACGGACGGTGGGGACGATGTAGTCGTAACTGTGTACGATAAGGTAAGTAACAGCATCACGGTTACCCTTACGGTTACTCTTGACAATACAGCTCCGACAGGACTTTCGGTTAACTCAGTTTATGAATATGGATCAGAGTTCCTTCATGTCATCGGCTCTACCTTGTATTATTCGAATGATCAGACCATGTCTGAGGATTTCACGATCGAGGTTTTGGCATCCGACGTTGATTCCGGACTTCTTAACGCGACAGGAGAAGCGGAATTTGGAAATAGCCCAGGAGATATCAGTTATTTAGCCGGATATAATTTGACATATACAATTGATATGGGAGAGAGCGCTGGAGGCGGGAATGTGATCGTTTGGATTTATGATAATGTTGGAAATAATGCATCTATCAGTCTAATAACTACATTAGACAATTCAGGTCCTACAAGCATCACAATTACGAATGTGATCGAGACTAGCGATTTTCTCTACTATGATGGAGCACGTGAAATCCTATTCTTTAGCAATGATCAAACCATGTCAGAGCTGTTCACGATTCAGGTGACAGCCGTAGATCCGGCTGCAGGGATAAAAAACGCCACTGGAGAAACCGAATTTGGCGACAGTCCTGTTGACACGACATACTCTGCTGGATTTGACCTTAGTTATACCATTGACCTCTCTGAAGCCACCTCTGATGGATATGTCACGGTGACCATTTTTGACATGTGTGCGAACTCAAACACGGTTGATCTAAATACAACAGTTGACAATGTGGGGCCAAGGGATCAGAAGATTACCCAAATCAATGATTTTGGCTCCAAATACATTTATCTCTATAATGGTTCGAGCCTAATTCTCTATATCAACAATCAAACATCCTCGGATTATCTCTTTTTCATTTATGTAAGTGATAACGAGCCTGCAAATGAAAGTGGGCGCTATTTGGCTGAGGGCAGTCTCTACTTTGGCGAAATTCCAGTTGCTACGACTTACCAATACGTCCTGAGATATACCCTAAACCAAACTGAGAATGTTGACAATGGAACATTGGTAATAACCACTTTCGATCGTTGTAACAATAGCAACTCGGTCGGTTTGACTGTCCAGGTGGATAGGACGCCCCCGGCACTAGTTCCTGGATACAGTTTCAATGACTTTGGCAGCGATTACATCCATAATAACGGAACACACTTCATCTTTAGTAGTCTCATGCCCTTCACTCAGACCATTCGCATCTCTGGGAGTGTCACGGATATCTATGCTAGTGTAAATGGGTCTGGAATTGATCATGTCGATTATCTTCCAGCGTTTGGGAGTTCTCCTACAACCACCTTTGGACCCTCATGGATTGCGGACTACGGAATTAATTCGACCGATTCGGAGCACGGAAGCAATGGATCCGTAAGTTTTAGGGTGTATGATAATGTCAATAATTCCCGTCTAATTTTCATCCCTTATGTGTCTGATACTACTCCTCCGTCGGGCTTATCGATCATTGACATCTTGGAAGACCTCCTTCCTGAATATCTGCATTATAATAGCACTCTCATTGCCATTTTCTATTCCCACGTAAGACCTGAAAAAGGCGAACGGAAATTTACCGTTCGGGTTTCTGCCGCTGATTTGGGAGGAGCTGGCCTAAGAAACACTTCATTCCCTACCATTGGCGTTGGCTTCAGTACTGGTGGATTCGATACCAGTGATGCAGATGGATT
The DNA here is from genome assembly GCA_048882505.1 of Candidatus Thorarchaeota archaeon. Taxonomy (GTDB): domain Archaea; phylum Asgardarchaeota; class Heimdallarchaeia; order Hodarchaeales; family Hodarchaeaceae; genus Hodarchaeum. The sequence goes on from JBHLRO010000010.1 coordinate 109,632, forward strand.
CTGGAACTTCAGCTATACTGAAGATGGTTCGTCCGGAACGTTTAATGGAAGTCTTACTGTTACTGTTTATGATAATGTAGGGAATAGCAACACGGTAAATTTCAATGTGTACAGCGATTTTGCGCCCCCTGCGGGATTAACCCTCGTCGAGTTAATAGAGGATAGTGACTTCCTTTACTATGATCCAGGCTCTGAAACATTCTACTATTCAAACTCGCATAGCACTCCCCAGCCGTTCACAATCAATATTACCGCCGATGATCCTAACGCCGTACATAGTGGACTATTAGGTGCAAATGGTTCGGTTGATTTCAGTGAAACTCATTCAACGGTGGTTTTTGATGGAAATTTCTCTCTCACCTATGATGTTTCAAATGGTGAATCTGCCAGCGGAAATGATCTTACGATTACTGTCTATGACAAGGTAGGAAACTCTGCAGATTTCCATCTTTCCTCCATTCTGGACAATTTAGCTCCGTCGGCACCTACAATCACGAATGTGGTGGAAAATTCTTACCTCCTCTACTATAGCGCTCCCACATTTTATTACTCCAATGACCAAACCATGAGTGCCAGTTTTACAATTCAGTTAACTACAAGTGATACTCTGGCAGGATTACGCAATGCCACGGGAAGTGCGGACTTCGGTGGGGAAACTCCCAGTGATTCTGTGTATTCTGGTGGGTACGAACTTTCCTATACCATAAGTCAAGGGGAGACTGATGGTGGAGATGGTGTACTTATCACAATCTATGATCGTGTTGGCAATAGCGTGACAGGCTCACTGACGGTGCTTCTTGATAATGTCAGTCCCACAGGATCTATTCTGACACTGCTTGAAAGTTCTGAATACCTTTATTTCAATGGTACGCATCTCTTCTACTCTAATGATCAATCCATGAGTGATCCGTTCACTATTCGAGTGACAAGTAGTGACGCTGCGTCTGGCTTGTTAAATGCCACTGGAGAAGATGATTTTGGGGACATCAATGTAGGTGATACTAGTTATTCCACATATTACGAGCTTACATACCTTGTCGATTCGGGAGACAGTGCTAGTGGAGCTCAAGTAGATATCTTCGTTTACGATCAGGTTGGAAATTCGTTATCTTTGGCTTTAAGTGCAGTAATTGATAATGATGCACCAAGTTCAGTCACCCTAAGCTCATTAACTGGAACTGATATTGCAAACTATCTATACTTCAATGGAACCCACCTTTTTTACTCCAATGACCAAGTTATGAGTGAATCATTCACACTAAAATTGGTAGTAACAGAATTGATCAGCGGCATCAAGAATGTGACAGGAACGCTTGATTTCGGGACGATCCCAAGTACCACCACAAATGTCTCTGGAACATTCGACATTCAGTACACTGTAGATCAATCTGAAACCGCAGGATTGGACAATCAGATAAATATCTCGGCGTTTGATAATGTGGGCAATGTCCATAGCTCGTTCGTTTTACCAGTAATCCTGGATAATACTGGTCCGATAATTCCTGCAATCCAGAATGTGATTGAAAATAGTGAATACCTATACTATTCTGGAACGACGCTATATTATGCGAATTCACACCCCACTCAGAGCGAGAAATTCAGTGTGAATATTACAGCTAGCGATACCCTAAGCGGAATATTATGGATAAATGGATCTATCGATTTTGGGGAAACTCCCTCAGATCCTGATTATGCCAAAGGTTATTTCCTAGTGAATTATACCGTTGGATTCAACGAAGAGGCATCAGGGTCTCAGATTGCGTTTACTGTTTATGATCGAGTGAAGAATACAAACTCCATAACGCTTAATTTGAATAAAGACAATACTGCACCCTCTGGAATCTCTATTACCAGTGTAACCGAGAATAGTGAATATATTTATTACAGTCTAGGAACTAAGATCCTCTATTACTCCAGCGATCAGGCCATGTTGGGACAACCGTTTACGATTACCATTGTAGCTCAAGATAACGTCGGAGGTGCAGGATTATTCAATCTTACAGGGAGTACCGAGTTTGGTGATACACCAAGTGATTTAACGTATGTAGGTGAATATTCAGTAAACTACATTATTGATTCGTTCGAGACCAATGTTTCTGCTATCATATTGTCGGTCTATGACCGCGTTGGAAACCTCAACAATAGTATTACCCTAGATCTAAAACTCGATAATGCTGCCCCAAGTGCTCCATCTATCACGGGCATTGTTGAATCCTCACCCTATCTCTACTACAGTTCTCCCACATTTTATTATTCCAATGATCAACCCATGGGCCATAATTTTACGATCCAGTTTACGACTAATGATACATTGGCGGGGCTGCAAAATGCCACTGGAAGTGTGGATTTTGGTGGCGAGATACCAGTTGATGTAATATACAGTGCTGGTTATGAGATCACCTATAATGTTAGTCAGGGCGAAACCGATGGTGGAAATGACGTGGTTATCACTGTCTATGATCTGGTCGGGAATAGTATTACGGGAACCCTTAATGTGATTCTCGATAATGCTGCCCCAACCGTACCCACCATCACAGACGTTCTTGCACCTTCAGAATTCCTGTATTATAATGGGACTCATTTCTTCTACTCTAATGATCAACCCATGAGTGATAGTTTTACAATCCAGCTTACCACAAGCGATGCTCTGGCGGGCTTGAAAAACGCAACAGGGAGTACAGAATTTGGTGGTGAAACACCTGTCGATACCGGGTATTTGAGTGGATATGAACTCACCTATACAATTAGTAGCGGCGAAACGGATGGTGGAGATGACGTGGTTATTACTATTTATGATCTGGTCGGGAATAGTATTACGGGAACCCTTAATGTGATTCTCGATAATGCTGCGCCCATGGCACCAACGATTACAGGCGTCCTTGAATCTTCAGAACATTTGCATTACAGTGCCCCGACTTTCTTTTACTCTAATGACCAACCAATGGCCGATAGTTTTACCATTCAGCTTACGACTGGTGATTCAGATTCTGGGTTACAGAATGCCACTGGTAGTACAGATTTTGGCGGTGAAACTCCTAGTGATACATCATATTCTGCAGGTTACGACTTGATTTACACCGTGGACCAATCAGAGACCGCGGGCGGGGATAACCAAATCGTGATAACAATCTACGACCAGGTCGGGAATTTCATTTCCGTCTCCCTGGATAGTGTCTTGGACAACACGGGCCCCATCAATACCAACTTAGTAACTGTGGTCATTCAAAAGAATATACAGAATCTTTATTATGCCAATGGAACAAAAACTCTATACTACTCAAATGATATAAGCGTTAGCGATAGTTTCAGTGTTCGTGTCTCGGCCCAAGATCCAAGTAGTGGTTTACAAAAGGCGAATGCTAGTGAATTTGGAGAAACTCCCTCCACAACTGATTATAGTTCAGGTTATTATCAGTTATCGTTTACTGTAAATACTGGGGAATCTTCACCCAGTTTCACAGTTACGGTGTGGGATAACGTTGGTAATCCTTCAAATATAGCACTTACAACTGTGCTTGACAATAATGCGCCCTCTGCACCTATAATTACGGGGGTCATTGAATCCTCACCCTATCTCTACTACAGTTCTCCCACATTTTATTATTCCAATGATCAGCCGATGGGCCATAATTTTACGATCCAGTTTACCTCTAGTGATGGAGCTGCCGGGTTGAAAAACGCTACAGGGAGCACTGACTTTGGTGGGGAGATACCAGTTGATTGGATCTATTCTAGCGGTTATGAACTCACTTATAACGTAAGCCAAGGCGACACAGACGGTGGAGACGGTGTTACAATTTCAGTTTATGATAAAGTAGGCAACAAAGTTACTGATGTTTTCTCTGTAAGCTTGGATAACACTAATCCAACTGCACCCAATATTAATAATGTTTTAGAATCCTCCGAATTTTTGTATTACAACGCTCTTACTTTATTCTATTCTAACGATCAGGCCATGAGCGCTAGTTTCACCATTCAATTGTCGACAAGTGATAGCGGTGCAGGACTTTTAAATGCAACGGGAGAAACCGACTTTGGAGGAGAAACCCCGAATGATTTAACCTATGTTGGGGGGTACGAGCTGACATATGTTATCAGTTCAGGTGAAACAGCTAGTGGAAACCAGGTAACGATTACGGTTTATGATAATGTCGGGAATTATGATAATTCCCAGAGCCTCGCATGTACCTTAGATAATATGGTTCCCACAGTTCCCATAATCATTGGGATCGGGGAATCTTCTGAATTTCTCTTTTACGGCGCTCCAACATTTTACTACTCCAATGACCAACCGATGAGTGACAGTTTTACCATTCAGCTTACGACTAGTGATTCGGGTTCTGGGCTACAAAATGCTACTGGAAGCGCGGAGTTCGGGGGAGAAATACCAGTAGACACTGTGTATGCTACTAGGTATGAGCTTTCGTATACTGTATCACAGTTTGAAACCGCTGGGGGTGATAATCAGATTGTGTTAACAGTATATGATAATGTCGGGAACAGCGTAACAGGGCCATTAAGTAGTATACTTGATAATGTTGCGCCCACAGTGCCGATCATTACTGCAGTGTATGAAGGATCGGACTACATCTATTATTCAGGATCCATACTCTATTATTCAAATGATCAATCCATGACAGATAGTTTCACGATAGAATTTACAACCACAGATGGTTCAGCAGGCTTGCAGAATGCCACAGGAAGTGCAGAATTTAATGCTGAAATCCCAAGCGACTCATCTTATTCGAGTGGATACAACCTCAGTTACACCATTAGTCAAGGAGAGACTGATGGAGGAGACGATGTTGTCATCACCGTTTATGATTTTGTTGGTAATAAGATTACAAAAACATTTTTGGTGACATTGGATAATACGGCACCGAGCATTACACTAGAATCACATTCAAGTAAAATCTGGTATAATACTCCGGGTGGTATTACCTCTTACAGCGGATCTGTTTCAGACACCTTAAGTGGAATAACCAGTGCCTTCTTCAATTACTCGACTGATGGTGGAACTACAAACACATCCTTTACTGCGACTCTTGGAGGCGGGACTTGGCTAGATGACGATGAGATCACGGATACCGTGAACGATAATGTCACCCTTATTGTTTATGTCTGGGATAACGTCAAAAATGTGAATTCCACTACCGTGGAAATTTGGCATGATGATACACCACCCACTATCACCTATAATGATCCAACAGCAGGCAGCAGTACTATCTTCTATAATCTTAATGATAATGCCACCACTTTTGACATTGATTTTGGGGTTACAGGGGGTAAAACATTTTATAGTGGATTAGTAAAGGCTGAATACCAAACCGATGATGGAATGGGATGGTATACCATTTTCGATAATACAGGGGCCCCGTCGCTTCTCGATAATACCACTAACTGGAAGATTGAGCGATGGAATGAAACGTTATTCAATGGCGTAAACACAATCGACATCCGAGTCACAGATGCCGCAGGCAACATTCGTACGGATATTTACAGTACTGGAGTATCAGGGTTCAATTTACGTCTAGATACGCAAGGACCAGTAGCATTGAGTCTTAGCGTCAAAGGAAATGAAATTGGAATTTCTGATCCCTCCTTATATGATTGGGCAGGATCAGACTTCTATCTTTCATTCAAATTCAACTCTAGTTCCAATATCACCAAATTCTATATCTATAGCGACCAAAACACTGTGATTAAATCATATCTTAATAAGTCAGGTACGGAAGTATTTACTTGGTATGAGGTTGGTCCTGGCCCCGTTTACCATAATTATACCACTGTTGATCAACTTGTTTTCTTTGACATAGGTAATACGGGGAATCGGAGTGTCTACGTTAGAGCGGAAAATCAGGCGGGGATAAATAGTAGCTGGATTCAAGTCTACCTCTTTGTGGATGAGGAGGATCCCACCCTAACGCTTACTTCCATAACTGAACTTAATCTAACGTGGACAATTCACCCAGACGTGTTGGCCGGGAATGGAACTCTCTATTTCAGTGACCAAATGGGAGCATCAAATTCTGCTGGCTTTGACGTGACAGTTAACGCCGCTGATAGTGGAAGTGGAATGACAAATGGGTATGTTGATTTCCAAGCTTTTGAAGCAATTCCAGCCCAAACAAACACCTATACCGGAACCTTTTCTGTTGGTCAATCAACTACTGATAGGGCATGGGTTCGAGCCTATGCAATAGATGCGTCCGGCCGAAACAGTAGTTCTATTGCAATAGTTGAAGTTATAAGAGACACTTCTGCTCCAACCTTACCAATCATTACAACTATAGTCGAGAATTCAGAGTTTCTCCACTATGATTCAGGTTCAACTACCTTGTATTATTCGAACGACCAACCCATGAGCGCCACATTTACGATCCAACTTACAACTGCTGACTTGGGTGGTGCAGGCCTCGCAAATGCCACTGGTAGTGCCGATTTCGGTGGTGAAATTCCTACTGATACAGTATATTCGGGAAGATATGATCTTAGTTATACAATTAGCCAATCGGAGACGGCTGGAGGGGATAATCAAATTATTATAACTGTTTATGACCTGGTGGGTAATAGCAGAACAAAAACGTTAGATTCAACGATTGATAATGCCGCTCCCTCACCTCCTATCTTTACTGGTGTTGTTGAAAACTCCGAAAACATTCATTACAATGGAACTCATCTCTTCTACTCCAACGATCAATTGATGGACGATCTCTTCACTATTCAGTTTACCACGAGTGATGGACTGGGTGCAGGTTTACAAAATGCAACGGGAACACCGGAATTTGGCGGTGAAATTCCATTTGATGCTATTTACTCAGCCATGTATGAGCTCTCGTATGCAATCAGCGGAGGCGAAACCGCAGGTGGAAATAATATAAACATCAGTGTTTACGATTTTGTGGGAAACTACATCAATGCCACCTTCAAGGTTATCCTTGATAATGTGGCCCCATCGATTCCTATTATTACAGGAGTTTTAGAATCTTCAGAATTCATATACTTCGATGGTTCTACGATCCTTTATTATTCCAATGACCAATCCATGAGCGATAGCTTCACCATCCAATTTACTACTGACGATGCACTGGCAGATTTGCAGAATGCTACGGGCAGTTCCGATTTTGGTGAAGTTAATCGAGTTGACACCACCTATTCTGCTGTTTATGAATTAAATTATACAATTGACCAATCAGAAACCGCTGGTGGTGATAACCAAATTGTAATTACGGTTTATGACATGGTCGGGAATTCCATAACAACTGTTATGAGTTGTGTCTTGGATAATGATGCTCCTATTGTTCCCACGATCACAGGAGTTATAGAAAATTCAGAATACATGGCTTACATTGCACCCGTACTTTATTACTCAAATGATCAACCGATGGGTCATAATTTCACAGTTCAACTTACGACAAGTGATGGAATCGTCGGACTACAAAATGCCACGGGAAGTGCAGATTTTGGCGGGGAAACTCCCAGCGACTTCTTTTATGTGGGTATGTATGAAATTACATATAATATAAGCCAAGACGAGACTGCTGGAGCTGGTAGTGAGGTTAATATTACTGTGTACGACTTGGTTGGAAATTTCATTACCGTTACAATGATTTGTACGCTTGATAACATCGCGCCAACAACTCCAACCATATCGAGTATAATTGAATCCTCCGATTTTCTCTATTATGATGGCGCCATTCTTTATTATGCTAATACTGCACCACTGATGAGTGAAAGTTTTACCATCCAGATGACAACAAGTGATTCAATTTCTGGTCTCCAAAATGCAACGGGGGAAACAGAATTTGGGGATACTCCAAGCGATGCAATATATTCTGCTGGATATGAGCTTGTTTATACCGTAGATAACGGAGAATCTGTTCCTGACAATCAAATCACAATCATTGTGTATGATAACGTTGGAAATAACATATCGATTAGTTTAGATACAATTCTTGACAATACTGCCCCAACGGGCCTTTCCATTAATGCTATTGATGAAAACAGTGATTTTATCTATTATAATGGAATTGATGAGCTCTTCTTTTCTAACGACCAATCCATGAATGATCCGTTTACTATCAGGCTATCCGCACTGGAATTTCGGAGTGGAATTCAAAATGTCACGGGCAGTTTCGATTTCGGCGAATCCCGAAGTAGCTTTTCAAATGCCTCGGGGACATTCGATTTGACCTACTCCATCGCCAGCGGAGAAACAACAACGGCATCTGATGGAACCTTAACTCTCACAGTATATGATAATGTGGGTAATAAGGCCAGTCTAACCCTTACAGTGACATTGGATAATACTGCACCATCGCCGCCTTCGATCACGGGCGTTTCCGAATCTTCCGAGTATTTACATTATAATTCTCCCATTCTTTTTTATTCCAACAATCAACCAATGAGTGCTAGTTTCACCATTCATTTTACGACAAACGATGTCGGTGCGGGCCGCTTAAATGCGACAGGAGAAACCGATTTTGGAGGAGATACTCCGAATGATACAATATACGCTTCTGGGTACGACTTGATCTATACGGTGAGCCAAGCCGAAAGTGCCAGCGGAGGAGCGGTTGGCATTACAGTCTTTGACAATGTGGGAAACAGTGTCACCGTAAGTCTAACCTGTACCTTAGATAATGCCGCCCCGACTCTGCCTATAATCACGAATATTGTGGAATCCTCCGAATATATCCATTATAATGCTCCCGTTCTATACTATTCCTCAGATCAGCCTATGAGCGATCAGTTCACGATCCAATTTACCACCAGCGATGCCATAGCAGGCCTTCAAAACGCGACAGGGGAACTGGAATTCGGAGAAACCAACGTGGTAGATACGACTTATTCAGGAGGATATGAGCTTAATTACACGATAGATAACGGAGATACTGCTACTGGTGATCAAATTACAATCACTGTATTTGATCTGGTGGGGAACAGCGTTAGTTTGATATTAAGCGCTATACTCGACAACACAAATCCGACATCCCCGTCGATTGTTGATGTTTTGGAAACATCTGAGTACTTGTATTACGATGGGGCTACTTTTTATTACTCCAATGACGATGGATTAAGTGATTCATTTACAATTATTATTTCAACGGGTGATTCTGGCTCAGGCCTTAAGAATGCGACAGGAGAAACGGAATTTGGCAATACACCCAGTGACACAGTATATTCTGCTGGATTTGAACTTACTTATACGGTGGATAACGGAGAATCTGTTACTGGTGGTCAAATTACGATAACTATTTATGACATGGTCGGGAATACCGTAAGCGTTAATCTGGCTGCGACTGAGGACAATTTGGCCCCCAACATCTCCCTCTTAAACACTGCGTTACGGGAATCATCCGATTTCACTTATTACCCACTAAATGGCACGCAGGTCCTCTATTATAGTAATAAGATGTTATCTGACGTTACAGTCTATATTAATGTGACGACCTTCGATGGATCATCAGGTCTTCAGGTAATGGAATTCCCATCACTATTCAATGTCGGCAGTACGTTTAATACGACAGTATACAACCAATCCTATGTTGTCTCTACCACCAGCGGGGATAATGGGACATTTACTTTCAGGAGCTTCGATAATGTTGGAAATATCGCTATGACAACACTAGACATTGTGCAGGATAATCAGGCCCCTGATCAATCGGTCATTAGTGCGATTACCGAAAGTTCGCAATACCTGCACACGTCGGGAGTCGCGAAGCTATGGTATTCAGATCTGATGGGTGGGGTACCGGTTTCAGTAGGTATAGATGTTAACGGAATCGATCAAGGAGGATCTCTCGCAGCGGGACTGGCGGTGATCACTTTCCCAACCATAGGCGATGAGTCTCCAGGAAATATCACTTCTGGTGCCTCTACGTATTCTGTGACCTATAATCTCAGTTCCACTGACAGTACCACAGGTGATTTGTTCTTCACGGTATATGATCGGGTGGGAAATACGTATCAGATCCCTCTCGAAGTGATTAATGATATTACAGTACCAACGATCAGTTTTACCGATGTCACGAATCCAATATATGATCCCGATGCTAATGAATTGGATAGCACAGGAAATTGGTATGATCAAGGTGTTCTATCCAGTGGATTCTCTGTAAGTTCCACACCTACGGATCCATTAAGTGGTTCCCGCCAAGGAAGTGGGGTATTTACCGTTTTTATTGATTGGGATAGCACCAATGATGTGGATGATCAATTGAGTATTAATGCGGGTGCAGATGGCGATGATGTTATAACAGGCTTGACTGATGATGGGGACGGCAACATTGTAATAACCCTTACCGCCTATGATAATGTTGCCAATTCTGCACAAACCAGCATTACGATCCGATTTGACAATACGAAGCCGTCTGCGACCGATTCGACGCTGTTAGACCAGAATGGGCCTATCATTTCATTGTCGGGTCAATCCTCAGATGCTAGCTCTGGGGTTCAGAAGATCACAATTTTGGATTACAACGGCTCACACTTCCCCACAATAGTCTCTAGTGGATTTTCCAGCTGGTCTCTCGACAATACATCAGCCTTAGATGGAACTATTCCAGCGGGTCAAAATATCGTAGTAAATGTGACAGTTTTTGACAACGTCAACAATAAGGATACCTATAATGTCACTATCACGTTCCATAGCCTGAAATTTCTTGTTTTCTCCCATAACATTCCGAAACGGGTAGAGATCGATGATCCCAATCCCCTGGATTGGAATATTACCATCGATTTCGAATATGATGGCACTTTAGCTGGCAGTGGCACCACAGTGATCGATCGGTTCATCGATCTTACCCAGTTTGAAGCGTGGATAAACGATACCTCCTTGGCTATTAAGCCAGGGTCCTTGGCGTGGCTTCCTGGCCCTCGACTTCAGTTTACTGTCATTCTTCCCAATAGTTCGAGCACTCCAGAGGTGTTAGAACACCTGACCATCGGTGAGACATACCTTAAAAACCTCCGTGTGGAATGGAATATTACTACTCCCTCCATTGATGTCAGAATCGGTCATAATGTATCAAACGTTGTGTCCTACCATGATTTGGAGATCTGGTACATCGGTGACGACCTAGATATTACAGAGACGGATAATCCCGATATCATGAATCTGGTACTACAATTCCGTAAGGATTATCAACCTCTGGATCCATTTTCAGGAGATCTAACATTCTTTGTCAATGGAGGCTCCGCCACTTTAGAAGGTGGAATTTCTCCTGTTGGTACTGGAACAGGCAATTGGAGTGTTCCGATTCGCCTTCCATCTGGTTTGACTCCAGGCTTGCATAGCATATCCTTTAGCTGGCGGTACAACCTTGGCGAATATTACTACGTCATAGACTCTAATACCAGCATTGATGTAGTTAATTACCATGACATAGACATTACGGTGGCTCTCCCCGCCCTGGATTCGTTAAGGATATTTGAAATCGATTCAGATTTCTCATCTTTGGTCTATTTCAACATTACTGAAGATAACGGTAATGGAAGTGGACCTCTGCCAGTTACAGGACGAGGTATCAGTGATCTTCTTGATTTTCGAATTCGGGGGCTAAGTCTCCTTTCTCACACTTCGAGTTTCCTGTCTGGGAGTGGGAATAGCGATTATTCTTTCAACTTTACTCTCTTTGATGCTAATACTACCGCGTCTTGGATTGGAAACAACATTCTTACTTTCCGTATAAATACGAGTACAGGGTTATCAGATTGGGGATCCATTATCCTCATCGGACATGATTTGGACGTAGTGATAAATAGTATCCTTACGATAGGTGGACTTGACATATTTGATCCTGATGAGCGTACAGAATTTGATATGATCATTCAGGTTCGAGAAGACCAAGGAAGTGGGCCTCAGGCGATCTTGGGCCTAGATATCGGTAATTTTGTGAGACTTTACATGGAGAATGTGGGAGATCCCACCAAGAATGCCACTATTGGCTTCGTTGATAGTTGGAACCCGACTGTAAACGCCGGTGAATATACCGTTCGTTTCACATTAGAGGCCCTTGCCGCCAGCCAGCTTAGCCTCGGTCCAATTAGAGTAACATTCGAACTAAACGACTTTGAAGGTCATCGCGCGTTTGATTCCAATACCGATTTAGATAGTAGAGATTTTGTTAACCTTTTGGGTTTGGAATGGATTAGTACACCCTTTGGTTTCTTTACATTCGATCCAGCTAATACTACTTCGGATATTACGTTCCGTTTGTCGTTGAATCAGGTTTTACAGGTCAACTTCCGCATTTACGCTCTAGATACTGGGCTTACTCTTACCGATCCTATTAATGTATACTGGGAAACCCCGTGGAATACCTCCCAGCCCAATCCTCCACCAATCTTGAGATCTGGGAACGTTACTCTTAATCTGACCTCTAGTCAGCCGTATCGTCAGGCTTTCATTGCCTATGCAGAGGGTAATCGGGAGAAACAATTACAATTCCAGCCGTGGCGTTTCTACGTTGAGTGGGATAGAATGATTGCATCGAATGTGACCATTGATGATTACTCTACCTCGGCGGATAACAACAGCGTCCTTAATGCTGGCGGCAATTATACTTTAATTTATACTGCACTCTTTGATCAGTCCGGTAAAACTGCTGGCAGCAGTCAACTACAGCTCAACTTAACTGTTTTTGAATTCATTGGGGGTGGTTGGAGTCCAGTTGACGGTAGTCTCACTGAACATTTGGCCAACGGAACTGATATAATTTACCCAGTGGTTGGGGGAATGGTGACCATAGATCATTTAGATGGAATTGGTTCACGAATCTTCTCCATCGATAATGGGTCTCAGATCATTGGAATAATGACAGTCTATGACACTCAGAATGTTTTTCCTTTTGGAGATGGACAGCTCCAAATTGACCTCCAATTCTTTGATTTAGCCAAAGTGGATTTAACGGTTCGTCCTATAACTGAAATTGAATCGGGGGTGACTTATCGCTTTTATTCCTCTTACCCTCCATACGCTGGTCCTGTGTACTCTTTGGTTAATGATACATCTGGTGCCATTTTCCAGGAAACTTTGATTTGGACGAAATTTTTAGTAACTCTGACCCCAGAAGATGGACGAATTCCAAAACTCACCACGGGTACAATCTACGTGGATGTTGCATACGCTCACGACAGCACCTGGGTACTCGATAACCAAGTTAGGGTGTTTCTCCTCGATAATACACTTGATCAAAATCGTTCTGAAGCCAATTGGATAAGCAACAGGGCAACGTTCACAGGCCTACTTTCCCAAGGAATTGTCGAATTAGTTAAATATAATATCTCCGCTTTTGTGGACTCCCGATATGGGATTTTCGTCTTTGAGGATGCAATATCGGGATCTTCTGATGCATACACGGAAATAATCTGGGACCAAGTTATTTTTGAGTTTACCCTTGCAGAGCCATGGGGCGCAGATTTACGGTTCAACGTTAATTCCAGCGCCATTATTCAGGTAAAGGCATATTATGACTTTGATAAAACACCATTTAACGGAACTATCCTCACAAGGCATCGTAATATCTATACCCCCATGTTGACGGAATTTACCCAGGTTCGGAACTGGAATGATAGTGTAGCGATTAAACTAAAGCCTGATGAACCAGAACAAAGCGGCCCGGGAACGACTCTCTTTTTGTTAATCAATGTAACCGATGACTACAGCTGGGGTCTCAATGGCACTCGCCCTGGCTTAGGTTATCGAGTGATCTACGGAACTGGGAGTAAGTTCATGATTTTAAGATGGGATCGCATTATTATGGAATTTGAGCATGCCCCCTCCTATAACCCAGGTGATTCCTTGAATATGACCCTGAAAGCTTATTATGAGAGCACCTTGACACTTATAAATACTTCTAACTTTGTTTATACAGTTTATAAGGACGGGCAGCTGTACCCACCTGAGAACAGATCCGTTCTCTCCTTTAATGACCATGAAATGTACCCACGAAGTCATACCTACATGATCGCCTTCGCGTATGATTTCCTGACAAATTTGACGGGTTCTTATGATTCACTTACGAAAAACCCATTTCCTTCTGATGTTGTTCCATGGATTGATACCCAAAATCCCCGTTTGGTGGAACAGAAACTTATCGATTTTGGCAACGGGACGCTCGGGTTTCTTGTAGTTGCTACTGACGATCTCCCAGAAGTCTATTTCGGGAGTGGAATAGAGAATGTGACGGTTCAACTGACAATCGGGACATCGTTACCATCCCGCACCAGGTGGTTATTAAGGCGATATGCAAACATGAGCTCAGGTGTAATATTCTTTGGCAATGTTACAACGGGAAGTTCTACTGAAGACTTTAGATGGAATAATACAATCACCTACAGGCTAGTCATAACGGATAAAAATGGAAATCCCCGATCCTGGGATTTCCGTGTGAATCTTCTTGCAGATAGCGGTCCCCCTGAAATTTCGAAGGTAACGGTTTCGTATTCAAATGATACCGATGGCAATCTCACGCTTGAAGCTTTTAGTTACGATGAATGGGCGGGGCTATTGAATGCCTCCATAAGTTTCCGTACCTTGGGAGATTCAAACTGGTCGACTCCAGTATTAATGGATCTTACTCTACTTGATAAGGATAACAATGGGACGTTTTCAATCCCTAAAATGTTTGCAGTTGGCGCAAGCAAGGAATATAAAATTGTCATTTTCGATCGTGCTGGGAATTCTGCTGCCTTTGAAGGATTGATTCAAGTTCTGGACAGAGCTGGCCCGCAAGTATTGCAACCAATAACGCGAGAAACTTTCACGTTTGAACAGAATAAGTTCGGTGAATTCTTCATCCAGATTCAGGTGGTTGATAACGGTTCAGACATTGCGAATGCTATCCTGCTTTACGAGATCGCAGGAACTATTGGTAGCATTGAATTGACCGAGATATCTGGTAGTATCGCAGGTGAGGGCTCCTCGATTTTGGCCGCTGCTTACAGGGATCAACGAACGTTTTCCCGAAGGTTCACCATTCAGCCTGATCTAATTAATACCCAGTCCCCAAGGTTTTCCTTACTTCTGACTGATTCGGAAGGAAATCAACGTACAATTACCAATTCACAAATTATGGCATGGTGGGAGAGCATTTACCCACAGGATACCCGTCCAATTGATAGTATTGTACCAAGCGTCTTTCAGTTAATTGAAGAACCACTTGTATTGATTATCATGGCTGTATTCATACTAGGTTTCGCCTTCGTTGCTGTTCAGCGTTTCCGTACGATCAGTGGATTTGATAAGAAGAAGGTTTTACAGGACATTACTAAAGTTTCTGATACGGAGGTGTGGGAAGAAAATGACAAGATCTCAATTGGTTTAACAGCCAGCTTCTTTGATCAGGTGAAAGGGCCTCAACCAATCATTGTATATCCGGATCGATTATGGTCATCGGAGATGATGATTGTATCGTTAGCTGATCGTTCTTTTTCAACGCTCGGATTTGTACCAAATCCTAATGATGACAAACACGCGACCTTCCGCTATCACATCAGTGGTGAGAAATGTACCGTCTTTGGATATGCTTTTGCGATCGAAAATCCGGAAGCGCGTGGTGGACAGGAGAATCTGGCAATCTGCTTCGTAATTCGTCCTCCTTGGGGTACACTAGAGAATTTAAATCGATTCTTGAATGAATTATTGGAACATATGCGGCGAATTAGCAACCTCATGAAGGAAGGAGTTGATACGAAAGTCGTCCAGAAAGAGATGGAAAAAACTCGAGACTTCCTGACGAGAGCGATGCTGGTATTCCGCAGAAAATACAAGAAGGAGTTTGTTGAAAAATGATGAAATCAGGAATAAATCGGATTATAAACTCCAGATCGATTAACAATATTATTTCCTTCTTGTTAATTGGCATATTCACGATTTCGTTCTACGTAGAAGTATCGAATGGCCTCATGGGCGTTGCTCCTTCTAATCATGAATCTATCAGTTCAAATAGTCCAGGTGATTTAAGATTAATGTCATCTTCACCTTATGATCTCACGGATTCCTCTTTTAATGAAGAAACGAGAACATTGGCATCATCTTCTGAGACTGGAGACATTTATACTAGTGGTGAAGCCTTTGCGCCTCAGTCGAGCGAAAGGTTTCCTAGATCTGTACCGAGATTTGATGTGGGAGGTTCTAGCGATGGTCATGTGGTAATCAATCGAATTAGTCCCGAAGCCATGGAAATCAATGCTACACAGATGGAATTTATATTAAACTTTACAATCATCAATTCCCCAGGAAATCCTTCCTCTGCTCTTGAAAATCTGACCATATCAAATGCTACAAACGTATTTCGAATTACGGATATTACTAACTGGTATTTCAGTGTAAGTCCGTTAACCGATAACTATTCCTTGAATTTCATACTAAACAGTACGGTATTATCCGATTTAACCTTTGGAGAGTATAA
>JBHLRO010000011.1:0-119485 GCA_048882505.1 Candidatus Thorarchaeota archaeon
TGATTAATAGTTTCCAAGATGAAACTGCCTAACAACAGGTCTAAGCCCACATGATGAGGAAAATAGGGACGGCGAGATTCGAACTCGCGACCTCTTGGTCCCAAACCAAGAATCATAAAACCAAGCTAGACTACGTCCCTTGCGTAAGGTTAAGATGGTTATGTCGATTCTTACGGTGAATTCGATGAGAATAACATTTCAATTAAACTTTGTTTGGATCGTAAGATCACGCAAAAGGATTCTAATATCTGTTTCAGGGGCTTCAGTTTTTATAGACATCCCTGAGTAATGGGTTTTAGAGGTTTTATAACCCAGATCCCTTAGCTTTTCAATTATTAGGTTTATCGGGGGGACTTTAGTATGATATTTTTTTGCCAGACTTTCGATATCATATGACCATGGAATGTCAACAGTTTGTTCTGATAATATTCTTGAAAAAAGTTTCGTTAGCTGTTTTTCTGTTCCTAAATTTCCTAAATGTGGGTCATCTTTCATAGATTCTAAATATGTGGTCTGCTGCATCTTCCCCAGAAAGATCGGGCCGACTGACATAGTTTTAGTTGATTCACAGCTAATGCACGCCCTTGTTTTTTCTCCAATATGAGTAAAATACCGATTTAAACATTTTTTACAACTGTGAATCACGCCTACGTCTTCCAAAGACGGCCTCACGCCACGTTTCCGTAAGAAGAAGGTACGGATGAAGTGTTTATGATAAAAGGCCAATATGGGTACTATAGATTGACCCAGTTTGAGTCCAATCTGTTGGACTCCAGCGATGAATAAACGCATCGCCAGCTCGTGTACGTTTCCTAAGCGACTGTCAAAATGGCTAATACCATATCGGGCATAGAGAGCTTGTGGATAAACACCAGCCAAAGTAGCTAGATCAGTAGCGGTAAATGCCAGTAATCCATTTAATACAGAGGCGTGAATACTATTCTGGACATAAGGTACGGGAGTTCCATAAGGGTCAATATCAATCACATCAAAATACCTCCCCTCATGAAGACATTTTCGCAGAAAATCATTACATTCCATCTGATATATGTGGAACTGCTGACTCTGAAGATTGGGAAGACGTGAGACATTTTTCCTGGTAAGTTCGATAGCTCTTGCATTTAGATCATTACAGTAAATAGTGGAAACAGGACTTTCCAGACTATATCGGCAACTCCGGATCCCAGTTCCACACAGGGGCTCACATACTGATAAATCTGTCCGCTTCATTGCCTTGGCATACGCCCGGAGAGCCAGGACAGAAAAATCTCTGTTGATTTCTTGTTCGGGATTGAAAAATACGACATCAGATCGTTGAGGGATATTGGAATGACTTTCAGGGTAGGGAACATAAAAGGAAAAGGATCCCTCTCTTATTTCAATTAGCTTCATGGTTCAATCATATCAGTATTATTGCCCACTTCAAGATCTCCTTCATTAAAGAGACCATTATCATTCTGTCGTACAATACGTTTGGTGGCAATAATATACATTTCAGCACTTCTCTTTCGTGAGGTAGGAGGTTTAAACTCCTTGACTTCTCCAAAATTTCGTCTAATTTTTTGAAGAAAAGACGAAAGCTGTTCACCTTGAAATACCTTGGTAACAAACTTGGTTGCCTGAAAATAATTAGCGATCCCGAGAGCAGTCTCACTTAACCATATCTGGCGCGCGTGATCCGTCACCCAATTTCCCGAAACATTCGGAGAGCAATCCGCTAATACTACTATTTCATCATTAATAAATCCCGAGCGTTCTAGTTCTTCCTGTATTCGAAACACCGTAGATCTCTTGGTGATATCACCAACAATAATCCTAACCTGATCGATTGGTTTTACACGAGCTTTATCCACAAGGAAAATATTTGCTCTACCTCTGGAGCGATTTAATGCTATTTGCGAAAATCCCCCCGGAGCACCACATAAATCAATAATCGTTTGTATGCCACCAAATAAACCGAATTTGCGATCAATCTGGAGCAGCTTATACGCGGCACGGCTGCGATACCCCTCTTGTTTTGCCCGTTTTGTGTAAAAATCCCGTTTTTTTCGCAGAGGCTACACCTCTTGGCATTACAGATCCAGACTCTTGTGATATATGGAAAAAGAGGGGTTAACGTCTTCGTTTTGGCCTGAAATCTCGTGGTTTCTTGTCATCTTCTGGTTCCGTGTCCGTTTTTTTCCTCCGTGGTGAGATTTTTGTGTGTTTCCTCTTCTCTTTACTGAGTTTTTTTTCCTCCGCCAATTCTTTTTTCTTTTTTTCTATGTAAGGTCTGGAAAACTCCTTAATTCCTACACTAAGGTTACGAAGGGTGGTTAGTTTAGGTTCCTTTTTCTCTACAAGAATTAACCCACTCTTATTCCACCATCGTCTCGGATACGCCGCATTTCTGTTTGGAAGTTCCCTCTCGTAGCCGAGCTTATCCGCAGCCAGACGAATTTCATCCAAAGTGGGATTATCTAACGCTTCAGTTTTCGAGAGCCGCCTTCCCTCTTTCCTTGTCAGGGATTTGTCAAAATATTCGGGATAAATGAAGTAATGTGTACGATCTCGGCGCATTTTTATCCTTTCTCGGGTTTTCCTCCGACATCCACTCGGAGGTAGATTGGACTCAATCGTGGCCTACACAAAACCTGAATTAAATCTTTTGCATTTTACACATAAACATCATAAATTTGACATAAATATAACAATTCTGAATGCTAATTTAATTTCTCAGAATATAGGACACGACTTGCCTTTCATTCCCACAATCATGCGTGGATGAAGTGGTGTAGAAAAGATGGCTTCGAATCAAGATGACACAGCTCAAAATGGAACATTACGAAGCCCAATTACTGTCATTTTAGGCCACGTAGACTCAGGGAAAACAAGTCTTCTCGACAAGGTTAGAGGAACCGCTGTACAATCGAGAGAATCCGGAGGAATCACTCAACATATTGGAGCAAGTTTCTTTCCCATTGAAACCGTACGTGCTTTAATTCGACCCTTATTGGGATCTGAGGAACATTCATTAAAAATTCCGGGAATCCTTATTATCGACACTCCCGGTCACGCATCATTTATGAATCTCCGAGCTCGAGGCGCCTCCGCCGCCAATTTTGCTATTCTGGTGGTTGATGTTCGCAGAGGGATTCAGCCGCAAACAGTTGAATCCCTTCGAATTTTGGTAAGGAACAAAGTCCCCTTTTTAATTGCTGCAAATAAAATAGATCGTCTTCCTGGGTGGAAATCGTATCCTAAGCTTCCCCTGATTAAATCAATGGAAAAACAATCCAAAGGAGCAATTGATTCTCTCCAAACGGTTATTTATGAGATTATGGGGGAATTAAGTCATTTTAAACTTACCCCTGAACGTTTTGATAAGATCAAAAACTTTGCCAAAAAAATCGCCATTATTCCAACCTCTGCGGTGACAGGAGAGGGAATCCCTGAAATGTTCTTTGTCCTAGCAAGTTTGGCGCAACAATACTTACAGAAACAATTAGCTTTACACCTTGATAAGGGACGTGGAGTTGTTTTGGAGGTGAAACAAGAAGTTGGCATGGGGACGACTGTCGATGTTATCCTCTTTGATGGCATCTTAAATCAGGACTCACAAATAGTTATTGCTGGAAAAAATGGCCCCATTACAACAAAAATTCGAGCCATACTAGTCCCCAAGGAGTTAGATGAAATTCGGGACCCTAGAAACAAGTTTGCCAGTGTTGAAAGGGCTGTCGCTGCAATTGGTGTCAAAATTGCCGCTCCCAACTTAGAAGACGCCATTGCGGGATCTCCTCTTTTTGTAGCAAATGTTACGGACGAGGTGGAAAACGCCCAAAAAGAGATATCTGAAGACTTGGCAAGAATATTGGTAGAAACGGACAGGGCTGGAGTAATCGTAAAAGCGGATACTCTTGGCTCTTTAGAGGCTTTGGTAGGTTTTCTACGGGACTCAAATATACAGATTAGGTTTGCATCAGTTGGTAATATTAATAAAAAGGATGTCTATCAGGCTTCCTTATCAAAAGAAGCGAATGAGTCTTTTGGGGTAATTCTCGGATTTCGTATAGATGTTCTACCTGTCGCTCACGAAGAAGCAGCTAAACTACATATCCCAATCTTTACAGACGACATTATTTACCGTCTCAGTGAACAGTATGAGACCTACCAGTACGAGGTTCAACAAAGACTTGAACAAAGGGCTCTTGAAGGGATCACTAGGCCTGGCAAGATTCGGGTGCTACCTTATGTATTTCGGGCAAGTAAACCCGCTATCGTAGGTATTGAGGTACTAGCTGGACTTCTGACTCCGCAGGTCAATCTTATCAACCGTGACAATAAACGGATTGGATTCTTGTTGCAGATTCAAGATCAAGGAAAGAATTTGCATGAAGCAAAGGTTGGAGACCAGGTCGCAGTTGCAATCCGCGGACCGACTGCGGGCCGTCAAATCAATGAAGACGATGAGTTATGGGTTGATCTATCTGAAACAGACGCCCGAAAGATTTTGGAACATAAAATGATTTCAGGGACCGAAAATGATGCCTTACAAGAAACAATCGAAATCAAAAGGCGGATGAGCGGGAACAAATATTGGGGACTCTAACTTCCCTCGGAACAAGTATTAAAACGAAAAAAACTCCCTTAGCTACAACATTAAATTAGAAATAGACGTTCTAGAATAGATTACATGTCGAAATTACTTTCTAGATACAAGTGATGCAAGAATGGTAAGATTTCAACTCAATCTGGCTGATGGAAAACAAAGTTACAAAAAGGAAATTGACCAAGATGCCGTAACTCGCCAGTTAATCGGTAAGCAACTCGGGGAAGAGTTCGATGGGGGCGTTATTGGATTCGATGGATATACTTTTCGGATCACAGGCGGTTCAGACCGTTCTGGTTTTCCGATGGCTCCGGGAGTCGAAGGTGCCATGCCGAAACGCATCCTTATTGGCCATAGGGCACCTGGATATAAACCCACTCGTAAGGGGAAGCGGAGACGTAAACGTGTTCGAGGTAGTATTATTTCTGAAGATATTTATCAGATCAATCTGTCGATAATCTCTCGTGATGAGAACAGTAAGGCCATTGAAGAATTATTGTAACCCGATGGTTTGTATGCCAGCAAAGAAAAAAAGTTCGTCGGGAAAGACGAAACAATCCGGTACCGCAGCAAAACAATCGAAAGGGGCATCTACAACTAAAAAACGAACATCAAAGACAACGAAGACATCCAAAAAAAAATCAGTAAAAAAAGTTGAGACTACTAAAGAATCAGCTTCAGAATTACCAATGCAGGCTGAGATATCTATTGGGATGATCGGCCATGTCGATCATGGGAAATCGACATTAACAGAAGCATTAACGGGGAAGTTCCCTGACACACATAGCGAAGAAATACGTCGTGGAATTTCAATTAGGCTAGGTTACGCCGAAACTGAATTTCGGGAATGTCCAAACTGCGGCTCTCCTGAAAAGTATACTACCGAAAAGGTTTGTCCTACGTGTGGAACGGAAACGATACTTATCCGACGCGTGTCCTTTGTAGATGCTCCTGGACACGAAGTTTTGATGGCAACCATGCTCTCAGGGGCAAGCATTATGGATGGAGCCATCTTGGTTGTTGCGGCAAATGAAAGAGTTCCTATGCCACAAACGCGTGAACATTTGGCAGCAATGGACATCATTGGGATGGAGAAGGTTATAGTATGCCAAAATAAGATCGAGCTGGTTTCTGAAAAGAATGCAGTGAAAAACTATCATGACCTAAGGGATTTTATCACAACCACAACTGCTCGTGATTCACCAATTGTTCCAATCAGTGCGGTTCATCATACGAATATTGACCTCCTAATCCAGCAGATCGAAGAAAACCTTCCAACCCCTAAGCGGGACAACAGCGTTAGCCCTAGAATGCTGGTTGCACGTTCCTTTGATGTGAACAAGCCTGGCCAGTCTCCAAGCAAATTAAATGGTGGCGTTGTTGGCGGAAGTATAATTCAAGGTAAGTTCTCTGTAGGAGATGAAATAGAGATCAGGCCTGGAAACCGTAGGGGACGATCCTGGAAACCAATCAAAACCAAGATAGTCAGTCTTCGATCAGGATTTGGAAGCTTGGAGACTGCACTGCCTGGTGGGTTAATTGGCATTGGAACACTTCTTGATCCCGCCCTAACGAAGAGTGACTCACTTGTGGGCCAAATTGTTGGTCTCCCTAATGACCTTCCTCCCGTTTGGGACAGTCTCGTATTTTCGTCAAATCTGATGGATCGTGTTGTTGGTTCCGAGGCCCAGACGTTAGTTCAGAATATTGAAGCCAACGAAGCGCTCATGCTAAGCGTGGGTACCGCGAAAACAGTGGGACGAGTTACGAGTAGTACAAAGAAAGGAGTACAAGTTGATCTTCGACTACCCGTATGCGCAACAACTGGTACTCGTATAGCCATAAGTCGTCAAATTGACCGTAGATGGCGATTGATAGGCTGGGGAGAAATCTCCGGGGGTAATGAGATACGGTAGAGGACGGATCCCCTCAGCCTGTGAAGAAACGCGGAGTCTTAATTCTTCTTGATACAAATTTCCTGTTAGGTATTAGTCAGAATCCCAGGTTGAATGTCTCGTATGAGTTAGATAGAGTAATTCCCCAAAAAAGAACTTTGATTGTTCTTGAACCTATTCTAACAGAATTACGAAAAATCAAGGAATATGGTGGTTCCAAAGCTCGTTTAGACACCAGAATGGCCCTTGAATTTGTCAATAAGTATTGTGAAATTCGGTCTACAAATCATATCCACAAGAATACTGATTTTATCCTATTGTCTACAGCTCAAGACCTTCAAGCCATTATCGCCACCAACGATCATCACCTTAAAGTTTTAGCAAACAAAAAGGGCATTAAAATCCTCTATGTCCGGAACAAACGGTGGCTTGAATTAAGGTAGGCATCGGGCCAGCGAAACGGATATTGGGACATATTGAGGACCTAATTGATCCGCCTTCAAGATATCAAAGTTAAAATCAAAATGGAAAAAGTGCCATCCAAGCCGCTGAACATCCCATAAACCAGTTGCAGTTATAACCTGGCCTCTGTTAAAGACGTAAACAGAGCAGGGTAACTGACCGAGGAGTAAAAATACCTTTTACTGGTTTGACTAAATGTAAACCTCGACTGCCGCTGTGGCTTAGTTGGTAGAGCGACAGACTTGTAATCTGTTGGTCGAGGGTTCAAGTCCCTCCAGCGGCTTGTACGTCCTTGCTTGGAAATCGACTTGATGTCATAGATTGTTGTGATTGAAATGACCACTTCAGAAATGGATGTAAACTGGAATTATCTTGATACAGGGCATTGTGCATTCAAAACGGGAGCAACATCCCCAAACTTTAAGAGATGTAATCATCTATTTACCGTTACGGGCAAACATGGGTTTATCGATTGTCCGCTAATTCAACCGAAGTTTTTCGCTTTTCAACAACAAGAGGGGTTGGTCTATCTGATCGAAAAAAATCAACAAGCTGCCCCTTTTGAGATGTGGGGGTTTTCTGAACTGCCCGATGACCGTGATAAAGCCCGAAAAATCGTAACTAAGAAAATTAAAAACCTTCCACCTCTCCTGCAAACAGCAATCTTGAGACGATTTGAACAATATTATGAAGTGGCGAAAATCATTCGAACTTCCGAGGAGCTTCGTACAGACGAAGAAGAGGAATCACTTGATTGAGTCTCTCGCGTTTTCATGGCAATAACGAGTCTGTGATGAAACCTGACAAGTGAAAGCTTTGCGATGATCGATTATAGTTACTCTGAGACGTTCGTTTTTGGAGAATGATCTTCTTTCGAGCCTTGAAAACCTTGAAAGACATTGAAATTATTTTTTCGATATGTTATGGGAAGCCAACGAAGTAAATGACGGGGAAGTACAATTACTCCTTTTTAAATGGCCAACACATCATTCTTGTTCGGTTTGCTGGCGAACTAGGAATTAAAAGCCCTCGAACACGACAACGAATGCTTGAAATCTTGCGAAGAAATATTCGTGACATTCTTGACCCAGGAATTGACTCAAGAATTTTGCATTTTCGTGGACGATTTCTACTTTACTCGGATACTCCAATAGATCTTGCAAAAGTGGGCCGTAAAATTGCACGCCAAATCAGTGGAGTTTCTTCCGTCAGCCCTGCGTTAGTTGTGCAGTCTACAACAGAGGAAATCATCAAAGCCGGTACCACCCAAAGCCTCAGACATATCGTCTCCCAGAGCAGCTTTGCAGTCCGCGCTCGGCGGGAAGGAAATCATGAATTCTCCTCAATGGAAATCGCGGCGGCTCTAGGGGCAGAAGTATTGAGGCAGATTGGATCAGGGGTAAAAGTAGATCTCGAAAATCCCGATTTCGAGATCTATCTGGATGTTCGGGGTCCCCTAACATTCATATATACTCAGATTTTTCCAGGGATCGGTGGGCTCCCAGCACACGCCCAAGGAACAGTTTTGGCCTTAATTAGGCCGCACTACAATTCCGTACTTGCGGCTTGGTTAATACAAAAACGCGGAGCCAAAATCATTCCAGTGTTTTTTAGGACGGGGAAACCGTTCGAAGATGTTTACCTAGAGTTTGTTAAGACGCAGTTTGGCCCTCCAGTGAAAATCATTTCTCTTCAAGATACTCTAGCCTCATTCCCAGAATCTCCCTCATTTTGCTTGGTTTGTGAGTTATTATGTGAAGCCATATGTAAAGACTTGGCTGAAGATTTGGGCATACCTGTGGGCGTAGCTCCCACTTCTTTTGACTTTAATCAAGAAAAAACCTCATTAGATGCTTTAAAACTTTTGGAGCATCGCTCTTCTCATTGGTTACTGCGACCCATTCAATTTGGGTTCCTTGGGGAAATTCTAAAATCAAACTTACAAGACAATACGACCTGTTGTCTCTATCGAGACAAGGTTTCTCTTCAAGTCTCGGAGGACCTAGATCATGAAAAATTAGATGAGGTTATTGATTTGAAGACAAGATTACTAAGTCATTGAACAATCCGATGCTCAATTGAACCATTAGGGGTTGTTTCAGTAAAAATAATCCCCTCAAAGCGTGAAATTTTAGTTTCTAGATGGCGCCATGCTTCAGCTGGAAGCCCCGCTTTCATGCAAACGTAATCCAAGTAGGTTTTGATATTCCATTTCTGTTCGACGGGTACCTGTGGTAATAATAAGCCACGATTGAAGCCTCGTTGAGCAATAAGACCATGCCTCCCAATTTCTATATGGTGAAAATATTCATCGGGATTAGAAATTATAAGCGTTTGGGGAGGCGTCAAGATTGTCACCTCGACCAAGATCTGCCGCATTTCGGTTTCTTTAACAGGAGGAAATCGAGGATCATGAACCGCGGCA
The DNA here is from genome assembly GCA_048882505.1 of Candidatus Thorarchaeota archaeon. GTDB lineage: Archaea > Asgardarchaeota > Heimdallarchaeia > Hodarchaeales > Hodarchaeaceae > Hodarchaeum. The sequence continues at coordinate 9,374 of JBHLRO010000011.1, forward strand.
TCAATTGCTGAATCAATAGTAGATTGTATTAATGTACTGTTCCTGCTTTCAATCCTCCCTATGCAACCCCTTAGATTAGCTGTCTCACTTCCAATTATACTATGAAGTGTTACAAAGGCACCTGATTCATCAAAAAGATCTTGAGGAGCATCTTCTGGTATTTCCATCCGTGTTCCGTCCCTTAGGTATATCTCGATAACCTTTCGAGCTAATTTCACCAAATAATCGCCTGAATACTTCATAATGGGCCCTTCATTCACTAGATTTCATGTTCAGCCAGGGAAATTAATTTTTTCATAGAAAAAAAGGATTTTTCTATCAGATGAATAAGTCAATCTCAGACGACCTCTGATTCAATCGAACAATCGTCAATTATACAATGTAGAAATATTATATCAGAACAGGATAGGAGATTGAATTGAGTAGAGAAAGACGAAGTATCAGTGAACGAAAGATTCGTCGGATTCGAGAACCTGAGGATGGAACTACCACTCCCCGTGACGTAAAAAAGGGTACTAGACGACCGAGTGGACTGAAACCAAGTGCAAAGAATTATTATTCCAAAGTAGCCTTCGGAATCGGGAATGGAACGATAGCCGGAATTGCCTTTCTTTTCTTTAACTTGTCCCCAGATTTGTGGCTGGTTTTATTGATTGCGGGACTCGTTTTGTGTGCATTATTTATCCGCTATGTTTTGAAGGTACCTCGTGAAGAGGTTGATAATAAACGCCTTTGGCTCAGTGGAACGTTTACATTTATCCTTCTTTTCGTCGTTGTTAGCTCATTATTTTGGATGGTCCCTGGACCAACCTAGGATAGTTTGGTACGGAACTTATGTAAGAAACTACCTCAGATGGACCAATCATCACCATAAGCAAAGGTACGGCTGATTTGCGCGGCCACTAGGTCAAGACCTTCCCCCGAGTAAGCACTACAAGGCAAAAGAGGTATTTCGGCCATATCTTCAAAGATTTGGCCCGTGCGGAAAGCAAATTCCCGTGTCAACCCGTGTAGCTCTTCTATTGCTGCATAAGGATCTTCTCGCCATCCCAAGATCTCTTCTACTTTGGAGGGCTTTAAAAGATCGACTTTTGTCATCACGTGCGTAATAGGAAGATTTAACCGTATTTGAACAGAAGTAGCAAGGAGATTTACTGAGAGATATCCTGCAATAGAAGAAACCAGAGCTGAATCAAAAAGAAAGGCAATTAATGAAGAGTCGCTATAAAAACTCCGTGTAATTCGCACACTGGAACTTCGATATGCAAAAAGTTCCATCTGGCCTGGAGTATCAACCAGGACAACCTGTGAACTCTCCCCTAATTCCTCTATTGCTTCTTTGACGTCATTTATGTAGTCTGCGATTAGGTCAGCTGCAGCTACGATTGCTCCATTTGGACCCAATTGGTATTCATCAACCAGTTGGTCAAAATTAATATAATCTCGGATATCAATATCTGCTTTGTATGGAATGTGTTGAACTGCAGGATCTAAATTTACGGTAGTTAACGTGGCGCCTTTTGTTGTTAAGTATCGCTGAAGAGAGGCCGTAAGTACTGTCTTACCTGAACCAGCTGTTCCGACCAGATAGAAGATATTACTCATGAAATTTCATCTATTATCCAGTTCTAAAGGAAACGTGGTAGAGTATGGTGGAGATGCAAATAATCCACGTGAATAGTACTTTAAGGTAACACTAGCGTTAAAAAGTTCTTCTCCACTAAGATGGGCAATAATCCCTCCCTCAAGGGCTCGTGATCCTATGTAATTATAGACTAGTGTCCAACGATAGAGCGCTTGCACCCCTAAGACTGTTGTTGTAATTTCTATGAAATCAATGTTGTTAAAAAGACCGTTTGACGATATTACGATTCTGATGGGGAAAAAGAACACCTCATCGGATGATTGACCCCCCTGGTTCCAGCGAGAACTGGAGGATGGTAGCATCAGAGTGATCATCTCATCGGTAGTGGATTCTAACAAATTCTGGGATGAGGAGCTACTATCTACTGGAATACTGTACAAAATTACCGTGGGAGGGGAAGTAAAAGCAGCCATGAGATTACTGCCAAGGAAAATAAGCAATGTAAGCAGTACTAATCCCACCTTAATATAGGAACCCTTGCGCTTTTTCCTCCATGAAGGAGCGCTCGTGGTTTTCAAGCTCTTATCCTTCTCATCTGATCCGTTTCCCGAGAATAATAAGACTATGGCACTGACCAAAAGAATTATTCTGCCAGGAGTAGTTTGAAAGAGAATCAAGAACCACCCGATGTACGGAATACGAACCACTACGATACCAAAGATATCCTTCCCTTGTACTACCCAATTATCTGGATACTTGTTGTTATCTCCATTCGTCTTAAACCTGAAGGTTTCATTTTCCGCCCATTTATCAATAACTCGATGGACAACTGGTTCCGTTACTTGAGAAACATTGAAGACGATTACGTCACCGATCTCGATTGAAGCGGGTGAGACCTTTCTAACAAGTAGAATATCACCACGAAGAGGGTAAATATCGGCTTGTTCGGTGTTTTGATACCCGTTATAAATAGGGATCATACTTCCAGTCGTTACCGCCGCTGTAGGATGTGTAGCTCCATTCAACATAATGGTTAAACCACTAGAAATAGTGATCGCCATTCCAAGAGCTATAACAAGCAGAGCTGCGATTTCTAGCCATCCCCTCACCTTTGTATTTCTCAGTATCCTAGATAGGTCTTCTTTCATTGCATTTTGGTAGAGATTTCCGAAAGCTTTTAGTTTTATTTGTTTTAGAATCAGCTCTCACCAGTGTTCCTCTTTTAGGGAAAAGACATTTCACTTGTGGGAAATGGCTAGAAACAAGATAGGTGGAGGAACCTCTTATGTTACATGACTAAAATAAACCTCAAATATCGATTACTAGACTGCAGTTTACTAACTTATTTCGCGTAGTACGACGCGGATTGGCGGATTCTTTTAGTGGAGTACGCGTAGATTGAAAATTCCTTCAAAAATGAGAACATTCTGTCCATATTGTAACAAACATACGGTCCAGACTGTGAAAATAGAGAAAAGTAAGCAGCGCGGAGGTGGCATGAGCCGGGGCAGCCGTTCTATGGTCCGATGGACTAGTAGAATCGGAAATCACGGTCGATATTCACGAAGGCCAATCGCATCACGAAACATGACCTCTAAAACAACTAAAAAGGTTGATCTTCGCCTAACATGCCCTGAATGTGGGAAACGTTGGATTCGAAGCCGTCCTAGAGCTAAAAGAACCGAACTACAACGCGCTTGATCATTTTTTACATGCCTATGTAAAATAGGTAGATTTTAATGCCAAAAAAAGAGTCCGATGTTGCATTGAACCATCTAGGAGATGAGGATTCACAAGAAAGATCCCCTAATTCCGTGATCGATCCAAAAGATATTCTTGAAAGGCTTGGGCGGACCAAAAAACGAATATTAATTGAGCTCTACCGTGATTCCGTTGGATATAAGCGGTTGAGCAAGATCATTGGGGTGGGGCTAGACACCGTTAGAAGTCATATACGGACCGGGAAATACAGTCGATCACTATTGGAGGTTGGATTGGTTGAACGTGGTGAGAAGGGTTGGCAGCTTACCCCTCTTGGTCTCCAGGTTACTGAGCTTCTCCAACAAGATCCCGAATTTAAAGCGTTTTTTCTAACAGATTGAACCATCCTGTGGCAGAATTGCACTCAAAACCGTGATGGAAAACATTTTAATATATCCTAAAAGCCGAAATGTCACAAGAGAATCTTTTTGTGTACCGATTAGGAATGTCTATATCAGTCAAATAAAATTTTTAGCGGCCTAGGGTAGCCAGGTTATCCCGTGGGGCTCATAAGCGGAAGATGACATTCTCCTGAGAGACCCCAAGATCGGACGGTTCAAATCCTCCGGCCGCTACCATTTTTTCTTATTGCGTCTATTCCTTTACAGACTTTTTATGACGTGTGTTCCATGACGGGAGATCTTTTAAGCCCAATCGCGGAATAAGTACACAGAGAAACCCACAAACCTTAGGTCGAGTGAAAACAATTAGCAAGAATGATAGACCCTCCAAGCCCAAAAGGAAGAAGAGTAAGAGTTATTGGTTTGAACATCAGGAAAAAAGAGGAATTAACCCACACAAATCAGCGTGGTCGGAATTTGAAGAAAAACAGAAGAGGGAACCTGTTAACGAGGGTGCTGTTTCCAACCAGTTTTGTGCAAGGTGTGGTGCTGAGCTTCGAGTAGATGCGAAGTTCTGTGAGCGATGTGGTGAACGTACATATTTGTAATGGTCGAAAAAGGCTCCCTAACGGTCAAAAAAGTTGAATCTTACGATCGCCTAAATTCAGGTTGTCCTACCGGGATTTCCTTCACTACCCGTTTAAAATAGTTCTTTTTATTTCTAAGACTGGGAGCAAGTCCTTTGCGTGGTCGAGCCTCAACCTTTGGGGTTTGATTACGAACCTTTCCCGCTTTTGTTAATGATCCGTGTGAACCTGCCATAATAGATCATATTATCCAGTATTGGGACACATTCTTAATTCTTTACCTTTGGTTTGCGTTTATTGGTTCTACTTACGAAAGAACCCGTGTAACTCCTGCTGGGGTGTTCGCCCTTCGAGGACGGCCTGAACAACCTTTGCAAATGATTGAAACCCCCGATCAGAGGAATGTGACACAAGTTGGGCCCAAAAGGATGGTAAAATAGCAGTTGCTAGATAAGACCCCAAATAACGAGCAATATGCCTTTGCGGAAATGTGAAATGATCTTGCGGTGGGGTAACTGAATCGTCAGGTAAGAATGCTAATACTGGATGTTCAGAAGTCCCCCCTGGGTAAAGATCATCCCTTTTAAGATCATCAAGTCTTTGGGTAAGTCCGATTCTGTATACCCATAGAGCAGCGGCAATGAAGATAAGTTTTGCATTAATAAAGCTCAATTGTAGCCCTACAGGGCTCCAGCTTAACCAATGTAAAACCGCTGATACAGTTTGGTTGAATTCATTTTGACGCAGATCTTCGTTAAAAACGGCCATCAACGAAGAGAACGGGGCTGATGGAAAATTAATTTCCCCAAACTTCACTAGATCTTCAAGTAAATGCTTCTCCCTTAGATTCAGGAAATGCCTCTGTTCTTGTTTAACTCTCTCAATGGTAATCTCATCGAATGGGCTATCAAGGTCTATTTGCTCCCCCCAGAAACTTTTAAAGTGGTCCTGTGTCATTCTATACATTTCTGAGATTAACTCATCTCCTATTCGTTTATCGGGTTCAATAACCCATTGGAACCCAGACCCACGACCACAAGGATAGATCCAGGCTAAAAATTCTTCAGAACTAATTTTCCAAAAGATTAGCGGAAATGTCTTGCAAATTAAGGGCTTTGTGTTATCTTCATGTAGTGTACAAAGACCTTGTCTGGTGAAGAAAATACAAGAATCCCCTCTGGTTAGAACTTCCCCTCTTTCGCTTTGTCTTATTAACCAGGATGAGATTGGATGATGTCGCTTCAAGTACTGTGCTTCTGAAGGAAGTAGAGGAAGCTCGTATTCTGTGGTACAGCATTTGTGAACACACAAGAAACAATCATATCCGGAATATCTTGAGAAACCTCGAATCATTTAGGTCAAAACCGCCAAAAACAGGATTATCTGAATGCGGAAATTCCTGAGGTAATCTAATTCTCAAAATCGGGGGGAAGCCCGATTTGACGTTGGAGGTTATTTGTCAGTTTATCAGTTCGAGGTTTTGATTCCAGTAGAAAGTCTTCTAAATTTGATTCAACTTGTTTGAGGACAATACGTTCATCAGTATGAAGATTCCTTTGTGTAATGTGATATTCAAACCACTTACACAATAGCTGAGGTGCTTTAGTCATCACGATGACCTCTTCCTCCGTTAAATTCCTCAATCGGTGAACAGTTTGAGAGATTCTCGGATCGAAAAGGTGACTCACGGGGTGAATTATCGCGGTAAGATAGCTACGGCCCTTGGTAATCTCATCCTCCTCCATCCAGATATCCGATCCTAATGCCCACATCTCGTAATCGATGCCCCACAGGTTCTTAATGGTGCGAGACTCATCCAATTCTACCAAATAATTTCCTGCATTACGATCTGGGTCATTTAACCAAATATCAAAGGGAAGCAGGAAATATCCGTCGTCAACTTTTTGAATCTGACTGAACGCATCATCAAGTCCTTCCTTGTGTTGATCCAAAAACTGATCCAAGTTCACTGTATTTGGGATTCTTTTTATTAAAACGGCAAGAACAGTTGATGGGTCTCCTTGTATACTCTTTTCCGTGAGTAATTCTTCAAAAGACTTTGATGTCTCAAACGAGTATGCATCCCGTTCCGAGTAGCTATAATATTCCTCTGCGGTTTCCGCTACACCTTCCTCATCTAAAATGACGACCTCGGGATCGAGCATCAATGGTGAAGAAGCTGTTAGTTCGAAATTCGCCACCACCTGGGAACTTAGAATAAGAGCCTTTGGAATTTTCAATTTTATTCGTTGACCAAGACGCGAAGCCACGAATTCGCAGAGAACCCGCCAAAGATGCATTCGATCTTTCCCCTCTTCAGGAGAACCTTCGATATCTACATCTAAATCGTACATCATATTGACTTCAAGATCAATAAGATTATTGAAGGTTTTAAGCAGCCATTCCTGCTCGTGTTCGTCAATGAGGACTGTGGCCTTCCCGTGTTGTCCTGCGACCGCCAGTGTATCTTTTGTAAGTCTTAAACGGGTAACTACTACCTTTTTTGATGAATCCTCATAGATTATGACGTCCCATTGATTGGTCATATTATCAAATCCTTTCATTGCCCAAAATAGCAGGCCGTTCTGATTCTAGAACCGAGGATGCCAGTGATTTTAACTGACTTTCGCCCCGTTTGGGATATCTGCATCAGGGGCTAGGAGGCCAAGTTGGCTACCAGAGGTGGCCGCGAGCAACATCCCTTCTGATTGCACCCCCCTGATGGTAGTAGGTTTCAAATTGACTATAACAGTGATTTTTTGACCTAATAAATCTTCTTGTTTCCTAAATTCAGCCAAGCCTGCCACTAATTGGCGCTGCCCGATTTCAGGACCGAGTTCCACCTTAAGTTTGAGCAATCTTTCCGTTTTCGGAACTGGTTCGACACCAATAATAGTGCCAATTCGGATATCCAATCTCTGGAATTCCTCCAGCGTTACGAGCGGAATCTTCTGATCGAATTTCTTCACTTCCTTAGTAATGATATTTCTAGATGCGTGTATTTCATCCAAGTTTTGTATTAATGTTGCTGACTCAACTTTGGCAAATAAGGGCTTAATAGAATGAATTTTGAGTCCTGGGTCTAACTTCAACTTGCCTGCCTCTTCAAATGCCTGTTCAGCCGCTGATCCTTCCAATCCAAGCGCCTGCCAAATTTTCTCAGCCGTTTCTGGAAGAACGGGAGAACTGAGGATACTTAATGTTACCAGTGATTGTACGCACAAGAAAAGGGTAGTTTCTGCGGCAGCAAAATCAGTATCCACAAGTTTCCACGGTTCTTTTGTACTGAGGTAAGTGTTTGCCTTCCGAGCGAAGTCAAGAACGGCTCCTATGGCTTTTTTATATTCGTAACGATCGAAATGTTCAGCGACGAGTTCTGGAGTGTGGTGGATTGCAGATACGAATTCCTTATCCACATCATCAAGGCGATGATTCTCAGGGAGTATCCCCTCACAATATTTCTGAACCAACACCAAGACTCTATGCACATAGTTACCAAAGACATCATTTAAATCAGTGTTAATCCGTTGCTCAAAGTCTTCCCAAGTAAAAGAGTAATCCTTAGTTTCTGGACGTGTTGCAGCAAGATAGTATCTCCAATAATCCGTAGGGAGAAGATTGGCCGCATCGTCAATCCACACTCCAATCCCCTTAGATTTGCTAAACTTTATGTTTTCGAAGTTCAGGAACTCGGTTGTGCTTACATTATATGGCAAAACAAACGGTTTTCCATAACTATCCTCGGTACCCAATAGGAGGGCAGGAAGGAGGAGTGTGTGGAAAAAGATATTATCCTTACCAATGAAAAAAACTGTCCGTGTCTCCTGATCGAGCCAGTACTGCTTCCAAAACTCATTATCATCATGTTTATTGACTCCTAGCTCAGCAGATGCGGAGACATAACCCAATACCGCATCTAACCATACATAAATAGTTTTTCCTTTCGCTTCAGGGATCGCTTTCTCCGCAGGAATTCCCCAGTCTAGATCTCTGGTTAATGTGCGAGCTTGAATCCCTTCTTCCAGTATCTGTTCTGAGAAATTTCGTGCATTCTCCGGGAGATGGGGATTGTTCTGAATGTAATTTACTAACTTTTCCTGAAAAGCAGCAAAATTATAATACCATTGAGTCGTTTTTTTCACTCTTGGTGAATTTCCACAAAGCTTACAGCGAGGATTAATAAGCTCAGTCGGGGTTAACGGTTTTCCACAGGATCCGTCACATTGATCCCCCCGTGCATCATCCGCACCGCAATAAGGACACGTTCCCTCAACAAAACGATCGGGCAAAAAACGTTGATCTGTTTCACAGTAAAGCTGTTCTATGGTTTTCTTGAAAATATATCCATTTTTAAAACAGCGCCGATAAAAATCCTGAACAAACGAATGATGAAATGGATTAGCCGTTTTTGAATAATTCAATTCAATATTCCATTCTGCCAGCAGTTCCAAAGTTCTAGCATGGTTTCTGTCCACCAATTCTTTTGGCGTGATCCCTTCCTCCAAAGCGACCACTTCAATGGGTGTTCCATGGCAATCTGATCCCGTGGCCGAAATCACATCCGCTCCTCTTAACTTCAAATATCGCACATAAATATCTGCACTTAATAGATGTAGTATTGTCCCTAGATGCGGTATTCTATTAATATAAGGCCATGCGGGGCATACGACAAATTTCTTATCTTTAAGATCTTCCATACCAGTCTCATCCTTTAGAAATTACACTAGAAAGTATTTGAATAAAATAAATTTGCAAAAAATAATCTTGGTCTCGTAAAATATGGAATTGCCTCAAAAAAGGAGAAATCGGCTTATAGATAAAGCATTTGGCAATCCCACATGTTGTATCGCCTCATGTGATCGGTCTGAGGAATTATATAAATGGTTTTTGACAGTCACTAGGGTAACTAGTCCAGCACGCACAAAACAGAATTTGTTATAATGAATCGAATAATGGATAATTTGGCCCAGCTAGAGAAGAACACAAAAGAACACAAGCTATGGTCGGAGTGGAAGAATAAAAAGGTGCCATGTTATCTTTTATGACGTAATCGCTTGTTTAACTCCGATGCAAGAATTAAATTGGCCGCGATATCGTCCACTGAATCACCCAAAGCTCTGAAGTTAGGAATTTCTTCACTCATGGTCTGAATCATTGCTTTATAGACTGCATATTGCTTGTCAAGGGAAAAATTAGAATGAAGACTTGCCATAACCAACATGGAGGCAATTCGGGCCACTTTCTTTGGTTTTTTTCGCATTTCTTTATCGTCTTCATTGATAAGATTTTGGAGTTTGATAAAGCGTTCGACAACTTCCAAATACGCCTGACTCATTTCTGTCATACCTCTGTGACGTGTAAAGAAAAAAATGAGGTGTAATCCTCAATTGTTTGTAATGGGTTCTGATTTTATCCTATTTCCAATCTTCTAGTGATTGATTAAAAAGTCAATTTTAAGACTTCTCAAAACAAATAGAATGAACAAGAATAAAAGTTTTCAGGTGTCATGCCTAGGGTAGTCAAGGGTACAATTCCTTCAGAGTTATGTCTCATGCTAACCAAAGAAGAGTGGCTGGATCGTCTCGCTATCGAAGCACAAGAACTTTCGAGAGAGCAACCGACTTTCGGACCGGTAAACAACGATCTTACCCACTTCCGTGGAGAGATCCTTGGATCTGGTCTTTATGAAGGAGGAGTATTCCTTGTTGAGATAAAAATTCCAAGGGAATATCCTTTTCAACCGCCTAAAGTTCGGTTTAAGACCCCAATTTGGCATGTAAATATTCATAAAGAGCGCGTTTGCGTGGGAATTTTGGGTAAGGAATGGAGTCCCGCTTACTCTTTGGTTCAGGTTGTAGAAACCTTGAGATTCCTTTTAACGAGCCCAAATCCTGATGATCCGCTTAACAATCTTGCCGCCCGACAATGGAAGAAAGATCGTTCGGAATTTTATCATCAGGTCAAGGATTATATCAATAGATACGCTCATTGGGGGCAGAAATACTAACTAAGGTGCTAGACACCTCGATGGATTTCCCGCTTTTCCGTATATTTTGGAGGGTGATCAAGGCGACCAAAAACCCTCTCAGCATTAATTTCTTCTTTTAAACGATCTATCCAGTCAATTTCTTCCTCATTTGCTAATCCCCACACGAGAAGAGCTTTTTTATAACCTGTACCTTCGTAAAGAGCGGAACTCCGCAAAGCTTTCGTCAAAGTATCCCATCCTGGACTCCCAGGTTCTGGGTACATGGGCGAATAAGGCATGATTTGGTAAACTACGTATCCGCTCACTTCTATGATTTTATCCAGATTAATTCCAAAATGGCGGTTATATCCGTTGTTCCATTCTGTTTCTGGGTCTACTGGTACCACCATGGCTATGTCCAGCCCTGGATGCTCACTTCGAGCCAGATCTGCGGTTTCTCGAAATGCAGTAGTAATAAGATTAGATCTCCATTCTTCAAACATCCGTTGGACAGAGGGGTCACGCTGAATATCCAAGTATGTTGTATCAAAACTCACCCCTGAAATTTCCGAGAATTTTCGGATAGCTCGCCTTGAAAACGGATATTCTTGTCTAGGAAAAAGGAATTCCTGAAATATTAGAGAGTGGATAGGTTTTCTAGCAACCTCCTGAGCTATCGCCATCAAATGTTTCCAGTAAGCATCCATTGCTGGATCCACATAGGAATGAATACTGGCGCCATCCGATCTAGCGATGGCATATTCAGGGATGTTACCCATGAAGGAATCACCATAGGCATAAGCTAGTGCATGACATTGCATCCCCAGATCATTAGCAAGTTCCGTAAAGTCAGTGAAGAAGTTCTCGTATACTCGATCACTAGGTGCCACAGCACTTCGATATGTGACCATACCATCTTCTTTCTTGCAAACAATGGCCACTTCTTCAACAAATCCGCCATACTCCGCGAGAAAGGCATTAGCACCCTCGTGGGCAGGACTATCTGGTGTTGAGGGATCTATGATCGGAATTATGCCTTTATCAATTAGGTCCTCAATTTTCATTTTTAATACAACACCTCGGTAAATTTCTCTGATTACAGTAATTCTCAAAACAACGCTATTATCTCTGTTTTTCTGTTAAAATGACTTAGCAAATACGATTTAAACGGGGATAATTCATGAAAGGTAATGGAGGAATTAGATGGGCTTTCTATTGGATAACGCTCACGTCTTCTAACTGATTTTTATAAATTGCCTTACTTCACCAAACTACCTTCCGCTAGATAAAAAATCTTATGATATATCAATATATTTAGAGAGTGAGCAATAGTAGACAATCTTCGGGAAGAAGAATACCGAATTATACGATTCCTACCTTTAGACATGGTGAAAACAGATGAGTGATTTTGTCGAATGGGCTCCTGGCGTATACCGGGTAGTAGACGATATCGGAAAGCAAGGTGTTGAATATGCAAGCTATTTGATCCTAGGAGATGAAAAAATTGCGATTATTGACCTTCCTTCCCGTGGGTTAGGAAAAAGGATCATTTCATTCGTCAAACGTGCAGGACGTGATCCTTCTGACATTTCTTACCTTGTACTAACCCATACTCATCCTGATCATTGGGCTGGGTTGGATTCGATGCGAAAAATCAAACCGCGAGTAGTCCTCCATGAATCTGGCCAGGAGGCGTTAACCAAGGGAAAAGAGTTCATTCTGAGCAAGCAATTCCCTCATCTGTCAAAATTCTCACTAGCAATCAAAAGCCCTCTTTTTTCAAAAATCGGGAAGGTGGAAGAAGAAATTCTCCAACCGGTAAGTGGTAGTGAGACACTAGATCTTGGAGGAGAGCAGTTGATACTGCAACATACCGGGGGACATTCCATGGATTCTATCATTATCCAAGCATACCGTAGTGGATGTACTTTCATTGGCGATGAGGCGAATATATATCCTGATCAGTTGGCCTCCTTTTTTATTGACGGTACTGGGAGCTCTGAACGCAGATTACGTGTACTTAACCTTCTAGCTCAGCTGAAAACGGAAGTAATATGTCCTACTCACCAAAGTCCTGTTCCCAAACCACTAGATCTATATGTTCATAACCTGAAGTTCGAACATACTCATACTAAAGATACCGTTTTCGACCTTTTGGTCAGCGCTGGGGAGGCAAAGGCATTTTATTTGGCTGAAGAGTATCAGAAAATCCTCGGTATCTCTTGGAGTACACCTTTCAAGGAGCTTGGCGTTGCAGAAAGCACTGTTGTTGCGTTTCTCAAGGAATTAGAGAAGGAAGACCAAGTTCATTATCAATCTCACACCCAGCGCTGGTCCACCCTTTCTAGCTAACAACTTTTCCTTCCAATACATTACATCGGCGATTTGATGCCGATGTCAAGGCAACACGAATACGCCTCAAGGGCTAGATGACCTTGAACGTATAGGAAGATCTAGATGCAAAATTCTTTTGATTGGTTTACATACCGAGTAGGAATACATGCGAATTGCCAGAATTCTTGCTACAGATACTTCAAACTTACATTATAATCTCGCTTTGGAACAGGTGCTTCTCCAAACCTTGACTCCTGCTGATAATTGGCTAATCATCCGTTTTTGGTACAATCCACCTTCAGTAATAATTGGCCGAAGTCAAAGGATTGAAGAAGAGGTAAATCTGGAATTTTGTAAGGCCAATAATGTTTCCATTGGGAGGCGAATTTCGGGTGGGGGTACGGTTTTTCAGGATTCAGGATCCCTTAATGTCTCGTTTTTTGTTTTAAAAAGCTGGCTTCCTTTATCAAAACATGCCAAAGTGCCTGAAGTTACAGAATTCTTCACGGATTTATTAATAAAAACTCTAAATCAGACAGGATATCAGAATCTTGAAAAAATGGGATTAACTAACATTTTATACAAAGGAAGAAAAATTTCTGGATCAGCAGGCTATTTTTCAAAGGGAAAAGTCCTACATCATGCCACTTTATTGCATTCTGTCAATCTTAAGAACCTAGATGCTGTATGTGATCCAGCAAAATACGGTCCAAAGCACAAAAGACGTAGTAACTATTTTCCTACAACCAATCTACCTAATTTTAACCTATCAAACTGGCAATCTAGCTTGTATGTGGGATTAGGAGACATCTTTCAGTGTGAACCTAAGAACGTGTTCTTAAAACCTGAAGAAGATGAGCTTGCTCGAGAACTCTCAAAAAAAATGTATTCAACGCAAAAATGGATTTTCGGTGGAATAAGAGGGCATTAAATCGTGATAATGAATCTGTAGGATATCCAAAGCAAGAATAAACTTGCTATCCCTATCTATTTCGCGGAGTCAGATTTACCTGGTGAATTGCTTTACCCAAAACTGTATCCGCAGCTTCCATAATCATTTCAGGTAACGTTGGGTGAGGATGAACTGCCCATCCGATATCTTCAACAGTTGCCCCCATTTCTAGAGCTAAAGACGCCTCACTGATCAGGTCTGAAGCGTCTGGGCCGACTATCTGTATTCCAAGAATTACACCATTTTCTGCATCGGATACCACCTTAACAAATCCATCACTGGATAGATGTGTTAATGCTCGTCCAGAGGTACCAAAACGAGCTACCCCATTCCTGACCTGATAACCTGCATCTTTGGCCTCTTTCTCATTCATTCCAACAAAGGATATTTCAGGGTCCGTGAAAATAGCTCCGGCATTGAGAGATTTGAAATCAGCTTCACTTTCGAGACCAGCTGCTACCTCTGCTGCAACAATGCCCTGCTTGGTTGCTTTATGAGCTGTAAACGGCATTCCTGTGCAGTCACCAATTGCATAGATATTTGGAACGTTGGTTTGTAATCGATTGTTTACCTTGATAAAGCCTTTTTCATCTGTTTTTACCCCAGTTACCTTGAGATTTAGACTGGAAGTATTTGATCTTTTGCCCACCGACAATAAAATCTTATCAAACGTCTTAGAGATCGTTTGTTCTTTCGTTTCTATCATAACTTCCAATTTTCCAGATTTCCTCTTAGTAACCGAAGTAGCCTTAGAATTCGTGAATATTTCAGCATTAAGTTCCTTAAAACGTCTCTTAATCAATGCTGTTATCCGTGGCTCGATTCCAGGTAAAATATCTGGCAATAATTCGACGACGGTTATTTTGGAGCCAAATTTGGCATAAACCATTCCTAGCTCCATACCGATCACTCCTCCGCCAACAATTAGCATTTCCTCGGGAATTTTCGGTAGATTGAGAGCTCCCTTGGCAGATAGAATATTTTCCTCATCGATTTGGAAGCCAGGAAGCGAGATAAACTCCGTTCCAGTGGCAATAATTATATTTTGCCCTTCAATGACTTTTTTTTCCCCGTTATCAGATATTACCTCCACGGTTTGGCTGTCTAAGAAGCTAACCGTTCCTATTAGGATTTTAACTTTGTTTCCTTTTAGTAACTGTTTTATACCGTTTATGAGTTTAGTTTGAACATCTGTTTTCCATTTTTGCAGTTTTTGGACATCAACAGAAGTATGTTCTATGTTGATCCCCATTTTAGCCGCATCAACGGTGGCCTTATGGTAGAAATTTGCCGCCGAGATTAGTGCTTTACTCGGGATACAGCCCCAGTTTAAACATTCTCCTCCAATAGAACCCTTGTCAATGATAACAACTTTTTTGCCTAATTGAGCTGCTCTAATTGCGGCAGGATAACCACCTGGACCTGCACCCAATATAATTACTTCTGCAGTTTGTTTCAACTTTTGCCTTCCTATAAACTAGATTTCTTCCAATAGGAGGAGCGCTGGATTCTCCATGTATCTAATTAGTGTGTTGGTAAACATTGCTCCCACGGCGCCATCCACAACTCGATGATCCAGAGTCAAAGCAATGAACATCACTGGCCGAATGCCAACCTCGGGGCTTCCATTATTTTCTATTACAACTGGCCGTAACTTGCTTCTGAAAATCCCCAGAATAGCAACCTCAGGCCATCGAATAATGGGGGTAGCCATGACCCCCCCAATGTTACCTGTTGATGTTATGGTAAAAGTTCCCCCAGTGACTTCATCTAATGTAAGTTTTCCTGCTCTAGCTTTATCTGCTAATCTTTTGACTTCTTTTGCCAGTTCCCAGACATTTTTTTGGTCCGCATTTTTGATGACCGGTACTATTAGACCATTGTCTGTGTTTACAGCAATTCCGATATTAAGTTCGCCCTTTAACACGATTTCCTCGGATTCATCGTCAAGCTGGGCATTAAATTGTGGAAACTCACGTAAAGCAGGAATTAAGCATTTTATGATTAGGGGAATATATGTTAACCTCGTTCCATACCTTTCGGCAAGAGGTTTTGCTTTTTGACGTAGATCTTCAAGAATAGACATATCTACTTCTTCAAAATAAGTATAATGAGCAGCTGTATCTTTTGATTTACGCATTGCTTTTGCTATATTACGCCTAAGTCCCCTTAATGGAACTCTTTGATCTCCTCTTGGCTCAAATACCTTAATGTCCTTGGGAACGGCGCTTGGAACACCGCCAGATTTCAAATACGCCTCAAAATCACTTCTGGTAATTCTTCCCCCAGGACCAGAGCCCTCGATATACCTCAAATCAATGGCCCTCTCGCGAGCCTCACGACGAATACTGGGAGCTGCTAATGGATGCTCAGTCACGGCTCGGGTTTGAGTTTTCATTGGTTGTGTTCGTTTAAAGGGTACGGCAGCGGTAAATAGGGAATCATCCTTTGTTTCATCCGTAGGGGGCTCCTTTGTCGTTACTTTTTTTGCTTTAGGTTTAGAAGCATCCGTTTCATCAATTTTCACTAAAACTTCCCCAACCTTTACAATGTCTCCTTCCTTTCTATTTTCTAATGACAAGATAGTTCCAGCTATCGGCGCCGTGATTTCTACAGTAACTTTTTCGGTTATAATTTCTACCAAAAGTTGTTCTTCTTTAACCGGGTCTCCTTCCATAACATGCCATTGCAAAATTTCGCCCTCATGGACTCCTTCACCAATATCTGCAAACTTAAACTCATAAACCATTATTTCAATCTCCTTTCATTAATAGTTGTAAATCCGTTTAATGGCTTCAAATACACGGGCTGTCGATGGAAGGTAGTCCAATTCCAATGGCGGGCCCGGAAAAGGGGTATCGAAACCCGTGATTCGAAGGATAGGACCTTCCATGTACTCAATCCATCTTTCTGCAACTAATGCTGAGAGTTCTGCACCAAATCCACTTGTTTTTGGGGCTTCAGTGACACTGATGACCCGTCCGGTCTTTTTTACTGACCTCGCGATCAGTTCAATATCAAGGGGTACCAATGATCTTAGGTCGACCACCTCGCATTCGATATTAAGCTTTTCAGCGGCAGTTTCCGCTGCCTCCAGAGCTACGTGTAACATTGCGCCATAAGACAACAGAGTAAGATCGTTGCCCTCACGTGAAATCTTTCCCTTGCCAATTGGAACAGTATATTCCCCAGTGGGCACATCTTCTTTGAATGCTCTATAGAGTCGTTTTGGTTCCATAAACAAAACAGGATCAGGGTCTCTCATTGCTGATGTGAGGAGTCCCTTTGTGTCATAGGGATTACTTGGAACAACAACCTTTAATCCTGCTGTATGCGTGAAAAATGTTTCAGGTGATTGGCTATGATAATGAGCACCTCGAATTCCACCTCCATACGGCGATCGGATTACCAATGGGCATGTGAACATTCCACCACTCCGATATCTAAATTTTGCCACTTCAGAAACAATCTGATCCATCCCAGGGAAGATAAAGTCAATAAACTGAATTTCTGCAACAGGCCTTAGTCCATAAAGCGCCATCCCTACCGCAAAACCAATTATTCCGCTTTCATTTAATGGAGTGTCCAGTACTCGTTCAGATCCAAACTTTTCAAGGAGGCCTTGTGTTGCTCGAAAAACGCCTCCATTCGGGCCGATATCTTCACCAAGCAGAATCACTCGCTCATTCTTTTCCATTTCTTCTTCCAAGGCTAAACGAACTGCTTCAACTAATGTAATATCCATTAATCTTCCCTCCTTTTAATGGTTGCAAGTTCTTGATACTGTTCTTTGAGGTGCCACGGCTGGGTTTCATATACATCAGTAAACAAGGATCCTATATCTGGAATCTCTTTCGATTCCGCTTTTTTGATTAAATCGTTCAAAATTTTGTCATATTTTTCCCTGATTCCCTTTTCGGCATCCTTTTTAACCAGATCTTTGTTAACTAGGTATTTGTAAAACCTTGAAATTGGTTCTTGCTCTTTCCACCTTTCTAGTTCTTCTTTTGGACGATATCTGGTCGGGTCATCACTACTGGTATGAGGACCAATTCGATATGTAACACCCTCAATGAATGTTGGCCCATCTCCACTTCGAGCACGCTCTGCTGCCTCGGACACCGCTGCATATACTGCTAAAACATCATTTCCATCGACTCGAATACCTGGGATTCCATAGCCTCTTGCTTTGTCGGCTAATGCAGCAGCAGCGGTTTGCTGAGCTAATGGAACAGAAATCGCCCATTGATTGTTTTGGCAGAAAAAAATGGTTGGCGTCTTGAACACACCCCCAAAATTCAGGCCAGAATGAAAGTCATTGGAGGATGTGGCCCCGTCTCCAAAGAACACAATACTTATCCGATCTTCTTTGAGATATTTTTGCGCATAACCAATGCCCGCTGCATGAATCACCTGTGTTCCAATCGGCGCGGAGGGGTTCACAAAAAAATATTTGTCTCGTTCCCCAAATAATCCTGGGAGGCGGCGGCCCTTTTGAGGATCGTCCCGATTGCAAAACCAGTGATCAATCAACTTTTCTAAGGGATATCCTCTATATAAGGCGATCCCCGGCTCTCTATAAGCGGGAACCACCCAGTCATCAGATTTTAATGCAGCAACTGCACCAATCTGAGTTGCTTCCTGGCCCGTTGAAGGTATATTAAAAGCTATACGTCCTTGGCGTTGGAGTCTCATTCCCTTTTCGTCGAGAAGCCGTAAAAGAATCATGGTGTCGAACATTTTTATTAAATCTTTTTTTGGAATATTGGGCTCAGTAGATTGTATAGAACCCTCTGGTGTTATAATTTGACGAATTTCCATTTCGGCTCTATCCCGAAGTTCTGCTCTGTGAGTCAAATTAAAGATCGTTAATTAACTTTAAGCCTTCAAGAAATCGTAGTACTTAAGAACATTTCAAAAAATCCTGAATCACAAATCCCAACGGGAAATAATGTATTCAATCCTCAAATATCGGTTTTGAAGTAAATGGAGCGCTATAAAACATCGCCAGCGGTCTTATTACGCATGTCAAACGATTCATTATGGATAAATTTTGTTGAAACTGTTTGTAGCCTATGTGACAAGAATACATGCAGCCACGGCGAAGCCAAACATTGTTTTGACGACTGGATGTTCGCCGATTAACTTCCAGACGGCATAGGCCACGTAAACCCTCGAGCCTAGGTAGAGTTTTTCGTTCAATCCATAAACCAGGCCG
This sequence comes from Candidatus Thorarchaeota archaeon, assembly GCA_048882505.1. Taxonomy (GTDB): domain Archaea; phylum Asgardarchaeota; class Heimdallarchaeia; order Hodarchaeales; family Hodarchaeaceae; genus Hodarchaeum. Next base: position 28,120 of record JBHLRO010000011.1, read on the forward strand.
AATTCCTGATGTGGTCGATATCTACCGACAACCAGTCTTCTTGACGTTGGAGACGCGTTTCATGGAGAAGACGGATGTATAGAAAATCCTCTGGGTTATAGAGGTAAACGTTCCATACTTTTCCCTCTATGATCTCGAACTCTTGAATCCCCGTATCCGTAATAGTACCTGAGCCCACTTCAAGCTTTATTATCTCCCCTTTAATACGAGAAAGACTATCATCAATGGTTAGGCTGATTTTCTGTAATAGGCTGTCTAAAGTCCTACGCTGATCCGAGAATATGTTCCACATTACCACAATATTGCTTGCACGCTGCTGTAACCTAGGAGGGTGAGTTTGGGTCCGATCTGGTATCTCAACATCTATCAAATGTTCAATCTGCAAAATTATTTGACGTAACACCTTGGGAAGGGAATTCAGATCGGCAGAAAGAGATCCAACCTCCGAATCCATCTTTTTCCTTCTCTTTACATCAGTTAAAGTACATTAAATGTTTACCATTTATTCTGACAATAAGGACAATGGTTTTTTCGGGAAAGCCATCGCAGCATATGCTCTTGATGCGCTTTCCGATGGCAGTGACGGCATTCCATGAACGTGCGGGCATCCTTCCCTTGAAGATCTAACGGCTTCCAACAGATCATACACGTTTCGGGCGTACCTACGGTGTTCCACTCTCCAATAGGCCTAGATCGCATTCTGATGGAGGATATTTCGTGAGGAAAAGGAAAAAAAATCCGGGGAAAGGTTATCAAGGTCTTAGAAGAAGCATTGTTAACGATTTTGGCCCTTAAACGAATGAAAGTAAGATTCTCTGAAAGTTTAGGATCCATTCTCTGTCACTTGGTCGAGACGACCTAATATTCTTGTAAGCTCTTCCTTAAGGGCAAGGAGATCCGCTTTTTCCACAAGTTTATGATTTGTGAGAAGATCCTGCTGCTCTTGGGATTTTTTTTCATTTTGTGCCAACTGCACAACCAATTTGGAAAGTGCTTTGCCCAGGCTAGTTAGCTTTTCGTAAAACGAATCTATTGATTGGCTGATATCTGTCAGATTAGTATTAATTTGGTTAATCTGGGCGCTTAATCCAGCAATTTCACTGTACACATAATTAATTGCCGTTTCAAGGCCTTCCATTGTAGGTACTGCACCCTTGGGAGTTTTAATGCTCTCAATTTCGATTTCACGTCGTTGTTGAGTGTTTCGTCTGCGTTGCTGTTGTTCCGCCATAGGTGTTGTCCTTCTCAAGGTTTTTCGATAGTTTTGTCAGATCTAAGGTCAATAACCATTGAAACCAATGTCACTCCCCTGAGTGTACCTTTTGCCTAGAGAACCCGCTGACATGCGGGTGGTAAGCGAGGGTCTGTATTTCAGAGGAGCCTAGACAGCTATTAGCTTTCAAACTGGTGATTTCGAGTTTCGAACTAGCGATTTGGATGATTTTATTAATATAAACATCTGAAAGTTCTTTCAAGCTTCGCAACATATATGGTTATTTATCTGAAAACCCTTGGTGAATTAACCTTTTATAAACGTTTAAGTAACGTGTCAATCGTAAGGATACGTATTTGAAAACAGGGACATTCAGAAAAAGTCAGAAAACGAAAGGAAACGTTCTGATTGCAGGAACTGTCAAAGGGCGTCTATCAAGTCGTTTTGTTAGGCATGAGCAATGTGGGGAAAACCAGCATCGCGTTTTATTTGGAACATGGATTTCCACCGCCTCGTGTGACGCCAACCATTGCCTTTGGGGTATCGCACGTGGTCATGGACAACGTAGTGCTTGGGTTGATTGATGTTGGGGGCCAGCGGCGGTTTCTGGATATGCGTTATCACGAACAATTCGTACGAAGGGCAGACGGATTGGTCTTTGTTGTCGATAGCTCCAAAAGAGATTTTGCGCGTGATGAAAGATGGCTGAGCGATGCTTTGGAACTGATTTCAATTCGAACTCCAATACTAGTTATCGCCAACAAACAGGATCTTCCCTCCGCATTGTCTCCAGATTTTCTAGATGAAAATCTGTTCAAACCTACACTCAAAGCAGACTATAACTATTCTATTTTTGGTACCGTGGCTTCTGACCCAGGCGGAATTCGTAGTGGTGAAAACATCGAACTCGCCTTTCATCATCTAATTGTACAGATGCAAGAGAATCGCGAGCTACTCACTGAGCAGGGGGGGATCCGTGCTTAACACGCTCCCCTCCTTTCCTCTTACTTCATATTATGTTGTTAATCGTTTATCGTGGGATATCTGATGTATAGGAAAATTGGGGTAACCACTACAATTCCTTATACTTGTTTTCCATCAAATTTGGGTAGTTGATTAACTTGTTTGAGAAGACTCGTGTTACAACAGGTATTCCTCACCTCGATGCCCTTTGTGAAGGTGGATTTATCAAAGGGTCAACAAATCTGGTTCTTGGTCCCGCAGGGGCGGGTAAAACGATTTTTGGACTTCAGTTCCTTGCCGAGGGAGCACGACACCAGGAAAACGGTCTCTTGGTCGCCATGCAGGAAGGACCTTTTGCTGTCCGAAGAGACGCATCAAATTTCACCTTTTATGACGAGTCTCACTTTGTAGAACCTGAGAAGATTGTAATACTGGATTTTACGCCTAGCGGTTGGGAACTTTGGGATCCCGATAGTTTGACGTTTGCGGAAGAGTCTGAAATGATTTTTGAAACCGAAGGGGTTCCGTATGATGAAACTTCGCTTCCTACGTTCTTACACAAGGTCTTCTATAGTATTAGTCAAGTAGTAGAAGAAAAGAAAATAGAACGCATAGTCATTGATCCTTTAGCAGCGTTCCGTTTCTACGATTTTGGGAACGACTTGGGTTTCTTACGAAAGCTTACAACAGGATTTCTGACGAACATTGCAGCTCTCAATGTGACCACAGTCGCCATTTCGGAATTTTCTAACGGGGGTGAAAAAACCCTGTTTGGAGAAGAATACATCACTGATTCAATAATACATCTCGATATGCTTTCTGTTCGGGGAGAAATGCTGAGAATTCTCAGAATCACCAAAATGCGAGGTACAAATCATACCCGAAAGACTCTTAGCTTTGAGATAACAAACCACGGGCTTACGTTTTTGGAAAACGAGGATTCCTGATTCTTTAGAACATGATTTCGGAGGGTGAAGTTATCGTTTGCGTCAAACGAGACGGTTTATTTTTGACCCGGATTTCAAAAGCTTGAACGACGTCAAAGAGAGTTTTTTTTTGGAAAAGATATTTTGAGTGGTACTTCAAATATAGTCTAACAAAACCGAGTAACGGTTTGAGGACTGTGATTTCTTGACTCTTCTTATGTGTCGCTGCCAAAATTGACATCTCGGAGTTTTTTAGTAGCAGTTGACCTTGGGTGAAAGTTAGTGAAAAAACGCTATCTAACAATTCTTCTCATAATCTTCCTACAACAATCTATCATTCTTCCTGTTACCAATTACGATTTTGATTTTCAAACCCCCACTCCTGGCATCCCCAGTAGTTTAGATAATCCCTATGACTTCACATTCAACGTTTTACTCTCAGTCGATGATTCAAAATGGGCCCATCATGTTGAACCCACCATGGCGATTGGGGATAATAACACAATATTTGTAGGATGGAAAAATGCGATTGAGCACGATGGAGGAGGAAGAGGAGTCTCATTTACATATTCAAAGGACAGCTTGAATTGGAGTTACCCCGACGATATGGCTCCAGCCTGGTCGACAGGGAGTGGTCAATCAGACCCTTGGATGGTTTATTTCAATCACACACTGTATTACTCCTATTTAGAGTTTTCCACAGGAACCCAGGATCCAGGACGAATTTCTTTTGCTCAAACTTCTGATTTAGGATTACATTGGAAACAAGTCAGGGCATCTTATGGCACAGGTGACTATGCAGATAAAGAAACCTTTGCAATTGGACATGATGGAGTAATTTATCTTGTCTATTCCGATGTTCATTCAAGTGGTAGCACATCGAATGCCTGGGTCAGATTAACTCGCTCGTTTGACGGAGGTAATACCTTTGTCGATAATGTCACAATTTCTGACACCAAAGGGATTGATATTAGTGCCAATGTGCTTCCAGGTAGGTCTGGCAACGTTTATTGTGTTTGGACACACTATAGCTGGGAAGAAGGAGAAGTTTCTCCTAATCCCGAGTTAAGTACATTAGTATACGATAACTCAACAGATTCTGGAAATACGTTTGGAAGAGATCGAGATTTTATCCCCGAATATAACGCCACTTGGTCAATGAGAAATCCTGAGAATAATAGGTCTGCAAAACATACAATCGCAATAATAAAACAAGAACCGATTACAGAAAGGCTGTATGTTACATGGGCTGATGTTTCCACTAATGTCAAGGTTCCTGAAAGCAACTGGGATGTGTTTTTTCGATATTCGGATGATCTTGGGATCACTTGGAGCGATATTGTTAGAGTGAACAGCCAGCTGGGCGCCAACCAATGGAATCCTGACATGGAATTTGATTCTAAAGGAAACGTGCACTTTGTTTATTATGATGAATCGTCTCCACAGGGAAGACACGTGAGACATAGAATCTTTTATCCAGATCTTAATGAATTTTCTTCCGAAGCACAAGTGACAACAGAAGCGTCTTCTCCTGACTTTACAAGGCCTGGAGAGTACATGTCCATTCGGATTGACTCAGACGATATCCCCCACATTGTTTGGACTGATGCAAGGAGCAATGCCTTGGACATATATTATACCAGTCCCAATTTAAGCGGCCCCGAATCAAAAAGCCCCTCATTTGCATCGTTACCTCTCTATCTTGCCTTTTTATTGATAGTTACAGTTGTTCTTAGGATAAGAAGATCAAAACGGAAAAATGTAAAACGGCGGCTCTTGCACAAATGAATTAGACTATGTAAGCCCGAGCCATACGCTAGAGTTCGTAGTCATAATCAATTCCATGAAAAAGGATTTAGATACTAGTCTCGGGTAAAAAATTCTGCTTCCCTCCGACCTAAGGCGTGTTTCCTGATAAAAGAATTAATTTTTGAATAGCTTACCAAGAGATTGTTTTTATGGAAAAAAATAAATTACAGTCTTTTTGACTTGGAAAAATCCCATGTGTGGTTTTAAAATTACGTTTTTTGGTCGTCCTTCTTTTTCGAACTTGTTTCTCGTTATTACGGGGGAGCACTTCACCTGGGAATCTCATTCCACGATTACAGCGTTCCAAGAAACCAACATTTTAAAAACCTCCAGAACCATATTGCATCATAGGTTAAACCAGAAAACATCAAGTAGGTTAAATATACCCATTCTTACAGGTTTGGTTTGAGATGGAACTTCAAATAGTATCGGCTATTGGAGGAGGAGCTATTCTGATTGAGTGTGAAAAGAGTGACTCGATTGCAGCCATTAAAAATCGAGTAGCTACGCAAAAGAAAATTCCGCCCAGGTCAGTTATCTTGGTTTTTCAAGGTAAGCAGCTAGATGAAGGTGAGACTTTGAAATCAGTCGGGATTGAGGATCATGATAAGCTTTATATGATTACACGGACTACAGGGGGATAAGGGACAAGATTTCCTCCTCTATGTCAAATTTCTTTTGAAGTTTTGATTGGCATCATCACATATAACAACCTACGAACCTTCTAGCGGTTACTTGGCTTTGAGCCTTAGAATGGACCTAATTCTCGTAGGGTTATATCCATGACCAAAGACCGCTATCTTCGCCAAATTCTTATACAAAATTGGGATCAAGAAAAAATTCAGGACAGTACTGCTGCATTAGTTGGTCTGGGAGCCCTTGGGAGCGTTGTTGCCGCATCGCTCGCCCTCGCTGGCGTCGGTCACCTCATCCTAATTGATTATGATACAGTCGAACTCAGTAACCTTAACCGTCAGTTATTATTCGGGCCCGCTGACGTTGGCCGATCTAAAGTTACTGTAGCAGCCCAAACAATCCGAAAAATGAACAAGGAAATCCAAATCGAGGCCTTCAACAAGCCTATTGAAAAAATTCCCAAGCTTAAGTTACGTTCATCAACGGTTCTGGTTGAAGGATTAGATACTTTTTCTTCTAGGCGGTGGGTTAATGCATTTGCGGTATCCTCCAAAATTCCTCTCGTCTCCGGGGGGATCTACGGATTTCTTGGCAATGTACAAGTCATCATTCCCTTTCAGACTGCATGCTTGGATTGCCAGTCATTGATCCCCGAGGAAGAGCTACAAAAAGCCTGTACACCATTTGGATCAGAACGGAAGGTAACCCGCAAAGAGGAAGATGTAGAAGACGTTCCCTCTGTATCTAGCGTGGCCTTTGTCATTGGAGGTTTAATGGCACAAGAGGCATTAAAAATAATCCTTGGTATTCCTCCAATGGCAGCTTACTTTTTCTGGGATGGTCGTGTAGGAGCGTTTACTAGTGTACCACTTGAACGAAGACCTGATTGTTTTATTTGCTCTACCAGGTTCCAATTAGATATAATTCCTGTTAGGAGTCCTGCTAATCAATCGCTTCGTGATTTTGTCCACCAACTCCGGTACTCCTTTAATCTAGGGGAGAAAAGTATTATCATGGTTCAATCTTCAACGATTCCAATATCTGATTTACCTATCGTAGAGGTGTTCGAATCTGGGGATATTTTCCGTGTGATCGATCCCGTATTGGCATCCCCGCTGAAATTCAGAATACAGCTGGATTAGGCCATTTGAATAAATCAGAGAAAGAAGTACAAAATCACGTAAACTAAAGCAACAAGCCCGCTGATGGCATAGCTATACAGATTACTTAGCAGATGTGCTGCCCTGATGCCGTTCCCACAGTTGTACGCTGTCCATCCGAAGAAGGGGATGTAGAGATATTCAAAAATAACGTAGCTCTCGCTAGTTAACGGGGTTATAGAAGTTATGGGAGAGCCCAAGGGAGCTCCTTGACCTAGAATTATGATTAACACGCTTATCAATAAGGATGCCGGGATGAGGGGCCCAAAAGAATACCCTACAATCCCCATCGTGTCTCTTAGACTTGCTTTTCCTCCTAATGTTTTCGCACTCAACCATACGACGATTCCACTCACAATCCAGGCGAAAAGGGCGAAGAAGATGAATGCGAAACCCACGATCCACGGGGCAATGATGAAAAACCATAATGCCAGATCATGCCAGCTGGGGGTACTTGCTTTAATGACAAAAGCTCCCATGCGTAATGCGTACGCAACAGAAACAAGATACAGAACCATAATAGCACCAAGACGATCTGGATTTACTCCAATCTCCGCAAACAGGGTTTCACTCAGTCTAGGATCAGAAAAACTTCGCCAGATCCTGCTAAAGCGTTCTCGAAACGTGACCCGAACGCGATGAGTTTCTCGGACAATTTTCGTGAGATCAAATCCGCAGTACGGACAAAGTACATATCCTGCGGGACTTCGTTCTCCGCAATTTGGGCAAACGATCGACTCGGCCTCGGACATCAAGTTACCTCAGAATGGCCGCTAATAGAAAGCGGTTCGCTACTCGCTGAATGCCGTTTAATATCGTTTTTTGTATTTTTTAAACAAACCCTTTTAAGGTTTTTAAGACAAGGGTTTTTCCAGAGAGGATGTAATTATTCCTTTTCTGTAGTTATATCGTTATCCAGGTACGATTCGGAGCCCATTCAGCCAATGGCTAGCGAAAAACCGTCTCCTCAAGATGAATCCCAAGAAGAATCGATTCAGCGGCCAAAACGGGACGTTGATTATGCTGATTTAGCAACCAAGTTGGCAAACAATGCTGCTGCAAAGGATATTGAGGAATTTCATCTTAAGGTAAAAGGCGATCTTGAAGAGGCCCTATCAGGCAAAACTGATTATATGAGTATACTTGAGCAAGCGTATTCTTTAGAATCCAAATATCCGGAAGGTTTCCTCCGCTTTGGTTTAGATAAGAGACCTCCACAGACAGAGGATGTTTTTCTACTCGCTTGCTTTCGGAAGAGCGGTTATCCCCTGTTTACGTATCGTTTGGTCGATTCCATAGACATTCAAACTTCACTCTCATTTGTGTTAAATACCATAAAAAACTATACTCAGTATAAACTAGGCGAACTGCTCGAAGTTCTCGCTTTGGAAAGCCAAACTATCCAGTTTTTCGTGGTAGAAGATGCCTACATCATCGCAATTGTAACTTCTAGGGGCGTTCAACGAGATCAAGTTGGAGCTCTTGCCCTTGATTTGAGTCACCTCATCAGGATGCACCCAAATCAAACTCCAGAGTCTAATCCTTCCTTTCGGGAGGCAATCGATCAAGTAATTGAAGCTACAAGAGCATCATTTGTTCGTGAGCACTATGCAGTCAAGATCGTTTTGGCAGGGGATGGAGCTGTTGGCAAAACATCAATCCGAAGACAATACCTTGGCGAGGGATTCCAAGAAGATTATCAAATGACCATTGGGGCAGATTTGGCAACCAAAAATTCTTCAACAATATATCCAGGCGGGAAACAAATCAAATTTGTCATTTGGGATTTGGCTGGCCAACCCCGATTCGATGTCGTACGAAAAGCTTACTATAATAGTGCAGTTGGAGCCCTTGTTGTTTTTGACGTAACTCGTTTAGAATCCTTCCAAAATATCGTTGCTTGGATGAACGAGCTATGGAAGAATAATGGGAGGGGTCCTGTTCCGATAATCATTTTAGGTAATAAAGCTGATTTGCGCTCTAGTGAGATCTTGAGTGTAGAGGACAAGAAGGCTCAGGTATTTGTGGAACGCTTGTCTCAGATATCAAGACGATATAGAGGATTTCGTATTCATTATCTTCCTACAAGCGCAAAAACGGGGAAGAACATCGAAACTGCCTTTGAATTGCTTGGAGAGGCCATTATGGACTTTTTTGCGTCAGCAAAATTCTAAATAAAGTCGTGATAATCGTGAAAACACCATTCCTCACTGGTTGGGCCATGGTCTCCTGATTCATTAGCTTAGAAAAGCCGAGTCTTTCCGATTCTGATGGATTTTTAAATCGGGAATTAGAGGCATATAATTAGATTCAGTAGCCGTTCGGTGTATTTAATATGGATCGTGATTTTATTCTAGCAAGGGAAGCCCAGCTTGTATATTCTAATTCTGCTGCAGCCGGTTTTGATCCTGTAGGCGATACTTTGGACAGGTGGCAAGGCACCTTGACATACACAACAAGTCAAGGGCGGGCACGCTTCGTGTTTGAAATTTTTCTGCCAGAATATTACCCGAATGTTCCTCCCGTGGTTACTGCACCAGGGTTTATGGATCATCCTAATGTGGATGAAGATGGTTTTGTTCAGCTACGCATCATGGATAACTGGCGAGCTGAATTCCACCTATACCAGGTAATAATCGCACTCAAAAATCTCATGTCTCGTGTTCCTCCCAGACCTAAGGGTGAAGCGGCCAAAGATGCCAAAACTGTAAGAGAAACGATGGCTAGATTAGCCCCTATAACCCCCGCCACCCCCGCGCAACAAGAATCCGTAGAAACTCGAGTTCTCCGAACAGAACTAAATAGTTTGTCTGATCAACTACGAGAAAAAGAAGAAGAGCTTTCTCGGTTGAGGGCCCAACATACTGTTCAAGCTAGTTCTCCGGAGCCATCTAGATCTACATCTCTCTCTGAAAGAGAAAGATTAGAATCTGAACGTCTTGCAATCTCGGATTTGCTGTCCTCTTTAGAAGACCGCTATTCTCGCGGAGACATTTCCATTTTCGAGTATTCACGATTATTTCGTCAATACATGAAGGAGCTTTATGTCGTTAGAAAACAACTAGGATATCTGAGCTGATCACAAGTGATAACGTTTCCATCTAATCTATCTCAAAGGTGGGATTTGGAGGGGCGACTATTTGCCTGTATAAGTACCCTCGATCTCTTATCCCGAACTTACGAACGAGGGGAACTTGAGCCTAATATTTTTCACAAACAGTATAAGAGTTTGTTAACGACAATTGTGGAAGTTAGGGCTTCTCTTGAACCATATCACTTTGATTTGGACGCTTTTATTAAAGAAGAACAAGTTGACCAATTATACCCATTCGGATTAGAAAAACTCCGTAGGACCGAAGGTACAGATGACACGGTTCAAAACCGCATAGATTACAAGCGTATCACCCAACTCCCGTCACAAGTGGCTGAATTTGTAGCTCACGCTATTGAGCTTCTAGATTTGCTAAAATTGGAGGCTATTGCGACCGTAGATCGTATCCTTCCATACTTAGATGAACTATATGCCATTTTATCCAGTTCCGCCATCTACGGCGAAGATCATTGGGTAACCAAAGATATCACAGAATGGATTGCATGGATGGACAAACAGAAAGCGGGAATTCTTCTAAAAAAGGATGAACTCGAAAAATTAGAGCTTCAAGCCGCGCGCTGGCTCTCGGACTTTCGTCGCGAACTTAAGAATCTTTGATCCTTAAAAGAGTGATTCCTAGATTAGAAATGATCGAACAGGTTTGTTTTTCCGGATCGAATCAAAAGATCAGTTATCCTTTCATTGATTTTAGCTAAATCCAATTCGAATTGTTTTACTAGATCAAAATAATCTCGATTTGTCACTTTTCGACCTCCGGTCTTGAGTTCTTCTAAGGCTTTTATGGTTGCCATTTTTTGGATACGAAGATCACGAAGATGTTCATCTACCACTTCTGAAACGTAATTAGGTGTTCTTTCAGGAAATAATGGGGAAGCAGAATCAAGCACTGTATGATCTTCCTTTGTATTCATTGAGAAGTTTAAGGCTGAGAGAATTTCCTCCTGATACACCTCGGAAGACCAATCCCGGAGTGGTTTATGCGTGTAATTATTGTTAGGTTCTCCGTAATAGCCTATCTGGAGACTTTTTACAATTTGATCTAGTGTGCCGCTATCCGAATACAGCCCATACTCGCGTTTCATTGCTTGAATCATTAATTTACGACGTTTAAGAAGGCCTTCCTCGACAATTTTTACATCGACAAGATCCCCAGTCCCAAATTCGTCATAAAGGACAATTTCATTACCTAATACGTTTTTTCTTTTATTTTGCAGAAACATAATACGGTTGGTAGTGATTAACATATTTACTCTTGTCTTACGAACACTTTCACCGTTCAATTCAACTTTTGGGAACAGACCGATCCCTAGTTCTCCTGGGCCAAAACCAAAAACATCCGAAAATTGGCGTAGTTCCCTTTCCATCTTATGAATGGCTGTATATTCGGAGGATAAATCATCTAATAGGTCCTCAATAGATCCAAGCCTCATTTGAACGGTTTGATCAAACGTTTGGACCTGTTTTTGAAAAAGGGTTAATTGGAGGGCAAGGTCGGAAGAACTGCTTGCCAATCCCTTTACTTCACTGATATTTTGATAGTATCGATGTAGTTTGGTTGAAAACTCCTTGAATTCCTCTAGGATAAATTCCTCAATCTCCTTGGTGTCAGAGAACATGCGGTCTATCTGTTCTATGGGAATTAGGAATTTTGTCATCAATGGACGTAGCTGGGACTCTAAATGACCCAATCTCTTTAAAAGAACAACAGGACGGTAGGCTACCTGCTTTAAAGCCTTCTTCAAGACAAATAGATGCTCTAAAAGTTCAGTTTTCAAATCTAAATTAGATTCTTCTCTGTTAACAATACCTGAACCACATTTACACGTTATAAGAAAACCTTGGTCTCCTCGTTTGACTCCACACAAGGCACAAAAAATTGCTTGACAGTCTTGGCACTTATACCCCTTCCCCTTCTGGATCTGAACCCCACAAAAGGAACAAAAAAGCTCATTAGCAGAGGATGACATTCTCGAGAACCAGGCCGGTGTATAGCGATCCAGACTTCCTCCACTAAGCCACCCTTAAAAAGGAAGAAACTTCGGACATGTCATGATCCCCCGTTGGTTATTGTTTCTAAAACATTTTAAGTCGATCAACTTGAGTCTTTATTGCCTGTGATCAGAGAAATAAAACATGATTTAACTGAATTTCATAACGGGTGCATTTTGATGGGCTTAAGACGAATTGAAGAAAAGCTCCTTCGTGAAAAAGAGATGAAAAAGAAAGGAGCCGAAATGGCGTTAACATCTCTCGAGAAAATGAGCCAACAGATTCATTCTCTACATAGGGATCTCCAAGATCTTGAAAAGAAATACGAAACTGATTTTAAAAAGAATCCTGCTTTGAGTAAACAACTCATGAATCTACGGGAGGAGTTAGGCCTTCCCCGCGCCATTGGAATTTATGACGTGGGTGAAAAGCCCTCATTCATTCAACGCTTAAAAGGAAAGGATGAATATCTGAATTTCCTTGCGTTACGGATCTTGAAAATCGGAAAGAATGAACGACACAGGACCGGCGGGCTTCTAAGTACCACCGAGATTATCCTAAAACTAAATGATGAGAGTCAAGGCATAACTGTGGCTATTTCTGATATTTCGCAGGCCTTAGATCTTCTTGTCTCGAATGGATTGGTTCATGATATTCGGGAGCTAGGTGGAATGCAGGTAGTTGAATTCATTGATCCAAACCTAAGCCAAGACCATCATACAATCCTGAACCTAGCGGCTCGATATAACGGGGAAATAAATCTTACAGATTTGATCAAAGAAACAGAATGGAGTATTGAGCGCATAAATCAGACTCTGTCACCGTTAATACAGAAAAAAATTGTACTACGCTCCGAAACATTAGATGGGGTAGTTCTGTCATTCCCTGGCATGTAAAAAACATCTTCGAGGGAGTTTGATCGTAACAAATCATCCCAAGAAAGTGAAACCGTTTCCCGTTTCCTTAGATGCTCTTGATGAGGTACTCATAGGAAAGTCTTAAATTCTAAAGACAATTATGCATAAACAATCTCTTATTCGTAGAGGATGTATGGATTAAGAGCAGTTTCAAAACGCTCTGTCCAGCAATAATCATAAGTATATTGTTATATAAAGGGTTGAAACTTATTTGAAACGCCTAAGAGGGTTTTTAACGAAGAACAAACCGAGTTCATCGACTGAAACCAAGGCAAAGCTCAAACGTACTATCAATCAGATGGAAGTAAAGATACGCAACTATCAACGGCAAGCAGATGAGCAGTATGAGCTGGCTCGTACCCTGTTAAAAGCGGGAAACAAGCCTGGGGCTCATGAGGCCTTGAAACGGAGAGAACTATATCTCACCCAGGTCACTCGGACTCATTCTAAAATCGCTAATCTTCAACGCACAATAGATACTCTGGATATTTCTGCGGATAACGTAACATTAACGGAGACCTTAGCATCCGCACAAACTGCAATCGATTCAAACATAGCATCGGCCTCTCCCGAGCGAACTGAAGAAGTTATGATGGGCCTAGAGAGTTCTATGGAAATGGTAGCTGATATGGAAGATGCCCTTACGGACACAACCATTACAGAAATCGGCATGGATGTAGAGGCTGATGATCGGATCTCTCAACAAATGGCGGAACTCGAAGCCGAGCTTGCCTCTGGGGTTCCCGCATCCGATACTCCTGTAACCTCCTCCCCAGACATGGCTTCCGCTCAAACCGAAGAAGGCACCACTACCAGTCGCGAAGTGGACAAAAAGAAGCTTGATGAGATGCGAAAGCAAATTGAAGAAGGATTGAGGTCCTAAACCGATGGTATTCGACAAGTTCGGTAACTGGCTTAAGGGTGGAGGCAATGAAGCACAGGCAACACGTAAATGGATTGTCCGCCTCCGTATGGTCGAAAAGCGAATGCTTCGTCAGCGTAGCAAGCTGATCAAAGAGGAGAAGCGGATGATGAAGGAAGTGGAACGCGCCATTGAAGACGGCGACGTTTCTACCGCTCGACTCCTGGCCAAGGACGTTGCCAAAAATCGGGCAATGGCGCGTGGTTGTCAGCAAATGGCAAGCCGGGTCAAAGGGATTAAATTCAAGCTGGAACAAGCGGCAGCGACTCAGGCGATCGGCCAAGATTTAAAGGGATTAGTGAGAACTTTACACTCAATGAACGCGCAGTTAAGAATTCCACAGTTGGAGGGGGTTTTAAATCAGATGGAAATTGAAACAGAACGTATAGATCTTGCTACCGAGGCAATGGACGAAGGTTTTGACCTTATGACCTCTGACGTTGAAGAAGATGAAATGGTAGACAAAATAATTGGAGAAATTAGCGCATCCAAAGCTGCTGCGGCAGATTTTGGGCTTCCCTCTCCGGATATTCGGTCACAAGAGCTTCAAAAAGAGCTGGAGAAAATCAAGAAAAGCTAATTCCCCACTTCCCCCCCTCTCCTTCCCTGGCTCCCCTTCCAGTTTCAATCATTGGTGTCCAGATTATGAGTCTATTTGAACAGGCCAAAAAAAACGCGGCTCGTGCCTATCAGTTGGATCAAAGTGGTCAGTCTCATCAGGCAGTTCGGCACTACGTGAACGCCGCGGAACAACTTCAAAAGCTTATTAATTTCACAGACGACCCAAATATGAAAGAACTGTATTATCGCAAAGCCATGGAGTACATTTTTCGTGTTAAGGAAATCCGCGGAATTATAGAACCCTCCGAGAGTAAACCCTCCTCTTCAGCCCGAAGCGCTCCACGAGAGCAAGATGACGAAATTTCTGATGCTATCTCAGGTGTCATCGTTCGTGAAAAACCGAATGTTAAATGGGATGATGTTGCTGGGATGGAGGGGGCGAAAAGAGCTCTCCGTGAGGCTATTATCCTTCCCATGTCTCGGCCTGACCTGTTTAAAGGTGCAAGACGTCCTTGGCGCGGAATTCTGATGTTTGGACCGCCAGGCTGTGGCAAAACTTATCTTTGTAAGGCGGTAGCCTCGGAAGTGGACTCTACTTTTTTTTCGGTTTCAGCCGCTAATCTGGTGTCGAAATGGCTTGGCGAATCCGAGAAGCTCGTACAAGAACTTTATGAGCGGGCTACTGAGGAAGCCCCTTCCATTATTTTCTTCGACGAAATCGATGCCCTGGGCGGGGCGAGGGGCGGCGGAACGGAAAACGAAGCCATGAGACGCATTAAAACCCAATTACTACAGGCTGTGGAAGGATTCGATACTGGAGACGAACTCCTGGTGACAATCGGGGCCACGAATACTCCATGGGATATCGATGCTGCCATGCGTCGCCGCTTTGAACGACGAGTATACATTACCTTACCGACGACTGCAGCTCGTGAAAAGATGTTTGAAATTCATACACGCGGGGTAGAGCTCGATCCCGATGTTAGCTTCAAGGAGATGTCAAAATATACTGCGGGGTATACCGCCGCAGATATTGCATTGCTGTGCCGAGAAGCTTTGATGATCCCCATTAGGGAATTGGATGCCGACGGGGCTCTAAAAAATCGCGAAATTAAGCCGCGAAGTCCGAATACAGACGATTTCTTATCTAGTATGGAACACATCAGACCCTCCGTCTCTCCCAAGGAGCTCTCTCGATTTGAAGAATGGAGAGACCAATTTGGTGGCTAGTTGTAAATATATATGACACTCTTACCAGGAGAGGCAAGTAATACAGACGTGACCTTGTATGGCTGAGATGCAGCGCAAACGTCCTAAGAAAAAACAGGATCAGGATTCAGTTGATGCGCTTGAAAATGTTCTCGATCAGGTCACTCAACCCCAAACCACCACACCCACTCCTACAGCTCCGAAAATTACATCCCCTACTCCCAAACCGCCAGTTTTGCAACCCACTAAAACTGTGGCTTCACAAGCCCAGACTTCGGTTACACGCCCCAGCTCATTAAAGTTAAGTCCGGGAACAGTAGATCCACGAATTAAACCTATTCTTCCACCGTGGGTACAAAAACCTTGGCGGTGGATGGTTCCTGAGGATCCTCAACTCAAAAACCAATGGTTATTAACCTGGGGGGACTTCCTTTTTGATTTTGCTAGGGTCCTAAACATACACATTATTGATCTGCAAGAGATCAGTCTTATTTACCCTTTTCATAATCCTGTCTTGCGTAAAAAGCTCACTACCCAACAGCTGATCTTAATCTCTGAATTTTTAATCGAGAAAGGAAAAGCCAAATGGTGGGATGACCAAAAGAATCGGTTACGTGTGTATTGGAAAACCCTCCAAAGCTATGCTGAAGATTTATTCGATTTTGCCTTTCAAAACGGGTATGACATGGTCACCGCGTTCGATATCGTCAAAATGAAACAATCTTGGTCAAATCTCCCGCCGCGCGACATACGGGAGCTCATGAAAATCATGGTACTCACGAAAAAGGCCTTTTGGGCTGATGGTTCCGATCAAAAAACTATCCAATTCCTGTATGAGTAAGGAAGGAGGATTTGGGACTCCGATTTGATTTTCCTCAATTCTGGCAATCTCCCGCAAAACTTCTTAACCCCCGCAAAAACTAGCCCTTAACGAGTTCTAAGGATTATTTGGAACTAGAACGCCAGGTAGTTAGAATCAACGCTGAAATAATATATTATCTGAGGTATCCGTGTCCAATGTCAAGTCTGGAATCTGAAGGAGATCTTCTCGCCCCC
Source organism: Candidatus Thorarchaeota archaeon (assembly GCA_048882505.1). Taxonomy (GTDB): domain Archaea; phylum Asgardarchaeota; class Heimdallarchaeia; order Hodarchaeales; family Hodarchaeaceae; genus Hodarchaeum. The sequence goes on from JBHLRO010000011.1 coordinate 44,593, forward strand.
TTAGAAGATTATTTGAAAGCAGGTGTCCATATCGGGACGAGTAGTGGTATGGAGTCCATGCGCTGGGCCATATATCGGACACGAAATGATGGTTTGTATGTACTGGATGTCCATCAAACCGATCAACGGATTCGTGTAGCTGCCAAATTCCTGGCACGACAAGTAGCGTCACGAATCGTTGCTTGTAGCGTCCGAGCGTATGGAGTTTACCCTGTCGAAACTTTTTGTCGTGTCATTGGGGCTACAGCGGTTACCGGACGATTCATTCCTGGCATCTTCACCAATCCCAACATCAAGGGCCGATACGAATATCTGGAACCGACAACCGTCCTGATTACTGACCCCCATTTCGACCGCCAGGCACTTAAAGAAGCTGCGCGCGTAGGTGTGCCCGTGGTATCATTGGTTGATACTGATAATGTCACCCGAAACATTGATCTTGCCATTCCATGTAATAATAAAGGCCGCAATTCCTTGGCGATGATCTTCTGGCTTTTAACTAAAGAAGTTCTCAGAGAAAAGGGGGAATTGACTCCTGAAAAAGATGCGGAACTCCGAGTAGAAACGTTTAGGGCGCCCCGAGGACGGCGTCCAACCCCCGCTGGCGAGTAACATCCCCCAAGGTGATCCAAACCGTGATGATCCCAATTCGTTGTTATACCTGTGGAAAAATCATTGCTCAGTATTATGAGGATTTTCTAGAAGGATTGAAAGAAGGGAAAGAGACGAAAGAGCTACTTGACAGCTTTGGGCTGACCAGATACTGTTGTCGGCGCATGTTAATAACCCATGTAGAACTCATTGATGATATCCTGACTTTTTCGAGTCCCACCCGTTAGGAAAGCCCCGTAGTGTAGCGGTCCATCATGGAGGGTTCTGGACAGGAACTCGATAGGTTCTGGGAAAATCCCTCTGACCCCAGTTCGAATCTGGGCGGGGCTATTCTCCTTTCCAGCTTCTGTTCTTCCATTGACGTAAGTTATCGTCTCTCGATCCTCTTGAAAGTCGAGACAGTACTGGAGATCTTATATGAGTCCCGTCTTAGGTGTTCTTAGCAAAAATCGTGAATATCATCCCACACAGGAACTTCTTACCGCCATAGACAAGATGGCAGATATATCAGGGATTTTTCTATCAACGCAGCATGTCATCCCCTTCATTGATGGATCAAGATCGGACATTTATCTAGGCGGGCAGTCACTAAGGTCGCTTGCAGGTATCATTCCTCGTATAGGTTTTACTCAAACTGCATTTGGGCTCATTTGTCTTCGCCAGTTCGAAATCATGGGTATTCCCTCCACTCTCTCCTCTCAAGCTTTGCATCTAGTTCGAAATAAATTCCGGTGTTATCAAGTATTAACCCACCTCCCTAACTTACTTCTACCGACTACGGCCATAATCGATTCCTCTGGTATGCTCGACAAGGCCTTGCAACCCTTTCAGTTCCCCATAGTAATCAAAATTCCTTCTGCTACACAAGGCGTCGGAACTATTCTGGCTTCAAACCAACAATCCGCTCGTGAGATTATCGAAGCGCTTTTCCTTAACTTTCAGTTCCCTATCATCCTTCAAGAATACCTTACTCCTCCGTTGTTCAGGCGGAATGGTGCTATTGAAGATATGCGAGTGCTGGTGGTAGGTGATGAAGTTCTCGGGGCCATGCGCCGCGTCGCTCCCCAAGGGCAATGGCGTACCAACTACGCCCAAGGTGCCCAATGTGAACCCACACGCTTAACTTCCGAGGAAGAGGAGTTGGTATCCCAAATCGTAACCCTAACGGGCATTGAAATCGCAGGAATTGACCTTTATCCTACTGATGCTGGATTGGCACTCCTCGAGGTGAATGCCTGCCCTGGATGGAAGGCATTTGAACAAACCTATCCCCAAATTAAGGTAGCCAAAAAGATCATTGACTATCTCCTATTAAAGATCCGTCGTTGAAACCTTTTTGTCAGGCATCCTTATAACCTCAGAACGTAGAATTTCCACCTGGATGTGGGTTCGCTGGCCTCAGATGATAAAAAAAATGATTTTTCCGCCTTAAAAGTCTCAGAGGATATCCAAGACCGTCTCCAAGAACATTTCCCTACCCTCTTGGCGCTAGCGACGACCTCTCCCGCCGAAATTGTGCGATCTTGTGAGATTAATCGGTCATCTGCAGAGCGGATTGTCAAAAAAGCACGAAAATTGGCAGGAATCGGTAATCCTGTCACCGCTGCCGAATTACTCGAAAAGCGGATGGCTAGTCCGCGAATAACGACATCCTCCCAGCAATTGGATGAGGTTTTGGGTGGCGGGATCTCCGTTGGTGCCCTTACCGAATTCAGTGGGGCATTTGCCACTGGAAAAACCCAATTGGCATTCCAGCTTTGCATTAACGTCCAACGTCCCGTCGAAGAAGGCGGTTTGGATGCCAGGGCTCTCTTCGTTGACACCGAAAATACGTTCGCTCCAGCCCGTATTGCGGAAATGTGTTATCCCTTCACCTCGGAACCCCGAGATTTCCTTCAGAATATCTACGTCAGCCGTGCATTCAATGCTGATCATCAGATTCAAATAGCTCGAAAGGCTGACAAATTGATCGAAGCTAACAAAATCCGACTCATCATCGTAGACAGCATGGCTTCCCACTTCCGTGCGGAATTTCCTGGTACGGATAATCTTCCCAGACGCCAACAGCTTCTCATGGCCCACGCCGAAACCCTTCAACGACTTGCAGAGTCCTATGGTCTAGCAGTAATGACCACAAACCAAATTCTGGGTAACCCTGATAACCTCTTCTCAGGAACTGGTAATGTTGAACCTGCTCTTGGCTTTGCCTGGGGGCACAGGCCGACCCACCGTATTCTTCTTCGTAAATCACGCGGAACTGCCCGTATCGCCCGTGTTTTCGATTCCCCTGAATTAGCTGAACGTGAAGCCGTGTTTCATATTACAGCCCAGGGTATTCGGGATGGGCCCCCTCTCGATTACTGATATTCCAAAAATCTTCTTCTAATCCCTTTCTTGGTAGATTGCTGAACCCCCCCTCAGTTTCGGTATGAATTATGAGGCCGACACGGATATCTAGGAGGTATCATGGAGAAATTCCGTCGAATACAGCATGTTTCAACCACATTAGTCACTGAGAGGCCCATCTCCGCATAATGTGTAGGATGACCACAGTTTTTCATAACCTAGTCATTATCTTATTCACCTAAAACCTAATCCTTGAGACGTTTCTGGTGACTCAACTTAATCATTCCCGCCCAAACACGTTTACCTCCATCCATCCAGTTGCAGACATTACCCTAACCCCGCCCGTGATCGTTATCCAGGGTCTCCCGGGAATGGGGCTCATCGGTAAAATTGCAGCTCAATTCCTCATCAGCTATTATGATGCCCAGGAGATTGCACGGATTTACAGCTCCTTTTTCCCACCAGTTGTCCAAATCGACAGCGAGACTAGTCTTGGGCGCCTCACTCGAATGGAAATCTTCGCAGTTACCGACTCGAAACCCAACATGCTCATCATTACAGGCGATGCTCAACCCCATGATATCGGAATCGTCCAGGTTCTTAATGATGTCCTTGACTATGTTGCCACGCTCCATGCCGAAACTGTCATCTGTCTTGGCGGTCTTCGGGTCCACGATGAAGGTCCCGATGTAGCCGCATTTGGATACAGTTCCAAAACCCTTGATTGGCTAACCCAGTATGACATTGAACCCCTCCGTGGGGGTGAAGTCACTGGTGCCGTGGGGGTTCTCTCCGCTCTCGCAGCTGAACGAAACATGACCAGCTTCGGTCTCCTAGGTAAACTCACCTTGGCCGGTACCGATCCGCTGGCTTCCAAAGTGTTACTTTCTCGTATCAACGATATTTATGATCTGGGCATTGATCTGGATGGTTTAGATATTACTATTAAAGAAGCCCAAGCCAAGAATGAACGCATCTCCAGTCTTGCTCGCGAAGTCCTCGAAAAGAACGATGACGAAGAATCCGGAAAGGATCCTGGTTATTATATCTGATTTTCATTGTAGTTCACAGCACGTGGTTAATCCCATAATTTCTTCAGGTATTGCCATCCAATGGCTCCTCCCTCCAGAACAAGTAAAATAGCTTCAAATCCTTGTCTCTTCCATGGTAGTCCACATCAACCCCTCATCACCTCCCCCTCCGGACTTCAAGTCAAAGCCTTTACATCATAAGTACCCCCTCACTACATCTTTTCCTGTCCGAATGGAAAAAGCGCCTTCGCCGGAAAGGTTTAAAAACCCTGCGGCACCATTTATATTTAGGAATTAGATGAGTAGGTGATTGCCACAGGTGGTTCGATCCTTTTTCCTGTGGCTTCGGATTTGCTTACAGTGCGCTCCATCGTTGTAGGTTCTCATTCCAGATGAGACTCCGTACGTGCACTTAGGCTACCCCGTTTAGCCCCCCCTCCGACCCGCCTCAGCCGTCTACCACTCACTTCACTTATTAGAGGAGAATCCTCAGGAATGGCAACCATGAAAGGGGATAAAGCAAGACCCCAAAAAAAGACCCAAGTCGAGGACGAAGAAGAAATCCTCGAATGTAAAAATTGCGGCTCTAATGATATCGTCGCCGACGAAAACCGCGGTGAACTCATCTGCGAAAAATGCGGCTATGTCCTCGAGACCCGCCTCATCGATGAAGGCCCCGAATGGCGCGCCTTCAACTCCGAAGAACGCGATAAACGCTCCCGCGTCGGCTCCCCCTCCACCTTCTCAGTTCACGATAAAGGGCTCTCTACCATTATTGGGTATGAGAACCGCGACACCTTCGGCAATAAACTCACCGCCTCCCGTCGCGCCCAGATTTACCGTCTCCGGAAATGGCAGATCCGTACCCGTGTCCATTCTTCCATGGACCGCAACCTCGCCTTCGCGATGTCCGAAATGGACCGCCTGGCATCTCAACTCGGTATCCCCCGGAACGTCAAGGAAACCGCCGCCATCATCTACCGCAAAGCCATCGAAAAACGCCTCGTTCGCGGCCGCTCCATCGAAGCCATGGTCGCTGCGACCATCTACGCCTCAGCCCGCGTCCGTCGCGTCCCCCGTACCCTCGATGAAATCGCGAAAGAAAGCCGTATCACCAAAAAAGAACTCGGCCGCTGCTACCGCCTCCTCCTCCGCGAACTCTATCTTAATATCCCTCTCGCGTCCCCCATCGACTATCTCGTCCGCTTCGGCACCGAACTCCGCCTCTCTGGCGTCTGTCAACGGAACGCCGCCGATACCCTCAAACGCGCTAAAGCCGCTGGCCTTACCGCAGGCAAAGACCCCACTGGCCTGGCCGCTGCTGCTATCTACATTTCTGGTATTATCCACGGTGAACGGCGTACTCAACGCGAGATTTCAGAAGTGGCGCATGTGACAGAGGTAACTGTCAGAAACCGATATAAAGAGCTGGTACGAAAGCTTAACATTGAGATTACGATTTAAAACAAGTTTCATCTGACTAGGATCGAATTCTAGTCATTTTAAGAGCCTATTGCCCGATCAGAAGATCGGGCTTTTTTTTTTCAGATTCATTTACGAAAAAAATCCTGAGATCTTTCCGAGCGTACAGTTGCTTTTTGGAGCGCCCAATCTCACGTGCTCCATCGGTTGCTTTATCAATATTGCGTTCCATTTTTTGTGGATTTTGATCGATTAAGAGCGATCTAAAGGAATTAATTGGAGATCTCTCCTGCATCTCGGCGCAAGAATTGTAAAATTTATTGGAAACTCCACAATACTTAAACATACATGACCGCATGTTAATGGGAATAGCTTCTAATCCGTATCTATTCAAATTCCACATTATGGTTCAACCATTGAGATGGGAGAACAGAAATTGAATCAAATAAGTAACCAAACAGGAGCAATGAAATCCATTGTACTTGGATTTATCCTTATTTTCAATCTTATCGGGATTTATATGGGAGTGGAGCTTGCAGGCGTGCCATTTAGCCAGCAGACTAGTTTTACAATCGACAAACAAACTCAATACGGATATATTAGAAAATATCCCGCGTTGTATGAATTACTTGTAATGGCAAATGCTTCTAATACCGAAATTATTAATTGTACAGCTTGGGTTGGTGTAAGTGACGTTCCCCTGACACAAGCATTTCAACTCGGCCCCGGAGATAATTTCTCAACTAGTAAGAGCCTCAATTATTTCTGGTATAGTATTTCTTTCTTCTTTAAGAATACCTCGGAACCCCAACGTGTGGATATTAGGATGGAGGGACACTCAGGAACCTTTGAAGAACTTCTTGCTAGTCCTGGTACATTTTATGGAGCGGGAGGTATTTTTTATCTCGTTCAGTATATCATTCCAGCTTTAATATCGATAGTCATTCTGGGTCCTATTCACTTTATTAATGCCATGTATAAGTTCACAGAGAGTAAGCAGGAAGTAGCGAGGTATCTTAGTCAAAATTTCCTTCCTCCATTTATATCATTGATTTTATTCTGGATTACGGGATTTGGGATATTGTTATTGGCAGTTGGGTATTATTTCGGGGTATTAGTAATAACTAGAATTATAGAAACAGTCCAACCGTTGAAGTCAACCGTAATGGCAACGGGTGGTGTGACATTCTTAGTTACTGCCTTCATTTTGGATCGGCTTTATCAACCCTTGACTCCCCAAATCTTTAATGAGCAGGTAATCTGGGGTTTTTTTCCTATCTATCCGCTCATAATCACAATAACGGTTTCAGGTATGTTGTTGCTCTTTGTAGGCCTCCCAAGAGGGCAAAACCGAAGCCATAAAACGAGGTTGCATGAAGACTAAACATCGCGATTACGATTTAGAATGCATCTCATCAGGTTAGATATAATTTCTAACCATCAAAAGGGCCTATTGCCTGACCGAAAAGTCAGGCTTTTTTTTCTCTATTCTTTTACGAAGAAGATTCTAAGATCTTTCCGAGACACCAGTAGTTTTTGGAATCAATGATTTCATACGGAAGCACAGTGAAGAAAAGCTAATATACCAGATTGGTTAGCTAAATGTCGCGATCGATTTGGTAAAATGGTCTAGGGACAAGAAGGGCTACAAGCGGTATTCTGATTCAGGAAAAGCTGTTCATCGTCACGTCGCGGAATGAAAGCTTGGAAGGAAGTTACAAAAGGGAGAAGTTGTTCATCATATTAACAGGAATAAATCAAACAACCGAAGAAAGAACCTATGGGTCTTTAAGAGCCAGAAACAACATCATCGAACACATAAACGAGACAAGAAGCGATATGGTCGATGGTAGAAGGGAGCTAGGGTTCAAAATAAAAGTTCTCAATAGACTTTAGCTGACCTTAATGAACCCTGACACACCGAACATTTGGTCAGGCCCGCCTGTTGGCTTTCTTGATAGCAGTTCTGACAGACTGCACGTTGACAAGACGCACACACCTGATGTGGATCCTTTTTCGGGTAGAACCTTAGGCATAGGCTGCAAAAAAACCGATCTTTTGCCTTTAGAATTTCCACTTGTTCCGCAGGCACATACTCAATGGTCTGGGAACCTACGGAATACAACGGCGCCAGTTCGACGTTTTGCTCCCGAATGGTTTGCAGAATACAGAGGATTTCCTGGGCATGGGAGAGAGTGGGATCGGGAATAGAATCCCCGAATACTTTTGTGATGGTGGGGGTGATGAAAGTATCGATTAAATTCTTTATGGTGTCACCTGCCAGCTGAAAAAGACCCACAAGCGGATTTTCCGATGGAGGGTCGTAAGTTCGAACATAATTATCCGTGATTTTTGTCACATTCTCAATAGTTAGCTCGGGCGGATCAGGGATTGGCAATTTCCAGTTATCATGGACTAGGATGTCTTCCAAAGAGATTTTTTCAGCTACCGGGAGGTCTGAAAGGTATTGACGGATTTCCGCATCTAGTTCCTTTTTCCGGATGTCATCGAGATCCGTGGTTTTGGGGAGATGCAGGCGTCTTTCCTTATAATAGGTCATGCCGACCCTTGTGGATAGGATTCCTAAACGACATTCCCTGGCGAGTTCGAGTAGGGAAACCGTTTCACTCGATGTCGGTTGATTCTTCAGTCTGTGATGCGTTTGGATAATTCGCACCACATTGATTTCGATCTCAGATCTGTCAAAAAGATCATAATAATCGGAAATTTTCTTTTCGGATAACTGGATCACGGTATTACAGAAATTAACGAGCTCTCGCCCATTAGAGAGCGAATAATTGAGTCTGATGACGATATCCGTTAAGTTCAATTGGTCATTCTTGATAAACGGGAGAATTAAGATGGATTGAGCATCTAATTGCTGGATTTGGTCTTGAGTATATTTTTTCAATTGTTTGGGTCTAGGCGGGTGATTGAAGTAATGGATTACCTCGTCTAAGGATGCAGAAGGTATTTTCAGGTCTAAAAACATTTCCTCATTGGTAGGCAACCGCTGGTGCTCATACACAAAGTGAAAAATACGGGTAGAGAATTCATCTAGCTCGTTACTAGGAAGAGAATACTGTTTCTCCCGTTTGAACAATCTCATCGTGAACCCTCTCGTGGTTCATGAGTTACGAAAAATCGGTTTATTACTTTAACCACACTAGTAATACAAATCCAGGGGGCGAAACCACTTTGATAGGAGCAGGTGAATTAGCAGTTTTATAAATGTAAAAATTGATATTGAGTTATGGCATTGAGGGTGCGCATCGGGATTATCTTCCTTACTCTTGCCCTTCTTATTGGAGGATCACCCTATCCACTGGCAGGCGCCTTATCGGGGTCATATTCTACTACTCTCTTGCAAGGTACCGATCATGAATTTGAAATGACATTCACCTGGGAGATTGATCATACCTTCTGGATGGGCGGGGATACGTATGATGTGCGTTTAGGACGGTACATGAAAAATATCGGGGGAAACAGCTTTCAGGGAACCTATGCCTTTTATTTAGGGGTGGAGAATATTACCGCCTTCTCCATGTTTATGGGAGGGTCAGTAATCGCAACAGAGCCCTCAATTATTACCAAACCTCTAACGCTTGGAAAAAAAGAATCAAATTTCTATCTAGAAACCTTCTTGCGTATTAAACTTGAGGTAAATGATGATGTGTATGGGATTTACCATGAGACGGAGGCTCATTGAGTATGGCTGATCGGAGGAAAGGTGATTGAAACAAAAACTAGGGATCACTGGATTGGTTCTCTTAGGCATTATGGTCGTGATATTCGCGAATCAGGCAGTACTAGCCTCAGTTCATCGCGAAGAGGAACATAAAATTGTCATCACAGCGATGACGGGCACCCAGTATGATAAGAAGGCTATAAAACTCCAGAAAAATACATTGTATGAAATTACGTTTTGGAATAATGAGACTGGGGTATGGCATGATCTCATCATTGCCATGGATGGTCGGAGAATTGCCAATTATGAAGCAATGTATCCAAAAAATGGAGATATTGTGCTGGGTCCGCTTCCTGTTGAAGCCAGCGCAAACAACGCTGGGGGAACAGGCACAAGTGTTTGGACTGGTAATTTTACTACGCCAGATAGTAACGGGTATATTCGATTCTTCTGTTCGTATGCGGGCCACTTTGATGCAGGAATGAGGGGCTATTTCAAAATAGGTGAACCTGCGGGGGAGCTTTCTCCAGAATTCGACTTTAAGTTTCAGTTACTTAATGACTCAGCAGCATGGCTCTCGGATTACGAAGGTAATCCCATAATACTAGACTTTTTCAGTATGAACTGTCAAGATTGTTTAACTCAGTTCTCGTATTATCGGGAGGCCCAGAATGTTTACCCATATGTTCAGATAGTCTCCATTTCAATAGATCCGTATCAGGATTCCAGTGACTACAACGATTATCTCTCCAATATTAGCCAGTTCGTGTCTGATTATCAAATGACCTGGACAGTGGGTCATATCTTTGGCTATACACAGGGACTACCATTTCATCCTATTACGGCTCCAACAATAGTTTTTATCGACTCCAACGGGGAGACATTTCACGAAGCGCATGAGGTCACTCCTTACCCGATATTGGCGGAATGGATTGAAAGGGGGGATTCTGGAACTTCAAACGCTACAGCCAGTCTACCAAGTCAAGTTATAAGTCCAGGCTGGACGTTTCCATTGCTTCCACTGATTGTGCTAATCCCTCTTTTCGATAGATGGCTGAATCGCAACAAGGTAATTTAAGCGCCTGCTGAGGTGACCGTCAGAAACAGATATAAAGAGCTAGTGAGGAAGTTAAATATCGAAATTATCATTTAACTCCATTCTAATCTGACTAGAGTGAATTTCTAGTTGATTGAAGAGCCTATGGCCCGAACGGAAGCTCGGGCCTTTTTTTGTTGACAAAATATTTCCTGAGATCCTTCTGAGTATAGATTTGTTTTTTGGAGCATCCGATTTCACGCGCTACTGCGGGTACGTTTGGTTTTCCCCTCGTCCCTCCAAAGTCTTAATTGCTTCTTTCACTATTTCAACAGTTCTCGATTTACAACCATAAGAATGTATTTTCAGTTTATCGAGGTTTTTTAGGACCACAAGATCCAGAATTTGGCCTAGCAGTAATAGGGAAAAATTCAGTTAATTCTATGACCTCGTTTTTCTATCACTTCTCTGATTCCCTTTATTGTTACACTTTCTTTATTAAAAGCTATGACCATCGTTTTTGTCTGAGAGTCACCTTCCACACTGTTTATTCCTGAAACTTTCAGAAGGGCATTTGTAAGACCATTCACACACCCTTGGCAATGAATAGTTGGAATTGAGAAGGATATTGATCCCATTTCTGGTACTGAGGCTCCTTGCTCCTCTTCAAGTGCTGTTACCTCCTGATTGGAGAGAATTTTGCCACCAAAAGAATTCAAGAGAACAGTTGTAACACTAGCCGCCATCGCAAGCATTGCAAAGACTGGATGAAGCAAGCCCGTGACTGCCAGTGGGACACCGATCCCATTAAACGAAAACGCGAGACCAACGTTTTGTTTAGTTTTGCTATAACTGGTTTTCCCGATCTCATAAGCATCAACCACACCTGAGATGTTGTCATGAACTAAAATGACATCTGCTGATTCAATCGCAATATCGGTGCCTGCCCCAATGGCGATCCCAACATTCGCTTGCATTAACGCTGGGGCATCATTAATACCATCACCCACCATCGCTACTCTTTTTCCCTGCTTTTGGAGGTTACGGATCTGTTCCGCTTTTTCTTGAGGCAGGACTTCGGCAATAACTTGGTCAATGCCCGCCTGTTTGGCAATAGCTTCAGCAGTGCGTTTATTATCGCCAGTGATCATTACTGACTCCAGTCCAACACGTTTCATTCTTAGTATACCCTCCTTAGCAGAAGGCTTGAGTGTATCAGCAATACCAATGAGCCCTATCAGATTAAAACCTTGTGCTACTCCAACCACAGTTTGTCCTTCTTTTTCTAGGGTATAGATATTTTCTTTCAGATGGTGAAGGGCAATCCCTTTTTCCATCAAAAAACGAGGGCTACCTACCCTAACTTCCGAAGACCCAACAGACCCGATTACGCCAAACCCTGGTTTAATTTCAAAATCCTCTATTTTATTGGAAGTAAGAGCATAATTTTTTGCGTGAGCATAGTCCATGATAGCTCGGGCTAAGGGGTGCTCAGAATTTTGTTCAATACTAGCTGCCAATGAAATAACCTCATTTTCATCGTACCCGCCCATTGGATAAACAGTAACGACGCGGGGTTTCCCTTCTGTGATGGTCCCAGTTTTATCAAGTGCTACCACAGTGACATCTTTAAAAACCTGAAATGCTTCTCCCGAACGCATTAGAATGCCATGCTGAGCTGCCAGGCCGCCGCCGCGAATCATGGCTAAAGGCGTGGCCATTCCAAGAGCACAAGGATAACCCATGACCAAGACAGCTAAAGTGGTAAAAATCGCGGTCTGAAATTGAACTTCTCCAGAGACAAGCCACGCCCCTCCTGTCCAAAGGAGGAACGCAAAAGCGGCGAAGAGTAATACACCTGGGACAAAAATCTTTAAGACTTTTTCTACCGTTTGAAGAATACTTGGTTTCAAGGCCCGAGCTTCTTGAATGGATCTAGAGACTTGTTGCAGAAAACTGTCTTGGCCTACTTTAGTAGTTTCAATGACCAATGCACCATACTGGTTTAATGAACCCCCAATCACCTCATCGCCTTTTTCTTTAATAACGGGCATGGATTCACCTGTCACGAGACTCTGATCAATCGTGGATTTACCTTCTTTGACCAAACCATCGATGGGAATACTCTCCCCAGGACGAACACGGACAAGGTCTCCTGTTTGAACCTGTTCGATTGGAATTTCCTCTTCAATTCCGTTTCTAATTACCCGTGCTGTAGCAGGTTGTAGATTCATCAATTTCCGAATGGCCTGAGAGCTGTTAGTCCTAACTAGCAGTGAAATATATCCCGAAAGGATATGATAGGCCGTGATATAGATCGCCGCGCCCATAAAATCGGCCATCGGCCAAGGTTGAACAAAAAACCCGATCAGGCCGCCAAACAACCCTCCTAAGGCTCCAAATTCCATTAGGACATGCTGATTCAAAATCCCTCTTCTGAGTGACGCATAAGCCATCCTTAAGATAGGCCCGCCCACAATGAAGATCATGGTTAATGTTAACCCGAGGATGGCCCATGGAAACCAGGCTGGCTTTATCCCAAACCAGATCAAGGCCATAAAACCAAGAGTAAGAACACCGATTAGAGTGGTAACACTGAGTTGCCGACGATGACGCCGTAGTTCTTCCTCATCTTCCTCAAAGCTCTTAGGTTTGGTGGGATCACGGATGGAGTAACCAATACTCCGAATGGTTTCTCTGAGTTCTGCGGGAGTCGCTTTCGTGGGATCGTACTCAATTAAGGTTTCTTCGTGGGACAGATTGACCCCAACATGGGAGACTCCTTCGATTCTTCGAAATGCTTTCTTAATACTTTCAACACAAAACGAACATTGCATTCCACCAATTTTCAAAAGCAGATTTGCCTTTCGTTTCACCGATTTTTCGGCCATATTTCTTTCGACTCTAAAATAAAATTTCAAAGAAGGGTTTTAAATTCTCTAGTATGAATTTCCTAAACGCTGTAAATAAGAATACAAAGAAGATGGCTCCTAAACTCCTTTTAGAAATCACTTCAAAGATATCGTACATCAAAAAAGGAAAAATTGAACTGAATTTACGGTCAGAAATCTCTACAAAGAGCTGGTACTGAAGCTAAACATTGAGATTACAATTTAAATTGGATTTGATCAAACTTGAATGAAAATCAAGTCGTTTAATGAGTTTACTTCCCGATCAAGTGATCGGGCGTTTCTTTTTCTTATTTATTGACAGAAAACTGCCGTAATTCCTTTCTAGTATAGAGCTGCTTTTTGGAACAAACGTTTTCATAGGCGACTTTTTAGGCGCTATCGAACTCATCCATAGTTTGTTGCCATCCTAGATTGATCTAATTCATTATCCTAAGATTGATTTCTTGGAGGAATGAATCAAGAAATTGCTGCAGCTCAGGTCTAGGCTCAGGTTGCGTAATATCAATTCCTAATGGTTGAAATCGATGTGTTTGGACGGAAGTCTCTACTATGAGGTATACAAAGTACTCAGATCTTTTTCCTTGGATTTCCCATCGAATATCAGTGATTTCAGGCCTATAAATAGTTTTAATACGTTTTATATTCCAAAACCACCATCCAATCTGAATTTTATCGTTTTCTGCTACTATCCCAAATCGAGAGAGAAAAAAGCTTGTCATCAAGGTAGCAAGCAAACATCCAAATGCACTGAAGAAGAGACCAAAGGTTATTGTAAAATTGCTCAGAAGAAAGCCAATCAGCTCTGATACAAAAAAGACGAAAAAGGCAATAACGACAATATAAGGACCTTTTCTTGGTATGACGCTTTTGTGAATAGGGGAGATAATAGAGATTTTAGTTTGATTTCCAAATTTAATTGTTTCAAAAGAAAATGTCCGATCCAAGTCAATCATCCTTTTACATTGGGTTGTAAGAGCTGTCGGGATAGGGTGTCAAGAGGATTTGTGAATCGTTCCCCGTATTCCCATCAATCTTTTCATTTCCCAAGTAAATGGAAGTTGTCCCTAGAGTCTTCCACTCCCCTAATCCGCCAGAATGGACAAGCCAGGTGACTTCATCAAGGAGAACAAATCTTTTCAGGCTTTTTATCGCAAACTGATTATGGTAAACCGTCTTAATACCCTCAAAGGAAGTATATACTGGTGAATTCACATAATCTATGAAAACCATATTGTATCCCCAAATATCCTTACCTGAAGACGCGCCTAGCCATATTTCACCTAAATCTAAAAATTCAGCTGTTTCCAGAGCACCAGATGACAGGATCAATTCTTTTGAGACATCTACGGAATCATGCCCTCCATCTACCCGAAAAAAGAACATGGGTTCATTAGGGGATTCCCAGGCATATTCGCTATGAGAGGCATTCCACCCCTGTTCATCTTCCAAGAGAATTGAATACTCATAAAGCGCAATTACGTAAAAATGATGGGCAATTGCAATGGCTTGATAAGCTGATTTGGGGTCAAAGTAACTGTACACCACGAGACGCGCCTCATTCAATCTGCCTTGAGTATCTGGGCAGAAATGGAACTCAGGACGACAATATAATCTCATCGCCATGTCCCCATCCATTGTCTCAATACCTTCGTACAAATAGGATTTGCTTCGATTAAAGCTTAGGTATGGGAATGATGATCCTCCATAAAGCCTCAATCCATCTGAAGGAGCACTCGGTTGCAGGTTTGTTAGACTTACAATAACTGAGGCCACCAGAATAAATCCTAATAGTAAAACAAGTGGCACCTTATCTTCTCTAACAATTCTTCGAATCTCATCATACATTGCCGAAGCCCCTCTCGATTTACGGAACCTGTATCCTCCAGGCACAGTTTGTAATAGTGATGAGGAGAAGTGATATCAGATCACAATTAAAACGTTTCCCACCTTTATTATTCGTACTCAGTCTCCCCAGTTGTTTCCTTAAAGGCCAAGCTACGGCCAGAAACCGATATAGAGAGTTAGTACGGAACCTGAATATCGAGATTACCATTTAAAACAACTTTCATGGGACTAGGAGTAAATTCTAGTTATTCTAAGAGTCTATTGCCTGATCGAAATCTCAGGCTTTCTTTTTTCTATCCTCTCGTGAAATCTTCAGGATTTTTTTAGTTCGAGGAAAATCATAGTGATTAAGCCTTGCCACCAGTTACTTCCGAATTTGGTGGCATATTGTTTATTGGAAAGCCATAGACGTTCCATATACCCGTCAAAGACATCCGAGACGGTCATTACGATAATAATGACGAAAAACAAGCCTGGAACAGTAGTCACAAATTGATGTAAGGGACTATGTTCGGCCAAATGTGACCACAAAAGGACTAATCCAATATAGAAATGTCTTCTTTTTAGGGAATAATTCCGTTCTAGGGAAAGCAACGTTGGCGGATTCATTTTTGGAAAACCTCCGACTCATTTTGATAGCTGTTTTAGGTATCATAATTCGCGATACAATATTTTTTTGTTTTATGAACTCTAATCTATAGTATATCCTACCAGAAGCTCACTGTTAGATTCAGCAGGTTACTGGGGGCCAATTCCAGGTATTCTATTCAGCCTTTGAGTTAGGATCTTGTTCCTCTTATCAGGAGCACTCCAACGATTAAAAAGCCAACCCCCCAAACTGACCAGGGGATCATCGCTGTTGGATCGAAAGGTAACTTAAGCATCAATCCTCTCGTTGTAAATAAGAATAGGAATAAAGCAATGCTAATTAGTCCCCATCCCAGAATCATGGTATAGGTGAGCTGAAATTCCTCCTTTGGTTCTTTCACCGCAATCCCTGCAATCCTTGATCTTAGGTATAGGGAATTAGACCTTTAAAAATTCATGCATTTTTTCATCTGTTGTTTCTTTTTGGAATCTGATTCAATTCTTAAATATCAAGGTTCGGGTTGTGTGCGTTCCAACAAGAGTTCCTACAGTTATCTGAGAAGCCTATTGCCTGATTGAAGAAAAAGCACTCTCTTTTATCTTCCTCAGATCTGGGTAGTGGGGGGGAGTGAAGGTTGGGAGACGATTCGTTTTTGGCCAAAGATTTTTAAATCAGATTTAGCTACCATGGGACTAAATCTTTTCACCGTGAGAAGGAGGATTGTTGAGTGTGGCGGATCTAAAGACAGAAATCCATGATAACCTCCTGTACAATCTTGGTATTCCCTTATTGAGCCTGATTGCTGTTTTGAAATCGGTCTTCGGAGGGGATGCGTAAAAATGAAAAGGAAAGCGTTCTTTCTATTACTAGGACTGAACATTCTTTTTCTTTTACTTCCTATAAGTCTAATGAATATCTCAGATACTAATCCTGAATCTGTTTTGGCTGCGCCTACAGCGCCTACTATCGATTCCCTAGTTATTATCCACACCCAATCGACCGATTTTGTGGGCTACGTGATTGGGGCCTTTCGAAACTGGTATAATGCTAAGTACGGGATTTCCATCATAGTCGATAACATTGAAATGACCTCTTCTGCTGCCTCAGCTCAGGTTTCGACCTGGGGTGGTGCTCCACTTGCCGACGTTTGGTGGGGGGGAGGAGAGTTTGAGTTTGAGATACGTCGGAACGAAGGAGGTCTTTTAGAACCTTACCGCGTTTTGGAAGATGTGAATATCGCTTCATATTTATCCGGATGGCATTTGAAAGATGATTCGGGTGACTTTAGCGATCCTGTCTGGTATGGCGCGGCCCTTTCAGGATTTGGAATCATGTATAATACCGAATACCTGGCTGCCAACGGATTGGAGATTCCGAGAACGTGGGGCGATTTAACTAACCACTCGTACAAAGGACACATTACGATGGCTAGTCCACAGTTTAGTGGCTTAACTACCGCGACAGTGAAAATGCTACTTCAAGAGTTTAACACTCAAGCAGATAGTGGTAAGCTGGATTATAGCGGAAATGCATCAGAAGGGTGGAGTTTCTGGGCGAAAATAGCAGGAAACATGGGAGAATTTGCATCATCTAGCTCCAAGGTTCCCCGAAACGTGTTTGAAGGAACTTATGGGATTGGCATTACGATTGATTATTTCGCCTGGGATTATATCGCGTTGAGCTCAGCGATCGGATTCACATATGGTGGGGTATCCACCTTCAGCCCAGACCCTGCGGCTGTGCTTACTGGTGCACCAAACATGGTTCAAGGGAAACGGTTCATGGATTATCTTACGAGTACCGAAGGACAGGTCAAGCTAGGTAAATATCGAATTCCTGTCAATAGAGAAGCGGTCCCTGAAAGTACTCGGATCCCGCGAGCGTGGGATGCCACAGGAAACATTAATCCGATGTTTCCATTGCTTGATCCATTCAATGTTTCCGTTGATAGCTTAATTCATTCTAGAGCACGAGAACTCTTTGCTTATTGGTTTGTATTAGGACAGAACGCTCAGAAGGCCGCAGATGCATATGATGCGATTGGAAAAGCCACCGATGCTATTGCAAGGACCAAAGCCCTTGCGTTATATACAAAATTGCCTTCAACTTATGATGGTACGCTTGGAGATTTGAGAGCTCAAAATTATACTGATCCAGCGATTCGAAATCTTTGGGCAACGGAAGGTGCGTTCCATTTTGACGCGGCCAAAACAGAAGCCCAAACTATCATAGATCAATTTGCGCCTGAAATTGGGCTCCAATCTCCTCTTGTAAATGAAACAACTTATCCTCCAGAGACTACTATAACTCTATATATCGTCGATGACAATCCAATTAGCCAAGTGCTCTATCATTGGGATACTGAACCCAACAGCACTCTTCCGTTCCCATATAGCATTACACTTCCCTCAACGAATGGGACCCATATCCTGAAGGTCTTTGCCAAGGATACTTTAGGAAATGAGGGCCAAGCAGTGTTTGTTTTTCAAGTAAACATTTATTCAACCCTACCTTCTGAACAATCTACAACGTCGAAGCCGACTAAAACTACTGAAATAACGGAGTTACAATTGGGATTGATCGAAATAGTCACTGTCAGCTCATGTTTGGGGCTCTCAAGGTTTTATGGCAAAAAACAGAAGAAAATATGAAATGGTTAATTTGGAAACAGATGGGTAGATCCTAAATTCACAGTTCAGATCGGGTATAAAGTGGAAGTCCGCAAATTAAATATCGAGATTACCATTGAACTCAAATCTAAGACGATTTAATGGATTTCTGCGTGATAAAAGAGCCTATGACCCGAATAGAAGGTCAGTTTTTTGATGACAAAGAACTTCCTAAAATCTTATGAGAATAATGCTGTTTTTTGGAATTTCCGATCTTATAGGTGACATTATGCAGGGTATCAGATCTCCGATAATCCCACTGGATTATGAACAAAAGCCAAAGAATAAAGGAAACATAACCTGGACAGAAGCAATAAGGAGTCCAAGGAACATCCCAATGTGTATAACGATTGCTATGATTGCGTCCCTGGTAGAATTTATCTCCATATCAATCATCCGGTCGATTCCATGCCTCCCGATATAAAGACTTTGAACAAAAACGGCAGTAATCAATACGGGGCCAAAAATGAGAGAAGGAAGAAGAACGGGGAATTTAAAGATCCCATTTCCTCTGCCGGTCCAGTTAAGGTCTATAACATCGATGGCATCGGCTCGAATACCGTAAACCAGGAATATAGAGGCAATGAATCCCAAGAATAAGCCGATTAGGAAGATAAAACGCCATTTCCCCCCATGAGAAATGTACCGAGTGAACCCACCCAGTCCAAGACCTGTTGGTACAGCGATAAAAATCAAAAGCAGCTCTGAAACGAAAGGATTCATATCGAAGTACAGACAATGATCTTTATACTGAATCCACCATAAGCTCTGAGCTATCACCACTTTCTCGTCTACCCCAATGGGATCTGGAGGCCACGGGAGAATGGGGAAGAATAACAGATCAAGCAATATGCTAAGATAAGATAAAAAGCCGAGTATCCCGAGGAAAAGCCCGAATACCGCAGTCAGTTCGCGCATCTGCATGTGTTTAACTTTCCATTTACGAAATTTGGCGGTAGACCTCCCGTATCGAACGCTTTATAGATTTCGAGAACATCGTAAGTAATCCAAAGATCCACCTTTGGTTTTTTCACCTCAATCCCTTCAAACGTTGACAGGTATAAAAGCGTGGTAGACATTTAAAAATCTTTCATTTTCCCATTGTAGGTCTTCTTTTGGAATCTGGTTTAGTTCTGGATTGATAACTGGGAGACGAATCATCTTTGACCAAAGGTTTTTTAAAGTACATTTGGCTATTATGGGACTAAATCTTTTCACCTTGAGAAGGAGGATTGATGATTGTGGCTCATTTGGAGGTTGTCATCCAGGATAAAACATTTGAAAATCTGGCTATTTTCTTACAGACTCCGATTATGATGTTGGTTTGGGTAGGGGTGTCGAATTTCTGATTTGGCATCAAACAAATATCTGGCCGCAATATGAAGCGCAACAAGGTTTGACAATGTGGTTAGCTTTTACTTCTTTGCTCATAGTCGTCTCGGTGTTGGAGCTAGGGGCAAATATTAAGGTTAAATTTGAACCAAGATGCCAGTGAGGATGTAATTTGAACAAATATTCGATTAAGGTTACTTATGAGATGTTAAAACCCTCCTCAGAAAATTTAAAGGGGTGAATGAGCTGAAAAAGAAATATAGAATCATTGAATTGATCCTCATCGGTGGTATGCTGCTAATTTCCGCAAATCCTCTGGTTCCTGCCTCGGGTCCCCAACAGAAGGAACTAAAAAGTGTTCCTTATCAAAAATTGGCGGAAAGGATTGAAATGGAGAATTCGGGAACTTCAAACGGTACAGCCAGTCCCACAAGTCAAGTTATAAGTCCAAGGGAGCCGTTTTCATTACTTCTATTGATAGTCCTAATCCATCTTTTCGAAAGGTGGAGGAATCCAAGAAAAGGAGGGTAAACACCTGATGAGGTAACGGCCCATGATCAGCATAAAGCGTTGTTACGGAAACCGAACATGGAGATTACCACTTAACTTAATTTTAGTCAGACTAGAGTGAATTTCTAATAGGTTGAAGAGCCTATGATCCGAGCGGAAGGTCAGGCTTTTTTTATTCATCCTAAATCGGAAAATAAAACCAGAAGGTAAAAGCCGTAAAGGCTATCATCCTTGAGGGAGGGAAAAACGGGAGATTAGGGTAAAGATGCATCAAAGATTTTTTAAATTGCATTCACCTTGTTTTTGACTAGTTCTCTTCTCCTTGAGATGGAGGATTGATGAGGATGGCTGAATTGGAATTTGATATCCGTGACAGGGGTTTCATAATATAGCTCATTTACTATTGCCTCCGGTTATGACCCTGCAAAAACAGTCTTCTATGAATAAGAGGAAATAAAACAACATGACATCATTCAATTTGGTACGATTTGACTGTCCATGTGGAAATTCGGTCGAAGCTTTCTTGCCCCAGAGTATTTGCACCTGGTTGGATCCCGCTCTGGTAGAACAGTTACTCGACCGTAGCCTCTTCTCTGTGGTCTGTAAATCCTGTCAAAACGTCATTGAGATTAGCACGGTGGTTTTGATGAATACCCCGCGAGGAATGTGGTATTTACGCACCGATCGCGACATTGCTGAGATAAAAACGTTCCTCTTCAGATCAGATGTGGCTGATGAAGAAGGAAATGTTTATTCACCCCAAGAAATGATGGAAAAGTTAGAATCCCATAAAAGAAACAAGACATATCAAAAAAGCTAAATACCTTTAAAGCAATTCATCAGGCAAAAATGGCTTGAATAACCAAACTACGGGGTAGATCCGAAATGAGGGCGATCTCTTTGTATCATACCCAAGTTTACACAGCAATTCTGAGAGTTTGAGAAAGATATTGATCTCTTATTTCCGAGTCTGTTCTACTTAAAATAGTAGAAACATAAGCTTCTCTTTCATGCCAAAAGATCTCTAAGTCCCATACACAAAATGATTCTTCAGCTTGTGCTTGTTGCCATTCATTCCCGTTATGGATAAATACCTTTGTCGGTAACTCATTCTCCCGATCCCACCAGCATAGAACTACATAATTACCAGTTAATCCCTGATGAACGATCAAAAATCCCAAACCAGGGCGTCCAGGGGCCAAAGGAGAAGAAGGAAGGAAATTAGAAGCAAGTTCAATTCCTTTTTCAAACAGATCCCATTGTATTGGTTTCGAGCCATATAAAACAGAATAAGTTTTAATTTGGAACCCTTTCAGTTCCCGAATTCCATGAAAATCAATTGTTCTCGGGCGATAAGGAGCATAATCAAGCGAATATTCTCTTTCGTTTTTCATAGTCATCAGCATAGTAATATTTCTTTTATTCCTGATTGAAATCTGTGATAAAAAAGAGGACGATCAAGTCTTGTTCCGTAATGTTTACCCTTCAACCTATATGGCGGCTTTTTGCTATATCAGAATTGTCAAGGATAAAGAAAGGTCGAGAGGAATTTGACCGACACGTCGTTTTTTAGATTTGCTTTGCGAATGTATAGGTTTTATTGCCCTTCTTGACTAGTTGGAAAAGCCCATCTTTTGATATTTCATGGAGAATCGTATCCTCCGTTAAATGATGATCACTGAACGATAATCTTCCTCTATCCTTTAAGATTCGGTGCAATTCTTGTAATACACTAAACTGCTCACTTAATGCATGAAAAACATCATAAAACAGGACGACATCAATGGTTTCATTATCAAGGCCCGTCGTACAATTGGAAAGGATTGTTGTTATGGTATTTTGTAACCCATTCTTAACCGCAGCCTTTTTGACCTGTTCAATGGCAAGAGGATGAATGTCTAAGGCATAAACTTTACCTGAAGCTTTTACAATCTGTGCAGCCGCAATAGAAAAACTTCCTGGCCCGCAACCATAATCCAGAATGGATGAATCTGGGCTTAAATCGATTTCACTAAGAATTTTTGTTGGTGGTGAGAAAAAATCGCGTGCCCTGAACCATAAGGCCATCATTCTGAAGCTAAAATTGCTCTGGGGATTGTCCATGTTTTTTCAGCAGTATTGAGACAGAAATATCGTTATAAAAAAGCAATAGGGTGATGGCATAGGAAATAGAGCGGCTTTCACACAATCTTGGTGTACCTAGTGTACAATAATGTTGTGATGTTGTATGGGAAGGAAAAGTCGAAGTTACCGTTTGAAACGGCCGTAATAGTACTAGAGGGCGTCTATGGGCATCCCAAGATCCTATTGTTTGATCGAGAGATCAATTGTTTTGTCATTCTTTGACCGAGAGCTTCAGGGTTTGTGAACAATTGCCGTTTTCGAGTGCATAAGCCTTATAGATTACTGTATTCACCCTAAGGAGCTCGTAACGGAATATAAACGAGTCTTACGATGTGAACAAATTAGTGGTTTACGATGGCGGTGCCAGAAAAAACGAGTGACAAGAACATTAATGTGCTCGAAATTTCAGCTGAGGGCTCTCGGTTATTCAAATATACGAAATTCAACATTAGAGACGTCAATGGGACGACTTCTCTGATTGGACGAAAATCAACCTTGCGATTTTTCTTAATCTGGGCAATAGGAGGGATCTCAGTGCCCATAGTGGCCACTGGCTTTGGTACCTTTCAATCCTCCATTCTTTTATCCTCTGAATATCAAATGCAAGGAATGTACATTCTTGTAATCCTTCTAGCCTCAATTTGGATCAGTGGATTTATCCTGTTTTACTATAAAGTTTTGAGAAAAGCCGTTCTCCCTGATATTAAATTTTGGAATATGGAAAACCAGTATATGGGCAAAATCCGGGAATTACCACACAAAGGAAACTACCAGATTTACGATGATAAAGGTACGCTTCTTTCTTCTCTGAAATTCAACCCTTTTGGTCAAAAACGTTTTCTCAGTATGGATACGGCGGATAATCGCCGATTTACTTCGGACTATAAGTATCTTGATAGGCCTGAGGGTATCTACCATGAAATTGCGTACAGGGGTCTCCATTCTGAACTAAGAATCGTCGATTCAGCCGAAAGGCTCGCTTTTTACGTGAAAACTGGGGTAACCACAAAACAATCCCAAAAATACCGAATTCAAAATGATTTGGTTAAGATTTACGATCCGCGAAGTGTGTTTAACTTTGCACTAGCAGCATTTTGTTGTCTTTTTCACCTTGAAAGACAGGATTTTAGAAATTTTATTATTTCTCCAGAGGATTCAGAGGAGACAGAGGTAAAATCAACGCGAGAACGATATCTCGCTCTTTCTTTCCCTATTCAGATTCTTTTTCTCCCCCTAATTCTTATAGACATTCCAATTTACCTTTTCTTTGAAATCAGTAAACTTATTCATAGGTTCATTATCAGAGGTATTTATTACGGAGTCAAAAGTCAAAAATGGCCTACTACACAAGGAGAAGTTGTAGCCACGACCTTTTCCAATGGGACGGGGGCGCCCACATTTAATGCCTACTATGAATATGAGATCCATCTACAAAGATACAATTCCCAAAGGAGGGTTTTTGGCTATCAGGATGCCAAGAAAAATGATCCACTGCCCTTGACTGAAAAATATACTGTTGGAAAACCAGTTCAAGTATATTATCACCCAAAAAACCCAGGAATTGCAGTTCTTGAACCAGGACTAGTATCTCCTGGTATTCCAACACTGATTTTTGATTCGCTCATCTATGGGGCACCTGGTATCGCAATATTGATGTCGTTATTACTGTTACAAATTGGGATTTGGGTGAATCTAATCAATATGTTATTACTACTTAATGACTCGCCTCCAATTGAACCTGAGTTTGGTTTCAGTTTTTCAATAAACGCCGCGATTGATCCAAGCTGGTTATTTATATTATTTGTAGTAGTGGCTCTGTTCATCATCTTTAGAAGGCTAAGAGGAAAAGTAAACGGAAGTAAACAGGGATAGATATGGATAAGCTACGGAGCGGCCAGAATTGTTTGGTGGTTCGTTTGAGCTGGACAATCCGGAACGTAGACAAAGTGGAATGACCCGATTACGGGGCTCTTTTAGAAACTGCAAACACTAATATTTCCATTTGGAGGAACATTAATCAAACTAGAGAAAGTTTCTAAGTATATTATGAATCTACCAGCTGATCGAAACATCCAATCTTTTTTTCCTTTTTATCGGGAGGGAAGTCGCAAGAAGAAATTCATGAAACTTCGAGTTGAAATCCGCAGTTTCCACAATTAGCGATGCCTGCTTTTAGTTGATTTCCGCAATTTAAACAAACACTAAGTGATACTGGTTTAACAGCTATTCTGTGTAAAACTACTGCTAGGATCAAACAGGCAATAAGAATTCCAGCAGCCAAAAGCCACTGCAAAGTTTCCTGTACTTCAAATAACCCAGCACCTACAATGGGCCCGAAAATTCGCATTAAAGAACCCGACCCTTGATTTACACCCAAGACAGCCCCTGAGACATCTGAAGGAGCGTTTTTTGATAATGAAGCCCCCAAGGCTGGATTGGCAATCGAGGATCCAAATGCCAGAGGAATAACCCATATCATCATTCCCAGTAAATCAGTTACAGAACTTAAACCCACAAACCCAATGACCAAGGCTAAGATGCCCCAGGAAATAAGGAGAGTATCCGCATAACGTGATGATAAAGGTCGTAAAATCCCTCCCTGAGTAACAATCGCCACAATTCCGACAATCAAGAAAACAAATCCTGTGAGTGATTCATCGAGCCCAAATCGTGCTTCTCCAAACAGAGCAAGAGTTGCTTCTAGGCTGGAAAAAACAAAGGAAATGCTTGCAAACAGAAGAATAATCAGCATAATCGTAGGATTTGTAAGTATAATCTTGAAAATGTTTGGACTAGCTTCTTTTCTCTTAGTTTTGAGAGACATCAATTCTTCTCTTTTTTTTTCATCCAGCGATTCCGGAAGCCGAATAATTCCCCCTATCAGGTTGATGAAAGCCAAGACCGCTGAAAATAGCGCAGGAGCCGCATATCCCCAAATTGAAAGAAAACCACCAAGAGCGGGGCCAATGGCAAACCCGAGTCCAAATGCAGCCCCAAGCAGTCCAAAACCTTTTGCTCGTTCATCACCAGTTGTAGTATCTGTAATATAGGCTTGACTCGTGGGTAGTGTGGCCGCTGTGAAAACTCCTCCAAGAATACGCGACAAGAAAAGCATAAGTAATGATTCAGAGAACAACAACGCGGTAATCGATAATAAGATAAATGAAATTAAAGTACCAGTTAATCCAACAAGAATTACTGGTCGGCGCCCTCTTCGGTCACTAATCCTTCCCCAAATTGGAGAAAAGACGAACTGCATCAGGCTATAGGATGAGACTAGTAATCCATAAATAACGGCACTCCCTCCAATGCTTGATACCCAGAATGGAAGAAGGGGAAGTACTATTCCAAATCCTAACAAATCAATGAAGACCGCTAGGAACAGGATGCCAAGTGCACTGGTACTAAATGAGGTTTTATCTTCAGTTACCTTCTCATCCATTCTCTACACCGTAAATATTCATGAATGAATGTTTTTTAAGCGGCTTTTTTCCCTATAGTTATATTGCACCCTGGGGTTATCTTTCAGTTTTATTTGTTGGAGGCTCCGATTTCACGTCCTATTATAGGTGATTTCCATCCTGATCATCAGATCTCGGCTAAATGAGATTTTAACTTGTCAAATGCTTGATTCCAACCAGTAAGAGCATTGTCTCTCCATTCCTTGGCAGGAAAACCGGTATGACGAAAGACCATATGCGTTTTGCCATTTTTCTCTTCAAGCGTGATGGCAATTACTGTTTCTGGACCCGCTTTCCCATCGGGCCTGACCGCGGTTTGCGTATAAACCACCTTATCAGGGGGATCAATTTCGCGGTACTCACCTGTCAATATAATTTCTGGGCCCTCACGGGATTCAGATTGCATCCCATATTTGTAGGTATTACCAACTTTCAGTTCACCCTCGCTAAAGGTTACCACAAAGTTTTTTGGACAGTTCCATTTCTTGATATGCTTGTGTTGAGTCAAGGCATCGAATACTAGCTTTTTTGGAGCCGCAAATTCTCTAATCACAACTAATTGATCCGTAGTTGTTTCATTCAATTCCAGAAGTTTTTGAGTCATCGGTTTCTTCTCCTTTTTGGAGATCAGTCAAATACTCATCCAATTTATCGAAGGCTTCTTCCCAATACTTTCTGTAAAAATCAATCCATTTATCAACTTGTTTCAAGGGTTTTACATTTGTACGAAGAATATACCATCTTCCTTCTCTTCTTCTTCCCAATAGACCTGCTATTTCGAGTTTTTTCAAATGTTTTGAAACCATAGCAAGGCTCATGTCATATGGAGCTGCAATTTCCGAAATTGAGAGTTCTTTCTGAACAAGACGTTTTAAGATATCTCTACGGGTTTTATCTGCAAGGGAGCGGAAGATTTGATCTAATTGAACGCTCATTCAACCACATGGTTGAATAATACTTAAACCTTAAAAAAGTTGTTATTTAGAGAGTCAATGACTTTGAATCAACCGGAAAACGGTAATCATGGATTCACCTGGCACCTGAAATCACATTCTTATAGGTGTGGCAGGTTAGACCTAATTGCGATTATTTAGGTTTGATGTTAAAAGTTGATAACCGAACTCCTGGTGGAATATATGGCAAACGAAGATGAAAGGTTTCTTACTGCAACCTACGAAGAAAAAGTCAGGATGATGGCTGTCATGTCTGATGCGGATCGAGAGAGGGCCGCGGAGAATGTGCTGCATATCTGCGAGGATTACTGTGGAAAATGTCCAACGTATCAAGGAACGGGAGAAGTTTGGCTTGCGTTTTGCGCCTTGGGGAAAAGTTCGATCATACAAGAGCATAAAGGCTGCTTATGTGGACAATGTCCCATAACAAAAACAATGTCCATGCGCTGGGAAAATTACTGTACACAAGGAAAAGCCATGCAGCTCTCAGAGGCTAAGCAGCAATGATCTATTCCTTTTCATCCAAATCATCAAAATAGTAGAGATAATCGGCCTCAATCCTAGGTGATTCTAGAAGGTTCAGGCAATAATTTAGTTGCCCCCGATGGTAAACCGTATGGAGAATGTATTGAACGAGAAAATCGTCTCCATTTATCAAAAAATAATCGTCCTCAGAGGCTCTCTGAATCTTTATCTTGCCAAAATCTGCCTGTTCAAGTTGCTCTGAAAGGAATTTATCCCGTAGATACCAATAGTCCAACAATTCTGCCTTAGACATTGATTTCACCCTCTTAACTCGGTTTTTCATGTCCTCCCAGCTGTTGTAATAAAAGGAGTAACATGTTTCATATGCTAAAAGGATATGCTCAACTTTTTGTCTTAATGAACCAATAGGATCCCCCAAATCTTTGTTAAAATCGTCAGAGGCCAATTTTTGCAGAATTTTACGTGCCTCATTGCCTGCCCAGAGATTATATTTGCCCAGATTGGATAAAACCATAGGAAGTTGATCCAGTATCCAATTTATGTTTGTTGCCACTCATGCATCAGGAGCAGTTCATGCTTTGGTAACCTTATTTCAGCGTAAAAACATCAAATAGCGCGTGAAAAGGGAAAAACACGCAGCTTGGTTAAGAAAGCTGAAAAAAACTCAGTTCAGAAGACGAAAAAAAGATCACAGCCTAAATTTATAATCTAGGCTGTGATTTGTACACGCGTCTCCTCCAAGATTCCCTACGAACATTTAAGTTCATTTTCACTGATCTTACTTTTTGGTAGCAGACTTCTTTTAAATTTAGGAAGTACGGGATATTTTGGAGTTGCTAAAATGTCGAATACCGTCAACCACGTAGAAATCCCAGTACTTAATTTGAAAAAGGCCAAGCAATTTTATGAAAGTATTTTTGACTGGAAAGTTGATACTGAGTTAATGCCAAATTATGGAATAGTCGAACTAGAAAATACAGCTAGCATAGGCTTCTTCGTTGTGGAAAAAGTTCCAGATCACGGAGTTAACGTTGTTTTTGAAGTTGAAGATATAAACCAGAAGCTAGGAGAGATAAAACAGGCCGGTGGAAGCGTATTACGTGAGAAATACGAAATCGCGCCTGAAATTGGCTTCTCTGCTCAGTTTCAAGATTGCTTCGGTAATGAATTCGGATTGTTTTCCCGAAAATAAACCCTGTCTGAGAATTTGGAGGTGGCCCGTTAATGGATTGACGGGCTCTTCACTCCATTCAAGATAAAATCAGCATTAAATTATTCCTTTTAGTTTCATTCTCGTAAAAAGCATTGAAATTGGGATTTATGGATCACTTTACAGGTCTCTGAATACATTTGAACGAAAGGGCGTGCAGTTGTTCCTTGTTCGAATTTCATCATATGTCGACAGGATTCAATCCAAATATGTTTCCAGAAGCTTCAACCATATCTGATCTCGAGGGGGGTTTCCCTTCAAAGATCTCCTGGGCGTAATAATCATAACTAAACATAGCTAGATCGTACATAATTCTGTTCAACGCTCGACCCTTTTCTGTTAACTGGTAAATCGCCCGTAAGGGCGTTTTACTGATTATGATCTTCTCTATTATATTGTATTGCTCTAGTTCTCTTAGTCGTTGAGACAAAACTTTCGTACTCAAACCAGGATTGGCTTTCAGAATGTCTGAAAACCTCTCCTCTCCGAACCAGATATCTCTTATTATTTCAATACTCCATTTCTTGAATAATTTAAGAGCAAATTTGGTTGGGCAAGTTTTCGGTGTAATTTTGACCCTCGCCCATTGTTGATCTATTGTTTGGTTTGTTTTCAATCAAAAACCTCATTCCAATCGAAATACTAGCATATTTACGGTCGGAGTATACGGCTTAACATCGTTACTCATGATTAATCTGACACGAAAGGGTAGGTTTCCTTGGAAAACGTAGGAACATATCGTCTAAAAAACATTCTATTACCAAAAAGTAACAAATTCACCTCAGAGTTGCAGAACGGATTTAATTGGATAAATCAGATCTTTTTTCAAATCTGGATTGCTCACCAAGTTCTTGATGGAAGTTAATATCGTGATTCAGCAGCGAACTGACCTTGATCAAGCGCTACTATATGTACATATTAGTTAATCTTAATTCAAAGTTGGGTAAATCCTAGGAAGAAAGAAATTAACAGGAGCTAAACATATTGTTCGATTCAATTGCTGTAATAGAAAAGCAACTTGCCTATGTAAAAAAAGTCTTACCAGCCCGAAGAGAGCATTTCCAGAAGTCCTTTGAGAACCCCCTCTTTAAAAACGAGCAATCTGCGGGACAGGTGTTTATCCACGGAATTACACCATTGTACAAATATTGCCTTGAGATTCTAGATAGAGATAATCCTGAATTCGCACCAAATCTCGAACTTAATCCTAAATTCGCGCTCCATCTCCAATATCTTGAGCTTTACGAAAGAACGGTCTCAATCCTTAAAGCGGCCCGAGAAAAGATCATGGACGAGAAACTTAACAAAAAGGGTCATTTTATCAATTCTCAAACCCAGATGACGTTGCGAGAGGAGTTAAGCTTAGCTATTATGCATGCCGTAACCCATATAGGTCAAGCTTTACGCTTACAATCCTTATATCTTCGTAACAGCTTGGATCGATCTGAAGTGCACTGATTGTCGTTCAGTCGAGATCAAGTTCAAGGTGTAAATTGCTTTTGATATATTGGATATAATCAATAACAAAAAAAACAGGAGAAAGCAGAATGAGGGAATACATAAGAGGGAGGGAAACAAAAAATGAAATTATAGCTGTTAGTAGGAGTATTCTAATGGTGAATCTCCTAGGAACATCTTTTAGATAGTCTACAAGAGCCTCTTTATCAATAAACCTATCATAAACGCTATAAATTCCTCTGGAAAAACGAACGTTGCATACGGGACAAAAGAGCGAGTCTTTTTCAACCTCCGTATGGCAATTCTCGCAATATATACCCGAGGAAATTGGTTTTGTCAAATGAGATTACCTCCAAACCTATCTGCACGTAATTCTTATGGATGGAAATCAACAATAACCTAAGTCCTATATTAATAATAAGCGGCCTTGAAGGACATCATAATAGGCGAATATGTTCCTTGCTTGATTTAGGTTTCTTCAGCTTGTTAGGAGCAAGGAGGATTAAAAAACTTAGGTTCCGTTTATCCTTATGAATTTTCCCAAAATTCCAGTTCTGATGTTTTTTCATTCACATTGATGGGTGATATCGTGTTATCCAAGTTCAATACTAATTTTCCCTTGGAATTGCGCGAATAATTCGAGGTTCCGTAGCCGCTAAGCCCAGTGATCGGTGTTTTTCGTAGGAAATCATCAGTATTAAATGTGTCTCCAGACTGTACCAGCTCGTGAAATCTAGGGAAATCTATCCAAGTGTACCAATTGGATCCCCGATTGAATTTCCTTTTGGCTAACAATACAACTCTAGAGGGTATATGTTCAGAAACTATATCATAATTGGGTAAAAACTGTAATAAAGATCTAGCAAAAGGGATAATTTCCTCGTGCAAGGGCATATTTTCACGTTCAAGCCGTTTCATTGAAGCACCAACATGCATATAGGCCTTGACTTCGATAAAATCAGGATCCCCTTTGTGGATTAAGCGAGCGTAATTCTGGGGTTCAATCATGTTAAAATCTTTGATCATCGTTAAACGGATACACGTCCGAAATGGCTTTAGTGCCAAATAGTCTAAACTCTGGTTTAGGCGTTCCCAATAATCTTTAAAGAGAGGAGCATCCACTATCTTTAATAATTCTTTATTAGGGGCATCTACGCTTATATATAGTTGTGTAACAGGCCGTAGATCTCTAATCTGATCAGGATAGGTTGCATTTGTTACAAGAAACGTGCTAATATGATGCTGATGGTACAAATCAATCAGTTCATTGATCCGAGGATAAGTAATCGGTTCTCCCGTCAATGACAAGGCTACGTGCTTGACATTTTTCGATGCCACGTATGCTTTCATGTTAACATTCGGTGATCCTTTGTATCCTGCCAGCAGTCGATGATGCTCTTCTTGACTGTCTTCGAATATCTCGCGAGGATCATCAATTTTCCACTTCCAGGCTTTAGATACGGGTGCCTTTTCGCCACGCCAACAAAAAGTACACCTATTTGCACAACTCATACTCGTTGTCATTTGCATGCATTGATTACTCATGATGCCATAGAATTTTAATTTATAGCATCCTCCTTGCCCTTTTATCATTTTTTTTGTCCAGCCGCAGATTTTGACGGCGGAATGATCCCCTACAAACCTATATTGTTGTTTCTCGAGTTTAGATTTAACTTGCAGCTTGATTTGCACAAGAGTATCAACTTAGAACCCTGTTAATAAGAGTGGTCTTTCGATGGAGAAGAACAGCGATTTTTCTCAAATTTTCGAGATTTCGTAATTTCTCAATTAAAAACGGGATACGAACTTACCAAGAATCGAATGTATTTAAGTGTTAGACAAAAATGTATCACATGGATCTGTCATCCGTGTTCTTTGATGACGGGGGAGTCTTGAATGATAATTCTATACGACATGACCAATGGATGGAACTCAGTGCCCAATACTTTCAACCTCGGTATGGAGGGAAGCATCAAACATGGCGAGAAGCCAATCATAAAGCGATTGGGATCCTTATCGATGAATTACGCACACGGATTAGGGATTCCCAGAATCTGGAATTCCAAAAACACCAAGAATTACTAGATGAATTATGGATAAATCACATGTTTGAAATTGTCGGAGTGAAAAAACCCCCAAGAAGCGAATACTACAGACTATGTCGTGAAGCAGAAGAATGGATTGTTCCCCAAGTTCAGGCGGGGATCGATGGTATAATTCCTGTCATCCGGAATTTGAAATCATTAGGATATGACCTTTATACAGCCTCTGGAGAGACATCCTGGACATTGCAGGGGTATTTATCAAGTATGGGGATCCTCGATTGTTTTGTCACCCTTTATGGCCCCGATCTAATTGGTATGATGAAGGGAGGGAATGAATTTTACAAAGGCATATTCTCCCATGCCAAAGTAAATCCGTCTCAGTCTCTGGTTATCGATGATAATCCTAAAATGTTAAGGTTAGCGGATCAACTCGGTGCCTTTACTATCCAATCTTGTGTCCCAAGGGAATTAGAACCAGATTGGAAATATTATTATAGAACTCCTTCGGAGTTGGTTGAATTGATCAAGCGGATCATTTCTTAGATAACCGAGACCAAACGATCATCTTGACTCCATACGAAAAATGACAGAATAATGATCCCTAGGGATCTTTTTTGAAGGGATTTAAACTTGAATGATCCAATTCTAGTGAAAAAAATTCTAGAAGCTGAGAGACGCATCCGAGACTATATCCGCGCGACTCCCGTCGAGTTTTCCCTCCCTCTTAGCAAGATCGGCAGAAGTCAAGTGTACCTTAAGTTGGAAAACCTTCAAATCACAGGATCATTTAAATTTAGGGGAGCCATCAATAAAATTCTCTCCTTAACGAAGAAGGAAGTGGTCACTGCTTCATCGGGCAACCATGGGATCGCCGTTGCACAGGCATTGAGCCTGGTAGATGGAACTGGGCTAGTTTTTTTACCCCAAAATACTGTTCAAGCTAAGATTGATGCTCTACAAAAGTTCGATGTAGAGGTTCAAGTATACGGTGAGGATGGTCAGGACACCGAGATTTATGCACGTCAGATTGCTAATCGAGAGAAAAAGACGTATGTCTCCCCATATAACGATTGGGATATAATTGCGGGACAAGGAACAATTGGAATAGAGCTCGCGAAACAAATTCCGCATATTGATGCCGTTTTGGTAGCCATCGGTGGAGGTGGATTGATTTCGGGCATTGCTACTTACCTAAAGAGCGTCAATCCAACGGTTGAGGTTGTAGGTTGTACTCCGCTCAACTCTCCCCCGCTTTACGAGTCGATAAAGGCAGGGAGGATTGTAAACGTTCCCATTCATCCCACGCTTTCTGATGGAACCGCAGGCGGAATTGAACCCAATACAATAACCTTGGATTTATGTCAAAAATTGATTGATCGTTTCATTGTGGTCACAGAAGAAGAAATCAAGCAGGCAATCATTTTCATGTTAGAAAAACACCATATGGTTATTGAAGGGGCTGCTGGAGTCACCGTTGCGGCTTATTTACAAGAAAAAGAACGTTTTCATGGTAAAAATGTAGTTCTGATCATATGTGGTAGAAATATTGGATTGGATACATTGAAACGAATCATATGCGAGCAAAGGCAGCCATAATTGAATCTAACTTGATTATTGAATTTGGGGGATAATTATATGGCTTTCTATATGCTCTTATTCTAACAATTCCAGAGGCAGGCCATTATTAATGTTATTTCTGCAGCCCGTCAAGTCCCACTTAAGGTTTGGAATAATTAAGAAACGAATCCTCAATGAACTTCATTGTATCCTTTCTTAAGGGGCCAAATTCGAGCGATTGCGCATTTTCGGTTAGTTGTTGAACATTTTTTGCTCCAGGTATAGGTATTGCGGAATCACTGAGGGCCCATATATATCCAAGTGCGGCTTGAGCCAAAGTTCTGCCATCTTCGGTTAATTTATCCTTAATAAGATTGACAAAATTCTTCATATTTGCAAAATACCCTTCTTTAAGGTTTACTCCCTTTAACCAATGATTATCTGGCAGTATATAATCCTCAGAATATTTTCCAGTAAGTAATCCATATCCGAGGGGGCTTCGAATTACACTTGCCAAGCTATTTTTCTCACATAAACGTATCATTTCAGGATTATTCTTGGTAAAATTCAGGATGTATTGCATTGCCGTACAATTCTTTCCCTCAGCAAAGATTGCTGCTCGCTCAACATCATCAGTACTCCAACCATAACCGCCTATGATACCTTCAGATACTAGGTCTTCTAATGTTTCACGAACGTTTGGAGCATCTTCAATAGGACATTCCCACCAGTGAAATTGATACAGATCAATAAAATCAGTTTCTAATCTTTTGCAGCTATCAAATACAGCCTTCCGAATATAATCTGGTGCAGACGTATGCTTATCGTAAATAGTCCTGGTTCCTTCCTCAAACATGCTCCCAAATTTCGTTGCAATAACAATATCATCCCGATAATCATATAGTGCCCTTCCTAGAACCTTTTCACTATGCCCAGTCCCGTAGACATCTGCAGTATCAAAGAAATTAATCCCCAAATCTACTGCCTTACGAACCGTTTTAATTGATTCTTCATCGTCCACATGGCCGTACCCCAAATATCTACCATCTGGTAACTGGAAAGGGCCTCCAATAGCCCAACAGCCCATACCTAGTGGAGTAACACGTTTTTTACTCCCTTTTATAGTCAAATATCGCATTATAGCACCTTTTACTTCTGCAGCTTGGTCCAGTAAAGTAATAATCAAATTCGAGAACTTTACAAGATCAATCCGTTCTATAACAATTTCATTGAATATGAACCAGTTTTGTCCCCCGAATGGGGCCTATCTGGAGGAAAATGGTAACTAGATTATTATTTTTCCAAGATCATTACCTATAAAGAAAATTTCGCTTTGGGCAAAAATGAAAATGGTTTTTTCTTATTGATCTTAACACTTGGTAAGTCTGGATGTCCCTAAATGAAAAATTAAAGCTTCACCATACAAAGAAGCTTACACGTTTCATCTGTAGATCATCTGGAACGTGTGGACTATTCTTGGTAAATATGGATCTTCGAGGATGTAGATTCAAATACAACATACAAATTTGCAAGGATCTCGCTCAAATGTTCCGTGATGAGTTCCTCTCGCGCTCCGTAGGGACACCAGGCGAAGTAGAGAACGTTCTGGGTACTAGGAGTTATTGATGTTTTTCTCGCTGGACCATATAAAACACTGGCCAGAATTTCATCTCCGTCTTTAAGGATCACATCATTGTCTTTCAGCGTTTGTTCCTTCCCGTTTATTTTCATATATCGTTCACCCCCTTCTGAAACATCAAAAATCAATTCTCCCTGTATTGTATCTAGATCATGCCCCGAAGTCAATATCCTGGTTTTGAGTTCCGCTAGAAACATACTATCGACAAGTATGGAAACTTGAGGAAAATGTCCCCCTTCTTTTATGGTCTTAATCTGAAATGCGATAGGATATGTCTTTCCCCACTTTTTGAAATAGGTGTCGTATCCCCTGATAGTAGTATCTTCATCTACTTCTGGGTAAACCTCTCTGATCATCTTTTCCAGATCACGCTTTTTCGATTCTAATTCGTTATGCTTCTTTCTATTAGGTACGTCTCTCACAGCAAGCTTTCCAAATACAGCTGTTGAATATGAAGTTTTCAACTTGGGTGAGAGTTTTATTTCAATTTCTTTGAATTCATTCACCTTTAAGACCTCTAGATGTCATTTGCACTTGGCTACTCCTACATATTATCAGATGTGATTCATCCTGAAATTGCACATTAATTATCATTGGTAAATGGTTTCATACTAATACCAGAGAATCGGAAATCCTGGTCAATAAAATCAAGTTAAAAGTTTAACACGGGTTGAAAAAGAACATTAACGGATTTAATCATCAATTAAGATATAAATTTCATTCCCGTTAGAACATAAAAAATGTTACACATTCCTCAGGGCAATAGCCTGTTTAATATGGTCTTCCAATTGTGCCTGCTCAATTCTTTCCCTCATGGAAGCATTCTCATTTATTAAATCAAGCCACCGTTCGAAATCGGCTTCTAAAACCGATTGTTCCTCTTTTACCATCTTTTCGAGTCTTTTCAGGCCTTTTTCCACGGCGGTGAGACCTGCTTGAGACAATAATGACTGTGACCGCTGAATATCTCCTTCAAGTAGGGCGAATTTTGCTTGAAGAACTAAGGCCTCTACTGAGACTGAAAAGAAATAGGTCTTCCTTCCGATTTCATAAAGGGTTTTAGCTAGATCTATTGCTTGTTGTAGGACCAATTCTTCTCCTGAGGTCTTGAGTTCCAGTAAGTATAGATCACACAGGTGTTTAATTGCACGAACAATTAATTCAGGATCGTTCGAAACTTGACCAACAGTCAATCGTAACTCTCGACATGGATGCTTGATAGCACTGACCGTTAACTCAGGATCGTCGAATTTTGCGACAATTTTCTCCAGAATCTCTTGGGCATCCATTTTATGCCTAAGACGGTTACTATTCTTCAGGATCAATGCTTCTACAAGATGGGATGCTGAATTCACATAAAGACTGTTTGAATTCTTATCCATTTCTTGTAATTGTCGCCGATAACCATTTGCTTGATCTATTTGATTCATTTCTAGGGTTAATTCGACCAAACGTAAGAGAATGCTCGAACTAAGATATGTGTCTCTTGACTCCTTACTTATTACTAAGGCCTGAGTAAGAGAATCGAAAGCGTTGCCAAGTTCACCCATCTCCCAGTAGGTAGCTCCAATATTGCTTAACGAATGAGCGATTCCGATTCTATTCTGATTATCTTCTCGTATCGCTAAGGATTTTCGGTGATACTCCAATGAAAGATCGAGCTCACCGCTTAAGTAATAGCTCCATCCCAGGTTATTGAGCGAATAACCAATATCACCCTTAAGTCCAAGTTCTTCGCGAATATCGAGGCCCTTATGAGTGCAGGTTAATGCTCGTTCAATCTTTCCTTCCATAGAATGCGCAATGCCTTGTACATGAAATATAGTTGCCTGTAGTTCTTTAACTGTTTCCCGTTCCTCCTTTTTCATTGTTTCCAAGATTTTTTCAGCGTGTTCAATAATCTTCATAGTTTCTTTGTGTTTACCAAGTCTGACTAATGCATAAGCTTTCGCTACAGTTGCCTCGAGCTCATAGATTTTATAATTCTTATTCTGGCTCTGATTTAAAGCCTGGTCTGCGAGTTCTAAAGCTTCTTTATTCTTCCCCTTCATTCTTAGGATCTGACTCTGGAAAATTTTTTTATCCACGTCATACTCTTCCCCTAGACTCTCGAGGTTCTTGTTGGCTTCATCAAACCTGTATTTTTGGATTAAATCCTTGGTCTGATCCAACATCGAATTTTTCACCTAACAATCAATTATTTCGTACGTTGTTTAATTCAGAGAACGATCGTTGAGAAAAGGAGAGTAATTTACAAATGAATTCCGTACTTTTCTTTATTAATCTTGATCTACGTAAAGAAGAAATACGAACATTAAAGGCTGTTTTGGCGGAATCAGTAATTCTCCCACTTTCTATCATCAATGTGTGAAGATTGCCATAACGAAACGAAAGAAGATAGATAGTATCTCGAAGAAGAATGAAAGGTAATGTCCAAATTAGGATTAATAAACTCCCATATTCTTGGCTTTCATGAGGTGAAAAAATGAAAAAAGACTGGAACCATGCTTACATCGATGTTAATGACATTACACTGCATTATGTCGAACAAGGAGCAGGTGATCTTGTAATTCTGCTTCATGGTTTCCCTGATTTTTGGTATACATGGCGACAGCAAATCCCTGTATTAGCAAAGCATTATCGGGTGGTTGCTCCCGACTTACGGGGATATAATAAAAGCAGCAAACCTATAGGAGTTGATCAATATGCAACTCCTGTTTTGGTTCAAGATATTGTGGGTCTTATTGAAACACTAGGAGAAAAGACAGCAGTAGTGATTGGTCATGATTGGGGGGGTGCAGTTGCATGGAGTTTGGCTATGATGACCGATACCGTATCAAAATTAATAATTCTCAATTGTCCTCATCCTGTATCTCTTTTAGAAGCTTTTTGGTCGGTTCGATTCCAACAACTCCAAAAAAGTTGGTATGTTTTCTTTTTTCAACTCCCAAAAATCCCTGAGGTGGTTTTACTCCGAAATAACTGTGAGGTTCTTCAGCGGATGGTGCGTGGATCTCTTCGCAACAAACAGGCCTTTACCGAAGAAGATATGCAGTTATATGTTCAGGCCTGGTCACAACCTGGGGCATTAACCGCCACTATCAACTACTATCGGGCAAACTGGAATATCACTCAATTCTTTTCAATCAAAAAAGAAGATCAGGAAAACTTCCTCAAAAGGTTCCCCAAAATTAAATGTCCCACAACGGTGATTTGGGGAGAGCAGGACATCGCCCTAGACAAATCCTTGACTTATGGATTAGAAGAGCACATTAAGGGTCCATTTGAGCTCGTATATCATCCAAAAAGTGGGCATTGGGTACATCTTGAAGTACCAGACCTAGTAAACAAGGCGATCCTATCCTTTCTTGTTTCTTAATTTGTTTCTCCTTTCAATTTGAAAATCACTCCAAGGTGAACATGTATGAAGACACAAAACAATACAGAAGTAGAAGCTCAAAAATCTGTTATCCCTCCACTAATTCCACCACTTTTTCGATTTCTTCTTGAATTGACAACTTGGTTATGGTTTATTATTGCAGCTATTTATGTACATTGGATTTTTATTTCGGGCTTTATCCTAAGCGCGGCCTTATTGGGAGCGTTTAATGCACCAGGCGATAAATCCCGAGAAGGGCCCATACCTGTTGCAGGTTATCATAGGGTGACCATTGAGATATTTTCAGGCTTCCTTGGAGTGATTGGCGCTGGGGTATTGTTCAAGGAATTAGGACTCATCCTTCAATTGGCGTTAACGGTAGTGGTGTTTATCTTAGACTATGAACGCTGGGCGTGGCTCTTAGGGTTACGAACTAAACCCCCAGAATCTGTCACAAAAATCCATGTTCTAGCTGAAAAGTAACGATGCCTATAAAGCAGTGTGGTGTCAATGAAATTTGAAGATCTAAGCCTTGATGGGGCTCCAAATATAAAAACAGAATTACCTGGAACGAGAGCAAGCGCTCTTCTGAATAAACAGAAAGAGATTGAGGGGAGTTCCATTTCATATCCATTGGGAATTCCTCTGGTATTAGAGGAGGGGCGAGGTGCAACTGTAAAAGATATAGATGGAAATGTTTTCATCGATTTTTTTGCAGGAGCAGGAGTCTTGGCATTGGGACACTGTAATCCGCAAATTATGGAAGCAGTGAAAAAACAACAACATATGATTACTCACACTCTTGATTTTCCTACTCAGATTCGATTGAAACTAATTGAATTACTTCGATCGATTATGCCTGGGAGGTTAAAAGACAATGTAAGGATCCAATTTGGAGGGCCAACAGGATCCGATGCTGTAGAAATGGCTATTAAGCTCGTTAAATATTATACCAAGAGGCATGCATTGATTTCATTTGAGGGGGGATATCATGGGATGACTGCAGGCGCCAGTTCACTTACTTCGGGCAGATATTGGAAAGAGAAGTATATTCCAATGTTACCAGAAGTACACTTCGTTCCTTATGCGTATTGTTATCGTTGCGCTTTCAAAAAGACCCAACATGAATGTAATCTCGAATGTGCATCATATTACGAACATGTACTTGAAGATCCCCATTCAGGGATAGTACATCCTGCTGGTACCATAATAGAACCCATACAAGGAGAGGGAGGATCAATTATTCCACCTGATGACTTTATCACAAGTATAGCTGAAACTAGCAGGAATTATGATGTCCCCATCATCTTTGACGAGATTCAAACAGGATTCTGCAGAACTGGGGAATTATTTTCCTTTCAACACTCCAATGCTGTTCCTGATATTATAACGATGTCTAAAGCTTTAGGGGGTGGTTTCCCCCTTTCTGCAATTGCCTATAGAGAGGAACTGAATGTATGGCGTAAAGGGGCCCATATTGGCACTTTTCGGGGTAATGTGACCGCCATGGCTGCTGGGGTTGCATCAATCGAGTTTATGCTAGAGAATAATCTGGTAAATCATGTGAAAGAAGTTGGAGCACTGGTTAAGATAAGATTAGACAGTTTAAAAGAAACTAGTACCGTTGTAGGCGATATCAGAGGAAAAGGTTTGATGTTAGGACTGGAACTAGTGGAAAACCGAGAGACGAAAAAACCTTCGTCAAAATTGGCTAGTTCCTTGCGAACAGAATGTTTTAAGAGGGGTTTGCTCATAGAAATCGGAGGACATTATGACAACGTGGCTCGATTTTTACCCCCTCTTATAATAACAAAGGAACTCGCTAAAACCGCCACAGACATCATCATTGAATCAGTCGAATCCATAGAAAAGATAACAAAACAATAAATCATCCTGAATTCTCAGGACTAGCACGTTCTCCCTTCTTCCAGGACATTGCGAATGCTGAATAATATTCAACAGCCCTAAGTAGGTGGTCGATTGGAACTTGATCATCAGTTGTATGTGCATACTTTTGGTTACCCGGGCCAAAGCCTATGGTTGGGATATCAAACAGTCCTTTTGTTGCTGCACCATTAGTTGAGAACGGCCAATATCCCAACCTTGGCTCCTTGTTAAACTGATTTTTATACGCTTTGATGGCTGATTGAACAAGGGGGTGATCTGGTTCAAGCTTCCATGTCGGATAGTAGCCCCTGATCGGATATGATAGGCCACCAGGACTTGTATATTCATATTCCGGGATGAGGACCTCGGCATCACCTAGTTTTACACTGGGCAGTGCCTGTATTTCAGTAAGTACTGTTTTATCCGTTTCATTAGGATTTAGTCTTCGATCCAAATGAATTATGGCTCCATCTGCTACTGCATTGATCGCAGGAGCCGTTGAATCGATCTTGGTCACAGTTATAGTTGCCTTTCCAAACATGGGATCTGTTGCTAGTTTCTCGTGAAGTTCCTCGATTTCTAGAATAATGGGCGCCATCTTATAGATGGCGTTTACTCCAAGGTTAGGAGTAGCACCGTGGCTGGAAATACCAGGAGTACGCACTTTTACATCAACCCGACCACGTTGTCCGATAATAATATCCAAATTTGACGGTTCGCTGAGAATAACAGCGTCGGGCGTCAAATGTTCTTCTTTGACCAAAAATTGCCAATTTAATCCTTCGTACATCTCCTCTTTAACCGAAACAACGACCATATACGTTAGATTCTCGGGGATACCCAGATCTTGTAATACCTTGCCTGCGTATAATGCTGCTGCGAGACCCCCCTTTTGATCACATGCACCTCGACCATAAATAATTCCTTGTTCCAGTTTGCCCAAAAAGGGGTCATATTTCCATCCGGCTTCATTACCAACTTCCACTGTATCAGCGTGAGCGTCTATCACAAGAAGATCTGGCCCAGAACCTAATAAACCCCGTAAATTGCCCATGTTATCGCGTCTGATTCCCTGAAATCCGATTTCGTTCATTTCCTCTTTAATTCTATTAATCACTATAATTTCATCCGAAAATGAAGGAATCGCTATTATATCACGAACGAATTTCGTAAGTTCCGATTGGATTGCATTTGTTGTTTTGGAAATCTTCTCATTCATAAAAATCATCACCAATTGCCATATCTTGTGTTCTCCTTTCTTAATCTATGTCGCTATAGTCATATTTATGTGAGAAGGTAGCTGGGGTATGAATGCCAAAATCGCATACTCTTTTATTGATGGGCTCTAGCCCCGCCACAGTATACGGTGTAGATGATACGATGCGAAAAATCCCTCAGCTAAAGTTTCATGACGGAAGGATAGATGCGATAGAAAAAGATCGTCTGATTGAATTTGAAATTCGTTCCGTCCTCGATCGGTTTTATTCCAATCGAACACTCACCGCTGCCAAGGTGTTAAACGATATTGGTTCT
The DNA here is from genome assembly GCA_048882505.1 of Candidatus Thorarchaeota archaeon. Lineage (GTDB taxonomy): Archaea > Asgardarchaeota > Heimdallarchaeia > Hodarchaeales > Hodarchaeaceae > Hodarchaeum. The sequence goes on from JBHLRO010000011.1 coordinate 86,317, forward strand.
GTCCACGTCGACTATACCAACATCCAGGATTTTCACGCAGAAATCCCTGACATTGACTCCCGGAGTGCCCGCTTGTTTACCCTATGGGCTGAAGAAATAGACAGTAAGGACATCGCCTTGATTCTTCGGGGTTTTTTCATCTTAGTTCCTTTCGATTATTCCAAAGAAGCATTAACGTATTATTACTACCACGAAGCGCCTTCCTATCCCATGGCTTTGATTACCGCTTTTCGAACCATTTATGATGAGGTGGATATCCTCAGTAATGTAATTGATCAGGTTGAAGAGGCTCTTTTATCCCATTGGCAGACCCTACGTAAGTCCTTGATCAGTACGCTTCAAAAAACGAAACTCTGGGAGAGATATGTCCTATCGCTGGACCAACTCATCTATTATTCATTCTTAATTCCTTCAGTGGATCGGGAACTAATTTCTGCCTTGAAGCGGAAGAATCATAGAACTACGGGGATTATGCAAATAATGGCCTCCCAAACTCCGTCTTATGACCAAATTCAAATAAAAAACCATTTAGAAGAGGCCAAAGAGATAATAGATAAACATCGTTCCAGCTAGATCTGGAAAATCGGGTTGAAATAACGTTGTCGAATCGTTTGGGGACTTTTATTACCGCCTGTCTATCCCTGGGCTTGGCTGGATATGCATTTGTCTTTGGAACTCTAATACTGAGTGGAGTAGTTGACATCTATTTCACGTATTCCTTTACGGTGATTTTTCAGCCTGTGAATCTAGATCCAATCCCCGTTGTGCTTTCTCTCCTGCAAACAGCGCTGGTTGCTGGGATATTCGTGATTATGACATATTACCTACTGAAACCCGTGTGGTACGAGCTTGTACTTGCACTCCTAATCGCTTTGAGAATAAGAACATCTTCCTCTTCTTCTCCCCCATCTCCCGATACTAGTAGGGTTGAGTCAACTGAGAAGATAGAAAAACCGAATCTTCAAACATCCTCATCTGCTTCAAATTCCATGTCTCTTAGCAAAAATCGACAAGAAATTCTTGCAGGCTCAATTACTCTAACGATCGTTGGTTTCTTGGGCATTAAGCTCTATAATGTTTACTTCACTAATGCTCCGCGTGATCTGGGATATTTCATTACTGCCTATCCACTTCCCCTAGAATTACCAATTTTAGTGGTAATTATGGTTGGTGCTGGACTTTGGGTGAGTGGTATCTACCTTTTGAAAGAAGCTCTTCAGGATATTCGTAGGCTCGAAAAAACCCAATTCGCTCACCAATTTAATCATAACAAAGATAACAGTAACTGAAAGAAACGATCCTTTCTCTGGTTTAAATGATGGTAAAACCGTTCAGAGTAATTCACGTGGGTCTTGGACCTATGGGGCGCTTAATAGCTCGACTTATCATAGAGCGACCAAACCTCGACTTAGTAGGCGCTGTCGACATTGCTCCTGGGTTAGTTGGCAGATCTTTATCGGATATTCTTGCGATTTCCGCTGGCCCAGCAGTAATTGTACGCCCTTCTCTCGCGGAAGTTCTCGAAACAAATCCAGTAGACGTTGTCGTAATAGCAACAGCATCCACACTCCCCCACGTTGCCCCTCTTATTCAAGAATCGGTTTTGGCAAAATGCAATGTGATTTCAATCTGTGAAGAACTCGCGTTTCCTTATAGAAGATACCCTGACCTTTCAGAACAACTAAGTGAGGTAGCTGTTACCAAGGGAGTAACAATTACAGGAACGGGGATTAATCCTGGCTATCTTATGGATCTTCTTCCAATAGTTCTAGCGGCCCCGTGCCAGAGAGTGGACAAAATATCCGTAACTCGGATGATGAATTCAGGACGGAGACGAACCCCATTCCAACGGAAGATTGGTACTGGTCTCAGCACTGTGGAATTTGAGAAAAAAATCAAAGAACATCTGATAACGGGCCATGTTGGGCTCGAAGAATCGATCAGGTTGATCATGTCCGCGATGGGAATAGAATGTGAAGATGTTTATGAATATCCCCCAGAAGCCATTACGGCAAATTCGGAATTTACTACTTCATATGGTGAGCTAGTGCCAGAAGGTTATGTCTGTGGTTTACGTAGTCGAGCAACTGCAAACTACAATGGTCGGGAGTTTATCAATCTGGAATTTATCGCGTACGCAGGCGATCAAGAGGAATATGATTCTGTGGTGATTGAAGGATTTCCTCCTATTAATCAAAAAATCATAGGTGGCGTCCATGGTGACCTTGGTACCGCCGCTATGGTTGCAAACCTGATTCCAAGGGTCGTAAATGCAGCGCCGGGGATACAAACAATGAAGGACCTCCCAATCCCCTCGTATACAGCCAATGTTTGGCGCTAAACAAATGTACTGGCATTGGATCCCGATCAACTGGTATTAGTAGATTAGGTTCTTAATGGACTGAAAGGGTCTCCATCGGTGAACCTTCGCCTCCAATAAGTATGGTGTGGAGCTTGTTCGCGTATTCTTCGCTGTTGGTATCCAAGGGCCTAATTTCGATCTTTTCTGGTCTATTTACTCCAAGTCCCAACTCTACAGCCCGAGATATCTGCTCTTGCTCGAAAATTGGACCGTTTGAGACCTCTTTCGTTGTACCATAATCACGAAGGATCGCTACTCCTACCGCATCAATAGCAATTCGATCTGGACTAGCTAACATTACATTGGGCGATACCAAAGTACCCCTCTCTGGTCCGCCATCAATAAATGCCTTCATACCATCCATAATGACTAATGTTGAATTAAAAACCTGGTTTATTTCGGCGATCATACTCCGCTGGCGCGGAGAAGAGTGTAGTTCTTTCATATACGAATATCCATGACGCGGAACCAAACCGACCGCCAATTTAAGCGATAGTGTGAAATGCCCTCCAAAACGATGCGTCTTCAGACAGGGAAGTGCTATAAACGCATCAGCCCTTTTGATGAGTTTCGGAAACAGAAATCCGTCTCGCCAGTGTGACCCCTCTGGGCGGATATGGATCCACTCGTGTTCGGGTAAGGTGGAAAGATCTACAATGTTGAATCCCCGGATCTCTTCCTGGAGCTGATATAGCCCCTTCATCCTCATTGTATCGTAGGTGTTCGCGGGGCCTGCGCGTTCCGCAACTATGATCTTTTTGGGATCATTCCCCTTTATATGCTCGATGACTCGCCTCAATAATTGAATATCGGTAGATGCTGGCGGTGGATCTGCGGTATTGAAGTTCGGCTTAATTACCACGATCTTTTGATGTAGCGAGGTGAATAAATCCTTATAGTGAGCAAAAATAGCCTCAAGTCCCTCCTTTGCGCTATCGGTGTGGATTAGGGCAACTTCGGACATTTTACAACCTCCAATCAGCAATCATATTAATTGTCAACTAGTTCGCATTACCCCTTATATTCGTATGTAGGCAATCAGAGAGAGTAAGTTGTTTCCAATTTTGAATCCGATAACGTCGGAATATTGGAATGAGGGGAAGAATCTTTTTAACCTATACCTCCGTTTTCCTCCCACCTTTTTAAAACCAATCCTAGATTCAAGTCATCTTGGTATCTTGGAGCGTGTTCTCATGGCGAAGATTGACTTTAAAAAAGAATTAAAAGGGATATATTCCAATGTTTCATCTACAAAGTTTTCTATTGTGGATGTTCCTCCCCTTAATTTTCTGATGATTGATGGTCAAGGTGATCCTAACACATCGGCCGAGTATCAAGCTGCTATGGAGGCCCTGTACCCGATAACATATACCCTGAAGTTCATGATGAAGGAGAAAGGGAAGGATTATGTAGTTATGCCCTTGGAAGGACTTTGGTGGGTGCCAAACATGGAAAATTTCAGTGAGGAAAATAAGGACGCCTGGTACTGGACCTCCATGATCATGCAACCAGATTTTGTAACTCCTGCTTTGTTTGATCAGGCAATAGTCGAGGTTAAGAAAAAAAAAGCGCCTTCAGCATTGGATAAGGTTCGTTTCGAAGTATATGAAGAAGGCAAATCCGCACAAATTTTGTATTTTGGGCCCTACTCTGATGAAGGTTCGACTATCGCGAATCTCCACGAATTTATTGAAAGGCAAGGTTATTCTCGCCGTGGCAAACACCACGAGATATATTTGTCCGATCCAAGACGAACGAAACCTGATCGGTTAAAAACGATCATTAGGCAACCGGTGAGCTAGAACTGATCATAAGAGGAGTTTTTTCGCAAAGTTAAAGGCCTCCAATGCTTTTTTAAAATGAAAAACACTCTAAGGGATTATTCTAGAGATCTGTTTTCTGAAACCTGAATTCAACAAGAGGGACAACAGTGTTCATTGGACATTATGGTATATCTTTCGCTCTAAAAAAGTATGATCAGACTTTATCCTTGGGCATCTTATTCATCGCTGCGTAACTAACCGACATTTTTTTCACTGCTTTCATTATTTTGGGAATTGAAAATGCTCGAATTGTTCCAGGCTTTGCTGAAGCCTCCTTTTTCGACCTCTATAATTTCCCCTTTTCTCATAGTCTATTAGGAACACTTTTCATGGCATTTGCTGCCTATCTCGTATTCCAGTATTGTATTCTTAGATTCAGCCAAAAAACAAAAGAGGAAAAGAACCAAACGTCTCTTCTGGTGGGAGTAGCAGTATCTTCACATTATTTTTTGGATTTTTTGGTCCATACTCCAGATTTACTCATAATTCCTGGTATTGATTTAAAAATTGGGTTAGGTTTATGGAATTTTTGCCCAATAACGTTACTTTTAGAGTTAACGACCTTATTGGGAGGATATGTGATCTATTTCAGGGTGACCCGTCCTGGAGAAGGAGTCATAGGAAAATACGCGATGGGAGTGTTTATGGTGGTTCTTCTATTGACATCTACCATCCTTATTACCCCTGTTCCTCCGCCAGGTCTTGAAATAACTAGTGCTTCGTTTTTCCTTATATTACTCCTTTTAACCTTTGCTGGTGTGGCTTATTGGCTGGATAGGACACGAGCTCCGATTAGCGGTTGAAAACAACGCATTTTGAACGATTCAAACAGAAGAATTCTTAATTATGGCTCCATAGATGATAGCAAATATTTTTTACTTTTTGGCAAGCTTTAAAAGTTATCCTTCTCAAAAAGTATCAGAAAATATAGGTGCAGTTTTTCAACTAATAGTGTCAGTAAAGACGTGAAAATGTCTGCTAGCATTGATAACGGTTGGGAAACAGTATTTCGGCAGTAAAACCTAGATTTCAAAACCAGTTGGAAAAGAGATGAACTAATAGATGAGCTTTCAAGAGTTAATATCAAATTTGGGTGGGATGTATAACTTTGGTGATGCTATGTCGCATGATCAATTCACGGTATTTCCAATCTTGTCCAGAGGAACTACCGATTCGGGTGTACTAGGCATTATGGAAACCGAGGAGAAGGAACAGGCCTGGATACAAGAAACGGAAGGATCTGAAAGAGTGGACAAATTATTGGCGGTCAATAAGACCGAATTTCCTGTTTTAATTCCTTATCTCCATCAGGTTGAAGGAGGTAAGCAAGATAGGACAATCTTTGAACCAATCCTTGTACCTTCTGGGTACACTGAATCACAGCCTTTGGATATCCCTGCCAAGTGTATTGAACAATCTCGTTGGACTTATCGCAACTCGCGAGGTGCGGCGACATCCCACAAATTCAGATCAGCCAAAACTCGGTTGGCTAGCCATATGGCAAACATTTCGACCAATCAAACTACTCAAGGGATCATGTGGGATTCTATAGCTGCTGCATCCTCTGTTTTGGGGTACGGACGAGCTGAGGCACCGACGAGTTCATTCCGAGAAATTCAGGAGCACGCATACACAGAAGAAAAGGATTTGTCTGAGCTTCTAGAGAAGCTTACGCCAGCTGTTCAGATCAAGGGCCAGGTCGGATTGGTTGCATTTTATGGGGGAAAAATTTTGGGGGTGGAGATTTATGGATCACCCAACTTATGGCCTCAATTCAGTGAATTAGTGCTGAAAGGATTTTTAGCAGATTGGATGTTTCTAAAGGAAAAAGAGACCAAAGGAAAAATACCCTCTGATTTGGATCAATATCTTCGGAAGGAATTTTCTAAGATAAAAATAACCAAGGATGATGCAACTGGAGCTGGCCAACTATATCGGTTTTCTGACCAAAAATGGCAAGGGATTTGTATTCAATATGAAGGAGTTCCGCTTCACCTTTATGCTGCCAAAGAGCACATTGATATACTTAAAGGTCGGCGACGTTCAGGTCCAGGTATGGTTCGGCGTGAATCAAATGTTATAGAGACTGCTGCCATGCAACAAACGATATCTAATCGGATGGCTCCTGGAGATCAGGATGAATAGGCACCACGAGGTGCGATCTCTTGTTTGATGTTTTGGCCGCGAAAGGTACAAGACAAATTTTGGAGTATATCAGTAGGAATCCTAACCAGACGAGTAGTGACATACACCACCAACTAAGGTCTGAGCTCACTACTGCGACTATTTATCGCCGTTTAAAGGAGTTAGAGCTGGTGGGGTTCATCGCTCGGGAACCTCCACATTCTAACTCATTGATTTTAACAGAGCGGGGTCAAATAATCCTTGAAAGGTATATTCGAACACAACCTGAACTAGGAGAGTTAAGACGTACCAGAAGAGCAATTCTCCATCACCTCAAAGAGGATCCGACGGTTAATGTAGCTGAATTGAGTGAAAGAGCCCAAATTTCATCCCGAACGCTAAATAAGGAACTTAAAGAACTCTCCGAAATGGGATTGGTAGAGATTCAACGAAATTCGCCTGCTTCGATCCCGACTACAGGACCAGATCGAGACGTACCGCCTCCTGTGAAGTTAAAATCGAAAAAAAGAAGACGGGGAAGACCAGCCAAACGACATCGGCTGACTAGGAAAGGAGAGAGAATTTATTTAAGACAGAAACAACTTGAGGAAGAAAAAGTCCAGGAGAAAAAGCAAGAGTCAGATTTAGACTAAAAAGATATGGAAAATTAGCGCGAAAAATGCCCAGCTATTCATTGGAAATTATTGGATTTCTTTATTGCACGAAAAATCTGCATTACCCAGAAGGTATCGTTTTAAGACCCTTCCTTCGTTTGTGGATTGAGAGACAAAATGGAAATTAAAGAGCTGGAATTTGAAACTGCTGCCCTGAATCATCTATCAGCAGTGATTTTACTCCTGAAACGTTTTAAACTTCCAGTAGAAGATGTCGAAAGCCAGCTGGCTAATTTTGTTGTTCTAAAAACTCAGGATCAGATAGTTGGTTGCGCTGGGCTTGAGATTTACGGCAGTATTGCTCTTCTACGATCAGTGGCGGTACATCCTGATTGGCAAGGCAGAAGTCTAGGCAAAAAATTGGTTGAACACATGATGAACCGTGCCCATAACGAGGGAGTTGAGCGGGTTTATCTCCTGACTGAAACGGGGAAAGGATACTTCCTTAAATTTGGTTTTAGATCGCTTAGGAGAGATGAGGTGGACGAAAAGATCAAACAAACCGAGGAATTCGCAAAACTATGTCCTGAATCTGCTATACCAATGGTTCGAGACTTGACATCAACGTTTGCATCTTTTTAATACGCTTTATAGATTTGCTTGCAAAAGAAGGAAAATGTCAACCATGCCCTCAAATGTATTGGATAGATTTCTACGGTATGTAAAAGTTCATACAACGAGTCAGCCTGGAATAGAGGAAGTCCCAAGCACCAAACGCCAGTTTAACCTTGCAAATTTACTTCGAGATGAATTAAAAGCGATTGGACTCTCTGAGGCTACAGTTACTGAAAATTGCTATGTGATTACGACAATACCATCAAATTTGTCTCCTGAGGAAACAAAAAAGGTTCCTGTCCTGTGTTTGCTTGCCCATATGGACACATCGCCCGAAGAACCGGGTGAAAACGTTAAACCCCGTATTGTTAGAAATTACGACGGTGGGGTGATAACCTTTCCAGGCAATCCTGATCTTATTCTATCCCCTGAAGAGACCCCAAAACTGAAACGGTTCGTCGGGAGTGACATTGTAACCTCTGATGGAACCACATTACTTGGTGGCGATAATAAAGCTGGAATAGCCGTTATTATGACGGTGGTTGCGACTCTTATATCGAATTCTTCCATTAAACATGGAACATTAAAAATTGTGTTTACACCAGATGAAGAGGTTGGCCATGGTGTGGATGCGCTTGATGTGGAAGCTTTAGGAGCTGATATTGGCTATACAATTGATGGCGATGAGATGGGGGTTCTGGAATCCGAGACGTTTAATGCCGCGGGAGGTACAGTTACTGTAAAGGGATTTAATTTTCATCCTGGTTATGCTAAGGATAAGCTTGTCAACGCTGTTCGCATTATGGCAGAAATTCTAGGCAAATTTCCTTTGGATCAGGCTCCTGAGACAACTGAGGGAATGGAGGGGTATTTCCATGCCTATAATGTGCAAGGAAATGTAAATGAGACAAAGTTAAGTTTTATAATCAGAGATTTCGACTATATCGAAATGAAGAAGAAGATGGAATATATAGAAACGGTAATACAATCGGTTCGGGAGCGTTTTCCTAAAGCAAGAATCATCCTTGATCTCAAAGAGCAATACAAGAATATGAGATTCAAGTTAGAAGATGTCCCATTTGCTATTGAATATGCAGAAGAGGCTATCAAGATGACTGGGATCCCAGTGATTCGTAAGGCCGTTCGTGGCGGTACTGACGGTGCTCGACTGAGCTATATGGGACTCCCTACTCCCAATATCTTTTCTGGTGCCATGAATTTCCATAGCAAGAAAGAGTTCGTTCCTGTCATCTCTATGGAAAAATCGGTAGAAACTGTGGTGAATCTAATTCAAATCTACGTTGATAAGTCGCTATAGCCGTAAAATTTTTCCTGTTACTTGAGTTCAGTTTGTTTTATGAAAATCTATGACATTTCCTCATCTATTCACCCTCAGATGTCGGTTTATCCTGGGGATCCTCCCCCTCGTTTTAGAACTCTAGTCTTCCCGGCCGAAACCTCCTCAGCTAGAATGACCTGGATAGAATTCAATTCTCATACGGGTACTCATGTCGACGCAGCCGCTCACCTTTTCCCAGATGGACAAACTATCGATCTGATGTCGTTGTCCTCATTGATTGGAGACGCGGAGGTAGTTATGTTCAATGACCCTGAACATATGTACCCTGATTACTATAAGGAGACGATACCTCTACGGGATACAATCTTGCTTTTAAAGACTTCTGTAAATAATTCTCGGGTAACAGGGGGAGGAAACCTTAGTCCGGAAGTAATCCGATTTTTTATCCAACAAGGGATTAAGGCCATCGGAATTGACACTTTATCCATAGAAGGAGTGGCACATTCTGGCCTTATGAACCACAGGTTATTGTTAAAAGCTCGTATCCCAATCATAGAAGGCCTGGTATTAAATCATGTTCCCTTTGGGCATTATTTCTGTGTTTGTCTTCCGTTAAAATTCAAAGGTCTTGATGGCGCCCCTTCACGTTGTGTTTTAATTCGTTTCTAATAATGGTTTAGATTCTAGCTTTTTACCTACCATCTGAAGGTAATTGGGTGAAATGATGCCCATAAATATGATATAGAAACCTTTTTCATCTCTCCCCCATAACATTACATGTTTTGAGGATAGAATCCAGTAAGAAAAAACAAAGAAACTTCTTTTTATTCACAGAAGTTTGAAATCTAAAAGAACCACCTGCTTGGTTAAATTTGTCATAGAGTTTTTAGAGATGGCAACCCGCGAAGAAAAACATGTTCGACTGGAACTTCCGTCCACGTCGGGCGTGGAATGTGAGATTCACGAAAGCTTTAAACGTGATGAATATATCCTGAAATTTTATCAGAATGAACGCCTCATCAAAACGAGCACACTCACAGGACCTTTCGTCCAGGATACGCTTGTAGAATTACTTTCTGAGGCAGAAATTGAATTTTTCAGCTTTTCTGCTATTTTCGATGTAGCTGACCTATTATTAGAACATGTTAAAGCGTTTAGAGAGCTGGATTTAGGGGACGATAGTCGTTCCGTCACATCCGAAAGACCGCAGGGCACCATTCAAGAGGCTAAACCGGTTTCAAAAGAAAAGGATGTAACAGAGATGGTTGAAACTCCATCGCTTAAAGTAGCTCCAGTACCTATCAAAAAACGACTCGTTGAATATGGCGATAAACTATTACACAAATTTGAAATGCCCTATTCGCGTAACGGGGAAGCAGGGATTTATCACACTCAAGATGGGAAATTCGCGGTGGTGTTATTTGACGGGGAAAAACAGGTGGTTCGGAAAAAATACAGCAAGAATTCGGTGGATCAAGATGATTTGGTTAACTTGATCACTGAGGCTGGAATAGAGTTTCTTTCTTTTTCCGCAATATATGACTCTGCTGAAAAGATTGAGAAGATGATTCAGCACCCTGAAGAATTCACGGAAGAATTAGGGGAAATTGAAACGGCTGTCAGTGACGTTACAGATGGCGTAGCAACAGGGCGAACAAAGGAGTTTGAATTTGCTGAGGCCGAACTTGCCATGGTCGATCTTGCCGCATTCGATACTTCGAAATTCAAAAATGCTAATGACCTAGACAGGTTCGTTGCGGAATTAACTGACTTTGTAAGCAAAGGCCAACCAATACCCATAAAAGAAATACCAATTGAAAAATCTGGACGGACCATATTTGTGGTTTATAGGCAATTAGATCGTTGGTTCGCTCTTTTCAAGTACAGAGACGGAACATCTTCAGATTTACAGGAAGTTGACATCGACCACGATGCCATCGCGAAGCTGATCAACCAGAATGTACCACAAATTTCCTTTAGTATATTGTATGATGAGAGCGAGAAAATCCAAAAGGCAATGGAACAACTAGCGCAACGGCCTATCAGCGATATTGTACTCAATGTAGCCATGGGCCATTTTCTAAAGGTTATTGAAGAATATGAGAAAGAGGGAAACTTGAAAGAAGCTGTTAAAGGTACCGAGGTTCTGTTTGAAAGGGCAAGGAAGGAACAAAATGCGACTGGGCTCCTACAGTTCGGGAAAAAGCTCATTCGCTATTATGATGATCAAAAAAAGACCTCTAAGGTAAGTAAGTTTCGAAATAAACTGACTGAGGACCTCCTAGAGATAGATAAAGATACTGCATATGTGTTTGTCGAATCTTCATTAGATCCCTTGGCAGAGCAAGAAAAATTCCTCGTTGCGGCGAATCTTTGTGGGCTGCTCTTGGATCGTTATTTAATTGAAGAAGGCTCCCTTGACATTATCGCTCCTGTACTAAACCTTGGGAAAAAGCAGATCGATCTATATAAAAAGGCTAGACTGCAAACAGTTCAATGGGAAAATGCCGTTAGATACGCTCACTTTGCAATAGAGCAGCTTGGAAAGGCCGACCCAGAAGCAATTCCTCGAGAGCAAAGAGAGATCTATAACAAAGACATTGTATACCTACTCGATGTCGCCTTCGAAGTTCAGGAAGAACAGCAACAATACTTCGAACTAATGGAGTCAATTGAGAAGACACTCCAATTCTTGAAAGAATCAAGGAATAAGGACACATACGCGAAATACGTGGATCGGTTCATTCTTACGGCTGAAAACCAAAATAAAAGAGAAAAAGCGTTAGAAGTTGCCTTGGAGGCGGCCCGATACCTTCTAGATGCAGATAATTATAGAAAAGCCTGCAACCTGGGTAACCAGGCGATCAAGCTCTTTTATGAGCTGAAAAGAATCGATGATGCCGTTGAATTTAGTTTGGACATTGTTAGGGGGCTTATCACATTGAGAGAGGCCGAAGCTGCAAGGAATTACTTGAAATTCGCTGAAAGCCTCATCGATCAAGCATATGCAAACGAGGAAACCAAGCGGATCGAGAAACAGTTAACCCTAGGCGATCTTTTTGGAAAATTAGGTGACCGAGAACATTCTAAATCGTATATTCAGAAAGCTCTACAAACAATACGGGATCCCAAAGAACGGGAAGAAATTATATTCAATTATGTTGACGAATTATTGAGTAGCAAGGCAATATTGACTGCTCAAGAGATGGCAAACTTGGAACTAGCCCGTCTGTTGGATGATAAAAAGATCGCAGATGTTTCCGAGTTCTGTATGAAATTCATTGCCAAACTTAAGGCTATTGGAGAACACAACATGGCCTGGGACTATATGAAGTATTTAGCATCCCTGATGTTCCAAACCGAATTTGTGAATTATGATTTACTCTTAGATTTTGTCAAGGATCTATTAAAACTCAACGCATTTGATCACGCCGCCTATATGATTGATCAGCTCTCAGCCTTGCAACTAAAGAATAACGATTACACGCGAGCAATTGATAATCTCTCACGATTTGTTGAACACCTATTGAAAGAAACAGATCGTTTTGACCTTGTAGAAAAGTATACACATAAAACATCGGAAACATATCGTGCCATGGGGGATCCTGAAGGTGCGATTGAACGGCTACTCATCTTCCAGGAGGAAATCCTAGAAAAATCGATTGATCTGGCCCAAAAGATTACTGATGAAATTCTGAAGGAGTTAGAGAGTAAAGAAGACTATCAGAAAGCCATTGATCTTGTTTCAAGAATCATAGATAAGCAGATCGAACAGGAACGGTATCAGGACGCCTATATCTTTAGTGTCCAGAATGCTCGGTATTTAGAAAGTCTAGGGTCGATCGATGAAGTGGTGGGATATTTAGAAAGCGTTCGAAGCAAATTCATTGAAAAAGCTCAATATGAAAATTCAGATCGCATGACCGATCTAATTCTGCGTTTTGGAAGGGGACATCGGCGATATCCTTTGGTGATTGCTTCGGTAAGGAAATACCTGGAAAAAGTAAAGGAACGGGGGGATAGCGAAGTAATAACACGATTCACTCTGGAAATGGCCAAACTATTAGAGGAAGCCGGCAAGGGATCAGAATCGCTAAAAACCCTTCAAATGGTCTTTGATCAGATCTACGAATCCGATAAACCGAACGCGCTCAATATTTTTAGGAGAATATTGAAATTAAGGGAGGATAGTGACGATTTTAAGAAAATTGCTTCCAAGTATTTGACCCCCCTCGTGTTAGAACATCCCGATCCAGAGCTGATCGATACTATCAAAAAAACGTTGTCTCCTTCCTTTGAAGAATTTACAGCCTTTTCAGAGAACTTTTATGATAAACTGATAAAATCAGCGAATTTATCCGAGGAAATTGGTGAGGACCTGGTTGATTTTGTCCTCTCAGTGTATATGGACGGATCTGGGGTTGAGGGGGACAGACTTTCGGAAAAATATACATCTGTCTTGCTAGAAGCGGATCTGATATCATCAGCTTCCCGATTAATGTCTGGTATGCTGGAAAACACCGAAAAGTCATTGGCTGAAATGTTACCAAACGCTTTTGGTTTTATTAAAGGCCTTATTTCTCGAACACTTCTTGAGGGAGCTCGAGAATTCACAGATCGTATTATTCGCACTGTAACGACTCAGGAAAGGTTCGGTCATGAGGGGCGACTACTTGCTGCAAAAATTGCAGAGAAATTTACACTATACGTAGCGGCAGAAAATCCAGATCTAGCCTCAGAATATGCATATCAGGCCTCAGACTTTTATCGAAGTATTAATGACTTTGAAGGAGTTTTAAACGTTTACACTAGCCTTGCAGATGAGGTTACTTCATCACGCCAGGCCATTCGAACGCTCCAACGTGGTATTACTCTATGCGATAAATATAATGCCCAAAAGTATGGGGCACTTTTGCAGGCGAAGATGACAGAGTTTTTAATGAGGATAAAGGACCAAAGCGCTGGATCTTCCTTCCAGATGGCCTTGGAAAAGCTCGAAGGGGTTGAGGACTTTGAATTACTCTTTAATACTGTCCTACACTTACTAAAAGAAGGCATAGCCGCTGATAATGTAACGCTGGTCAAATCCTACGTTGATTATGCATGTCGGCTGGGAACCATGATTAATACTAGTGAGAAATTGGGTGCAATCTTGGTCTTTTTATCACGATATGCAAAGAAGAACAATGATGCCGATCTCGAAGCGTCTGTTGAAAAATATCTTTCTGAATTTGAAATCAAGGAAAGGAAATATAAAAAAGAATATACTGAGCTAGAGAAAAGGCGTTTAGCTTCCGAATCGGTTGAAGAAGAAGAAATAAAGGTACCAGAGGCTATTGAAGTTGGTGAGGAATTAGTGGCGCCTCCAGAGCCTACGGACATCTCCAAATTACCGTCCTCATCTCTTCAAGTCTCACCTGAACCATCGGAACTTTCTGAAGAGTTCCTAGAGGAAGAAGAAGTGGGAGAGATAGCAGGGCTCGTAGAAGAATCAATCGATATGAAAAATGAAGCTGAGGCCTCTGATAGCCTTGAACCACAGATTCCACAGGTCGATAGCGATATATTGTCTCTTCCAGAAGATAAAGTTGAAACGTTAACGCAGGCTTCTCTTTCTCAAGAAGAAGCTATGTCTCTATTTCCCCAAGAGCATAGGATTGAAGAGCACACCCCCGTTGACCATAAACCTGTTCGCCTCACAGATGATGATGTTGAAAGCTTGTTTGCGCCGGTCGCTTCGGATTCATCTTCAAGGGATTCCGAACCAATTCCAGATCTCAACACACTGGAAGAGCCACAGGTTTCCAGCGAGGAATGGCAAGTAGACACATTTGGCCGTCTTATTCGAAAAGAAGCAGAACCGATTTCTGAGGAAGAAAAAGAAACCACAAGTCCCTCAATTGAGGCATCTCCCGCCGAAGCTATTCCTGACCTTACCCCGCTGGAAATCCTCCTTCAAGAAGAAGAATCTGCACGAAAACATGCCGAAGAGGTTGATATTTTGCCTGAAGAGGTTGTAGAAACGCAGCCTGGGCCCACTGAGAGTCCATTCTCACTACAAGCAACTTCATCGCCAGTAACCTCAATCATAGATGCCTTATCTGAAGACGAAACATCCACCGACAAAGATATTTTTGATATCCCACAGGTTTCGTACGAAGAGATTCCTGACAAGGGACCAGAGGAAAAACTCTCTGAGACCCCTGCAGTCCAACCTCCAAGCCTTACTGATATGTTTTCAGATGCCTTGTCAGAATTAGGAGGGATTTCAGGTAAAACTGGAGAAAAGACAAAGAAAAAGGATGAGGATTAGATCTGACGCTTGCTTCCGAACTTCTTAGGATCAAAGAGTGGAAATGTAACCACCTGGGCATCATGGAATCTTCCCCGTATTTCGTATTGAATTAAGGTTCCTGGATCGCTTACCTCTGGATACACGTACCCCATTCCAACACCTATCTGGAGCAAAGGCGAAAACCCACCCGAGCTTATATGGCCAATTTTTCTTGTATCTTGGTAAAGATTCACTCCAGATCTCGGGTTTGGCCCTTTTTTAGCCGCCTTCAACCCGATTCTAATAAGATCAGGATCCTTATCTTGTAGGCGCCTTAGTACTTCCTTCCCGATGAAATCCGGCCCGTCCATATGTATAAAAGGAGGAAAAAATAAATCCGCTTCAATTGGGGTGATATTCTCATTAATATCGTTACCATAGAGACAATATCCAGCTTCCAGACGAAGAGAGTCGCGAGCGCCAAGCCCACACGGGATGGAAAATACCTCGGCATTCTTTGGCTCCAATAAGAGATTCCATACTTTTTTCGCATTGGTAGGATTCTCAACTGTGGTATCAAAGACAATAATTTCATAACCTCTCTCACCAGTGTAGCCTGTACCAGAGAGTATTACTTTTATATTTTCAAAGCTTGTTTCTACCACATTCCACGGTGATGGCGGATTTAGCTTGCTGAATTTAGTAGAAAGCAATTCAGAAGATAACGGTCCTTGTAATGCAAACATAGCGGAGGAATTGGAAATATTGTTGATACTCACATCAACCTGGGAGAATTTTTTGATGGCTTCCAGAACGCTTCGAATCCATAGTTCAATTTTCTGGAGATTACCAGCATTCCAAACCAGTAACCACTTGTTCTCCTCAATACGTTCAAAAACCAGATCATCTTTAAACCCGCCTTGTTCGTTTAACATAAATGTATACGAAGCTCGTCCTACTAATGTTTTGTCAAGGTCTCTAGGGGTCAAGTAATTTATAAAAACATCTGCATCGGAGCCTTCTATCCACATACGTCCCATATGGGAGACATCAAACAGCCCCGCGCTGTTTCGCACTGCCATATGTTCTTTTTGAATGGATGAATACATTACGGGCATCTGAAATCCCGCAAAGCTGATCAAATCACCATTTTCTTTGTGGTAGTCATATAATTGAGTTTTCATCAACATGGGGGGAAATCACCAGGATACTTAGTAGAGAGAGCTGTGGGGGATGATTCTATCTGATTTACAAAGGGACATGTCATGAAATGATACGTGGCCTATTTTCAGTGCAGTTATGCGCAAGCCACGAATTCTTTAATATTTTAGCGAATTTTAGGTTGTCAGCGGTAGCTATTGGTGATAACACATATGCATGACGACCCAGGGTTTTTACGCGTAAAGAATATCCTACTGAGGCATCATGAGTACTGGAAGAATGCTATTCCCCTTATCGCGAGTGAAAATTTAACAACACCAGCAGTTCGTGAGGCTGCAATAAGTGATCTGGCACACAGATATGCGGAGGGATGGATAGGCGAACGAGTCTACCCAGGAAACCAATACTTTGATGAACTGGAAGAACTTTGTTTAAAACTTCTACGAGAGCTTTTTGATGCGCCATTCGTGGATGCTCGTCCTATTTCGGGGGTCGTAGCTAACCTAACAGTTTATACAGCTTTTACCCAAGCAAACGACAAGATGTTGGCAATTTCGATTCCCGTTGGGGGACATATCAGCTCGGGCCCCCTCAAAGCGAAATCAGGGGCCTTTATTGGAGGAACAGCTGGCGCTGTTTCAAGATTAGACGTAGATTACCTTCCGTTTGACAGATATGGCTTAAATATTGACGTGGATGCTTCAATTAAAGCTATTCAGGATATAAAACCCAAGCTAGTTCAATTCGGAGCGAGTGTGTTTCTATTTCCTCATCCTGTCGTGGAGTTGGCTGAAACGGCACACAATGTTGGAGCCCATGTGAACTATGACGCTGCACATGTAGCGGGGTTGATTGCGGCTAAAAAGTTTCAGGATCCCTTAAGGGAGGGGACAGATACCATGACCATGTCGACCCATAAAACATTCCCGGGACCCCAGAAAGGCCTTGTAATAAGTGCAAAAGAAGAGTTGGTGGATCAGATCAAAGCGGCAGCGTTCCCTGGGATGACCTCTAACCATCACTTAATGCATGTTGCGGCTCTTGCGGTTGCCGCGGCTGAGTTCAAAAAATTTGGCGAAGCTTATGCAGAACAGGTGATCAGAAATGCGAAGGCCCTAGGGCAGGCTCTGTACGAAAGAGGATTCCAAGTTGTATGTCCGGATAAGGGTTTTACTGAGTCACATACATTACTTGTCGATATAAGCAACTTCCAGGGAACTATTGGGCTTGGAGCTGATGTGGAACAACTGCTGGAACGATCTCACATCGTTGCAAATCGAAATCTCCTTCCATGGGATGTCATTGAGAAACGTAATTATCGGAATCCTGGTGGAATCCGTATAGGTACCCAAGAGATCACACGGTTAGGTATGAAGGAGACCGAAATGGAAGAGATTGCGGAATTATTTAAGGGCGTTTTAATAGACAAGAAGGATCCCCTCGAAATGGCAAAACGGGTTGCTGAATTCCGCCAGGAGTATCAAAAAATCCACTACGGCTTTGAATCAACCCGTCAGGCCTACGAGTACATCGAGATTACTTGAAAGACGTATAAGGGTGAGATTATTCCCAGGCATTAGTTGAAAGCCAATTCTCTATTACTTCTTTCAAGCTTTCCCAGGTACGGCTGGAGTTTAATGTAAAGGCTTTCATAGGAGCCCAGTAACTTGACATCTTTCCCTCTGCATCGGGATCTGCCCGATTGCGTTTTTGCCACCGCTGGATAACAACAATCCGTTTATCCGCATTATTGACATGCTGAACTAGAAGGGCGGCGGTCCACCATCGACCACGTCGCGAAATCGTCTTTCCTTTTATTAAATGGTAATAATCGCTCCTATATGGAAAATTCTCGCTTTCATTGGCTTCAACCATCAATCAAACCTCCAAAATAACTTTATGAAACCAGCTAGGTTTTTCATTATCAGGAATGAGCTCCGTGGAAAGTACATTTTTAAACCCCGTTTAAACCCCGTTAGGGAAACGATTTGGAAATGATATTATGAATGACTATGAGGTCTCTCTTCATTACGGTAGACTCATTGTTATCCTTCAGTTTGTTCTAATTCCAATTTACTTCTACGTTCTCTCTTTTATTTTCAGTAATGGAGTTATATGGTTTTTTGACACTCCCACCCTACATATTTGGTCCGATATTATTGTGTATGGGATTGGACCGCTAGTTATGTCGTTTCCTTTTCTTCTTTGGACGTTGGGCCGTCGGTATCAAATTTCAGATGCCTACGAAACCTTTGGCTTTGAAGTATGGCGGTTACCAACCTCTATCAGGGCATTTTACGGATTCAACTTCTTAATTGGTATAATCTTTTTCTTCCCTCTCATAACTCCCATTGTTTCTCTTTTTGGGGGCTATTTTATTGCGGCCTATCTACTTGGATGGAGAGATCCTGATTCTCGTATCACCACCCAACGTAAAACGCTTCTTCTTACATTGTTATACCTTCCTCTCCCTTTATTTGTTATTTTAGGCTTCTATTTCGGATTTGATGCATCAACTCCAGATACTGGTATTTTTAATTTCTTGACTCAACTGTTTATAACCTGGAATGAGAATATAGACCTTCTGTACACCTCCGCGCTCATTCTAGCTGATGCAGCTACGATTGGTGGAGTTATATATTTCATCTATGAAGGAGCGAAGCAAGTCGATTATACAGTTACTGTTCCTGATCGTTTGATCACAATCCTATCGATTTTGATGTTTATTTCTCTTGAAAGCCTGTTCTTAATATTTCGGGAATCCTTTGACGTCATTTTGGATTGGATTCATATCGGAGCGGTGGTTATTGGAATTCTAATGCTGTTCCTAAGGTATTGGAAAGGGTTAACAACAACGAGGGATACAAGCATAAGGGGTTGGTTAACCCTTGTTATATTCCAAATTGTTAACTTTGCTTCAGGAAATCTTGCCGCAATTAGTCAATCAACAGCTATCTTACTGGCCTTCAGTATATTCTTGTTTCTTTTTGGCAGCGCTTATCGACACGCAAGTAAACGTTATTAACTTGGATCATAGCTTTATTGACAAAGATAACACCGAAATCTTTTAGGTCAGTGGGGAGATTCCATTAGGTGACTGAAATGAGTTCCTTTGAAAGCATCCCTCCTAATCGGCAATTTCAATTCCTATTAACAATTGAGGAATGGATGGGTACAGAGTTTGAAAGAGTTGCAATCCAACATCCGAAATTATTAGATATTATAGATCAAGTTAGATTTTGTGGTGTGAATGGTCTGATTCAGCAAGTCAATCGAAAGATTAGTCCCTTCTGTTTTCAAGAAATTACTGAAAATCAGATTCGCTTATTAGTCATTGCTTTTTCAATTCCGATATTTCAATCATTAGATGCCATCACTATTCAGACTGGAATGGAATACTTCAGTAATATCTTGAAATACATATTGTGTGAAAATTACACTACTCAAGAAGCAGAAAATGCAGCATTTGATGACATAAAGCGCCTCCATCCCATCCGTAAAAATAACGAAGAAATCGCACCTTATCAAGACTTTGTTGAGAAAATTGAGGGTCAAATGCGTATGAAAGTACGCCTAGGACTTCCAATTATTCCAATTTCACAAATCGAGGAAAAGGTAAAAACGGAACGTCTGACCTTTTTGGATGAAATGAGAAAGGCCAAACGTGCACTTGGCAATATCAAAAGTAACTTGAGAGAATACTCCAAGGAAATCGCAACACAGTATCGTATCAATGTCGCACCTTATCTATTTCAAACCAGTTTGGAAAACCTGTTCCAGCCCTTGTACATTCCCATATTTACCTTGAATTCCACTAATCGGGCTAATGAGATTTTTTCTGTCCTGGTTCTAACCGAGGAGGTAGTAAAACGGGTAAATAGTCGTCAATTAGAAGTTTTAATCGCTTACGAAATCATTGGAGCACGGATGCGATCCAAATTCTCTCGTGGTCCTCTTGAGAGAGAAATTTTCCTCATTATATCAAAGGACGAAAAATCTGCTCCAGAAGATTACATTGAGAAAGAATTAAGTAAGTTTTTTGACCTTAAGGAAATTCGTGAGGCTCAAAATACGATACAAAACATTGTTGAAAGTTTGATCGAGGAATCCTACCCACTTATGATCCTAGAGTAGTTTTCATACCGGTACGTAAAGCTATAGCAAAACTGATAACAAAGCAACAATACGGGTTGGAACTGATCCTTACCAAATCTATGTTAACCGGGACATTTTAATCGGAGTTTGCTGGATTGAAAAGGCCGATGAATCGAGGAAAGGTACAAAAGATATTGCTAATGGCATTTCTTGTATTTTCATATGGTATAAATGCTTCACTCCAGCCAGCGAAGGTTAGGGCATCGCCTGAAGTAACAACTCAAAACACCGATGCCCGCATACAAATCCAGCTTATAAATCTCGAGGTTAAGGTGGGAAATCGATTTGTTGTGTTAGAAAAGTTGACGAGTGAAGTTTTAAATCCAGAAGAAGCAACAATAATCCCTCAGGTGATTAATGGATCCACAATTCGGGTGAATACGAGCTACACAACTATTATCGGTGATAATACGAGTCTGGTTATGCATGAGTTCGCGGTTGATGTGTATCAAGTGCGCTCAGGGGAACCAGATACTTTGAACAGATCTTGGGCCATAGTGTACCGTGACGGGGAACCCGAAGAATTGATTCTTACCCCAGGTGCTTCTAAAACTGAGGTTTTAGATATTCCTTCCTTCATTCTCCCTGCGTTTGGCACTTATAAATTTGTTTTTCGAGTTAAGTACCACACTTACAAAGGATTAGGCGTAATTCCCAGAGATAGTCTCTTCCCTACAAACATGACTTTTGAGTTCATTCCAGGGCTTCCTCCGCCTCCTGAGATCCTGCTTTACCTCTTTTTCTTCGTGAGCTTCATTTTCGTTGCATTCATCGCTTTAGGGGTTTATGGAGATCGGAAATACAAATAGATTTTATATTCCTAATCTTTTCGGATAATTGGGTGAATCCCCTACTCATCTTGGATATCTAGGGCCAGGGTGAGGTTAGGCATTTCCTGGGAATTTCGCCAGCCATCCATAAGTTTTAATTTTTCTATTTTAAGATGTGCCCGGCCAGGGTTTTTTGAATGCATCGAGAAAACAGCAAGGCGGCCAGATTTAATCGTTTCATGATACATCATCTTCTTTGTTTGTTCGCCTGGAAATTTCAGGTTAGAAATCATGTTGGTCATGGTAATTTGATATTCAAGTCGTAAATACTGCTTGGAAGGTAAACTTATCTCCATATTAACTGTAAAACCCATGTCAGCCGATGCCCGAACGGGCCCATCAATACGGATTCTTATATCTCGCCATTCGACCTCGGTTTTGGAGTGGACAATTGGGGTTGTTGGAATCGGTGGAACTAGGTATATCTCTCTAATTAGCTGCGTTCTGGTTGTTCTAAAGTCGAATTCTGTTTCAAAATCGTATTTGACTTCAATGGCCCGAGATCCTGAAGAATCAACACGATAAATACGAAAACCTGCGAAGTTAGGGGTCACCTGCATGGGATCTAATACTAATCCAAATGTAAGTGGATGCATTTGTTGGTAGGCATATTGGGTGCGAATGTCGGTTCCAGAAAAAAACAAGCCGAGACCAGGGTGTGTATGTGCCCAACCAACGACTACTTCACCAGAATCAATTCTACTGAATGATACGAGAGAAAAAACCTTTTCATAGTCAGTAATGTCCACGTAAACTGCGTTTCCTGCATTCATCGGAATAATATCGGTTACAGAAATCCTAGAGTCTTCTATTCGTCCTAGAATCAGCCCAATACATTCTTTCCAGTCCCTTGGATGGTCATGAGGGTTCGCATTTTCTAATGCAAACCGCAAAAACTTGACGTAGACTGGTTCGGGTAAGGTAATCATCTTGAATTCTCTTCCTGTGGAATGATCCTAATGGCATGAATCAGGATTCCAGAATATACTAGATCTCGAAATACGGGTCTCATAATATGTTTCTTAGGATCAACAACAAAATTTCTTCGGGTGATTTCGAGAGTTTCACGTAAAACGAAGTATTGGTTCTCTTGGATTTGGGCAACAGTTTTTTCTACTTGCCCCCAGGAGGGAACAAAACACACTAATCTGCCACCACCCCTTAACACATGAGCAACGATATTGATTGCCTTATAAGGGGTAGAAAAATCAAGAAAAAATGCATCGAGTCCACGGATTTCCAGTGGTTCGAGAACGTCGTGGTTCGCAAATGTCACAAATTCCTCTAGTCCAGCTTTCTCCACATTGCTGCGTGCATTATCTAGATGAACCTTGTTATTATCAAAGGAATATACGTGCCCCTGAGGTCGTACTGCCGAGGCAAGAAATGTAGTTAGAGCCCCTGAACCACTACCTGCCTCTCCTACCCTCATTCCAGGTGTAACGCCCGCCATGCTACAGGCAACGGCACAGTCGTCCTCGTATAGGATTTGAGTCTTCAAACGAAAATGCCGAATTAATTCGCGTGGGGTAGGCTTAAGGAGGAGAATCTGACCTCCCGTTAACGTAAGAGTGTCACCAAATGACCTTCCAATACAGTCATCATGGCTAATCGTACCTAAGTGGGTAAAAAAACTACCTCCTTTATGTAACGTGAAAATCCACGATCGTCGCCGTCGAGAACTTAAGGTTTCTATTTGGACAATATCTCCTTCAACAAGTGGAATATTCTCCATTAAGAACTCTTCACCACGAGTGTTTCAGTTTCCGCTTGGGAATATCTTTGGTGGACGTTTCAAAGTTACAATGGGAATGAAACGGACCAGCCCAGTGTGAGTATTGCCCAGATCGCGCTCTTCCAAATGAGAGAGAAACGATACTTGTTTGTCAGTCACTTGAAGGTCGTATCTGATAATACTCTCTCCGACTTTCTCTATCGAAGTTTCATGAGTAACATAAAAAAGAACTGGCAATCCATGATAGTCATAATAACCAGGAAAAATCGCAAATGATCCATAATTAACACGACTTTCTTCGGTAGACCACTTGAAGATTGTCGATGGTCTTTCTGGGCCAGAATTTGTGACCAATCTAACCAAATCTAGAAAGCTTTCTAATTCGATTGTATAGGCAGGTTCTAAAACCATTCTAATCCGCTCTATTGTTCAGTATTTGAAAAAAAACCTGAGTATTTTTAATATTGGTTCCGAAATGAGAGCCCGTAATAGTTCAGGAGGTGTGTGGTTGATTCTTCCGAGTCAACGATTTCCTTTTTCAGCCTTCGCCGATATTTTTTCTCATTTATTCCATCAGCAAGAATAACAATTTCCCGTTTCCGAACGGATGATAGAAATTTCTCAAAAACGATATATAATAATGATTTTTGGGGATCCGCGATCACAAAGGCGTCATGGGGAATATGTAGACTTCCTATATGCTCTTGAATTGAATTTCCCTCCACAATGAAGATTTGCACGGGATTGCTTGAAATTAGAGCCGAAAGACGATCATGAATTTCATTCATTTTTTTGTTATCCTTTAAATCCGATTCGGTTTTGAAATCCTTGGTGACTTGTTGAGAAATATAGGACTGGATAAGACCTTGAGCCCGGGACATTTCACGTCTCATAGAACGTTTAAAGATTATACAAATGATTGTCGGTCGCTCTTTTAATCGCGGATCCGTGGTAAATACAGCCTCAACAATAAAGCTGAATATAAAACATAGATACTCTTCATCCGCGGGAATTGGCAAAGGTCCAAATAGATCAAAACTCGAACGGCCTATTTGCTCGCCAAGCAAAGTCATAACCCGTACAGAGAGATTTAAGGCCTGATCGTCCGTAATAACAGTAGTTGAATTGAATACGACTTGGGGTCCGGCATCTGTAAATATACTGGTCAAAATCCCCACCACTGGCGATTCAGGTTCATTTCTGGAATCCATTGCCAATCCCAAGTCGAAGTTCGCGCGAATAAGCGATTAGCATTTATAAAAATCAAACTAGACAATTCTTTCGGCTTTTTTAAGCTTTTCGTGGTTTGAAATAAGTCGTCGGTCGACTTCCTTAGTGTATATGGAAGATGAAGACGATCGTATCCAGATAAGGAGGTAGATTTCTTTCTCCGCAACAAATACCTGTTTTACCTTTAATACTCGTCATTTCTGCATGAATTCAGAAGTAGATATGTGGGATTTAACCTGTCCCTTAAATATATCACGATGGAATAATCGATTCAATAACGCCAGTTGATTGAGCTAATCGAAGAGCCGCCACTTTGGTCAGACCTGATCGTCCCAAAATTGTGTAAATGGGGCTCATCTTATGAGCTCGTAAAAGGGCATTTATAATTACTTCAGAGGGGATATCCTCTTCGAAATCATCAATGGTTACAGGGCAGCCCGCCGTTTCTAGCAAATTTTTGACATTTTGATAGTTTTGGTTTTGAAGCTTGGACATCAGGATCGTACCTAGGGCAACCCGTTCCCCGTGCAGGAGGGAGCTTCCTGACGTATCATGTAGTTCTGCTGCTAGAGATGCTGCAAACATGTGTTCAGACCCATAACCGACTCGTATGTCATTAGATGTACCCATTAATACACCCGCTATCAATAAGGCTTTTAATACCACTTGAATGGCGTGATCAGGGTCAATTAACGCTTCAGAAACCTGGTTCTGAAAGAGCGTGTCAGCATTTTCTAGAACACCCCCTACAAAACGCGAATAGCGCTCTGATTTGATCCTGTAGGCGTGGCGCCAGTCCCAGATTGCTGTAATTTTTCCAAGTGTGTCTCCAACCCCTGCTGCTAGATATCGTACCAAATTAGGGTGTTTAGCAATTTTATCAACATCTGCAATGACCGCAATTGGAGGACGGCACTCTCCGATAAAGGTCTCGGTCGGGTCATCCAGGAAGATAAAGGGCGAAGCGATTCCATCATGTGGAGTACTTGTTGGGACAGAAATCATTTCCATTTGTCCAGATGATTTAGACAAACAATACTTACCGATTTCAATGATACGTCCTCCCCCTGCGGCCACCAATACATTCGGTTTGTATTTATTGACAATGTCTACATATGTTTCAGCTACTTCTGGGGTCACAACGGTATTTTCAACAACCAATGTTTCATAATCGTAATCCTGATTTGCCATTATATCAAAAACTTCGATTCCAGCTATTTCACGAGTTTTCGGGCCCGTTAAGACTAGTACTTTGGGAATGAAACCGAAGGCGGAAATCACAGTTGTGATCCTGTCAAAGCACTGTGAACCGATAACTATCGTTCTCGGGACGACTGAATGAAGGATTTCCGACCTTGACATCTGATTTTCTAGTCCTTAAGTTAATGTATGTTGTCGATATCCTGGCTCAGAAAAAAGTTCTTAAACCAATTGTTTTTGTGGTTTTTCCTAAGAGAAAGGGCTTTTCTACTGAGTTAAGCTTGGGACATCCTCTAGTCTAGCCAAATCCTTTTTGCTTATGATCATTCGTATGTACGATTCTTAGGATCTACTCTATCACCACGAGTATAAAAGGTTCTTATAAGACTCTTCAGGATAATAGCCATCAGAAAAAGAGTATCCAGTACAGGCCTTATGAGCCTTGATTTAATCTACTCTAGTTGGTTTAACAGGACATAATGGTGTTTCAAAACCCAGGACAATAGTGTTATGGTCTACTGACGAGTTAGGGGTATTTATGAAACAATATCTCTCCGAGATACAGATAGATTTGCCTCTTGCCTGTTTTACCAAAATCTGATGGATTTTCTTTGGATTAGAATATGACTATCCAAGCTCGAAAGAGATTGTATTATATTGTGTAGATTCGAGGTACCATGCTATGGTGGCGCATAACGACAAGAAATATTCACACGAAGCATCGCTCGAACAATTAAAGGCTAATTTGATTAAAGAACTTCCCCCTAATGCTAGCATTAGCCAGGTGGCATTCGAAGGACCATTTGTGGTACTTTACTCGCTGAATCCCACGGTTCTTATGGAAGACGGTGATATTGTAAAAAATCTGGCAAAAATATTAAGAAAAAGGATAGTAATACGCTCTGATGTTAGTGTAAGGAGAGAAAAGGAGGAAGCACAGGCTAGGATAATGGAAATCGTGCCTGAGAACGCAGAGATCACAAATATTATCTTTGATGATGAACTTGGAGAGGTAATGATTGAAGCAAAGAAACCAGGGGCCGTTATTGGGCGTAGCGGTGCCACATTACGAGATATCGGACGTTCGATCTGTTGGCGCCCGAGAGTTGTTCGTTCTCCCCCTATCCAGTCACAACTTATTCAATCGATCCGTAAAACCCTTACTGCCGAGTCAGAGAAGCGTAAACAGGCGTTGATAAATATTGGAAAACGAATTCATCGACCTCAAATTGCCGGTGATGATTTTATCCGAGTTACTGGACTAGGAGGATTTTCTGAAGTCGGACGTTCGTGTATACTTTTAGAAACGGCAGAAACTAGAGTATTGATCGATTGTGGCCTAAATGTGGGATCGCGTGAACCTTCACAAATGTTTCCATACTTTAATGTTCCTGAATTCGATATTAATGCCATCGACGCTGTTCTCGTAACCCATGGTCATCTTGACCATAGTGGGCTCGTACCTTTTCTTTACAAATGGGGGTATCGAGGACCTGTTTACACCAACGATGCCACCCTGTCACTGATGACCCTTCTTCAGAAGGATTATATCGAAGTAGCGTCTCGTGAAAACAAACTAGTTCCGTATAGTCAACGAGACATCAAAAAAATGATTATTCATACAATCACAAGGAGATATGGCGAAGTTACTGACCTCAGTAATGATATTCGCCTTACAATGACCCCTGCAGGTCATATTCTTGGCTCATCAATTATGCACCTTCATATTGGTGATGGCCGTTATAATTTGGCCATTGCGAATGATTTCAAGGCTAAATGGTCTCGCCTTCTTGACCGCGCCAACCGAAGGTTCCCTCGTCTTGAAACAATAATTCTGGAATCGACCTATGGTGGGCCTCGGGATATGATGGCAAGGCGTGATGATGCTGAACTTCTGCTTCTAAAAATCATTAACCAAACCGTAAGGCGCGGGGGAAAGGTTTTGATCCCCTGTCTTGCCGTTGGGCGAGTACAGGAGTTTATGACGGTGTTGGCAAAATCTCATCGAAATCGTCAGCTCGTAGATGTTCCAGTGTATCTTGATAGTTTAATTGCAGAAGCCACCGCGATCCATTCTTGCCATCCCGAATACCTTTCATCTCGCCTCCAAGATCAAATCTTCAACGAGGGGAACAATCCGTTCCTAAGTGATATTTTCCATCGAGTAGATCGAGCCAATGAGCGACAGGCCCTCGTAAATGGGGAACCCGCTGTGATTCTTGCAACTTCTGGAATGTTGACAGGCGGAAATTCAGTCGATTACTTCAAAAATATGGCAGATAACCCCCGTAATTCAATTATTTTTGTGTCATCCCAATCAGAAGGCTCTTTAGGGCGAAGAATCCTTACGGGGGTCAAAGAAATTCGAAGCATCGAAGATGGCAGAATGAATATCCGGCGAGTTAATATGGACGTCCATCAGATCGATGGTTTCAGTGGACACTCGGATCGAGGCGAAATCATGAATTACGTTCGAGAACTGACCCCTAAACCGGAACGAGTTATACTTTTCCATGGACAGAGAAACAAGTCGCAATCTCTAGCCCAAGCGCTCACTAAGCGCTATAAAGTAAGAGTGGATGTACCATATAACCTGGAAACACTCCGTCTTGTGTAATACATCAAGGGAAGGAGTCTTGTGGCTAATAAAAGGGAAATCGGTTCTAAACTTCAAAAATCAATCCTTAAACAAATCTCAGTACCCCCTGTTCCATTAAATCGTGTGATAGAGAGCATACGCTTCGGATCAGAGGACGAGACGGGCAGTTTAACGCTGTTGTATAATAAAAGTCATGAGATCAGCTTTTTTAGGTATAAAGACCGATTTTTACCTTCATTAAGATTCATTCGGGCGAATCCGCCGATAGATCTTCCCTCTGTCAAGGTGGATCAGGGAGCAGTTCCCCATATTTTAAACGGAGCAGATGTCTTCTGCCAAGGCGTAGAAAAAATAATTCATGATTTTGATGTAGGGGCAATCATCTTAGTTTTCAATCCACAAGATGCCGTTCTAGCCCTTGGAGAAGCGTTGATAGCCTCCCAGAAATTGTTAAATGGAAAGGGAAAAGGCATCAAAACCATTCACTATCTAAACGACCAGATATGGACTGGTAAATGAGGTCTACCTCCCGAATACATCTTTTTTGGCAAAAAAATTAAAATAGCGTTCCTAAGATTGGGCACCCGCTCTATATAAGGATTAGATAACTATGTCCTACAAGGTTATGAGTGATTACAGGTATCTTCCCGAACACGACTGGGCAAAATTGGAGGGTGAGCATGTCCTTGTTGGCGTGACCGATTATGCACAAAAAAGTTTAAAGGACGTTGTATACGTTGAATTACCTTTAATAGGTGATTCTTATGGTTTTAAAGATGTTTTTGGGGCCATAGAAAGCGTTAAAGCGGCCTCTGAGTTGTTTTTGCCAATTGGAGGTGAAATCGTCGCAGTAAATGACGCAGTAAACGATAATCCAGAGAAAGTAAATGAAGATCCATACGGGACTTGGTTGGTGAAGATTAAACCATCCTCTCTAAACGAGGATTGGAATAATTTGATGAGTGCAGAGGATTATAAAAAGTATGTCGAAGAACTCGAAGATTAAAGATGATGAATAAGCTTCGTTCCTATAACGCCGAAAATGTCGGACTTAAATATGCCCAAGATTCACATCACAAAGACACGGAGCTAGTTTTTGTTGGTCTTGGCTTAGTGGGCTTTAAGAGCTGCTCACTAGAGATTCTTCAGGTTCTGCAGGCCTCAGATGTTATTTTCCTTGAGGATTATACTAACTTCATTTTGAGGGAAATTCCTCCACCGTTCCAGGATATTACAAAGAAAATAGCCACCATCACAAGGAAAGAATTGGAAGAAGATGATGAGGAATTTTTTAAAAGAATAAGGGGTTTAAAGGTCGTCCTACTCATACCAGGAGATCCTTTCATCGCTACCACTCACATTTCTTTAAGAATTTCAGCTGAAGAAAAAGGAATAAATTATCGAATCATTCACAATACGTCAATACTTTCAGCCGCTATTTCCGCATCTGGACTCTCACCGTATCGTTTTGGCAGGACAGTAACATGTCCGTTTCCACAGAACCCTAGTGAACATCCCTATAACATTATCAAAGGTAATCAACAGATAAAGGCTCATACATTACTTTTGTTGGATATCAATCCGGTTTCAGGCGAATTTGTCTCCATAGATCAAGCATTATCCATGTTAATGGACATGGAACATAAAAATCAGGAAGGTTTGATAAAGGAAACGAGTTTAGCAATCGGAATAGCTCGTCTTGGTTATAAAGATGTAACCATCGCGGCGGGTACCATACAGCAGCTGATTGATCGGGACTGGAACGCTATCGGTCCCCCTCAGTGCGTAATAATCATAGATTCCGAGCTTCATTTTGCTGAAAAACAAACCTTGAAAACCGTTTGGAAGATTCACGATGATTTAAAACGGGATAAATAATGACAAGCACCTCCAACACGACAGAGCACTTCCATTTACTATTAAAGGACTTTTTGAAAGTAGCGTTTCTACTTACCCAGTCTCAACAGAGTTTTAACATTGAAGATTTCGCAGGCAAGCTTAGCAGAACCATAGATGAAGCAAAAGCGCTGTTATCTATTCTAATTAGCCTCAATATGGTTAAACTTGTTGGTAAAGCTAGTGGCAATTATCAGATAACGATTGGAGGTCGAAATAACCTTAGAATAGTAATGACGGGGGGTGCTTTCGATATCTTGCATCTTGGGCATCTAAAAACATTGCAGGCTGCAAAAAACCATGGTGATCTCTTGTTTGCGGTAGTAGCATCGGATCAAACCGTTGAAAGGAACAAGGGAAGACCACCAATGAATAGCCAGAATAACAGAATGGCTCTTCTTTCCCACATTGACATTATTGATAAAGTGGTGGCCGGTGCCTCCGATCCTGAAAAATTCATTGAAACTGTCCGGCTGATACAGCCCGACGTAATAGCACTTGGCTACGATCAATCACTCTCGGAAGAACGTCTTCTAGAAATGCTTCATGAGAAAGGGGAGACGAATATCGAAATTATTCGATTGGAGGCAAACGTTCCGGATGAGAAAACATCACTAAAAATGCAATCTATCGATGATCACTCATTTGATTAATCTAAAGATCGAATCGAGGACGAACCGTAACTTCTAGCTCATCACCATCTTGTACTTCATATGTACTTTTAATATGCTCCTCACAGATTAATTCCAGCTGATCTATGTGATGGGTTCTATCAGGATAGACGATGGCAGCGGGAATTAATTTATCTTGATTTGGTACTATTAAGTAGGCAGGCCAAACAAATGCTTTTCCAAAAACCCGCCCATTTTCGCTGAATTCCGAGACCAGTTCAGATGGAGCATTTAACAATCGCTTGAAATTCTCTAAATGAGGGTCAGATAAAAGTTGAAGGTTTAAAGTTCCAGCGTAAGGACGAAAACCGAGTATAGCTTCAAATTGTCGTTGGTATCCCTTCCGGCTCATGTAGTAACTACCGTCACCCATGCCTGTTATCACCTTACCCTTAATGCGGATTTCTTCTGGAACCTCACGCCCCTTGCTTGCCAAAACCATCCATAAATCAGAAAAAATCTGATCGAGAAAGGCAGCCCCTTCGGGAGTGACCCGAATTGAGTTTCCTTGCCGAGTATAGGTTCGAACAATCAGATGTTCATTTTCCATAGAGGTCAACCGTCGTGATGTACTCTGCTGGGATAGTCCGATCGCCTCTCCTAGTGTTTGTGTTGTGACAACTATAGATCTACGAAGGCCGCCCAATTTCCCCAAGTGGAGGAGGATTGGTAAATAATCGGAGATAATCTGACTGGTATTGTTTTTCTTCTTTTCCGAAGACATTTTGGATGGTTCCAAGGAAGAATTAGCAACCAATATCGATGAGAAGGGCGCAGACAAACGATGGTACTAGTCCCGTTAACCCCTTTTTTAATTCGGTCGGAGCATCCACAATGTCACACATCGGTGGGGAATTTGGTCAATCGGCGTATGACAAACGATAATGCCCAGGAGATTCGTCCATTGAGCCGATGAGGAATGTGAGCTCAATGTCCTCGGCATTGATGTGCTGCAAACGCAAGGGTGTGTTGTCCCCAAACTCCAGGGTTATACGATCACCTAGCCTGGTATCCAAGATGAGGGTTTTCTTGATATACTCAATAGGGTAGAAATTCCGAGCATGCTGTACCACACCAGATGATGCAATGGGGTGGCGGATCGAGATTCCCTCCTGGGTTTCATCCGAAAAGTGGAAGTGGATCTCCTGGGCCTGCCCCTCAAACGTAACAGGGTGAAGTGGGGCGTAGTAACCAGGGGGGAATATCTCGGTCGGATCCTCAGGAAAGACTTCAGCAAACATACTCATAGTCTGAGTAAAGTCCTTCCTTACGATTTCAGCAAGGTACGGCAGTTCAAGTTCAACAGGATCGAGCATAATCACGCCATCGGCAATGGTCACGGGGATGTCATGCGAGGCACCTACCCGCATCACCGCTTCTTTCTGGATTAGTTCAAACAACACGGTTTCTTTCTCTCCCGCCCAAAATCGCACCTCTCGATCTAGTTCCTCAAGTGAAAGTCGGATTTGAGGTATGTTCTTACCCGACCTGAATGAGTAAAAAAAGGAGGAAGGAAAACGGAGGATTATCAGCATATATCGCCTCTTATCCATCTTTGATACTTGTAAACCTTGGTCGGAAATGGAGAAGATCACGTCGTCGTCGGGGATGTTTTTCAGTATCTCAATGAGGGTACGGAAGCCCTCCAACTTGTGAGGGGCGATTTCAAAGAGTTTTTCAGAAGGAGTTGTGTCTCTCACCATGAATTACTCCATTTGAGTATTAGTGAATCCTTCCCCCTTATATGACTTGTCGTAATAGAATCCATCCTTAGTACTGGGAAATCACACAATGGCCGTGTGTCATGCGGTGGTCGTTTAGTTGTTGATCTGTCCAGTGGCTATATTTGGTTTCGGCCTGCGTTAAGACCTGTTCGAGAGTGATCGCTTGGCCCTTGTATAATTTCGGCCACACGCCATAATTCTGTCTCCCTCTATGCTGGAATTTGGCAATCTTAGCCGCTTCAATTTTCCCCCCGTCGTCATTCTCCTTGCCCCTCAAATCGGCGAAATTTATAGTACCAGTCCCATTCCCATTCAATGGCAAGCCTCTGATCCAGACCACGACTCCCTAAAATGTTCACTATTTTACTGGGATGGGGAGGATTGGATATCCATCGTTGCGAATCTTGGTGGCTCGAAATATTTGTGGGATATCCAGGGTGTTCCTAGTGGGCCGTATTACCGTATTAGAGTTGTTGTCAGTGACGGGTTCCTCATAGCTATCGACGAATCAAGCAGTCCATTTACAATAGAAAGATCCCAAGGGACTGGCACAGCAATCATCTGGGGTTTCCTCGGTATCTTCATAGCAACCCTCTCAAGGATGGTATATGGACTAAATAAACCGAAACTTAAAGGTTGATGAAAACAAAAAACCCCTACATTCTACTTACCCTGGTGCGCCCATGCCTGTTATAACCTTGCCCTTAATGCGAATTTCTTCTGGTGCCTCACGGCCTTTGCTTGCTAAAACCACCCATAAATCAGAAAAGATTTGATCCAGGAAGGCGGCCCCTTCAGGAGTAATTCGAATTGAATTCCCCTTCCTCGTATAAGTTCGGACAATTAGATTTCCGTT
>JBHLRO010000012.1:0-109922 GCA_048882505.1 Candidatus Thorarchaeota archaeon
ACCACACTATCAGCGGAGCTGTTGGCAAAATACTGGGTGACAACAGTCGTATCGTTAACGAGGGGTTGACTCCCAGATTGTCCTGTGAGGTCGGTGGGGCGCGGTAAAACCTCGAAACTCACGACTATAAAACTAGATTCAAAATAGATATGTGAAAAGGTAACGTTGGTTGCGTAAGATCCAACAGCTTGTGAGTTTGGATTTAAACGGAACCAATAGTGGTCTCCAGTCCGATTGAGGAAATCGATATATGAATTGTTAAGAGTGATCCCCGAACCTAGTGTTAACCCCGTGATATTCTCATTATAGTTGGTGTTATTGTACAAGAGAAAGAAGTCCAAATGCTCACTATGGTAGACGGTGGGATCAGATGGCAAGCCACTGTGAATAACCGTTTGGGCTTTGAAAACCGTTAAATGAAAGATGAATAAAGCATCCTTATAGTTTGCCAAATTGAAGGAAATGTTAATGAGGAAGGAGCCTGTTTGATTGGGATTGAAGGTCAAAGTCCAGGACAGATTGCTTTCCTTAACGGTGCCTGTGATTGGGATGAAAGCCAAAATCAGCGGTGAACTCGTATCTAAGATATTAGAGGTGAACTGATCGTAGTATTCTAAATTAATAACCACACTATCGGCGGAGCTGTTGGCAAAGTACTGGGTGACAACAGTCGTATCGTTAACGAGGGGTTGACTCCCAGACTGTCCTGTGAGGTCGGTAGGGCGCGGCAAAACCTCGAAACTCACGACAATAAAACTAGATTCAAAATAAATGTGGGCGAAAGTAATATTCGTAGAATGAATCCCAAGTGGTATTGTGGTTGGACCTATACGGAACCAGTAGTAGTCTCCTGTACGATTCAGGAAACCTACTTTTGTATTATTGAGGGTAATGCCTGCTCCTTCAGATAATCCTGTAATATTCTCGTTATACTCAGTATTATTATATAAGAGGAAAAAATCGAGACTCTCATTATAATAGGTAGCTGCGGACGTGCCAATCTCTGAATAAATCGTTGTGTTAGCTTTTGTGACAGTCAAATTGAAAACAAAGGTACTACTATTATAATTGGTTAAACCAAATGTAACATTGATCAGAAAAGACCCCGTTTTGTTAGGATTGAATACAATTGTCCATGTAAGGTTAGACTCTTTCACGGGTACGTTATATGGGATTGGCGAAACAATACTTGGTGCAAGTGTATTTAATGTATCATCTGCCAATATATAATAGTAACGTAGATTAACGGAAAGATTATCGGCGGAACTGTTCGCATAGGATTTCGAAACGCCTCCAGTTATGTTTGTTAAAGTTTGCCCGCCACTTCTTCCAGTTATGCTGGTTTCACCTGGAGTAATAATCAAGTCAAAAACTATTTCGCGAGAAACATAGTTAGGATGGGTAGCGTTGATCACAAGATTAGAATAGATTCCTTCTCCAGCATAATCTGTTGTATTCAGGCGATAATAATATACATTATTAATCTCATTGGCATTGTTTCCATCTACAGTAATCATTCCTCCTCCTATAGGCGCCCCTGAGGTATCATTATAATCTACCCGAAGCGTCGCGTTCTCACGCCATTCGAGGAGGAGATTTGTAGCATTCATGGTAAGATTTGAATTCCCAACAAATCTAATAGTTACAACGGTAGTCCAATTCACAAACCAGGAAAACTGAGTAGTAATCGTAATAGTTCCAGTGGAACCGGGTACTTCCCCATCAGTTGTAAAGGAAGAGTTGTAATACTGTCCTGAGGGTTGATTCATGCTAAAGTTCTGCTTAGAACCTTGTGGCCAGCTGGCATTTGCCCAAATCCTTGCATTTCTAATATGTGATAATGTACCTGGTGTTGAGTTGTGATTTGATGTATAATTCGCCCACAGCGTGATTTTTTCTCCAATTACTACATCCAAATTGTCACTAGAATTAATTGTTAACGTGGTGTTAATGAAAACATCGAGGTTTCGGGTAGATGTTCCCACTTTGGTTTCATCTTCGCTCATCCAGAATCCTTGCAGATCATATGTACCGTTTACATTCGTGGTTTGAGGCACTGTATTATTAATATCCCAAGAATCGATAATTGTCGGGTTTATAGAATCGAAATCTAAGTTTTTATAGATCGGTAGTCCATAATATTCAATCCAGTAACTGATATTTCCTCCTGATTCTGGAACCTCGAATTTTAAATCAATAACATCTGTAACATTAGCTTGATAGGGAAATTGTAAATCAGCAACACCCCTAGATAGATTAAACGATAAGAGATAGTTTGGAGCCTCGAACCACACATGCCAAGTAGCGTTTTCTGCCAATGTACTCGCATTAACTACCATCGTTGTGTTGCCAAAACTGTACTTATGAGCGGGGTCGCCATCCCAAGTTACATTCGTGTTATCTGAAAGACTAGAAAACTCGGGGACAGCTGAATCATTCCAATAAATATTGGTTCCATTCCAGTCTGTTTTAATCCCTGAAATACCTATTGAATGATTACGTATATTATAGGTGGTATTAACCTTAGCGGTTGAAAAAGTCAGGTTCCAGGCAACGATTGAACTGTTTGAGACCAGATATGATGAGCTTGCTGAAACTGGAGATAGAGCATAGGTATAATTGGTAACAAATGACAGGTTAAATGAAACTGAGGTATTGGTTGAAAATTTATGCCATGTTGAATCATTCCATGAAAATCCATTGAACGTATTTAATTTGGTTATACCTTCCGATGATTCATAACTAAAATCAAGTTCCGCAGGATTTGTGTAGATTTTAGCGTTATAGCTTGTTCCATTCCATTCAACAGGCAATATTTCGAGCTGAAGCGGAAGATCACGATTGGCAAAAGTGTTCCAAGTGGAATGTGTGGCTTCTTTATAGCAAACAATGCCTTCATCGACCCCATCCCCACTTGCAGCAGAATCGTAAATATAGAACCATCTCCAAAAGTCACTATCATCGTCAGCATTCGTTTCATTCATGACTACAAAATAGGTTTGCCCGCTTTGGAGAAGAACGGGAGCATCGAATGTGTATTCATGCCAGGCTTCCCCCGTACTCCCTAAATCCTCTTTTGAGGTTATGTTGACATCATTCGGCACATTGCCGCCTGTAGCATTCGTAATATAGATCTTCCCTGTTGCTGATGCCACTCCAGCAACGTACATCCTGACTTTCTTAATATATGCAAAAGCTGTTTTTATTTGAAATGACATCGCTACCTCGAAGTAACCGTCTCCCCCTGCCAGAATATTCTGTGAATCCCACTGAAAGGCAAAATTATAATTTGTAGTGTCTTCGATGTTGGTTTTGTTATATTCTGCTTCAACATCATTGATATCGAATACACCGTATTGTCTATTGTAGCCCGTGGAATTCGTCACCGTAAGAGAATCACTATTGCTTGTCGGTTTCCCCGAAACGTAAGAATTTGAGGTGTTCATCATCTCTTCTCCCGTCCAATTGAAAGAATCATAAACGGAGAAACTCCCTCCGCCTGGCCCTGTTTGCTGGCCAATGGCTAAAGGGAGCAGGGAACGATCTTCAGGAAGATTTTCAACAAGGATAGATTTGGAATCACTCGCAGATTCCGTTATTAACCTTGGTACTTTAATCCTATTAATTGATCCTTTTAAAGAGTTGATTCCCACCTCATCCTCCCAGAAAGAGCCTTCAGGATCAAAGGGCTGTGGTAACAAAGTAGGAACAGAGCTAATCAGAAGAACAAAAATCACTAATGTTCCAAAAACAGTCGCCTTTTCTTGACCACGATTCCAAAGTCTCATAATGATCCTACATCAACGAGGGGGGTTTTTGGCAAATTCAATTTATCTAGTATCCTCAGAAAAGCACGATAGAAATTGTATAGAGTTGGTAAACAATTGGTGTTTGCCCAGGATGATACTGTTGAGGTTGTAATACCATTCGCGAATATTCGTGAATGGCCTAATTTTTCAAGCGAATATTCGTTAGTTTAACACGACATAGGGGTCATTCTTGAACATAGTACTGGTAGTTTGAGCGAGACCGCGAATATTGCCTTCTTGAGGTAAGAGATATTGGACTGTATTATAAAATTGGGGTTATTCCAGAATGATCTGGGTAACATTCTGAGGGAAGACCAAAAGGGAGAATTGTAGTAGATCAGTTAATCAGAATTTTAGGGCAAGGAATTTTCATATATCAGGAAGAATAAAAGGAAATAGAGTCGGAAAAGCCCCTGCTTCTTCTGATCCTTATTAAATGACCAAATATCTGAATAGAATAGATAAACAAGAGAATGAACTTTCGAAGCATAACTTTTGTACTGGAAAGGAAAATTAAACCTCCGTAAACATGAACGGTTCTAGGCTTGGAAGGGGTTCCCCCAACGTCACTTCCTCAGGATTCAAAAAGTATGCTACTGCGGAGGTCGAGCTCAATAAAGAGTTTCCATCCTGGGGGGTATACGAATAACCTATGATTTCAACGCTATCGGTGAATAAACGGCTCTTCCGTACCACTAATGAGGGGAGGACGATCACTGCCTGGTTTAAGATCCGTCCATAATGTCCATACTCACGACCAAAGCTAAAGATGACATTTGCATCAGTTTTATAAGTTACTGCCACATAAGGATCCTTGATGAAGCGTTCTTTGACATCGTCCAAAGATGGCGCGCTATCCTTTTCCAAAACCAAGTGAAATGATGAAACGTGCATGTATTGCGTATTAAGCTTGATTGCGCTAGAGAAAACGTTGAGATGGTATCCGAGCGTACTATATAATCTATACACATCCTTGGCATGATGGGTGCCAAATGTCGGATCTTTGTGCTGTCCAACCGAGGGGGCAGGAATAAATGACCCATTTTGCGAAACATCGCTTGCCCTCCGCATAAAAACAAACCGCGCTTCTCCTAGGATACTTCGATCCTTTTCATCACCATTTTCTTCAAAAGCTAAATCCTTAAGGATCCTCGCGGCCGCATGCGTGTTACAGCTGACAA
The DNA here is from genome assembly GCA_048882505.1 of Candidatus Thorarchaeota archaeon. Lineage (GTDB taxonomy): Archaea > Asgardarchaeota > Heimdallarchaeia > Hodarchaeales > Hodarchaeaceae > Hodarchaeum. Next base: position 4,991 of record JBHLRO010000012.1, read on the forward strand.
CCTGGATAAACTTTGAATTTTTCCTACCTAACACTTCATCGTTAAGACCTACTCCATACGGAAGGCCAAATCCAGCCTCACTGCCTTGGGCCAGGAACGCACGGACATTATTCCCGTTTTCATAGTGCATGATTTTATTTTTAACTCCCATTCCTTCGGCTGTACAATCAACCACAACTTTAGCCCTAGCTAAGGCATCTTGGAAGGTATATGTTGGTTCGACTCCAATCGCGCGGAAATCGTTAGCCCTGTCTTGACGCACACACATGTGGGCTCCCCGCGATAAAAGCCCTTTAATCATGGGACGATCAGTAACCCTGGGCGTATGCTTATAAAATATCAATTCGTCAATGCCCAGTTGCTTTGCGATATGTTTATCGGCCAATAGTCCAGTTAATGGCTCTCCTATGGTTCCAGTCCCCACAACAAGAACTGTATTCTCCTTAACCGCCATTTCGTTGACATTCCTTTGATCAGAACAATGAATACCCTTGAAATCAATTGTTAGGCAATAAAACGCCCCCCGATATAAACTGTATTGTTAATATGGGTTAGTGTTTGAATCCAGTTTACTTCTAATAACAGTCTGATTTCGTGTAGACATCAGTTCGCTGGGCAAAATGAACTACTTGAGCTAATGATCCGATGTTTCCGGTAGAAATCTGATACGCAGCCGTTGCATTTGCCACTTTCAGAACATCCTCGTGACTTAACTGCAAATTTATTCCTATTAAGAATCCTGCATGCCAGGCATCCCCTGCACCAGTAGCTCTATGGACATTAATCTTAAAACACGGCACGTTGGCCATCATTTCCCCGCCAGACCAAAGTTGCGCCTCCCTAGAGGTATGGAGGGCGAAGCTTGTTTCCGGATATTCCGAAGAAAGGTTTTGGATTCCGGCTTGTGCTGGTCCAGAGGATAGTTGGGTAAGTATCCTGATTTCCGTTTCGTTCCCTATAACCCAGGATGGAGGCCTAACGGGATGATCCAATAAACGTTCTCGAAATCCCTTGACTCTGTGGAGATGTGGAGAGAGATCAGAGAAATCGACGGATACTCCCGTGTTGGGAGAAATCTCGGAGAGGATTTTCGCAGTTAAACCTTCCAGTTGCTGATTTTGTGCATTTGTTATTGCTATTAAACGACTTGCTCGTAGAACTTCCCATTGAGTCTCAGTGAGCTCTTTCGCAGAGAACTGGGCAACACTCCCAGCCCATGATAACATAACGTTGCGTTTTTGACCGCCTTCAGGGATCTCCAAGACAACTGAACTGGCTATCTCGCCGGTCGAGTCAATATAGGTGGACACCCCCAATGGATGAAGGAAGTGTTCAACCAAGATTTTCCCGAGTACAGAGGTTTTGGTGATAAAGGTTGTTTGGGCTCCCAGCCCTCCTAGAGTCTTTGCCACATTTCCGCCATTGCCTCCAAACACATAATTGATTCGAGGACCTAATAGGTTCCCTCCCCCTCGCTCATATATCTCTTGAATCCCTTCTATTAAGTCCTTGTAGCTCATGTGCGGATTTATGATAACATCGAGAAAGAAATCAGGCAGGACAGTGATATTTTCACCTTTTAGAATTCTCTGTGCCCTTTTTAGTTCTAATGATACCATTTTTCTCTCGATCCATAGGAGTGTAAAACGAAACGTGCTCTCGCAATACGGTCATTGACAAGTAGATATTAAGTATCCTTGTTGTGACTTGAATTTCTCTTGCTTATATAGACTCTTAAGATAATTGTTATAAATTCTATGAATAACGCCATTGAATAATACGATATAATATTAGGAAAAGGTGAGAAATCAATGGTCAAAGAAGTACGTGAGGTTGTGGTTGTCGACGCTATCAGGTTACCAATAGGAAAGTCCTCTCGGGCCCAAATGACAAAGTACGGGGGGTATTATAGAAATGCTTCCTCACAAGACATGCTGGCTGGGATTCTGGAGTCACTAGTTGATCGGGTTCAGGAAAAATCGTCTCAATTCGACGCACACGAAATTGAAGATGTGCATGTGGGAGTTCTTACACAATTAGGAGATCAAGGGGCGAATATCGGAAGAATTGCGGCGATTATGGCGAAAAATATCCCTGATATAGTCGCTGGAGCAACAGTAAACCGGTATTGTAACGCAGGACTTCAAGCCATCAATACGTGTGTTAACGCCATCAAAGTGGGCGATGGTGACATCATGATAGCCGCGGGGGTCGAAAATTTGACACATTATCCCATGGGAATAGATTTTCAACTCGGAACCTTCATTGATGTCCAGAATATTTATTCTCATGTCTCAGAATCGCGTATGCCTGATCTGCAAGAGAGGATGAGCTTCGTTCAGGGGATTTCGGCAGAACTGGTCGCCGAAAAATACGATCTCACCAGAGAGGATATGGATCGCTTTGGTTTATGGTCGCATCAGAAGGCCACAAAAGCGATGCGGGATAAGGAAAAGTACGAAAACCGTGTAATCCCTTTTGAGGTTAAAATCGAAAAGCAGGACGGAGAATTTGAAACACGTTTGGCTAAAGAAGATCAAACAGTGAGACAAATTGCATTGGATGATCCCGATACTGCTTGGGAGCAAATGAAAAGCTTGCAACCTGTATTTAGGAACGATGGTCGCGTTACCGCAGGGAATTCCTCCCAGATATCAGATGGTGCATCCGCAGTGATGTTAATGGCCCGCGAAAAGGCAGAGGAACTTAGTTTGAAACCTATGGCGAGCGTATTGTCAACGGCGGTTGCAGGCGATGATCCGATGCTTATGTTGACTGGGCCGATTCCTGCCCAAGAACGTGCTTTAAAACGTGCAGGTGATTTAACTATGTCAGATATGGACTGTATTGAGCCGAATGAAGCTTTCGCCTCCCCCTGTCTCGCGTTCGCCAGACATTTCGACTATCCTTTTGATGACCCTAGAGTGAATCCTTATGGTGGTGCTATTGCGATTGGTCATCCGATAGGTTCTTCAGGGGTTCAGTTCTTTACCAATATGGTTCATTACCTAGTTAACGAGAATAAACGGTATGGGATTCAGACTTTATGCGGAGGAGGGGGTGTTGGAATTGCAACAGTTGTCGAAAGGGTAAACTGAAGCCTCCCTCCCCCTTTTTCCATTATTGTCTTTATGAGAGTCGGCTTCTTATTAATGGGTTCTGCCTAATCGATCCTTTGCCTCCTTTTTTTACCGAATATTGACAAAATAACCAGACTGAAAAATGGAAGGAGTACACCAAATCTACTCCACAGGATTGGCCGTGTTGTGGACGGTGTAGTTGTTGGAGTAGTCAATGCAGTAGAAAAAAGGTGGCTTTTCATAATTCCAAAAATAGCTGTGTTATCGATATTCATATCATTTAAATGGGATAAAACTGTCCCGAATCCGTACAAAGGTACCACTTGGCCCGTATGACCAGTGGTACTCCAAGTTACGCTCACATTTGCAACTCTAGCCAATCTAAGGGCCTTATTCTGTGTGTAAGTTCTCGTAACAGAAGGGAGAGAGTCGTTCAAAGTGTTACCCTCAATCGAAAAACCTCCTGTCTCATGATCAGCTGTTACGAGCAATAAGATCTCATGGTTCGGGTGCGATTCAATAAATGTTGTTGCTACGTCCACAGCATGGTCAAATTCGATTGTTTCCAATGCCGTGTCAAATTTGTTGTTAACATGTGCCCCCCAATCGATTTTTCCCCCTTCCACCAGCAGGAAAAATCCATTTTCATCTCGACTCAGAAGCTCCAGAGATTTGTTGGTCATTTCAGAAAGACTTGGAGTGACATCGGGATCACGATTCTGTTCATAAGATATCGAATTTGGCGAGAACAATCCAAGAACCTTGCCAGTGTTTACTGCTGCAAGTTGAGTTCGATTGGAAACATAAGTATATCCCTCCTGTTCCATCTTCATAAGAGTGACGGAGGAAAACGCACTACTACCGCCTCCTAGAAATAGATCTATACTACTTTGGTTCGATAACTGGTTGACAATTTCACTCGTGTTCGATCGAGATCTAACATGGCTGTAAAACGCCGCTGGGGTTGCATGAAATATTTCAGTCGTTGTAATTAGCCCTGTTGATAGGTTTCGCTCGTTGGCGATTTCTAAAATGGTTTTAAGTGTTTGGCCATTTTCTAAATATGATAACATGCCGTTATTGGTCTTACTGCCAGTTGCGATAGCTGTTGCCGCTGCTGCACTATCGGTAACTGGAGAATTGGCACTTTGAGTCGATACTTCGAGATGTATTGGTAATTTTTCCATATTAAGAGTACCGTTCACTCCTTTTTCGATCCAACGAGCCAACTGAACATGTTGGAATCCCATCCCATCTCCAATCATAAGAACTACGGATAGAGGTTTAGAATCTCGCTCGGAGACTAGATTGTGGTTTTGGATCTCTCTTCCTTGTGATATTTCAAAAGACAATAGAAGTAATCCAATGATTACCAGCCAAAACGTTTTTCTGAGTAAAATTCCCTTTTCTGCACACATAAGGGGCACCTTCGTTAAGAGACGACTCAATGTAAAGCAATCGACCTTTACTATATCATTACGTAACCTAGTTCTTAGTTCCAGTGAAAAAACAAAAGAATTCGTTTAGTGATAGGAGGGTATAATATCCCGGGCGAATGCACCGAGATTTTCAAAAAATCTATCATCGTGGGGTAAAGAAACCAAAAAATGATCCATGCCAGCATCTCTAGCAATATCGATTCGTTTGGAATAGTCTGTAATATTGAAAGGACTTCTTAAAAACCGTCCCCCCATGGATCCACCCATAAATTCAATATGCTTCTCCCGCCTAAATTGCCTTGCTGCATTAATTACGATTTGCCTTCGTTCATCTGGATAATCAGAAGCTTGAAACGGGGGGATGAAACAAATGTCGGCGTATTTTCCTGCCAGTTTCAACATCCTATCTCCCCAGCCACCAAACAACAGCTTAGGATATGGTTTTTGGAGGGGTTTAGGTTCGATAATTGCGCCTAGAGCTCTGTAATACTCTCCTTCAAATGTCACTTTGCCTTGTGTCCAAAGTTGGATCATAAGTTCTAGCCCCTCTTCCGTTTTATCTACTCTTACTCGTGGTTCGTCCCATACACTAAATCCTTCGAATTCAACCTGGGACCATCCCGCTCCGACACCCAGAATAACACGTCCACTTGATAAAATATCAAGAGTTGAAACCATTTTCGCTAGCATGCCCGGATGTCGAAAGGGAATAGGTGTTACAAGAGTACCAAGATGGCTTTGTTCAGTTTGGGCTAAAAGATGGGTTAAGGTAATCCAAGATTCCATTGTCTCATTATTATCGGGACGTTTGAGCCATTCGGGAGTTCCCCACATGTAATGATCCGGGATTAAAGCTCCATCGAAGTTTAGCTTATCTGCTTCTAGAACTGCTTGGTTTATTAATTCGAAATCACTGTACCAATTGCCTAATCCAGCGAGATAGAATTTCATTCTTTTAAACTCCTTTAGGAACTCATTGGCTCTTCAAGATAAAAAAAGCTCTGATAAGAATAGGGCAAGCAAACTAATATAACCGGCCAATCCCCCTAGAAAATTGAAACCAACCAATAATCATATTGAAAGAATGCTCAGATCTTTGATAATGAGGAGGTAAATTATTTGTCTAGATTAATGAATCAACAATGGCGGCTGGCGGCTCACCCAGAAGGATTAGTAAAATCGTCTGATTTTGAATGGAACGAAGAACCCGTTCCCGATTTGTCAATGAATAAGATTCTGATCAGGGTCATTTATCTCTCTATTGATCCCACCATCAGAGGATGGATGAGACCAGAACGAACCTATATGTCTCCGATAAAAATTGGCACTGTTATCCGAGGGATTGGACTTGGAATTGTCGAAGCGAGCAAAAATTCAAAATTTCAGAAAGGGGACATTGTAACAGGGCTATTGGGATGGCAACGTTATCTTGTGAGTGACGGGAAAGGTTGGCTATCAAAAATTGAAAGATTAGAGAATGTTTCTCTTACCGCCTTTCTAAATCCCTTTGGTATGATCGGATTGACGGCATACTTCGGTCTGCTTGAAATTGGCAAACCAAAGGAAAGAGAAGTTCTTGTCGTTTCGGCAGGAGCAGGGGCAGTGGGTTCATTGGTAGGTCAGATAGGTAAGATCAAGGGCTGCAAAGTAATCGGGATTGCAGGATCAGAGGAGAAATGCAGATGGATTACGGAAAAACTTGGGTTTGATGGAGCTGTCAATTACAAGGCTGAATCTGTACGTAAACGTTTACGAGAACTATGCCCTGACGGAATTGACATATTCTTTGATAATGTAGGAGGTTCTATACTAGATTCAGCCCTTGCTAATCTTGGTAAAAATGCGCGAATCGTCATCTGTGGGTTCATATCGCAGTATAATGATAAAAAACCCCGCTTCGAATTGACTTGCTTTGGAAACGTGCTGTTTAAGCGAGCCACAATGAGAGGGTTTATAGTTTCGGATTATTTCGAACGAACAGGCAAGGCCCTGGCGGATCTTCAGAGGTGGTATAGGGAAGGAAGGCTTCAATATAGAGAAGAGGTAATTATCGGATTGAAAAACGCTCCTCAGGCCCTTGCAAAGCTATTCGAGGGATCTAATCGAGGTAAGATGATTGTCAAAGTATCTGACGACACCGTAGAAAGTAATAAAACTTAAGCTAGACCTTCAGTTGCATGGATCGCATTTGAAACAGCATCGTACAGGGTATTGTATTCCCGTCGTAGTTGAAATAATAAACTGTTTCTCTGTTCATCGGTTGGTTCAAATGCGTTAATCTGATTAAGTACAGAAGTCACTCGAGGCAAGGGCAAGGTTAGGTTACTGGATCCGTATGGGTCATGCCTGTATTTTCCAGAGATACTCCGAAAAGCTGGATTCAACGTCGTCCCAAGGCGTAAAATGACCTTATTAACCATACTAATTTGCCTCCTCTCGTTAGCTTTTATGTCAAGGCTTTCATCTGTGGGCAGGGTAGAAATAATTTCACGTAGTTCGCTAGTGTTTTGAAGCAAGGTTCCTAATTTCCTCTTGACTAGTGAAAGCAACTCAGGAAATGGATTTGATGGATACCTTTTTTGGACTAATTCTACTTCTTTGATTAGGTATGAAGTATAAGCCTCATAATTCCAGGGAATCACGGGCATCGTTACTAGCTGGCGAACGTATTCGAAATACAGCTTTGCATGGAGCTCAAGAAGCTCTGGGTCAAGTTTATCCCATGTGTCTTCTTCACTATGATACCACCATCCGAAAATTGCGTTCCCATGCCTTTCTAGTTCTTGCTGTGGGTATGTAGCGAAAGTGAAGATATAGGGTATACCAATCCCTAAGAATGAATTATCCCCTATCTTAAGAGGAAGTTTTTTAGCAGAGACTTGTCCGAGCAGTTCTTTCTCGATTTCCTCGAGAAACGACCAAGTCTCGGGAGACGAATAAGAAACAAAATCGCTGGTTCCGATCATTCCGCACCCGTCAATGTTAACGTACCCTAATCCGCGGTTGGAGAGCTCTGGCCAGTAGTGGTCAACAAACCATCCTGACCCAGCAGCCTCTCCTATCTCATGGCCATCCCAAAAGGACATTATAACCTCACGTTTGATATTGTCTCTGGCATCACTTAGAGCCCGTGCAATTTCCATGACGATAGCATTTCCAGCGGAATTATCAGTAGCTGTTCCCCCCCATGCTTCAAGATGAGCTCCAACCACCAGCAGCCCGTCATATTTTAGGTTGGTTGGGGATATTCTACACGTAGGTTGATGTGAGGTAACCCATTTTTCTTTTACCTCGCATTTCAGGTTGCAGGTAATTTGTTGCGTTTTAAGTATCGATTTTAGTTCTTCAGCGTCTTTACGCGCAATATTTACAGACGTAATTCGAGGGATAAGAGGAACATCCTCAGGAACGAGTGGACCCCACCGATGTTTGATCGCTCCTCTTCCTACAACTTGATTATCTTCTTGGCCCCAATTGGAAAGGATCATTGCATTTACCCCCTTAGTTAGGGCAATCCAGGCCTTTTCTGGTCGAGGTGGCGCATAGGATAAATCTGCAAGTATTATCTTATCTCTTACATCCTTATTTTCATATTCGGTACTACCACCCGAACCAACATAAACGAGCTCTCCTCTAATACCTTCAGGAGGACTAGGTCTTGAATAACCATTGGGAAAACTTTTTACATTCTTCTTAATGGGAGTTATGATCGAAAGATCTGATGAAATGGGAAAACTAGTATAAATCGGAAACTGATCTATCCAAGCTTTGATACCTGTAAAATTATCCAAGAATTTGCTAATGTACCTACTGGCGTTTTTTATTTGCTCTGTTCCTGCAATCCTATTCTCGTACTTCATTAGTTCTTGGATGATGATTAAAATATCTTCAAGCTTGGGATCAATTTTTTCAGTTAACATTTCCACCACACATCTTTTGGGTAGTGTTTGTCTCCTTGGGTTAATTTTCGATGCACTTACAAAATATTAGATTTGCGCGCTTTTTGATGAAGGCAGAATGATCATGCTTCTGGTCCAGGGGGACGGCCGTGGAATACAATAGTAGTACAGCTGATTTTACGAGCTAGTTTGACGGAGGGCCGGGGGGTTAGTCTAGGCCGCCCATAGCCTAGAACAAGGCAATCCAGGTTGTCTTGTATTACAATTTCTCCGATGCTTCTCACAAAATCGTGCCCAAGGACGTGTCGTTGTTGAATGGGAATTCCCATTCTTAGAGCCTCGCCAATATTGTGTAAAAATATCGCAATGTCTTCACGGACCCCAGGCGCTTCGGATAAAGCTCTGGGTGTCATCAAATTAGGAACTTCGGTCCAATGATAAGCTACGAGGTCAGCCAGCCGTGTCGATGATACAATAGCTATTCCAAGCTGAAGTAGAAGTAAATCCCGTGCAGTACCGGGTATGAGGGCTCCGACATGTTCGAAGGTCAATTTTTCTCCCCATGTTTCCTCTTTTCCAGGAAAAACCTGCAAACCTGGGATGGGCATTTTACGAATTGCATTTTTAGAGATGGATACTTCCCAGAATTTGCGTCTCCGATTCGAAGGGAGAATTGCCAATTGGTAATTTCCAGTGCTTCCAACCTCGATCAGATGTTGAATTATGTCTCTGGGAGAGGGATTGTCTCGATTCGGGGAAACGATTTTTAGTTCATGCGCAACGCCAAACAGCTTAAATTGATCAACGAAGGAGGTAAAACTGTCCTCTGGTTCAGAGCCATAATGATAGAGAGTTACTCTTACTCCATATTCATGTGCAAGGTGAATAGCGATTCTTATAGCGTCCCACTCAAATGGTTTTCCCCTTAAGGGGACAAGAATATTTTCCAAAACCGTTGTGAAGAATTGCTCTGGGAGATGTTCCAAACGTGGACGGGCATGCTTTTCCAACTTTGAGGGAAGACGTGTGACCGTCCGGTATTTTGAATAGCCGAGATATACGACCAATCCAGTAAGCAACCAAATCCCAGTAACTAATGATGCTTCAATATGGATTGAAAGAGTAAATAAGAACAGGATAACCAGTGCTCCAGCTCCCAATATTGGAATCAATGGGAAGAATGGTGTCTGATATCCGTAATCGAGCTGAGTATTGCTTACTCGGATCTTTCGGCGGATTACTACAGCGGCAATTAGGACCTGGAGGAATAGCAGCATGAACATCAAATCGGCAGCGGCTGCGACAGCTTCAATTGGAATCGCAATGGCCATTAGAATCACCACAAGGCCCGTTATTCTAATGGAAACAACTGGGGTTCGACGTTTATCCGATACAGAAGCAAAATTTGTAGGCAATGAACCATCGCGGCCTAAAGCGAAGGCCACACGGGTCGAAGAATAGAGAGCGGCATTCAAAGCGGACAGAGTGGACAAAATTCCTCCTATAAGAATAACAAGAAGGCCAAGTCCTGGAACCATCTGTTCTGCTGCAAAAAGAAGCCCTAATTCCTCATGTTCGGCAAGGAATTCCCATGTTGCTTGGCCCTCGGCTGCGAATGCTCCCAATGAAACCGCTCCTACCAACAAGTAGATAGGAATAACCAGAAGTACAGAAAGAATCACGGATTTGGGAATACTAACTTTGGGATCGTAAATCTCCTCCCCCGTCTGAGTAACAACTTCATAACCTTCAAAGGCAATGAAAGTAAAGCCCATCGCCACAAAAATTGAAAAAAAACCTTGAGGAAAGAAATCAACGAAATTAGAAGTGGTTTGAACTGGATTCCCAATCATTATCAAGATACCCGTTACAATAAAAAAACCTAGGATAAGAATTTTTGCCCCAGAAATCCATGTTTCAGCTTTTCCCATTATGGAGGATCCACCAATGTTGATCGCCAAAAACGCAAGAATTGCCATCACTGCTATCAGTTTACTAATGATTGAAATCCATTCTATTGGAATATGCATACCTATGCCGTCCAAAAGAGCAATTATGTAAGCAGAAAACCCCAATGCATAGAGCGAGCCCGCAACAGCTGCTGCGAACCAACTCATCCAACCAGAGAAGAAACCTTGTGTTTCTCCGAGACCAGCTCTGGCCCATACATAGCCACCGCCGGCTTCAGGCATGGCAGATCCTAATTCAGCATAAACCATTGCAATTAGCGTTGCAATAAGACCATTAAAGGCAAATGCAACGAGTAGGCCTGGACCCGCAATTCCAGCAGCAATTCCCGTCAATACAAAGATCCCAGCTCCTATCATTGCTCCCACTCCAGTCATTGTCGCCTGTGTAACAGTCATATCGCGTGAAAGATCAGCACCTGACAGAACCGCGTCCGCCCCTTTACTATCAGTCCCAATAATAAAGCGCTTTCGACCATAAAAAACCACTTGAATTAATGAATAAATAGTTAGAGCGATTACAATGAAAAAAGCTAATCCAATTAGAAGTAAGCCGATTAAAAGGTCATCGACAGTAAATAATGTCGTCATTAATTGACTTCCGAGATCAGGGGACTGAAAAATGTTAGATTATAACAATGAACATATTTTGGGTTTTCTTTCAGTAGAATTTTAAGGATATTAATCAGCCCAAGCTTACATAAGAGGGAGTTTTATTAGATTCTAAATCAAGGAATGGATACAAATGTCTCAGAAGGAGCCAAAAAGAAAGGTCTCATTTGATGATGTGCCCTCCTATACAATCTCTGGATTTTTTGGGGGCATGAATCCAAATGAGGGGAATATCAGCTTCTTTCAGGATAATCTCATCCCTCGGAAGGGTGAACGTCCTGGTCAGATTGTATTAGATACCGTCGAACACAAGTTCGTGCTTAATATTCGGCTGGCACCGGCCGTCTGGAAACGTATGGCTGCGTGGATGCTTGACCATGTCAAGCGATTTGAACAACAACATGGGGAAATCCAAATCGGTCCTCAGAAACCACCTGAGGATTCTGATCCCCCGTCGTTTTACGTGTAAGACCCGACATTCCCCAAAAGGGTATCCTATAAACTAGGTACTGATTCATAACTTTTTAACGATGAATAAGTTATCAGAGGACATCATGTGTGTGGTACGACCATGGTGAGTAGATCTGCTAGAGGCGGCTCTGTCATTACTCAATTCGACGGGCATGATTGCAGCAAGCTGGTATCCTGTATCTATTAGTTGTTCTGAATACTTCTCAGTATCAGCCTGAGACTTAAATCCTGTCCAGAAGAAACCGAAGTTACCATGTTTTAAAACCCTGAAGCATTCTTTCAAAACATCGGCGCTGGTTTTCCAATAAACCCGACCTTTCTCTCCAGTCCAACATAGGACTGATTTACTTAATGGTTGTGTTCCTAATAGTTTGGAGATTAGGTCTGATCTTTTAGACTTATGCAGCGATCTTCTTTGGATTTGAATATGCTGATACTCAATATCTTTGTCCTTATATGGGGGACTCCCTATTATTAGATCTACTTCGCTGTCTTGTATTATATCAAGGTTTTGACTAGATGATTGCATAAACTTAGGGATATATAGAGGATGTCTAGGAAGATCAGCCATGTTTCGAATCATCTTATTGCATTTTCTCTCGAAAATAGGATGAATGGAAACATTTTGTCCTCCTTTTCTAATTTCAAAATCACGTCTACCGACAATCTTTACTGTATGTATTAATGCCAGTTTGAAGAATCGCTGAACATCTTCATCACTAATCCTACTTATCTTTAAGGCAAGCCCTTCGATCTCTCGGGAAATTTGTGGTCCAAGACACATTTTATCCCCCTCATCGAGAACCCCATTTAATCCCTCCGAAACCATGTTTAGATCTTGGCATAGGCATATTAATTCTTGATTTAAGCGATGAGGTTTGATATAGGTGGTTTTAACCTTCGAGACAAGAATAGCGAACGGATTAATATCATAACCTATGAACCTTCGATTTAGAATCATGGCTTCGAGTCCTGTTGTTCCACCTCCTACAAATGGATCAAGTACAAGATCTCCCTCTAAGGTAAATCGTGAAATCAGTCCTTGTGGTAGTTTAGCCAAAAATTTAGCAGGATAGCTATAATAGGTGCGCGTTACACCTTGGTCCCGCTCTGGGATAGCTAGTTGTTTAATATCTGACACTTTTTTGGCATCAAGGAATTTCATTGAACCCATCTGGTTAATCCCCTGGGCAAACCTATAAAATGATTGCATTAGACACAATGAGATAGATCTGTTTAGCTCGCAAGCCTAGGAGAGTCAATGACTATTTCAATAACCTTGTCAATATGACACCCTTTTAGGTTGATAAGTTTTCATCCTTACAGCGTTGTAGATTCCCACAAACCGAAAATTGCACATTGTTGGAGGTTTTGTCAAATGATAGAAGTACGAAACCTAAATACTGGCCTCACTTATACCGATTTTGTAAAGGGGATCAGGCCCAACATCCCCGTTTGGATAATTTGTACGATGCCATCAAAGGAGGAATTGAGAACTATTCAAACAACATTTGACATTCCTTGGGAAGATTTGGAGGATTCGTTGGATGAAGACGAACGTCCACGTTTGGAACTAGAACCTGAAAATCCTGAGTTCGTGAAACTTGTTTTACGTGTCCCTGCAATTGAATCAATAAATCTAATGTCCGCTAACTATCAAAAACAACCAACAACACGACCAGTGGTAGTTTTTTTGACCAAGGACTTCCTAGTTACAATTGTATCAGAAAAGATCAAAACTAAAAGCATCAGAAAACCAATAGGGTCACGTAGGAAACGACCAACTCCAACAATCTTGGTATTGTTGGATTGGCTTGAAACCGTTGTTAAAAGTTTTGAACTGGTAGTAGATACGATTGATTCCGATTTAGCTAAGGTGGAAAAAGATATTTTTGAATCTATTAGATCAAGTTCTATTAAAGATGTTTTTCGACTCTCCAGGGACACCACTTATTTGGATGCAGCGTTGAAAGGAAATCTTAGAGCATTTTATGGTTTGAAGAAAGCCCCGATGTTCCTCAATCTTTCTGATGTTCAGGATGATTTGGAGGATCTCTCCATCGACCTCCAACAACAGGCCGACCTCCTTAATATCTATAGTACCCTCGTTGAGTCTTCGTTGGATGCTTTTGCCAGCGTAATCTCTAACAACCAAAACGACTTGATCAAAGTATTAGCTTCTATTTCGTTCATCTTAATGGTTCCGACTCTAATAGCATCATTATACGGAATGAACGTAGAATTGCCATTTTATGATCATCCATATGCGTTTTGGATCATAGTTATCATTAGTGTGGTTCTAATCGTTCCTGTTTGGGTAGCTCTACGGAAACTTGATCTACTCTGATACTAATGCTTTTTGGCTTTTACCAATTTCTTGATCAAGGTCACGGACGCCACTTCCCGCCAGTTTTCTACAAAGCCTACCGTATACCCCTGAAGTGTCGATTACCTCCTGGATATCCATCAACACCATGGCTTGATAGGGGCCCAATTTAATGTACAGCCCTTGTTCGAGGACTTCGTTACTTTTTCGAAGATAGTCCCGGTTACCTATTACGTCTCGAAAACGGATAAAATACTCCTCCTCTGAATGTAGTCCTATTAATTCCCCAATTGTCGTTTGTACTAGTTTTGATGTCCCGTCTTGTTCCTTGATTAGTACGGCCGAGGACATCTTTATCCATCCACTTGTTTGTTTGTGACGATTATGATAAATTACGACAACATTATTACCATCTTGTCCATTGGAATAGATGAAAATATCTTCGTCTACGGTACCATCTGCGTTGTAACAATCATAAAGCCAAAAGTTGGTAACCTCTGCAAACAAATATCGACGTTTTAGTAGAGGAAATATGATATCTTCATGAAACTCGACAAAACCAACATCCAGTGTTTCGTTCCAGTACGCCTTACTGTACTCCATACCATATCGTTCTTCATAACCCTCAATTTGTCCATGTCCAAATAATGGCAAACCTGGCATTGTGACCAGTAAAACGCAAATTCCAAAATATTTCTCCCCTTTTCCGAATTGTGATACCGCAGTCTCTTCGTCAGGATTGTTCATAAAATTAACAAAGCGTTTCAATATCTCAGGATCATATTCCAATGTATTCTTGACAACTAATCGGTACTTTGCATTATCCTCATCACGAAGCATATTCATAAACGCACTGTTGTACACTCGGTGCATTCCCAATGTCTTGACAAAATATCCCTCTAGGAGCCAAAAAGCCTCGGCGATTAATAGAGTATCAGGCACATCCTGATTTACTCGGTCAACTACCTCACGCCAGAATTCCTTGGGCATAGCTTTTGCAAATTCCTGGTTTGAAATCCCGTGTTCGGCTCGAGAGGGAATATCCCCTCCTGTTCCAGGTGCAGGAAACCATAACCGTTGGTAATGCTTACGTGTTAGGGTCATGGCGGCGTCAAACCGAATTACTCTGAACATCTTGGCTACTTGTAGGATGGTCTGTATAACTGCCTCCCGAACTTCAGAATTGAGATAGTTTAGCTGTGCTGTATCGTTCCACGGCATGCTAGTGCCGTCGTTGCCGTGATAAACATATGAAGTTTCATTGGTGACATAATCCACTCTTTTGAAAGTAACCGCCGCATCAGCGCGGCTGAAATATTGGTCTTCGATGTAGATTCCGATGCGAGGATCATTTGATACACTTACCCCTGAATATGTGTAACTAGGGAACGGTATATATGGGAGGGATATGAACCATTCGGGATGCTCAATCACCCATTGAGAATCCACACCCGTGTGGTTCGGAACCATATCACAAGCTAGGCGAATTCCGATATCCCCAGCTCTTTCTTTGAACCTTTGCAGCGCGTCGTACCCCCCTAGATTTCGAGCAACTGTGTATTGGTAAATCGAATAGGCCGATGCTTCAGCCTCAGGATTGCCACTCCATCTCTTAATAACCTTTGAAGCCGGACTCCGTTCCCATATCCCGATTAACCAAAGAGTATTGAACCCCCATTGTTTTAATTGTGTAAGTTCTTCGTTGGGCACCTGGTCCAATCGATGGATATCCCTGCTGTACTTTCTACTCAATTGATCAAGCCAAACCTGGGTATTCTTTGCGATCATAACAACCTGAGGCATCCAGGTGCCGTCAACGGAATAATTATCCGCGAGGGAATCATAGATATAAACTTGGGCCTCTCCTGGGCCTCCTCCCCTCATTCTTTCTTCTTCCTCGATAAAATCAAGGGCTTGAAGTATTTTCACCTCATACTCACCCAGAAGATACCCCCAATGGTCACGAATGTATTCTAACTGACCTCGAATTGAAGCAGGATCCTTATCTTTTAATGAATAGAGCATTTCAAAGAGTGTCTGATCCTCATCACCTATAGGCGGCTGGCTTTGGAAAAAATCTCTAGAAATCGATATAACTTGTTGATAGGTGGTAAGGTCTGCTAGTGAGGTGTCATCCATAAGGGGGGAAACACGAGAAAAAACAGGATTTTCATTACTTATCCATAAAACAATCATGGAAGTAAGCGCGTGCTTTTTGTTTTGTTCTGCTGATGGAGATGCCTCTAAATATTGTTTAATAGTTTCTCTATCCGAATAAATTCCAGGCGGAGGAAATTCACTCAGAAATTCCTTAAGTGTGGACTCTAGTTCTTCCTTTCCTATTTGATCTTCCAAGTACGTAAATAATTCCTCTATAACATCTCTATCAGCTTGAGGTTGAAATGAATTCAACCAGGTTTCGAAAATTGTCGTTTCAAGGACTAGTCCGTTAATATCGCTCGCATAAATAGGCTCAGCGGTCGATTCCCTGTTTTCATTTAATCGTTGAACAAATAGATGGACATCTCGGAATGTAGAGAAGCTTAAATTACCCTCATCATCAAAAAAGTTTGTATCGAACTGAAAAACGTCACGGGCGCTTCGTGTAACTTTCAATAACTGGCTTCCTCTCAGTCAATCCAATTTTATCTCAATCCATCGATCATTTCCAGGGAAAGCAAATAATGCACTTGAAGAGAATTGTTTACCTCAAAATCAGCTAATTCCTCATTAGATTTCATTCTGTTTACGAACACGAAAATATAATTCACAAATCCTCCCTGATCACGGATTGCTTTAATGATAGGCTGTTTACTACCACCCGAAGTGATTACATCATCTATAACTAGGATGGTCTTACCCGTGATGTTTCCTTCAATCTGTTTTTTGGTCCCATAGGCCTTGGGTTCCATCCTCGCAAGGAAATAGGGTTTGTGAAGGGATAGGGATAATGCGGTTGCCAAGGGGACACCAGCAAGGGGTGGCGCAATGAAACAATCTGTGTTATTCAGTATTCCTGTGTTTCCAAGATAGACAGAAGCTAAATCAATCGTTTCTATAAATTCCAGGGGAAAATTCGGTAGTATACGCATATCAATGTAGATTTTTGATGTTGATCCGTCTTTTAAGGTGAAATTTCCGAACTTAATTACACCGACTTTCTTCAAGATACTCATTAGGCGAATACGCTGTTGATGCGAAAGACCTGTCATCTATCTTCCCTCAAGCATCGAACAGGTTGGGATTAAATGCATTTCTGAAACAACCTTTGGTTGAGATAAGTAGAAATGAGAGGGATTTTTCCTCACTTTTCGAGCATACCTGGTGCAGTAAATGGATTTTTTACGGTTATTATCAACTGCAAAAGCTGAATCAGGGAGTAGGGTTTGTGTTGGACTGGATTTTGCGAGTTACGGGAGCAGATCTACCCAGACCTTAGCGAAGAATCAGAATAAGGTTACCAAAATACTCGAGACCGTCGAAGAATTAAGTTCGTACTGTTGTGCATTCAAAATCAACCGCCAGTATATCCTTGAACTAAATTTAGACCAGATTAAACAGATCACAAACGCTGTTCATGAGAAAAATCGTCCAATAATTATTGACCACAAGATTTCTGACATTGGGATTACGAACGATCAAGCGTTATATCATTTCTCACAGGAGGGATTTGATGCCTTCACATACTCCCCGTTTCCAGGAAACGTTAAAGAAATCTGTGATAAAGCTAAGAGAAGAGGTTTAGCAACTTTTGTACTCGTCCTGATGTCGAATCCAGAAGCTGTCTGGATGACCCAATGGTCAAAGGATAATCTCTCTCTTTATCAATTCTTTGGGAGATTGACGAATCAGTACGCCGAAGGTGCGGTTGTGGGAGCAACCGGCCATGTAGGCGATCCAGAACTGAAAATCCTTAGCAAGGAACTTTCTAACAAGGTAATCCTATCCCCAGGCATTGGTCAACAAGGAGGCGGCTTATCTCAGTTGTTAAAGTACTTTAAAGAGGATGTAATCTTCAATATCGGACGCGGAATCATATACCAAGAGGATCCTTTAGCTAAACTCAAAGATTATAACATAGAGATAGATAATTTAGACCCTTGAGGAAAAATTATGCTTCTGAAGAACGCTGCGTTCTGGTCACATAAAGATAGACGAGTTATTAATGGCCATATCTTAATTGACAGCCATTTGGGCGTAATACGGCATATTGCAGGTACAGAAACATCCAAAATTAGGGAGCAGGATGTAACAATAGATCTTAAAGGAAAATTAGTACTACCAAGTTTGGTGGATATTCATTGTCATTTGCGTGATTTTGAAGAAGCTCACAAAGAAACGTATGCAACAGGCGCAGCAGCGGCTGCAGCTGGTGGTTTTACAACCATATTTGACATGCCAAATAAGAAAAACCCCGTTAATTCAGCCAAAAAGCTGAAAAAATGTCAGGCACGAGCAAAAGTAATCCCCGAGGCCAATATCAAACATTTCGCACTTCTTACTAAATCTACGGAGCCCTCATTGAAGATTAACCATCCATACCATAAGGCCTATCTCTCTCCATCCATAGGTGATTACCAGACCGATATTGAGGAAATCAAAGATTACCTTCTCCAGGGTTCTGGAATTCTTTCTGTTCATTGTGAAGATCCTTCTAGGATCTTGATGAATGAAAAACGCTTTGGAAAATCGTTAAAAGCACATGTAAAAGTTCGAGATGCTAGATCCGAAGTGATAGCAGTTAGAACGCTTATTGAGAGTACTAAGGGGAGGATAAATCGTGTAAATCCACACGCAGCGCATATAAGTGTACATGAAGCGCTTCATTCTCTCCAGATGGCGGGATTATCCTTCGAGGTTACCCCTCACCACCTTTTCTTAAATATCCAGGATGATTATGAGCGTCTCGGCGCTAGGGGAAAGATGAATCCACCCTTAAGGAAGAAGACTGAGCAAGAGCGGCTTTTAGGTTCGTTCTTACGTGGAGAGATTCCAATCATTGCTACTGACCATGCTCCCCACACATTGGAAGAAAAAGAGATTCAGGAACTGGCAGGGATTCCGAACCTGGAAACCTGCTTGCCATTAATCCTTACAAAACTACATCCTCTAACCACAGCAAAAATTCAAATAATTGTGGAATGTTTAGCGGTCAATCCCAGAAAATTGATGGGCCTTGAAGAGAAGGGGATAATCGCAGAAAATGAGCCTGCGAATCTTGTTGTGATCGATCTGAAGAATATCAAGAAGGTAAAAGGAGCCGAACTCCAAACCAAGTGTAAGTGGAGTCCATGGGAGGGGGAAAGCTTCTTAGGATGGCCCGTTTTAACCATAAATCGAGGAAAAGTCACTTTTAACAAGCTGTAAAACCGTGGAGTGATCAATCAACACTCTCGGTCAATAATCCTTCTTCAAAGAAAACTTGTCACCATCCTGCCCACGTCCCCACACTCCGAAATCCTTGACATCTACGATTATGTCACCGCGAAATACGGGGCCGTCATGGCAAATTGACAGCCCTCTCTCATCCATAAAACAGGAACCACATACTCCAAACCCACACCTGATGAATCTATCTGCTAAGCTTACCTGTAATCTCTCATTTAAGCCTTTTATAGTCGTAATTGCTACAACTGAAACAAGCATAGCCTCGGGGCCGCAGGCGTATATCGTAAGTTCTTCAGGCGTCTCCGTTATATCTGAGGTTAACAGTTCTTTCAGAGCAATGGTAGGAAATCCCTTACGGCCGAAAGAACCATCATCAGTAAAGAAGGTTGATTCAATCGAAAGGGATTCAAAATATTTACGATAAACAAGCCCGTTTACGTTTCTAGCCCCTTCCAGAAGAATGACTCTGGTCGAAATACCGCATTCCAATATTCGACCAATAAGGTAGCGCAAGGGTGCCAATCCTATACCACCGCCTATTACGATCGAAGTTTCGCTCTTGTCCATTGTAAATCCGTTACCATAGGGGCCGCGGAGCCCAATCAGCTCTCCAATTGGGCTTTTTATCAAATTATGGCTTGTTGGACCAAGATCAAAAATGGTAAAGGAAATAGTATTGCCTTGATAATCACTAACCGCAATAGGAATTTCATCGTCCCCAGGAACCCATAACATGAAGTATTGCCCCGGAATAACGTCAACACGTAATTGGTGAGGTAATTTAAATGAGATTGTGACTACATCTTTAGCCTCAACGGTTTTATCACAGATGGGGAGACATTTAGGGACATTATACCGGTTATTCATGAGCCAATCCCCTTATTTCGGGCAAGGATAATCCCTCATTCCGTAGATAATTATTTATTCCCGTAAAGAGCTGAGGCAAAAGATCTTCTGGAGATGGAGTATGTGTAAATATGGTTCCCAATTGAACTGCGGATGCACCTGCTAAAAGGTATTCGATTATATCTTCCCACTGCCATATTCCGCCCACTCCTACTAGCGGAACCTTAGGGCCAAAATGCTCATAGAGGTCATAAATGGCCCGTACACCAACGGGTTTTATCGCTCGGCCAGATAATCCACCTTTTTTGTTCCCTAATACGGGCTTTTTTACAGTTATATCTATCATCATGGCAACCAGGGTATTGATTGCAACCAACGCATCGGCTCCAGCCGAAATGGCACTTTCTCCTATTTCAACAATGCTAGTGATATTGGGTGTTAATTTAACCCATACTGGAAAATCACTTACCCTTTTTGCGGCTTTTACAACATCCATAACTGTTTCAGGGTCACTACCCACGGCTGATCCTAATTTTTTTGCATGAGGGCAGCTTAAGTTCATTTCAAATGCGAGCGGCGGATGATTCTCTATTTTTTTTTGGAAACACAATATAACATCTGCAAATTCTTCTGGAGATCCACCATAAATCGAAATAACATAATCTACATCCCGTTCCAAATGAAGTAGTTCGGATGCGAATTTTTTGCAACCGGGATTTGCCAATCCCACGGCATTTACCATGGATAATGTATTAGGCAAGTAAATTACCGAAGGATTTGGATATCCTTCGCGAGACTTTAAACCAATTGATTTAGTTGTTACGGCACCAAGGCCTGCATTATAAGCACGATTCAAACTCGAGTAAGTAGATCCCAAGAAACCTGATGCTAAAATCAGAGGGTTTCTGAGTTGAATATTACCTATAGACGTGGGAAATGTATTCATGGGTGATCCAATTATTTTCGGTTTTTACCTCATTAGGGATATGTGTTCGTGAACATTAAACAATTTATCACAGTAGGCGCACCGTAACTGAATGGATTCATCCTTATTCTTTACAATATATTCAGGAACTACATCTTCTCGTTGGTTGGTAATACAACTCAATCCAGGACAGCTTATTAATCCAGTAACTCGTACTGGAGTTTGTATCTTCTCCTTTCGTATGATATGGTAGTCCTTGATATAAATGACATTCGCCCCTGACACAATAAGCCCGAGCTTAGTAAGATCGATATCTGTCACATTTCGGATCTTTAATACATCTTTGCGGCCTAATTTCTGTGAAGGAACATTTAGAGCTACAAAAACTGAATGCGGATAACTTTCATCAATGTTAAGAGCTTTTAATACATAAAACGCTCTTCCTGGCGGAGTTATATGATCTATTACAATGCCATTATCAATTTTCGCAACACTTAGCTTCTTATCATTAACATTGGTATTTGCTCCCATTTCATTTATCTCCAAGAAGGAAATCCAAAATTGCCATTCGAGTAAACACCCCATTTCGGGCCTGTTCAAAATAAAATGCGTGACCAGAGCGGTCAATTTCATAAGGTATTTCGTCTACACGGGGCAAAGGATGAAGGATTATTAATTCCTTTTTTGCTCCATGGAGTAAGGAAGGTCGTACTTGATAAGATCCTTTGACTTTATTGTATAAGTCTGGATCAGGAAATCTTTCTTTTTGTAATCGGGTAACATACAAAACATCGAGAGATTCCATTACATCTGAAAGTTCGTCGTGTTCTCTTAGAGTCAGACTTGTTTTTTCTAAATCATATTTAAGTTCATCTTGAAGGCGTAATGATGGATGTGAAACAGGATAAATTGTATTTTTACCAAACTTGCTTAGAGCAAACAGAAGAGACGCGATTGTCCTGCTAAACATCAGATCTCCAATTAATCCTACACTGAGACCCGATAATCGGCCTAGTTTCTCTTTAATCGTAAAAATATCCTGTATTGCCTGTGTTGGATGTTCTTGGCTTCCAGATCCCCCTGAAATTACTGGGATGCCAAATCGATCAGCAACCTCCGATGCCAGCCGAGCTGAACCACGTAAAGGATGACGTATTACAATCCCATCTGTATATGAAGCAAGCATTGTAACGGTATCCGATAAACTCTCACCTTTTTCTAATGAAGTCCCCAAACCACTTGAAAATCCAGAAGTTTGCCCACCTAAGCGTAACATAGCACTTTCAAAAGACAAACGCGTTCGGGTACTTGCCTCCCAAAACGCAAGTCCTAATATTTTACCTGTTAACCGCCCAAAGAACGCTTTCGGATTGGATTTAATTTCTTGAGCCCTATCCAGTATTTTTGACAGATCTGGTTCCCCCATGTCTCGAATACTGGTGATGTGCGTTGTCTGTAATCTTGCCATCCTAGGTTACCCTCATTCTGGCATTATCCTTTTAAAATTGAAGAGTATCTTCTCTTCATATGAAAATTATGTGAACTCTTAGAAAGTTACAAAATAGTCCCGAATACTCGATTACGCGTCACTTATATATCCTTGATAGATTAGTGTGCCATGAGCCAATATCCATATGGCTCTATAATTCATTTGAGTCCTAGTTCAAGTTTGTATTTGTCAATCGAATTCAAAAATGGAAAGATTTGACGTAATCCTTCCAAATCTGTCCTGTGGAGTATAATTAAGAGTACACCTGTACCAGCTCATGGAATTAAGTAAAAGATCATGTTTCGTTGATTCTAAATGCCTATGTCTTTTCGTCAAAAAAAGGATAACGGAATCTATTATACCCCAGAATCTACACCCTTAATTTCGTTCTTGTGTCAACAATCAATCCTATCCTACATTTATGATATGATTAATAAGGAAACTCAATTCAACTCTGAATTTTTGGAAAAACCTTCCTTAGATTCGATCGATATACTGCCAGATACTTATTTAGAACAAATTTATGAACACCTTCAAGATATTAGAATCCTGGATGCCTCAGTAGGTTCAGGAGCCTTTTTAATTAACGCTTTGGGTATCCTTGAACAAATCTATCGAAAATTGGAAAATAGGGGAATATGCGACCTTCCCTTAACCCAAATCAGATCTCACATTGTCCTAAATAATCTTTTTGGAGTGGATACATCTAAAGAAGCTGCTGAAAAGACTATAGCACGCCTTCGTGATAGCATTATAGATGAATCCAGCGCTGATCAGGAAGACTCATTTCAAATCCCGATTAGAAAGCATATTCGGCAAGGTAACGCCCTTCTGGGCTCCCTAGATGGCCGCACCTTGACTTCGATCGAAGGAATAGAATGGTTTGATTGGGAATTAGAGTTCCCTGACGCTTTTAAGGATGGAGGATTCCATATAACGGTAGGGAATCCCCCGTGGAACATTTTAAAACCACTTGAAAAAGAATTTTTCTCTTTATATGATTCCGAACTAACCAAATACAGTGTTGATAAGATTAAAGCTAGGAAGAAAATCAAGGAGCTTCTCTCTGACAGAATTGTTCAACGAGAATGGCTAAGCTATAAATCAAAAATACGAAATCAGGTAAGGTTCTTCAGAAGTGAAGCATATAAACACCAATCCGGGCGGTTGACGGTAGTTGGAAATAA
Organism: Candidatus Thorarchaeota archaeon; assembly: GCA_048882505.1. Classification (GTDB taxonomy): domain Archaea; phylum Asgardarchaeota; class Heimdallarchaeia; order Hodarchaeales; family Hodarchaeaceae; genus Hodarchaeum. The sequence goes on from JBHLRO010000012.1 coordinate 28,620, forward strand.
AAAAACGATTAGTGGTGACTTCAATCTCTATAAATTATTCCTGGAGCGACTTTACGAACTAACGCTCCCAAGTGGGTATTGTGGGATTATTGTTCCATCGGGTTTCCATACGGATGCAGGAACCAAGGGTTTAAGGGAGCTCGTTTTTGATCAAGGTCAGGTGAAACACCTGCATTGTTTTGAGAATAGACGTGGGATTTTTCCAAATATCCATAGGTCGTTTAAGTTCGATATTTTGGTTTTCAAGAAAGAAGGAAGCACAAAAAGGTTTCATTCTTCGTTTATGAATCACAATCCAGAATTCGTGAATGGTTTTCCTAATTCGAGTTTGCGTTTGAATTGGAACAGGATTAAAAATTATTCCCCTTCATCATGGTCAATTATGGAATTTAAGACGCCCCTAGATCTTGAAGTCACTGAACATTTGTATAAATATCCTCCCCTTGGGCAAGATATAGAAGGTTCCTGGAAATTTCGTTTAAAACGAGAACTGGATATAACACTCGACAGTCACTTGTTTAACAAGCATGGGGATGGATTGAAGGTGTTTGAGGGAAAGATGATTGAACAATATAACCCGTTTTTTAGGGAACCTCGTTTTTGGATTACAGATAACGCGCTTCGTTCCAAATTTGGCCCTGAATACAGGGAACCAGGAGAAATAAGACTAGCTTTCAGAGCAGTTGCAGCATCGACTAATCGACGCACTATGATAGCAACTATATTGCCCAAGGACGCTGTTTGTGGAAATTCTTTGATTCTCACCAAAATCCTCGCTGATGGACATGATTCTGAAAGACTTCTGTACCCCAATGACATATCCTATTTGGCAGGCATTTTTAATAGCTTTGTATTTGATTTCCTTCTCAGATTGAAGATTTCACAAAATCTCAACATGTTCTTTATTTATGATATGCCAGTACCTCGGATTTCTAGTAGCAATCCTCTTTACAAAAACGTAGCCAGCTCAGTTGACGCTCTGATGCGAGACCCAACATGCAATTCTCCCTTGATTATAACTAACTCCAGAATGGAGCGTTTGGCCCAGGTGGATTGTTTGGTTGCACAACTTTATGGTCTATCTCTTCCTCAGTTTGACCATATTTTAGATCAATTTCATCTTAGGGATAAGAAAAAGGAGCGAAGTCAGTCGAAACACAAAACGCTTGCACGTCAATTATATCAAGATATTCTTACCTCTTGAAATAAGTCTTCATTTTGGTGATTCAAGTAATGGAAAGCCCCTCTCTAAAGAGATTTCTTGAACCAACTTTCTACATTGATTTCAAGGAAGAATCCGTGGCTAGACTAGCTAAAGAGCTTTTAGGAAGTAATAATGATCCACAAAGGGCCACAAGCAATATTTTTCGCTGGGTTCGTGATCATATTCCGTACAGTATAAAGGATTTTCAATTACACGACCCTATTGGTTTCAAAGCAAGTACAACACTCAAGGTCAGGCGGGGCTTTTGTATTCCGAAGTCTATTACTGTCGTTGCTCTGCTCAGGGCAAATGAAATTCCAGCACGACTTCATTTTGCTGATATAATAAACCATAGAAGCCCCCAGCGGTTTCGAGATCTGATGGGCGGCTCGAACGTTTTTGTATTCCATGCATACGCGGAAGCATTCCTTAATGGTAGATGGTATAAAATGACACCATCTTTTGAACAACCTCTATGCAAGAAACATGATTATCCCTTGTGCGATTTTGACGGAAAAGGAAACGCGATATTTCAACCATATGATAACTTGGGTAGACCGTTCGTTGAATACATTAGAGATCGGGGAGTGACGGCAGATCTTCCATTTAATGAAATGGTGAGAGCGATGGTAGACTATTACGGTCCCAAAATAAGTAATGGCAATGGGGATAAGCTGGGAAATTAATGAAAGAAACATCATATGTTCAGCTGATGAAGAAATTCAAGGAAATCGCTATTCTCGAGTCTCTACGCAGCATACTATTTTGGGATCTCAATACGGGAATGCCTCCGAATGGTCTGGAGTTTAGATCAGAACAATCAGCCTGGTTGCAGCAGCAGCTACACAAACGCTGGACACATCCTAAATTTCTAGAATTAGTTTCGGTATGTGAAAAGAACGACAACTTAGATCCAGTTCAGAAGAGAAATATTGTACTATGTAGACGCGAGGTAGAAAATCGTACTAGTTTACCTCTAAATCTGGTTCAAGAACTAGCAAAACAGGCAAATCTTACTCAGGAGATCTGGAAAAGAGCGAAGATAACCAATAGTTTTAATAAGGTAAAACCAGCATTAGCAAGATTATTTGAATTGAATTTAAAACGCGCCTCACTCATTGCGGATAACAAGAATATAAACGACCCCTACAATGCGTTAATCGGATTAAGAGATCCAGGATTGACGGCAGACTTCCTCACAAGTTTGTTTGATGATGCAAAATCCACCTCGATTAGCTTGATAAAAAGGATCGGAAATTCTACACAAACCGGGGGTCGGATTTTAGCTCGCGAGGTGCCGTTATCGACGCAAAAGGCAATCATACATGATCTTTCAAAGGTTCTTGGTTATTCTAAAGAGAATGGGAGGATCGATCAGGTAGAACATCCCATCACGTTTGGTTGTGGTCCCCAAGACGTTAGAGTCACTGTTAAGTATCACAAAACCCACGTATTTAAGGCCATTTCGGCCTTTATTCATGAATGCGGACACGCGATACATGGTTTGCAAAAAAATCGTGAATGGTTTCATCAACCAGTTAATTTTATTGGTTACCCTTCAATAAGTGAATCCCAGTCTCGTTTCTTTGAGAATATTATAGGATTAAGTCATGAATTCTGGTCGTTTTATTATCCCAGGTTCCAAAAACTAGCTGAGAGAATATTCGACGATGTTTCCTTCGATGAATTTTATTCTGCTATTAATACCATTAAACCTGGAAAGATCCGAATTGATGCGGATGAGTTAACATATCTCCTACATATCGTGATCCGTTTTGAACTGGAACGAGACTTATTTGCTGGCCTAATTGGCACGGATGATCTTCCCGAATTATGGAACGAAAAGTATGAGCGGTACCTTGGTGTAGAAGTTGATTCCGATTCTAACGGAGTCATGCAGGATATCCACTGGTATTCCCATTATTGGGGTTATTTTTTTGGATATAGCTTAGGAGATATGATCTCTTCCCAATTCTTGTCAGCGTTAACGCGTGAATTGAAGGATTGGCGCCATTCGCTTGAACAAGGTGAAGTAACTCCCATCCTAACCTGGCTTGCCCAAAATATTCACTCTAAAGGAGCCCTATTTGATTCTTTAGACCTGGTAAGAAAAGTTTCCGGAGAGGAATTGAAAACTAGGTATTATAAAAACTATCTAAATCAGAAATATATGCAATTATATGATTTATAGGTCTTCTAAACGTGTTTCACACCTCGAGATGGAAAAATGATTATCGAGGATAAATACCTTCGTAACCATTATTCGGTTTTTAAATCGAGAAGGCACGCAGGGTTTCTCCTTGGGCCATTTATAAGTTTGGAGGATTTTGATGTCCTTTTTATGGTCCCAGCTGGAGGGGTACCCGTAGGTTTGGGATTGTTGGAGTTTCCACTAATTCCGCGTAACGCGCAATATGATCTACTAATTGTAAGAAAGATTCAGATACCAAATAATCCAGAGGCAGGAATGGGAGCTGTAACGCCTGATGGGCAGATCTTCCTGAATGAGCGAATTGTGGATATTTTGGCTTTGCATAGTTTGCAGCTTGATCAACAGATCGAGCGGGCCAAACAGCAAATTGAAAAACGTAGGAGGGAGTTTCAAGTTGGTGCATTACCGCAGCCTCAAGTCTATGGAAGAAATATCCTGATTGTGGATGATGGGATCGCATCTGGCTATTCTATAATGGCCGGGGCCAAATGGCTGAGAAGATTAGGAGCTGAAAAGATCATAGTTGCCGTTCCGACCGCCCCTGAGAGCTCTCTAGCTCGTTTAGAAAATTCAGTTGACAAGATCATATGTTTAAATATCCGAACCCGCTACCCATTTGCCGTGGCGGACGCTTATAAGGATTGGTATGACTTAAACTTCCGAGAAACTAGGCAATATCTCAAGGAAATCGAATTGTTAAAGGAAATCACCTAATGAAACTGGATCAGATCTTTTAATAGTAAGTGGTACTTAATGGATATAATAGCAATAATTGTTCATGGTTTTGCGGGTTCTCAAGGATTTATGAAAGAGATCGAAGACTCTCTAAGCTCCCCTCCATTCACGGAGTATTATTCCAAGGTGTGGAACCTTACCTACTACAGTTCAAGTCATGGTCTTAATTTTAGCCTCCCGTACGATCTGATGACACCAATTTATTCCAGGGATACCAAGCAGACCCTGTCCCACAAACTTTTCTATAAAATAGACTCTCAGTTACAGGATTATCCAGAGGAGGTATACATTGACTTTTTTAGCCACAGTATGGGGGGATTGGTTACTAGAGCTCTCTTAACCTATCTAGCAACTCCCAATAGAAATCTTCAAGGATTGAGAATTGGGAAAGGAATAGTCAGGAAGGTTCACCTCTTGGGTACGCCCAATCGTGGAACTCGTTTGGCTCAGCGAGCCATCAACATTCCATTAGATATTCTCCTTTCAGGACTCAATCTCATTCTGGAACTCCCTCGAGGTGGGATTACCAGGGAGGATTTTGACATCTTAAAATCCCAGTTTATCCAGATGGTTCCCAAATCCACCTTCCTTAAACGTTTGAATAAACCTAGAAAGGAACGGATGACAATTCTAAGGTCCGTTAAATGGGTGACAGTAAGAGGATTGAATTCGACTGGTTTACTAGGTATTGTCTGGCAGCCGCTGCTCTTCCGTAAGTTTTGGATAGATAGGAATTTTCCATTTTTGCATCCAGGGATTATCCCAAATGATGGTTTAGTCGATGGTTCAAGCGTTCCATTACCATACGCTCGGAATTTTACGAGTAAGAACGCTACCCATATGGATCTTTTAAGGTGGAAGAATAACCCCTCTGGCCAGCGCATTTGTCAGCTCATCCAGCGGGAGCTCCTATCAAACCGCTCATCATAAGGATTTAGATGCGCCAAAACAAGTAATCTCATCCAAATAGTGATGCGGTTTAGATTCTTAACCTCCTTTATGCAGGTTATGTATAGCTAAATTGTGCTTTCCTCAGGATGATTTGGCGTAAACGCGCATTTAACCAAAAATTAGCGTGCTATCAATAGGAGGATTTTTTTCAACTATCCATCCAAGCCACTATTGAAAGGAGATATTCCGAACTATGAAAGCTCTCGTTTTAGCAGGAGGTAGTGGAAGAGAAGCGTTACCCCTATCAACCTATACTCCAAAAACCATGTTTCAGCTCCATGGAAAACCTATCTTACAATATGTGCTTGATGGGCTCATTAAAACTGGAATTGAGGAGTTTGTGGTTGTTGTGGGTTACCTTCAAAAGAAAATTCATCCCTTACTCCATGAATACCGGCAGCAAGGATGTGCTATTACTATTGTAGACCAAGGTGAAGCGGAGGGAATCGAAGGCGCGATTCTTGCAGCCAGAACGCATTTCACTGATACTGATGAATTTATACTCGCATATGGCGATATAGTTGCCCCTGTAAAATTCTATGACCATCTTCGGGATTCATATGTCCGTACGGCGGCTGATGGCGCCATTGCCGTTACTTTAGTAGGCAAATCGGCTGAATTCGGGATAGTTGGTACCGACGATAGAGGTTTTATTACGGAAATCCTCCCTGATACTAGCATGGAAGATGCAGATATACCTTATATTTTTGCGGGAGCTGCAATCTTACCTAGAGAATTTTTCGAAGTTATTAAGCAAGAACGGATATTGACAAGCGCCTTAACAAGGCTTATTGGGGAGCGACGACGCTTTTGTGCTTCGATCTGGCAGGATGAGTGGATCGATGTCGGCTATGCATGGGATCTTTTGGCGGCAAATAGGGATCTTTTCAAACCCTTAACATATGCACGTATTCATAAAACAGCAGAGATTGCCCCTTCGGCTCATATTTCGGGATTAGTACTCATAGATGAGAATGTTGTCATTGACACGAACGCCAAGATAGTTGGGCCGTGCTTTATCGGAAAAAATAGTTACATTGGGACAAATAGCCTAATTCGGGAATTTAGCTGCATAGAACAGGATTGCGTGATTGGATTCTCCACTGAGATAAAGAATTCCGTTATCCAGCCGGGCACAAAAATCGGAAGACTATCCTTTGTAGGGGACAGCGTGGTAGGAGAACAAACGAAGCTGGAAACTGGAGTTACTACCATGAATTTCCTAGAAGATATAGGCCAGACAAAGAAAGTCATTAAAGGGAGAACTTACACCAAATTAGGCGCGATAATTGGGCCAAAAAGTAGAATAGGATCTAATACTGTACTCCTACCCACGGTCAATATAGATTCAAATCAGATCATTTCTCCCGGAAGTGTTATTTCCTCAGACTAGTTCAAATGCGAAAAAACACTAAAGACCACGTGATTCAAAAAATAGAAGAGATGACCTCGGCGTTTCCCTGTCACCAAGGTTTATTAAAAGAGATTACAGTTCAAGTCGCTTATCAGGGATATAGGATATGATTTTTCTTATCTCTTTTTCTTTGGCATTAACCCGAAAAACATTTGAAACACGATAGATATGAGGATCTGTTTCAGGTTTGATAAATAGATCCCCGCTAAGGAACAACATCTTTTCAAATATATCAGGGGTAGTTTTCTCAAACATAGCGTGCTGGGCGTTCCCAAATCGCTTTTCATCCCCTAAGATACCCCTGTGGTGGTAAATCTCGGTAGGTGAAATTATCCAGTAATCGATCCGGCTGACTATGAAGATTACTATGAGATGGAGAAATATCAATAGCGAAAAGAAAAGATAAAATTCCGCTGATGCAGTAATGGCAGGTACCGTTAGGGTTGGAGGAAGTATCCCTAATGTTTCCTCGAGGAGGATAAAAACGAGTACCACTACAATAATCGCTAATACGATCACCGCGCTTTTCCCCACACCGAAATCAAATGCGATTATCAAGAAATTGAAGGCAAAAACGGCGAAGAAAAACGTACCCAGGGTATTCCGCGTAGCATCATCCAAAGCACCACTAAGGAAGAATTCAACGAACCAGACTAGAAATCCAACGATCATACTCGGATAAAAAAACAGGGTTTCCGGATAAGACCGAACAACGATATAATCCTTCTTCGCTGGAGGGCTCGATTTAGCTTTTTTACTAGGTTCAGACATTCTTGGAGACTCCAAACTTAATTTGTGAACTAGGGTTCCAATTACTCGATCCTATCTTTTTAACCCTTCGCATTCCTAAAATAAAGAGCGATGCAAAATCAATGGTGCAAAATGCTAGAAAGGTTGGATATTGGATCAGCAAACTTTTTGGATCTCACATTATCCTCTGAGGGAAATGGTCGATGCAAAAAATTCTTAGAAACCTCTTATCCTGGAAATCCAGCCTCTGTAATCGTTTAACAGGAGTTTAGGGGAATTTATCCCTCCTCTCCAGAGAAAATAAACTAATTCTGTCATGATATACGCGTTATTTCGATTCGTTGACCGATCTGATCAGTTCAGAATAGAAAAAAGGAAGAAACGAATACTGGTTCAAGGAGTCTTTTTTGAAGCATATGGTTTTACATCTTCTTCCTTGGATTTGAGACTAAAGATTGATCTTCTTTCTATATTATATTTTGGGGCCTCGTAATGAAGTAGGAAGAAGATGGATTCTCTCATGACCAATTTTACTAATATCGCCCATAATCAGTTTGATTTTGCTCTTTTTGCATTTAATGGTATATCCAATTGTTTACAACCTAAACCCATAATATTAATAAAATTGAAGGTGACCTTTTGTTTGATTTAGTTTTTTTCCCCCTCATGGTCATTTTCGCTTTTGTGTATATTGATTGAACTTGAACCAGTCATTAACTGGATATAATTCTAATATTGTCGAGCGATAATGTTTTCCAATAATGCCACTTTGGGGAGGAACAGCAAAACAAGTTTATTTTCGTGAGGGTAGCGAGAAGAAAATTTATTCTCCTTTGAATGATGTCTCGTTGAGGATTTTCGTCACCTTCAAATTTCGGGGATTTTTATGAGAATCAGATTTGGTTTTTAGGAACAGGCCCCAGTAGCATAGGGTCTTAAAATAGGGCTTACAAAACTGATATTGATAAAATTCGACCGCAACCCACCTAACTAGAACCAACCAGGAATGATGAGCTCAGCAAAGAATAAGCATGGGAATTGTTCGATCGTTGGAATTTAGGTGTGGATCACGATACCGAGGCAGCTAGCCATGGAAAACACTAGACATGGGCTTTATCAATTTTTAGGCAAAAAGGAAGGAATTTTAAAGGACGAACAGGTTTTTGAGGCGAATTATATACCAGATAGGCTGATTCACAGAGATGTTGAACTACAAAATTTGGCTACTCACTTCTCATCCATTCTTTACAAGGAAAAGCACAACTTTGCAAAGCATGCGATCATTGAAGGTCCGGTAGGTGTAGGGAAGACTGTTGCGGCCCAAAATATAGGATTGGTTATTGAAACCTTTTCGAGAGAGGAGAAGGCCCAAAAGGTGACCAGTATTCGATTTTTCCATTTAAACTGCCGGAGATTGAAGTCCTGGTATCTGCTCCTAACCTCACTTCTTAGACATCTTGTTCCCGCCTTTCCCATTCGAGGATTTAGTACTTCAGAACTAATATCCTATTTGAGTACGATTTTGGAAGAGAAAAAAATTGGAATGTTGCTTTGTTTGGATGAGGTAGATTATGTTTTAGGGAAACCCTATGGCCTGGATGTCCTATATTCTCTAATTCGTGGTCACGAAAACAGCCAGAATCCCCAAATTTCAATGATTATCATTACCCGCAATCCTAATTTCTTGTCGATCCTAGATCCTGCCCTTCGATCGTCCTTGTCCCATTCTATGATTCGGTTTGGACCGTATACAATCAATCAGATGTATGATATTCTAAAAGCACGCGCAAAAATTGGTTTTCATCCAGGTACTATTGGGAGGGATGTTTTATATCAAATAGCATCAATGGCCGTAACAGAAGATACAAGATACGCTATCGAACTCCTTTGGAGATCAGCTAAAATTGCAGAACAAGAACATTCAAGACATATCATTCCAGATCATGTTATGAGGGCTGAGAATAAGGTATATTCCTCTGATCCCAGAAACTATAACGATCTTTCGGGTCAGCAAAAACTGGTTTTATCAGCTTTGAACAGCCTGCTGGCCGGAAACAGTCCTGGGTACGTTACGACGCGGGATCTATGGAAAAAATATGAAGATCTGTGTATTGAGAAGAGAATCAAACCCCGTAAACAGACCCAGTTTTGGCATTATCTTAAAGATCTCTGTAATCGGGGGATAATAACCTTTGAAGTCCAAAATAGACATCTAGATGGAAAATCCGTGGGGAGGACGGCACGGATCGGTCTTGGATCATCTGCCACTAGGGATTTCCAGCGTCTTTTGATTCCGTAATAGCGCCCCTTTAAAAGGGCTCTGGCTGCAACTGAGACGATTTTGATTTATTTTTTAGTTGTTGAGGAAAAAAGACGATTCGGTTCGATAGAATGAACGCATATAGGATCATAGGGAGAAACTGGGCGGCAATGCCCGTTATTACCAATAGCGATAATAGACTTGTGATAATCATTCGTTTATGGACGTCATCAATGAGGAAGGCAACGAGTAAAATACCGAATAATCCGACTAATGTAAAAACCCAGGCAATGTCGAGCAGCCCAAAAAATAAAACAAACTCTGCAAGAACCGTACCACCAAAAGATCCATCCAGGGTCCGTTCTGGCGTATTATAAAACAGAACTGTTGAATTTAGGACTTCAATAGGCCCGAACAGAACAAAAAACAAGCTTGTCAGTAAAAACATTTCGGTAAGGAGCTTTAATCCATTCGTAAAATCAAAGTCCCTAAGATAATTTACTAGAAGAGCTACAACAAATATCCCTGTAAAATATTTTGTCAGCATACTCAAAGTCCAAAATAATACCGTATAATTGGATTTGCTCTGGTGTTGGAAATAGCAGCCTGCTAAAAAAAGCATTTGGGTTAAACAAACGTTATTCCAAATGACGGGAATAAAAAGAACCAGGGTTAGCAAGAGAGCTTCTTTTCCTCTTATTTCTAGAGTTTTCTGAATGATTCTGAAAGATATCGCAAGGAAGATCAGATTGGCCAGTACGATCCCCTGAACATTAAAATCGGGAATAAAATCAGGAATAACTCCTCCAAAGATGAGACTAGCTATTGTGTGGAAACTGCCCAGAAGGAATGTATATAGAACTAGATCTACTGGGAGATATGCATATGTTCCTAAACGAAATACTCCTGGATTATTTGGCTCAGCATGACGCACCGCAGGAACTACGTAAGGGTTCTGCCCTCCCCAAAGAAGCTGTGTGGCATCAATGATGCTTAAAGTTATATCCCCTCCAAAGAAACCTTGACTGAAAAGTATAAGAAAAACAACTGCAACCCCAAGAATATAGTATAAAATCCCTTTGGAAAAGTGAAGGGTCTTATCATAGAGCGCAAAAAGAAGGCCAACCACTATTACAATGTTGTAAGCGAAAACCCCAGTGTATTCGGATATAGGATAGTGAGTTCCGATTTGAAAAAAATCGCCATAGATAAACGCAACGATTGCGAAAACCAAGACTGGGAGTGTAATTAAGAGCCCCGTTATAATTTCCTTTTTGTACGGTTCTAGCTTATTCTGAATTTTTCTTAGTGATTGAGTCATTGGTCTCAAATATTGGGTGTTATAGGTTACTGCGGTTAGGGTATAATGGCCGTAAAAATTCTAACGCTTGATTTATTGGATAAAAATTCTAGATTTTTGCGAATATGGGCATAGGCTTTCATAAGCTGCAATCTTAATAAGAATTTACGCCCCCCGAAAATAGAAATAAAAAAAAAGAGGAAAGAAGAGATATTTAGCGTCTTCTACGAACAATGGCTGGTATTAGGATCAATGATCCAAAAACCACGAGTATTTCAAAACCTGGAGAGATACCCGCAGTTGTAGTGGTTGTACTTGGGGTATAGTCGAGTTGATCGAAGTCAAGCGATAAACCATAGGATAGACCTGCTGTATCAAAGACACCTGAAATTAGCCAGAAATATTCCGCAGAGGCGTCAAAATCCACAGTCGCTTCACTGAACAAATAGTTCTCTGTATCATTGTCTGCGGCAGAGACACCTAATGTAATCCCTGCTTTTGCGCCCGCGTGCGTTGTGTTTTTGATCCAGTCCAAACCAAACGTAAAGGTAGAGAGATCGAAGTCATCACCTTCATCTTGAAGCTGGACTTGGGTTAAAACGAATTCTATGAAGCTTGGGCTGGTTAAAACATCGGAGACGGCGTCTACAACTGCTTCAACGAACATCATGGATCCGCCCACGACTTCCCAGTCTGGGGTACGTACGGGCAGAGGAATCGCTGACCTTAGCTGATCTAATGGAATTCCAAAGAGATTCGGTACAACTTGCGCACCCAGGCCTGCCATTTTATTTGACCCAAAGAGGGTATCCAGGAGTCCCATTGATCGGTAGGAGGTGAATTTAGTGCCAGCAAGTTCTTGCATTCCAAAAACTATCGCATAATCAGTAAAGATATCAAAGGTTCCACCAGGATTGATCAAGTAGGGTTTCAAAACAGTGCGGGTGAGAGTCTGGCCTTGCTCGTAATTGTAATACTGTTCTGTGACTTCAACATATGTCACAAATCCGCTCCAGGTTGGAGCAGGGAGGGCAGCCATTTGTTGTTCTATGCTCCACGGTATGTCGTGACGCCAGTAGTAATCCCAATCTGCTTGTTTATACACCGAGGCTGTTACCGCTCCAGGTTCTAGAAGTTCTGGGACCAAATGGGTAGTGTTCTCTGATCTTCTTCCTTTATGGAGATCAGTACGATAGAACCAAGTGCTGTTGATGTATGTTTGGGCATCAAACAAGTTAAGGGCAAAGTCAGATTGACCCCATTCACCAGTTTCACCACCTAGCGGCCCGTAATAATTCTCTATTGGAGCTTGGGCACCAGATCCAGCTGGAACGCCGCCACCACTGAAGAATCCAAGTCTATCAGAGAGGAATCGCGCCAAATCGAGCATGCTTCCATCGACATGATAGTATAATCCATCCATCGAGTCAACATGCCAATCCAACAATTTTTCGCCATCAAGTGCATTAACGGCGCTTTCAATTGAAGTGAGCAGGTCATTGACCAATTGCTCTTGGGTATCATTCACTAAGTCTACTGTGATGTCAAAGAAGACATCCATATTGTATTGGCCCCCATCATTGAGCGCCAGCGGAATATTTGCCGGACTAGGATAGCCTGGTTCCAAATCGAATACGACATAAACCCGTTCATTTGAATCGAAGCTACCGCTGTGATCCGCATCACTCTTGAAGTCAACGGAAAAACTCGTCAGGATACCAGCATTATCCCAAACACCAGAGACGGAGATATTTTCCCATTGAAATCCAGAGGTTCCATTGAAGTGTTTTCCCTCGATGGTCAGTGCATAATTACCAGGATAAGACGAAGTGACCTTCCAACTAGTGTTATCGTCAGGACCTTTCTCACCGCCTTGAGGCAAGACATCCATCCAGTTGGCACTATTGCTCCAAAATGAGTGCGCATCTGCTAGATCATCTAAGACAAAAATGGCTGGTGTTATAGCTGGAAAACCATCTTTGTATCCAAACAAATGGGCCATATCATTGAGATCGGTAAAGTAGGAAAAGTTCGTCGGGCTACGCACGACCGGCAACGGTGGGGTTGCTGAACCGCCAGGAATGGTAAAACTTGTAGGTATAAGATCTAACGGTACCCCTTGAGGAGCAGTTGTTGCGTCTAATTGCCATGCAACAGTAATACCTGACCCTAATATGAGGGCAGCCTGCCAATCCAGGAGGCGTTGTCCGCTTGAATCTGTTTGGTCATTGATGATCTTTACGAACAAATCTGAACCTTCCATCGTACCATCTATTTTGAATGGAGGTACTCCTTCTCCTTCACCAGAGATGAATCCAACATTCATATATTGGTTCAACGGAGTAACGGCAGTTGTCAGGTTATATTTGAGATTTGTATTTACCATGCCTTGGGGAAGTGTAGTTCCAGGACCTTGGGTCCATACGGAATCTATACCTAGATCCAGATCCATTGTGTACGTGCCAGGGAGAGGCCCCCCAGCAAAGGGATCTCCATCCTGAGCCAAGAGGGGCACACCAAGCCCTCCAAGAAGGAGCAATCCAATGGAGACAAGACCTAAGATATAAAAGTGTTTTCTCATGTCTTAAAATCACCTTTAAAGGTATTTTTACTGGTAGTTCTCGTGTATTTCTTTCGAGACTCCCTTTCACGCTGTACTAAAGTTCAACGATCGGGAGGAAGCTCTTATGGTAAGAATTGGATTGATTGTTTATAAGGGTAATAGAATCAATTATCCGCCGAGTTTTACTAGGGGCTGTTTTGGTTACTTTGATTGGTACGGAGGTTCGAAGACAAAACTAATTATTCTTTCCGGGATGAATGATACATGTCTTGACAGTCAAGATCAACAGAGACAAAAAGGAATTATCATTAAGTGTCCGAGACCTGACATTATATGGTGGATTGCCCAAATCCAGAACGGGGATTTTCTTCAAGAATGCGGAAGCAGGTCAAGAAATCCATTCGCAAATTCAAGAGAAGAAACAAAAAGAAAACGCTGCCTATCAGCAAGAATTTTTTGTGAAACACTCATTGAGTATCAACGGGTGGAAAATTACAATCCGAGGCCGTATAGATCTCATATTGAAAACCCCTCAAGAGACTAAAATCGAAGAAATAAAAACAATCTATACAAAACGATTTGAAGATTCCCGCGAAGATCCTCAAATTTACTCATATAAGTTGCAGCTTCTGTTTTATGCCTGGATTCTCAGTAAAACTGATCCGAACCTTTCTGATCCAGTTTTGAGATTAATAATAGTGAATCGTTACGATAATCACCAGTATGATATTGATGTTCCCTTTAGGGATGTCACCAACGACATCCATCAACGAGTACTTGATGTAATTGCCAAAGAGGAGGAGAATTATAATCAATATGAAAGAAAGGTAGATTCGCTTCGGAATTTACAGTTTCCTTTTCCCTATCGGCAGTATCAAGGAGATATTATAGATAAGCTAGAATATGTATTAGAAGAGGGATTGAACCTTATTATTGAGGCCCCAAGTGGCCTTGGAAAAACCGTTGTTTCTCTATACACTCTTCTCCCGAAAACAATCATTGAAAACACAAAACTCTTCTTTCTAACAGCAAAAACAACTCAAAGACATATTGTCGAACACACTCTTAGAATGTTTGGAAAACAGGGAGTCGACTTCCTGGGGATCGTTTTACGCGCAAAGGAGAAGATGTGTACCAATGAATTCTATTTTTGTCACGAAGACTTTTGTCCTTTTCTCAAAGCCCATATGTACAACAATCCCGAGATTTATAAGGAGAAGATTATAAAACAACGTGGGGTTATTACCCCTGAAATAATGGAAGATCTTGCCCGAAAAACTCAGGGATTTTGTCCTTTTGAATTGGCTTTGGACGTTTCCTTGGACGCTGATGTAATTATTGGCGATTACAATTATGTTTTTCATCCTCGGGTTGTTTTACAACGTTTCTTTGGGGAAGGAGCGCCTAGAAATATGAAATATTTCCTAATCATTGATGAGGCGCATAATTTGGTTGGGAGGAGTACTTCCTACTACTCTCATAGCTTGTTGCAGCGCGAAATTGTATCCTTCAAACGAGATTGTACGCAGTTAAAACGTAAGTTTAAGGGAATTCCGTTACCTACGGCCATAGTACCCGAATTAGAAAAAATTTTTCGGGATTTACAGGTCCTAGTATCCTCCCATCCCATGAATATAACAACTCATGTTATTAAGGGCTCCGATTTACCGCTTCGAACACTAAAAGCCATAATTATTCAATATGAAGATGATATAACCCATTATATTCGGTTTTTGGTCGAAAACGGGCATCATTGGCCGGAAGATCCGATCCTTCAATTCTATTACCACCTTCGCACTTTTGTCGAAACGTCTATTAGCGTTCCCCTCTATCCAAAAGAGTTCTCAATTTTGTTCAATTCTAATGAGGGAGAACTTAAAATCTTATGCAAAGACGCTTCCTTATTTCTTGGACAACAATTTCAAAAATTCAATTCCGTTATCGCAATTTCTGCCACAATTTCACCTTTTCACTTTTATCGAGATTTGCTTGGATTACCAGTCGAACGAACGATCCATGAGAGATATCCATCTCCCTTCCCATCTGAAAGAAGAAAAATATTGGTGATAACCGACGTAGATACCCGATATGCTAATCGACACCTTTCATACCATTCAATTGCCGATTTTCTCAAACGTGCTACCCTTATAAAGCCAGGCAGATACTTTGTTTTTTTCCCTTCCTTCGAATATGCAAAAAAAGTTCTCAATCACTATTCCCCAGGAAAGGAACAGCTGATACTACAACAAAACTCGTATATGACTGAAGAAGAACGATTTCAGTTTATTAATACTCTAGGAAAGGCCCCACAAGTCTTAGCTGTCGGAGTTACCTCGGGGATTTTTGCAGAGGGAATTGACTTGCCAGGAATTTTGGATGGTATATTTGTAGTCGGCCCTAGCCTTCCTCCTGTATCCGTTGAGCGTGAGTTAATAAGAAGTTACTACGATGATAAATATAATGACGGTTTTACCTATGCATACCAATTTCCTGGTCTTACGCGCACCTTCCAAGCAGCGGGTCGCCTAATTCGCTCCGCGAATGATTATGGAATTATTGTGTTTATAGGTCATCGTTTTGGAACACCTGCCTATTTTGCCCATTTTCCTTCTTATTACTATCAAACTCACCCAAGGGAGCTAGTTACCACCGATCCCATTGGGGAGATTAAAGCGTTCTGGAAGTTATGGGAAAAGAAGAAGGATCAATCTATCGAAATAAAAGACTCTAATGTTGAATAGCAAAAAATCTAGTTTCCACATAAAGAAGGTTCGGAAGATGCTTTCCGCAGAAGATAAGGTTTTATATTCTAGGCAGATTATTCTACCCGATTTCGGGGAGGAAGGACAGGTTAAACTAAAAAAAGCAAGGGTGCTGGTTGTTGGATTAGGCGGACTTGGAACGTTTTCAAGCCTCTTGTTGGCGGAACTGGGAATTGGATACCTAAGGTTGGTAGATCAGGACATCATTGAAGTAACAAATCTTCATAGACAGCCACTTTACACTCACTCAGATATTGATCGGGCGAAAGTCGAGGTGGCTGCTGAGAGACTGAAAAGTATCCATCCCTCTATGGTGGTCGACTCGCTTGCCACCCATATTAATGAGGGTAATGCTGACGATATCCTCCAGAATATCGATGTCGTAATTGATGGATTGGATAATTTTGAAACACGACGGATTCTCAATCAGGTTTGTCTCAAAAAGGGAATTCCCTTTATATTTTGCGGAGTAAGTGCTCGATCGGGAAATTTATCCACATTTAACTTAAAAAAAGACTCCCCGTGCTTATCCTGCATATATCATGGAGTTGATGATGCGGATATCGAGAGCTGTGACATAACTGGAATTCACCCAGCACTCCTACCGATCATAACAGGATTGCAGGTTTATGAAGCGGTAGAAATCCTCCTTGGCAATAAATCAAATCTAAATGGTTCTCTTCTGTTTGTCGATCTTCCACAAATGACGTTTGACCATATTTCAATTCGCAAAAATCCTACATGTCCTGTTTGCTCACATCCCGAGCGTCATCTCCCCGTAAGTTCAGATATTAATTATCGAATGCTAGATTTATGTGGAGGGGACAGCTTTATGATCGTTCCAAATATTGGACGAAATTCCCTGGATATTCCCAACTTGAGCTCTAAAATCGAAAAGGTCTATAAATTAAAATTGAAAGGTAAATTATCAATTACCTTTTTTTATAGTGAAAAAATTCTAATTACGCTTTTTAAAGGTGGAAATGCCCTAATTAGAGGAATGAAAGAACCTAGTAAAGTAATGAGCATATGGGATCAGATACGCCAACAGTTTATCGAGTAAGGGTTTTTGATATGGTTATTACAGTGCAATTTGGACAAGGATTTCTGAGGTTATACTGAACTAGTAGGTTGATCAGTCATGTCGGAACGTCAAAAGGAAATAGAGGAAAAAATCATCGCTCATGAGAAAGAAAAGAAAATCTTGGAGGGTGTAAGAGCCTATTATGAGAAAAAAAACCTATCATTCAGTGATATAGAAGAAATTTCAGGGATTTCCATTCGAGAGTTTAAACGGTATCAACAGGAACATGATTACCCCTACCGAGCGAGTTTAACCCATCTGAAGGCCAAAAAACTATCTGAAAAGATTGATCACCGAATTGCTGAGATCGACAAGGCCATTACAAATCTTCGGGGATCCGTTTTCGGAACACTAAATCAATTAATTTTCATTCCCAATTGGCAACGTCTAATTGGAACCTCTTTCACAGGGTTCTATCGAAATCAGCCTGTTCAAAAAATCTTCCAAGCAACCGTAGCGTTCTTGCCTGATATTGCATTAACTGGGTTTGAGGAAACCATGGGGGAACCTTTTTTTCTTTTGACTGGTTTAGGGATCTATTATGTCAAGTTTCAAATGGGAGCTGGCTCAATAGTTACAGATCATCGGGAGATAACTGGCATTGTTTTACCTCTAGATGTTTATGAAAGAGCCCAAGATGAATCTGGATCTTTGCTGGAAAGCACCGTTTTACGCATGACAGAGTATATTACCGCCATTCCTTTTTCTCTTGTAATGGCCAGGCGGACTACACAAATGTATCTGCGTGGTGTACTTTCAAGAAATGTGTTTATGCCCAATAAGGAGTGTTTTGACCAATTGATGGCAAGTTGTCAAGACCCTAATAGTTTTAGTCCGGATGAAGGATTTAAAATCCTCTCAGGAGGACTATCAACTCAACGGCAGCTTTACACAAATGAAATTCTCACAGAACGCCCATTGGGAGATTATTCGAGTCTTATCGCAGGGATAAAAAACACTCAACCCAAATTGGACAAAATTCTTGCTGATTTACAGCTGAACGCTACTCGAGACGCATTTTTTACCAAGCTTCAACAGATTAAGAGCGAATTTTACGAAATTGGTCGTAAATTTCTGTTTGATTGGGAACCCTCTTACGTTACATAGAAATCAGGGAACTAACGAAAGGAATTCTCTCTGCGTTAAATTATATTGTGTCTCTAGGCTAAGAGTTCAAACGAGGAAGCCAAACAATACTTATATTCAAGCAAACCGCCCCCATTAAAAGGGGGTTGTTAAGGTGCTAAAACCTCCGTTTTAATGAAAAAGATCCCTTAGAACTCTTATCATAACCTGAACTTCCGATTCGGCAACCCCTGGATGAATAGGAATTTCAAAATGTGTTTTTGCAACCTGATCGGTGTTGGGCAGCTTTACCTGAGAATAATCTGGATAAGTAACGAACTGACTCCACCTCCAATTTCTAATACCTTCTAGATAGGTAGGCTGCTGATGGCAAGGAATATTGTAGATTTGTCGTGAACCGATTCCTTCATCCTTCAGCATTTCCACGACCTGCCGTGCTGTAATATTACCTCCACTGATTGTAGGCGCGCAAATGTAATCGCTATGAGTAAACCCAGGTGGGATATCTTGATTGTGAATATTTTCCATTCCATAAATCGCCTGTCTGATGGATTTTGCATTCCTATGCCGTTTTTCCAGCATTTCGGGAAGTTTTCTTAGCTGAGCCAACCCGAGAGCAGCCAATGGATCTGCTAAACGGAAATTATACCCTATAACGGTATGATAATACCCCCCCTTTTCACTTCTCCCATGGTTTTTCAGGCTTCTGATTCTTGCTGCAAGGTCATCGTTATCTGTTACAATCATCCCTCCTTCTCCACTGGTTACATTTTTAGTAGCGTAAAACGAAAAACATCCAACATCCCCAAACGATCCCACATGCTTAGATTTTATGTAAGCCCCGTGAGCCTGGCAGGCATCTTCAATTACATACAGATCATGTTCCTCTGCAATATCTAACAGTGCGGGCATATTTGCAGGAAGGCCGAAAATATGTACTGGTAGAATTGCCTTCGTTTTAGATGTTATCAAACTCCTAACAGCTTCTGGATCTATATTGTATGATCCTGATTCTATATCTGCAAATATCGGAATATTACCACAAAGACTAATGGCATTTGCTGAAGCGATAAATGTGAATGCTGGGGTTATAACTTCGGATCCTGGTCGAATTCCTAATCCTTCTAAAGCCAAATGGAGAGCAGCGGTACCGTTTACTGTCACAATCGCATTCTTTACCCCAATAAACCTTGAAAACTCTTTTTCAAGCTCACGGGCATATTTACCCTCAACAAATCCCTTTGATCGTATTGCCTGACCAACTAGTTCTATCTCATCTTCATTGATTTGAGGTTGCGCAAAATACTTCACGATATCGCTCTCCAAGGCCAATGAATCTGAAGGAGAGCAACCTTAAAAATAGCTTTAAAAAAACACGAAAGACAAAAAGAATCCAAGGTTGAGTTTTCGTTGAATCGGGAAAAAATCCATAATTCCTTGGTCTCACAGGTCGTACAGAACTATGATAACGTTCGTTCACAGCTGGCTCTCCATGCTCGTCCAGAGATAAGCCCTCAAATCATCGTCGTTACGAAAAATCAGCCAGTTCACTTGATAAAACAATTGATAGCTCATTTACCCCGTCCCATATTTGGTGAGAACCGTATTCAAGAGGCTCTTCCCAAGATTGAAGCCTGTCAAACAGCTTCCCAAAGCGTGGAGTGGCACTTTATTGGAACCCTCCAACGCAATAAGGTGAAAAGGGCTCTTGGAAGATTCTCTTTAATCCAATCATTGGATCGACTTTCTTTAGCCAAGGAAATCGATAAAAGAGCAGAGCAACAGAATATTGACCACGTAAATTGCCTTCTACAAATTGATGTGAGTAGGGATGGATCGAAATCAGGGGTGATTGCCGATATCGATACCATAAAACAATTTCTGCGTCAGTGTGAGGAACTCTCTCGTCTTCAAATCCTTGGATTAATGACAATGGCACCGTGGCTACCACCAGAGGAGACTCGGCCCTATTTCAAGCAAATGGCCCAAATATTTCTCACCTTACAGGGTTTGTCGTTACCTTCAAATGTCAGAATGGAAATCCTTTCAATGGGAATGAGCAATGATTATTATGTTGCAGTTCAGGAAGGAGCGAATATGATCCGCTTAGGGACGGTGTTATTTGGAAAATAGTTAATTGGAATAATAATCATTTAGAAAACATTCTATATCTCTTATTTTCTTCTTAATAACCGAGACAGACGTGAAAAAAATGTCAGAAGTCAAAAAAACGTATTCTATGTCCAAAGATGAAATCAAATTATTCTCGACTCTTCAAAAATATGGTTCGCAATCAAGGCAAGAATTAATGCTAGGTTCAGAACTCCAAGCTGAGAAAGCGGAAAATGCGCTAAATCGTCTCCTTGAGATTGGTTTTGTTCAGCAAGATGAGGAAATGCAGCTTATATCGCCCGCAATTCCATTTAATAAAATAACGGAATTATTAGATTCAAGTTTGAACAAGATAATGTCTGTTGGTAGGGACCAAACAGAAACAATCCAGCTTTATCGGAAAAAGGTAGAGGGAAATATTCAGGAATATCGAAGTAACCTGGAATCCAAACTAGATACGTACCAAAATATTTCAGGATCATTGGTATCTGAACTTCAGGATAGTCTAGGTGAGTGGGAAAACCAACAAATTGATCAGACAAACCTGCTATTTGAAGAGGTCGAATCCACACTTCAGGACAAGTTATCACTTAATAAATCGATGGTTCAGCAAGAAGTAGCTCAAAAAGTTGCTTCATTAGAAAAAAATTGGACGAGTGCATTAGATGAGCTCCAACGAGTCCAATCTACGGGAGTAAGGATCTTCAATGAAGCAATGGGCCATTATGATCAAGACTTATCAGAAGCAATTCAACTTGCAAGTGAAAAAATTTCAGATCTCCATGCTCAACTTTCGGAAATCACTGATACCCTAGAATCAGTCTTTTCATCTCAGGTCCAAGAGTTTTTTTCTTCAGCTGACGTAATGGCAAAAGATTTCAAGAATAACATAAATTCAGGGCTACAAGAGTCATGGAAAAGGGAAGAGGATTTTATAGGTGGTATCCGACAACAAGTTCAGGTTTCTCTGGTTAAGGATGTGACCAATGAACTTCAGAAAGTGGTGAATACTCTTGGCAAAGACCTGGATGCCGATATTGACAGGATATTGAAAAATATCCATGATAAGACTGAGGAAATAATTAAGGATCAGAATAAACACCTAGAAGCCCAATTTCAATCTTTTAAAGAGACCGCGAAGGAATTGTTACAGGAACAGAAGGCTCCATTAAGTGTTTTAAAAAAGGAAGTTACAGAAATCTCTAGTGGTCAGAAAATTGATAGATCCATGACAACTTTCCTTCAGCAGCTCGCTGCACAGCTTACTGCAGAATCAACCTCCCTTGAGGGTAATTACCGCCAAATCCAAAAATCTGCAATGGAAACGTTGGAGGAAATTAGGCAAAAAACCAAGAAAAACCTCCTTGACCAGAATTCCGAGTTCGAAAACCTTATTGGCATTATTACTGAAGAATTCGAGAAAACCGTCACAAATAAAGAACGAGATGTCGTTACATCACAACAAATCGCGCAATCTTTGAATCAATTTCTAGAAAACCTATTAGTCTCCATTCCAATGCGGGCTACGCATTTAAAGTCATCAGCTAGGGAGGCCCTTGAAGATATCCCTACAGAACTTAGGGAAAGTCTCCAACGGTCAACTGTTGAAACAGTTAATAGCCTTCATTTGTCTCTTACTGAAACGCAACAGAGGGTTGAAAACACCTTTAAGGAGAATCAAGAAGAAAGCCGACGGGAATTTGATAAACTCCTCGCATCATCTGAGCAGCTTTCAACAACAGTATCAAATCTTAGAAACTCCTATGGTGAAACCATTGAAAATAGATTTGCACAGCGAGCTAAAGTAATGAATACCGAATTGGAGGCGATTTCAAGAAACTTCCAGCAAGTCCTACACGGATTTGAGGCGGGAATCGGAGATATGAAAGGGAGGTTATCTGCAGAAGGGGAGCTTGTGGGTCTTGAAACTTCCCTTCAAACCGCCATAAACCAGATAAAGACTGAGATTAATCAATCATATTCCCAAACAGTGTCAGATTCCAGAGAATATCTTGACCAGGTTAATTCAAGCCTTCAATCATCTCTCGAAGAAACCTTAAGTGTCATTAAAGACGGTATATCGAATCTCCAATCGGATTTCAAGAAAAACAGTGAATTATTCCTTAACCACCTTAGAGAAAATAACGAAACACAACAAGGAAACCTGATCAAGGAGTTAGATGCAACAGGATCGAACATATCTGGCCAGATCACAGAATTCAAAGAAAGTTATCAAAAAATCATTGAAGAAAACCAAAAAAGCGTTGAGGATTACCTTGTGGAAGGTCGTAGGGGCACTGAGGAAGTTATTTCGTTACACAAGGCCAATATTGTCAAGTACCAAGAAAAAGGCCCAGCAGATATTCTATCATTTATTAATCAAATAGAAACGGAAGTTGTGACCCAAAACAAAAATCTTTCCGATGCTTTGGAAGACCTCATAAGCGCCTACTCTGGCATTTCTGAAACAACATACGGGGAAATATCTGGAACTTTTACTCAATTTCAAGAAAGCGGAGACAAGCTTTCATCTGCGACAGATGACTCTGTCCAACTAATTTCCAGTGCTATCGGTAAGGCAAACGATTCTATTGATCAATACTTCTCTGATACGATAACGGAGCTAGAAAATCAGATAAGCGTCGCAACGGGACTTATCACTTCTGAAATATCAAGTTCGGCAGGGACGATTCGCAATGAAATCGATAAATCTCAACAGGACTATGAAATAATCATTAAACGGTTGAATTCAGAGTTAAGTGCTAGCCTGTCTCGTCAAGAAACTGAATTTATGACAAAAATTCCAGAATTGGAAAATGACCTTTCCTTGATCTTTAACAAAGCTCTAGAAGAACGAGAATTATCCAATTCCAATTTGGAGAAAGAAATAGCCGAGGATTTGGAAGAATTAAAACAAAATTGGCTCAAACAAACTGGAAATGCCGAAACCAAGATCCAAGACTTGATTTCAGGCGTGACAGAGGCCGTTGATGCTAACACAGAAAATCTCGAGAAACATATCCAATCCAATATAGAGCAGATAGCTAAACAGATCGCAACGCTTTACAGCTTTTCCCCTAAGGAGGACGTATTTGAACTCGCCTCGATAAACGATCAGGTGAAGGCGGCCAACAAGCGCTTAAAAACTGGTATCACAGAGGGATTAAAGCCTCATATCGAAACTTTCGACCAGAAATTCCCCGCGATATTATCAGAACACGATGCCATTCGTAATCAGATAGAAGAGGATCTTGATACCTTTGTGGAGGATTTCACAGACACCTTATCTAGTGTACAGTCGTCAGTTAGCAATCAAATTCATACCTTTATGAAAGACGAACGAGATAGAATAGATTTCGCAGATGAAAAAGAGGAGCTCAATACAATCAGTAGGAATTTTGTTGAAGCCAGTAAAGGTCAAAGCGAAGCTTTCTCGGAAGACTTGAACGGATCGATAGATCTCTCCACTGCGTCAGTGTCCAAGTCGAAATCAGATACCTTGGACTCCATGTCTGATATCTCCGAAATCATAAACAGTAACAATAGCAGCCTCCGGGAGGAAGTGAAACTCATTAGAGATAGTGCGTCAGGAAAACTGAAGGATTTTGGCCAGGAAAAGACTGCCGAAATGAGAAAAAAGCTTGATTCGTTCAAGAGCGGTTTTGAGAAGTCTGTAAGATCTATGATTGATGGATCTCATCAAGTAGTTCGTGAAGAAATCGAAAATATGGATTCCCGACTAATTGAACTGACAAGTAAATCCGAACAGATATTCAAAGAGATCACTGATGAGACCATTGAATTTAAAGACGTACTTCGGACAATTTCTCTGGAGACCGCAAGAGCAAAGCCGCTTGGTTCAATCCGTTTTGTTCATATTCCCAATGAAGCCGCTAATCTGGACTATTTATCACATCTGATTGAATCTACCGCCAAGCAGTTGACAATCTTTGTTTCGGATCCTCCACGATTCCTTTCCCTTCCGGTTTTAAAGAAAGTTCCACCAGAGAAAAGGATATGGATCTATACAAACTATGATTTCTCAAAGAAGGGGAAAAAATGGTTAAATGAACTTGGAAAACAGGTAAATGTAAATCTACGCAAAGCCAAGACAAATAGGAAGATCACAGGATTGATAGGCGTCGTTGATTCAAACTTCGTTCTTATCCTTCCCGATACCGTTGGAATCGTATCATCGGATTCTAATTTGGTTGAAAACGTTGAAAACTTGTTAACACTGCTTAAGGGGGCCCCAATATAGATTTGGGATGGATACCTCTTAAATCGAAATCAATCCTAGTAACCCTGTTTGTTCCAATGTTTTCACTTTAACCAATCCATTCCCATTGATCCCTTTTAGGTGATAATATTCATTCAAGAGTTTGTTCATCGTCCGTTTGAAATCAGGACGTTTGGGTAGAAAATTATCAAATTCGTCTTCCTTCCTACTCATTCCCATACGAGTATTGTAGATTCGTTCAACTAGTGTGATCCGTTGGCCAACTTGTAATATCTGCTTCCAACGCCAGGGTACCTCTAAAACATGATTTAGAATTAATTCGAGCTTGCCGACAGATAATCCTATTCGGCTTACCATTGGTTTTGACAGGTATTGGAACATGAAATTAAGAATCCTTTTCGGAAATATCTTCCAGAAGGATCTAATGCTAAGAAAAAAAGGGAGATAACGGCTGCAGACAATCATGGAGTCGAGAAAAGCCATAAGATTTTCAAGAAGTATAACGGTTCGTACTTTACCATGTGAGCTAAGGGGATCGAGTTTGAAAGGATAACCTAGGAATTCTGGCCAAATCATATAGTCGGAGTGAAAATGTGCACTCCCAAAAGGAGATATTGCTGTAGCTAACGCTAATCCAAGGATTTTCGGATAATAGAACATCGATCCTATCTGAGATTTGATGAATGGCGCGGGCTCATTTGTTAATTGGTATAAGTAACTCTCTCCTCTGGCCAACTGTTCCCCTAACTTACGTTTAAAGATGATGTCATCTATTCGGTTATACACATTTACATTTCCCCACTGGTATTCAGGATGTAATTCCAATAATTTTCGTCGGTCTTCTTGGATATTTGATAGGGCTGCTAGAGCGGCACCCGTGGAAAGAGGGTCGAGGGCTTCATTTTCACAGCTAGAAATGCTTTTTTGGATCAGAGGAAGATCGAGAATCTTGAGATTGGGACCGAGAGACACAAACGCCTGATAAGAGTTGCGATTACAGCGAACTGGACATTGCCAGCATTGAAATTCTTTGTTAAATCCATTAAAGGACGAAATCTTCATTAAATCTAAATTCAGGACTCTGGAAAGATTTTTCGCAGGTAAAGCACCATTTTCGATTGTCTCAAAAATTAAACCGAACGTTCCGTGAGTTTGAAGCAATTTATACCATTCATGGGACTTTAACTCTCCAATCAACTCGTTCAGAATATCTGTTGAAACCTTTTTATTCTCTCGTATCTGTTGGGCTTCAGTGATCACGATAGCTTTCAGATTTTTAGATGCCAAAACAGCGCCGAGACCTCCCCGCCTAAAAAAATTCACTCGGTCTACTGCTGCTCCTGCAAAAACGACCTGATTAACTGCCGCTTGCCCTATGGTCAAGATGCAGGCAGTATTACCATATCTGTTTCGCAACCAATCATCTGACTCCATAACGTCTTTTTTCCAGATTGGTTGAGCATCCCGGAAACTAATATCCGCAAATTCATCGATTTCAAGGTAAACTGGGGTTTTGGCTACTCCATCGATCTGGAGGAAGTTTAATTGTCGATTTTCCAGGGCACCACCTAGTTTACCGGTGCAGACCGAAGTGAACAGGGTGTTAGTATGGGGAGATTTGAATGTTGCCGTAACATTGCCTCCAGACGGAAAAAGACTGCCAGTTAATGGTCCGGTTCCTATGATTACCGTATTTTCGATACCACGAGCGCTTGCATTTGTAGGAATGGCATGATATGCGAGAAATACTCCGATTCCCCGACCTCCAAGGAAGTTCTCGACGATTTTTTTATCAATTGGTACTCGGGGTGGTATCTTCTCTTCAGTGAGGTTGATTGATTGTAATAGCGGCCTCCACAACTATTATGACACCTAAAGATGTCAATGCCAACGCCACAGATCCTCTGGATCTTCGATTTTAGGTTCCTTGCCAAATTTTCGCTCTAAAGGGCTTAAATCCTTCGTTATATTTTCCCTATCTCTCTCTATGTACTCCTTTTCATCCTTATTTGGTTTTTCTCTCGACATAAGTAAATGGTTCACCTTTCTATATGTTCGCAGTCCTCAGCTTAAAAATTATGACGCCTTCTCCCCATTAATAAATTCTTCGGGGCTTCTTTACTTCGTGCTTTTTCTAGGATATGACCAAAACCACGGCGTCAAAAATCACTACGGATCGGGAAATAAGAAGGCGATGTTTTTATTTCGGTTTTTTTTGTGATTTAAATGCTGTGCCCAGATCTAAAACCCAGAAAAATCCCGTAAAACTAGTGAGATCCGGTCTATTTCACCTAAAGCGCAAGAATTGGAAGAAAGCCCAGAGGAAATTTGAAGAAGCTTTGGAAGATGAAGATTTCCAACAAAACCCAGGTGTTTGGTCTAATTACGCAATCAGTTTGGCGAATTTAAACAAACTATCCGAGGCCCAGGAGGCCTTCATGCGTGCACTCGATCTAGATAAAAAAAATCCCAGCATATGGATCAAAAAAGGATTGGTGGAATACCAACTAGAGCGGTTCAAAGATGCAGCATTCAGCTTTGAAAAGGCCAGAAACTTAGATAAAAAGGATTTTGAGATCCTTATTTTTTTGGCCCGCGCTCTTTACAAGCAAAAAGCCGTTAAAAAATCAATCAGAACCCTCGAAGGTGCAATTAATCGTTTTCCACAATCGCATCAAATTCGGATCGAACTAGCTAAAATCTATTCACAGGAGGATGAAATGAAAAAAGCTGAGGAAGTTCTAGAGGCCGCCATCGGTAACACGCCTCATCCTGAGCCTGGTTTAATCCTAGGGCAGCATCTTCTTGACCAAAAAGATTACGATCAAGCCATAAGGATCTATGAGCGAGTTTTAAGCCAATTTCCTAACTCCGTTCATGCACAATACGGACTAGGTATAGCGAAACACGCCTTAGGTGACTGGCCATCTGCAATTGCCGAATATAATAAAGCACGTGGTATGTTCAGTCCCAAAAAACCCCCCCAAGGTTTCTGGATCAACACAGCTCGGGTCTTAAAACAACTAAAACGGTATAATGAGGCAATAGATGCTTTGTACCGGGCAAAACGAACTGCCAAACCTCCTCTCGAAGTTTTTATTCTTCTCGCGGAACTCTACCTTGAGAAAGACATGCCAGAAAAGGCTAAGGAGACCTTGGAAGAGGCCTCAAGAGTTGATAAAACAAATCCAGTGATTCCTTATTATATGGGACTGATAGAGCTTCGCTACGGGGGAGTAGATACTGCTAAAAAGCATTTTAAATGGAGCTTGGAACTCAATCCAGATTTCATTGATAGCAAATTTCAACTAGCATTTCTTATATCGCGAGAAAACGCTCGAGAGTCATATACTTTAGCTTTGGAAATCTTAGATCAAGATTCGAGCTATTATCCAGCAAGACAATTAGCTGCTCGGTTGGCATTCAGTTCTCAAGATTATAGAAAAACAATCGATCTCCTTGAAATGGCGATCGTTGAGGATCCAACAAAACGTGCACAGGATATTGAAATCCTACTTAAAGCCTGGCTAGGAAATAATGAATCTGAAAAAGCTGTTGCTTTTTTTAAACACCTTTTTGAGACAGATCTTCCTGTTCGAGATCTTCTTGTCTCAAATCCATTCGTCGCAGAATTTCTCAAAAACAATAGTCTTTAAGGAGTAAAGGACTTACAGATATAGAAAAACCGGGAATGTCAATACGGGTGATTAAATTGTCACAAAAATACGGAAAAGGCATAGTCATAGTCGGGGTCCAGTATGGAGATGAAGGAAAAGGCAAGATTGTTGATCACTATGCTTCAAAATCATATATCGATGTGGTTACTAGATTTAATGGTGGTGCAAATGCTGGACATACAATCGTAACAAATAAGGAAAAGTACGCCCTTAATCTGTTACCCTCAGGTATGGTCTATGGAAAGCCCTCTTATATAGGGAATGGATGTGTAGTAGACCTAGAGAGGGTAAAAGAAGAGCTCACTCAATTTCCCACCAAACATCATTTACTTCATATTAGTGAAAGGGCCCAACTAGTATTACCCCATCACAAGATACTAGATCAATATCAAGAAAAGATGAAACAGAAACGAACGCTTGAAGTGGGAACAACCAAACGAGGAATTGGGCCCGCTTATCACGATAAAAGTTCTAGATTTGGGATTCGTTTTGGAGATCTATGGGATGAGGAACTTCTGAAGCAGCAGGTCGATCTACTCTCAGAATATTACCAAGGATTCCCATTAGAAGTGGTAAACGCTGTTCAGCCAAGCCATTTAATGGGACTATTCTCAAAGTGGAAAGCTTCTTTTAAACGGATGTTGTGTGATACCGGGGTTATTCTTTCCAAGAAACTTTCTCAAGGAAAGAATGTACTTTTTGAAGGTGCTCAATCCACTCTACTGGATTTAGACCACGGGGTCTATCCTTTTAACACTTCATCAAATTGTGTGGTGGCATCTGCATCCACGGGAACGGGAATAGCTCCCCATAACTTGACTGAGAGAATCGGCGTCGTCAAAGCCTATACCTCGCGAGTGGGTGGAGGTCCCATTATATCGGAAATCAGCGACATTCCCGAAGGGGAAACACTTCAAAAAGAGGGTGGAGAATTTGGTACATCTACGGGAAGGCCCCGACGGATCTCCTGGTTAGATTTAGTTGCAGTGAAATATGCTACGCGATTAAATGGTCTAACGGGAATTGCTTTGACGAAAATAGACATCCTTGGACATCTAAAGGAGTTTGAGGTTGTAGTCGAATACGAAGGATACGAAATAGATCCAGATTTCCCCTCATATCCTATGCGAATTTCCGATATAAAGAGGATTATACCCGTTACAGAAATTTTGCCTAGTTGGGGTATTTTATCCTCTGAAAGCTGGAGAGAGCTTAAGCTGAAAGGTTGGGATTCATTTCCTTCAGAGCTGAAATCGTTTATAAAGATGATAGAAGATTACATTGGAATTCCGATTCTATTGGTTGGGACTGGGCCCTCCAGGTCTGAACTCATCGAACGGAATGACCTAGAATCATCCATATCCGTTCCATCTCCCTAAGGAGATCGAAGAATTTATGGCTGCCTTTTTTCTTAGGGATAAGGATATTATTCTATTGGATTGCGATGGTGTTATATGGAGAGGTGAACAACCCATAGAGGGGGCGAAACGGACCTTAGATTGGTTACAATGGACTGGATTTCGCCTTGGTTTCGTAACCAACAATTCCTCACTCTCCAGATCGGGATTTAAACAAAAATTTTGGCGTTTAGGATTTGATCCCAGGCACTACACAATTATAAATTCAGCTTATGGCGCAGCACTATATTTAGAAAAGAATGATTATAATAGAGTGTTTATAATAGGAGAAATCGGCCTTAAAGAAGAGCTCGAACTAAGGGGTATCCAGGTTTTTGAGCGTTATGAACGAGAACTTCAAGCGGTTTGTATCGGTTGGGATCGCGATTTAACCTGGCAAAAACTGGCTGATGCAATGCGAGTGATATTATATGACAATGGCGCATTCATTGGGACCAATCCAGACAATAACTACCCCATAGAGGAGGGAAGACTTGCCCCTGGAGCAGGAGCTGGAATCGCCGCCCTAGCAACGGCATGTAGTCGAAAACCTGATATCGTACTTGGCAAACCCAACCCTTACCTACTGGAACTGGCACTAAAAGATATGAATTCTCCCAATCCCTCTAAAGCGATTTATATTGGTGATCGACTCTCTACCGATATCATGGCAGGAATCAACGCAGGAATAGAAACAATTCTAGTTAAAACTGGTGTATACGAAGAAAATATTGACAAAAGAATAATACCTACATATGAGATTGACTCAATTGCCCAGATTCCGGAATTAATGAAACAAACCTAAGATAATTGCCCATCGGACGTTTTTCAAGTGTCTAGTATAAAGAAACTTAGACGCAATATCATCATTCTGATTATTTTATTCATACCAATCACCAGCTTAAGTCTTCAACTGGTTTGGTCAAAGGATATTTCACAACAAGGTCAAGAACTCCAAAATTCGATAATACAAACCATAGGGGATCTTCCTCTACCAAAAGGCCCACAGGTTATAACTTCAGATCTTCTTCCAGAATCGCAGCAGCATATTAACCATCCTTCTGACCTTGAGGAGGAATTCAGAGGTATTTATTCGCAGGTTAGTCCTGAAACCGTTGATCAAAAAGGTCTGAAAGGTAAAAACGTCACAATTGCAGTTTTGGATACAGGCGTAAATCTTAATCCGTGGATCACTTCTAAACAATTGGTAGGGAATTATACAACCGTTTTTAATTCAACTTCAACGTTGGATGAAGATGGGCACGGTACAATGGTGGCTTCGATAATATCCAAGATCGCACCAGAAGCTCACATAATTAGTATACGAATTTCGAACGAATTGGGCCAGATAGAGCCTGAAGCGTTTCGTAAAGGATTCGAATTAGCCCATAGTTTGAATGTATCCATTATTCATGCCTCGGTTGGAACCGATAACCTAAACTCATTGAATTCTTCTTTTTTCTCTGAATTAGATGACCAAAATGTCACCACTATCTTTGCAGCGGGTAATTTTGGTAGTAGTGGTCTGAGTTTGGCCGTTCCAGCTGCATATGATGAGCCTATTGCAGTAGGTATGGCTTATAATCGTTCAATTGTGCCTCCCACTAGCTCAGTTGGTCCGAGACCATCGGGCCTTCTGGGTCCTGACATTGTTGCGCCAGGTGTTAATATTTCATCTTATAATCATGATGGAATTCCTGTCCGTGGCTCGGGCACGTCTTTTGCAGCTCCATTCGTTACTGGGGCCGTTGCTCTCCTTCGAAGCAATGACGCATTCCCCACCGCCCCACCTAGCCTCATTAAAGCGGCTTTGATGGAAGCAGCAGTGGCATTGAACGACACTCCCCCGATATTGCAGGGGAACGGTTTTCTGAACATTTCTGGAGCCTATGAACGGTTGAAAACGCTACCTGTGTCCCCGTTGTTCTCATTTTCCCCCAAGACGCTATCATCAAGTTTTCCATACTTCGGCCATGGAATAAACGGTATTACGCAGAAATACCGGATTGGTTTATACAGTTCATCGTCGAATGTTACTCTAAAATCCATGAATTCCTCTTTTATTAGCCCTGTAGAAGTATCCATTGGCTTATTGCCGCTTTCTATCGTCAGAGGAGTAAATTTCCTGAATTTGTCTTTATTTATTCCTAATGATGTCGCTATGAACCTTTACGAGG
Organism: Candidatus Thorarchaeota archaeon; assembly: GCA_048882505.1. Classification (GTDB taxonomy): domain Archaea; phylum Asgardarchaeota; class Heimdallarchaeia; order Hodarchaeales; family Hodarchaeaceae; genus Hodarchaeum. The sequence goes on from JBHLRO010000012.1 coordinate 60,544, forward strand.
GCCCGCTCATCTTTAGTTTTGCTAATGAAACCATGGAATGGAATATCAATATGACGGTAATGGTTAGAAATCATTACCAAGGAGGGAAGATTCTGTTCTATCAAGGCTATGATAATGACACATTTAGGTCATCAGGACCTGCAGGAACATATAGTCAATTACAGCTGTTCCTATCGGAATATTACGGAATGTCGGTGACTGGATTAATTCCCCCTGAAAGCTTCTTATCTTTAGGAGGAACCCTTGTCCGGACATCGGAAAGAAAACTGACTTCTGAAGATTTGGAGGGTTTTAATGCACTCGTTTTGGCCGATATTGAGTGGGGAATTTCGGATGAGGAGATCGCCCTCATTCAAGATTGGGTGGCCGAAGGTCATTCTTTACTTGTTCTCTCTTATCCTTCATGGACAGATAACGAAGGATCGGAATTGTTCTCAAACCAGACCGCAATAAACCGACTCCTTGAACCCTACGGAATAATGATTGACGATGATCCTTCCCTTTCAGGGATGCAGAATCCTTGGTTTCCTAGGTTTAAGGAGGCCAAACTACGCCCCATAAATCCATTAACTGCAGACGATCAAGTACAAGAAGTTGAATTCAGCTACAATGGAACGTCCTTATCATTACTACCAAGTTCGGGGGCGCAAGTCCTGGCAACAGCCCCTGACCTTACAAACAATTCTTTTGAAGTTCCTGTTGGAGCATATTGGCAAGATAATACTTCTACTGGAAAAGTATTAGTTTTTGGGAGTGAACTCCCGTTTAAGGATGGCAGCTACTCCCTAAGCAGTGCGGCATCAAATGTAGTGATAGCTATTCGGACGTTCCGATGGTTGATTGAAGATCAACGGATTCCACTTGAATTGTTACTCACCTCTAATCCAGTGGTAGGATCCGCAACGACTATCCAAATTAAGATTGAGGATCCAAGTTTTTTGGTGTCCCAATTTAACGGAACGGTTGTTGAATCCAACGGGTCCTTTAGTCAAATAATATTTACAAGATCGATTAATGTGTATGTTGGTTCATGGATACCCCAGGCTCAGGGTTTCGCGTTTCTTTGGTTGAATTTGGGTTCATCGGGTGGCATTCAATCTGGTGGTCCTTTTATCGTCGAAGTAATGGATCCTGCATCATCAAACCTCCTCTTCCTGATGATTTTTGGAGGTATTGCTTTACTGGGCCTCTCTTTCTACCTCTATTCATCCCGACAGACGCCTCAAGGATCCCCTCTTGACAGAAGACTTATGGTTCTTCAAAAACAAAAAAAGGGAACCAAAAAGGTCAGTCTTGAAACCGCTTCAATATGTACAAAATGTCGTACGCCTCGTTACAAGGATAATTCAAAATATTGTTGGAATTGCGGGAAGGAACTGTAATAATGCCACCCGCTAGGAAGCCACGAATTTTAACGCACACCGATATGGATGGCGTTTGCTGTGCTGCCCTCTTCATACGAAAGTACGGAACAGACGTGGACATTACTTATGCGACAGTTAAACAGGCACACGAATTTGATAAGTCTCAGATCTCATTTGATTTTGTTTGTGACTTACCTAAGGTAGGAAATGCAATAAACCTAGATCATCACAAATCAAATCACGAAAATCTGGTGGCGAGAAATCATCTTTCTTCGGAGGACATTGTTGATTCCCAGTCCCCTTCGGCAACTGAAATCGTATACAATTACTTAGATTTCAAGGGTGACGTCATAGCCAGCGAAATTAGAAAACTTGGGAATCTAGCTGATACGGCTCAACTACCCTCAAAGTTTCGTCCATTAGATGTAGTATTAAGTATGTTCGCAGATACGCCCACGATTTTAAGACAAATCAGCGCCCTTCTAGCGCAACACGGGGATGGAATTCTGCTTTCTCCTTGGTTGAAGGAGAAAGAGGGCGAGATTCGAGAAGTATTCGAACAAACACACAAAACGATTGAAAATTTTCTGAAGAAGGCTCCTAAACTTGCCCCGATTCTTATTCTGGACACAAGGAACGTAATCCCAGGAAAATTAGCAAAAGAAGTAATCAAACCAATTTTCGAATTAGGAGTCGCAGTATTGGCCGTAATATATCAAAAATCTTCGGATGAGCCCATACGGGTTTCTTTTCGTGTAACCAAAGGCAAACAACAGGATTATGATGTTTCTCTGACTGCGATGACATTCGGAGGAGGAGGACATAGCATGGCCGCCGCTTGCTCTCCCGATAAAATGGACATTCCCACAAACCTCAAGAATGAACTTCGAAAGATCGCTCTTCCAGGAGACAATATTCAATACTTGCACCTCTAGGACGGTTAAATCTTGCGAATCGGAATCTTCTCAGATTCTTGGGTACCTAACCTAAATGGTGTTGTTATTTCGATAATTAATGAGATAATGAATCTCCGTAAAAAACATGAATTTGTAGTCATTGTTCCAAAACTAAAACAGAGAACCAGGTTTAGAATAGAAGGAATCCCGATTTATGAGCTCAAAAGTTTTCCTTTCCCCCCTTATCCTGGCTATAACATCGCTTTTCCTGACAGGAAGTTAAGCCACGCAATACGAGACGAAAAACTAGATTTTATCCATTGTCATTCCCCTTTTTCCCTAGGATACGCAGCCGTGCTTAGTGCGCGTTTGTTTAATGATTTACCATTACTGAACACGTATCACACCGACCTGGTTAAATACTCAGGTCATTTGATAGGAGGATTCCAAGCTAAAAGATTCACACGATGGTTTGAACGTTTTGCGTGGATATATGTTCGCTGGTTTTATAAATATTCTAATGTAATAGTAACTCCTTCAAAAACCTTACAGCAGGCCCTGAGCTCCCACGGAGTTTTCCCCGTTTATTCTCTCCCAAACATGCTGTCTAGTGTTTTTTTCTCGACACCTAAGAACGATGAAGTCGAGGCTTTTCAAGCCGAAATCCGTGATAGATTTGCAATTCCGTCTGCTTCTCGAATAATCCTTTATTGCGGCCGTGTTTCCTACGAAAAAAAGTTGGAAGTCCTCCTAAACGCATTCAAACGGATAGAAAAGGAACGAAATGATGTTTATCTCCTAATCATTGGTGACGGGCCTCATTTGCAGATGTACAGAAACCAAGCCAAGAGCTTGAACCTCAAACAGATTGCATTCACGGGCTTTATTAGCCACACGAAACTTCCTCTCGCTTATCGAATGGGAACGTTTATGGTTACCCCATCAGATACGGAAACCCAAGGCCTTACTGTGATCGAAGCTATGAGCCAAGGACTACCTGTTATTGGAGTATCGGAGGGGGGAGTAATGGATTACATTGAAAATGGAATAAATGGGTTTTTGGTACCTCCTGGAGATGATGAAGCGCTTGCCAAGATGATTGTACGACTATTAAATCAACCTGAACTGGTTTCTGAGTTCAGCCAAGCAGCCACAAAAACTGTAAAGAAGTTCTCTAGAGAAGGGTTTATTTCTCAACTAGAACACGCGTTCCGAATCACTATTTCTCGTCACAGTGGAAGGGATTAGATTCCTTAGTCTTACTCCTTTTTTTCGAAACCACCAATAGAATTAAATCCAATCTCGTGATAGCCTCTGATACTCATTAGAGAACATAGAACATTTGGATTGTGAAAAATATGATTCTTCAACAGAATATTGATTTGAGTGATATAACTACACTTATTCTTTTGATCATTGCGATAATCTTGGTTGCAATATTCCTGTACATTGGAACTCGATTAATCGCTGGGAAAAAGGAAACTGATACTGGATACATAATACGTCTGTTACTAGTGGCGGCAATAATCGTAATACTGGTTGCGGTCGTAATCGGTACGATCGTTGGTGTTGTTAGCCCCATACCTTATGTTGCTGAAGCTGCCGCGGGCCTCATACCTGTTTTTATATACCTTGCAATTGTTTATCTGATTAAATTTATCCTAATCCCTGAAAAAAGCGATTTAACAAAGTGGAGTGCGTCAGTTTGGATTGGAGTTATTACTCTCTTTCTGATATATCTTTTTAACGCTATCACTTTATCCCTTGGTTTTCCAAACATTATCGGAGGAATCTAGAAAGGTTTTTTTCAGTACCAACCTTCTTTTCCCCTTTTTTTGGTTAGGAAAGATGAAATTGTATCCGAAAATATCACGTCATCCTTTAGGTGTCTTAAAATCATTACTTGTGATCTCAGATTGGATCCGTTTTGCTGATCCCGAAACCTCATCCTGGTCGTACAGAAATCAGTCTGTTACCTCAGTAGATCAATCTGTGTGTATCTTCATCCCCGTAGACTTTAGCCGCCTTATCGAAGATGGCATAACTTATCTTCTGTTGTATGGAGCAGGAATATATTGGACTAAATTCGTTATTACGCAAGGAATAACGACAGATTCACGTTTTCTTTCGGCCCTGGTGGTAATGGAGGAGAAATGGCTGAACAATCACTTCAATACTGAACCTTTTGTTTTTCCTCCCGATTTTCCTGGAATAGTTTCGGAAGAAATGCAAGAATTTCCATTCGCTGCAATGCAAAGACAGAACGATACTGGAAATTACGGGAGGCGCGCATTTGGAAGAGGACTGATTCTAGCTCAATTGGTATTTCCTTTTAAAGAGCCATTGGAGATGTTACGAAAGGCGGCACAGAGTTACGAGACATTTGATTCCCCCAATGCGCCAATGAGGGTGCTGATTTCTGATTATGGTAGTATCTCGAACGAAATTATTCTTGAAAATCCAGATCCAGGGTATGAACTGACAATTCCTGGAGTCCGAGGTACTCGTGCCGTTTTAAGAGACGTTTTTCCCTCTCAATGGAGCAATAAACAGTATTTACAAGGGATAAAACGTGAAACAGCAATCATTGCAAAGGATTTCGCTTTTATAGGAGCACCTATGATTCTTGATTAAGGAAAAATTGAAAATGGGATCAGCCAAAGATAAATCTGTGAATTCTAGCATATGGAATGAGGACCAACGCAAGCTGTTGAAATATAGCCTCTCGAATATTATGGCAACATACGCGGATGAACCACGATATCGATCTAAAAGGTATTTTCTTGCGACACCTTTCCAGGAGGCAACAGGATATCAACAATTTGACGTAGAGAGTGATTCTCTAGAAGAGATGTTATTTAAAGCGACAGAAATCTTGAAAACCAATGATTTTACTTCTTTGAATCTGGAAACGGAGGAAGGTGTCCCGATCCTTACAGTTAAATTGCGAAAGGCAGAAGACCGGTACACAGTAGTTGTCCACGACATCGTTACTGATTTAAAAGTTTGTAGCATCCTTCTTTAGTTCCTGAATCGTCAAATGGGTTAAATCCAATCGAACTAGTAGGGTATTTGCCGTACCAAGATGATCGAACTTCTTAAAACCCCATTTTGAGTAAAATCGTCGTGCTGGTATGTTATTGTTTTGCACTCCCAGCTCAATCGCGATTTTACCATTGCCAAGGGCTTCCCGAATTATATATTCCATTATAAAACTCCCGATTTGTTGCCTCTGCCAATCTCTTTTTATTACAATGGCAGTAATCCAAACGATTTTGGGTTCCTCATTAAGCCAAAGGTAACCTAAGGCCTCCCCTGCGCCTTCTATAATAAAAACTCTGTGATATGGGTTTGTTATTGCCTCTGCTACATCTGCAAACCATTTCGACCAATTAAGCTTACCTTGCCAAGCTTCCACCAATATTGGTTGCATTTCCTTAAAAGAAACTTTTTCAATAAATCCCATGTCCGCGGAAGTTGCGCGACGTAATATAATTTCTGGATTCTTGGAAATCAATATGGAATCGATGTTGTACATTTTCTACTTTCACATTTCGGTCTATTTCTTGGAATGGTGGGTGCGTACAACAATTTCTAGGGTGAGATTAATAAACTGCTGCCGCCACTCTATGAACCTTGGTAAATGAATAAAGCAAACCGTGAGCTCCATAATAACCGTTGGCACGATCTTTTTCTTGCCATGTTCTATTTCAGGCGATTGGAATTTGCGAGTAAATTTCATTCTTGATATGGAGAAGAGTCTCCGTGGTAGTGGGGTATATAGTTCCGCAGTACGGTTTGCTAGGGAACTTGAAAGACTTGGAGTTAATGTAGCTATCAATGGAAAATCCACCTCCTATGATGTTATCCATTTCCATACCTCGTTACCACAGTCGCTGCTTAAAGCCCAACTGATAAAACGGAGGAGGAGTACGAGTTCAAAATACCCTCAGATAGTCATGACTGGACACACTACTATAGAAGACTTTCGTGATAGTTTTCTTTTTTCCAATAGAGTGGATTTCGCACTTGTTCCCTACTTGACGAAGTTCTACGGCCTGGCCGACTACTTGGTGGCAGTAAGTGAGTATAACCGTTCGATTCTCCGGCGTTATGGTTTTAATTCAGATCAAATACACGTCATTTCCAATGGAATTGATTTGAACCGGATCAGAGAAAACAAGAATCTTAGGAGGCTGGCAAGAGAGTTTCTGCAAGTAAAAGAAAAGCAATTCTTGATAGTAAATGTAGGGATTTGCATTTATAGGAAAGCGCCTGATTTATTCGTTGATGTAGGTGTGAATACTCCAGAACATCGATTTCTGTGGATTGGGAAGTACTGGCCCTTAGGAACTATTGCCCATTCTCCTTACCTCAGAGAAAAGTTCCAGAAGGCACGACAGGTTCCAAATATTCAATTTACGGGGTATGTGTCTCGACAGACACTAGAAGCCTTATGGAATGCTGCCGATATATTTCTTTATATGAGTAGAGAGGAAAATCAAGGAATTGCGCTTTTGGAGGCAATAGCATATGGAAAAATTCCAATTGTACGAGATCATCCCGTTTTTGATTGGTTAACACATAAAAAGGATTGTTTGAAGGGTGAAACTGTTCAAGAGTTCACAGAATTGATAAGAAAACTGAGAGCCCATCCTGATGAACTCCGAAAAATCCGAAAAAACGGGCAACAGATCGTTCAAAATCACGATATTCAAAAATCAATTCGTGAACTCGCAAATCTATATGCCGAGATCTGCTAGAGGGAGATTGGAATTGGAAGCTATATTTATCTCCCTCACCCCTGTATCGCCCTTTTCTTACGTTATTGGTGCAAGATATCCACACTAGGCCACATAAACTATTCATTGAATCGATCTGTTTAATCTTAACATAAATCCAACAAATATAATACTCACTAGGATAAAGAATCCGAACCCCGCGATTCCTATGACCAGGTCCCCAAGAGAATCACCATCGGGTTGAGAAATGTGTGGAGCAACCACTTCGAAGGATATTGGAGGTTGGAGCGTCCGATTCCCGATTCCAATCATAAGTGAGTAATTGCCAAGAGCCATTTCCATATCGGTATCTATGTCTATCTTATAAACACCGGATTCTTCATAAACCACAAGATTGCCTAAGGAAGAACTAGATTCTATTAAGCCTACCAAACGTAAGCCACCAAGTAACCGATCATTATCTTCCAATAAAACACTGAAGTTAACTGTAGTTTGCTCTCCCTGTTCAATTTGAAAATCGGGAACAGACCACTGTACAGTGAGAGACCCCTTTAGTTCAAAAACAACTTCGCTGATTGGTAAGAAAGCCTGGTCAGTTATATTTAGTATGAATGGTGTTTCCCACCTGATTTTTAGACTATAGAACCCAAGAGTAAGATGCGGATCAATTTGATCTAACCATAAGATTTTTTGACCAATAGTGTTGAAATGAAACCTCTGAGTGGGTTCTATTATGGCAGGCGTATTGTTTAGATCATCCAAGAAGATACTAATTCTAAGATCTTCAATGGGTATGCCAATCTTTGAAGTAATGTTGCGATTCGGGAAGTCATCTTCCAAATTATCCCTAACGTTGAGAAATTCTAAGCTAATATTTCCATCTATATAATCCGTTAATACATATTCGGGATTAATCGGCAATATTTCGGCAGTGACATTAACATCAAATTTTACCAGGGGGAGGGTTACTGAAACATCAACGGTCAAGGCGGTTCCTCCCACTCCACCAGGCCGACTATTGTTTGCGATCAATAAGAATGAAAGTACGCCCGATATATTTCCGAAAATCCCACGTTTTGGAACCTGAAAATTCAATCCTAGAGTGGTTTTATTAGCCAAGGGAGATGAGAAGTTTCCGTCTAAAAGAGTCTGAGCTTCCTCATCATTCGCGATAAAGCCAAAAATTGTCCAGGTTATATTTTCCTCACCTTGGATTGGATTTTGCCATAAGTATTCCGTCTCTAGAGACCCAATTTTCAGAAAGTCAAGGTCATACCATTCAGACGGAGTAGAATTGGCCTCCAGGAATCCAAGTAAAGTCACATTATCTCCCGGCGAAATTACTGAGACTGATGTTTCTTGTTCAAAATATTCGGTAAAAACAGAAGCGTTATTGATGGTTTGATTTGTGGACCCACGAAGAAGGAAAGTGTCCTGGATGACGAAATTCATCGCATCTTCAACCATAAAAGAGAGATTGATTAATCTAACCGGAGTAATCGGGATGGCTTGGTCATCCTCCTGATGAATCTTGAAAACAAAAATCCAGGACCCGAAGTAGAGCTGGTGACTCGGAAGTTGAAGGCTTATAGTAGCGTGGCTATCAGCATAACCCGTTTCATCAGGAGTCTCGGCTTTTATGTTAAACTGGCTAGTTAAATTCTCACGGTAACCCCGATGAAACCAGGTTGAATTAACCTGACCAAGGGTACGTTGTTGAGAAATACTAGTTGCCTGGGCCGGTTTTGTGGCAAAATTAACTGCAATATTATCAATACCCCAATATGCAGTAGTAATATTGGTAAGATCACTACCATCTTCAAGGATAAATCGAAAAGTTTTGCCGATTGGTGGAGCTGAGGTACCCAATTCGACATCATACAAAACAGAATCCCATTCATGAATTCCTGAGGTTAATGTGGTGTTTACCCACTCATTTCCATTACCCACATTACCCCAGTACGAAAATATAAGTGATGGTGGCGCTTCTGCCAAGACCACTTCATCTAGTCTCCCAGTATAAAATCCATCAGCTTCTCCACCTGCATCAAAACCACTGAAAGATGCACGAAGCTTTGTGGTGTTTTCAGGAGGAGGCCAGCGTAAAATCTTTAGAAACACATATCCCTTATCGTCTACTGGCTGATTTCGGGAGTCGACGGATTGTGTAGAACCAATCAGGTGACCGGTGGAATTGAACGCTTCAATTTTTAGACCCCAATAGTTGGCATCAGTAGTTCCAGTTGCTTTTGCGGAAAATGTAATAAGGGTACCAGGATTCCAAGCGGTGATATTTTGATATAGAATATAGTCTCCTGCAGTGGCGTTGATTTTGGCATAACTGCTGCCTTCAGAAGCATTTTCTGGCTCATTTGGGGTAGAAACATTACCTAGGTCACCCTGCCAGAAATTTAAACCGTCTTCAAATCCAGAATTATTTACGAGATTTGATCCCTGTGAAAAATAATCAAAGGATATTAGATATCTTGGATTAAAAAACCGGTAAATTGGATTATTGGGATTATAGAAGTAAACCTCATCTTGATCCAGATCCACATCAGAGACCTTAGTCAAATTGAGAAATCCACTTGTTTCGTTAATCTCTCCAGTCCAATTGACGCCTATCCAATCCGTTACAGAGTTATTGTCAAATGAGGGGTCTTTAAAGATATCTTGATAACTACTATTGAAACCAAAGGCAACTTCACCGACGGGCGATTCAAGGTACCATTCCAAAGAGCCATTCATATCGTTCGTTCGGCTGTCTGCCTCTATTTCAACCCAATCACCAGGGGAGTATGTCTCTTTATCTGTTGTTAAGTTCGTTACTCCATCTGATACCACGATTCCTGTTTGAAAGGTGCTCTTTGACCCGTCGATGGTATTGAGAGGAAGACCACCTCTCCCGTTGGAAGTCATCAGCCGCGGACTAAAGTGACTGAGCGCATCAGGAAGAATTAACGAGTAGAGCGGAATTATTAGAGTTGCGAGTATCAGGAGGATGAAAAGTAAGGAGATCGGCTTTCGGAACATTGAACTCACGGTAAGGGTATGTTTTCTCGGTATCTCATTTGGTGTCTTATCTACTCGGTGGTGAAGACGATATTGCTGAAGAAACTCTTAAAAGACGTCGGTCACGATGCTAAGTTTAAAACTTTTAAGAACATCCCCACCACTTCCATTTGGAACCTAAAGATGGACCAACAAACTTTGCTGGTTCAAATCAACCAAGCTAAACAAGATCTCTACCAGACCAAATATGATGATGCAATTAAGGGGTTTGTGAGGGCAATCGAGATTTCTAGACGAATCTCACCCAATTTATCTGGCATTATCGGAATTTGTCAGGCATATTTGGCTGTAGCTTACGGTAAGATAGGAGAACGCCAGAAAATACTTGAGAATATCACCATGGCTGAAGCGGCTTTCTCGAATCAAACCAAGAATCCGTCCGATTACGCTAAGATTATTCGTACTACTGGGAAGGAACTCCAAGATATGAAGTATTTTGACAGTTCTATCATAGCCCTTCGATTAGCTTTAAGACTTGCTCGGAATTATGAAGGAGAAGGAAAATTAGATTTGGTCTCCATTATATCACGAGATCTTGGATTCTCGTATATGAAAGTGGGAAATCATCTTTCTGCGGCCAAATTATTTCGTATCTCAGGAGACCTAGAAGATGATGAATCTTATGCGGTCAGTCTTTACCAAAATGCGGCCTACCTTTATTACCAAGAAAAGAAACGAAATAAAGCGCTCAATATATTAGAAACGGCTTTTAACAAGGCAGGAATAATAGGGAAACTCGAAATTCAGAAGGAAATTGCTCAATTTCAGTCAAGAATAGCCTATGATTTGTTTAAAGAGTCTAAAGAAAGGGAATTACTTGATACATCGCTAGCTTACTGTGAACTATGCCTAGAAAAGCTTGAATTTCTCGGTAATATGGAATGGATTGTGAGAATAAGGTACGAACAGGCATTAATATACTCACACTTAGGCCAGCGCCAAAAAACCCTTCAATTATTAACCGAGCTTGCACTGAAACCTCCTACCGTGGGTACGGAAGAGTATATCATAAAGGCCAATATTTTAATGACCATTTACTCATTGGAGTCCGATAGATACGGAGAAGCGACGTTTTATGTCAGGCAAGTTTCTGAGTCCCAATTTAAAAAGCTTGAAAAGACCCAGCCTGAATTAACACAAAAAATTAATGCTATTCGTACGTATTTAAAACGACTCGAAAGAAGGGGACAAATTTCTACTAGAATTAGATCATCTCGAAAAAAGCTGGATCTTCCCTTAGAAGACTTATTGCATGAGCTAGAACCAGTTCCTGAAGATCAACCTGTTTCTCCTAATCTAGAACTTTTACAGGCCCCTATCCTGGAGGTAACGCCTCCCGTAGCGAGAACTTTGCAAGAGCATCAATCCCCAACAATCGAGACATTACAAGAATTATTTAAATCCACGGATGTCTCACGGAAAGCGACAGTTCATCCTGTAACTCCAGTAATTTCTCCCAAAACTCCCCCAATCGAAACACCTGTTAGTGTTGATCGCACACAACTCTTTAAAGCTCATCAAACTAGAGGAACATCGAAATCTATAAACCAGAACCGATTGGCAGCAGTTACGGACCAAAGAGAAGAACAATCAATATTAGAGGATTCCTCAACATTAGATAAGGATACAACGAGTAAAATCCTGGATAAACGGATGGAGGTTATTACCAGGCTTCAGCGTGCAGGATGGTCGATGCGTGTGAACTTTGCTGATAGTTCCAGAAGGACAGCTGAGCCAGATCTGATTGCAGAAAAAGGATTGATCCGAAAAACACGGCGTTTGGTTTTTTTTGCCGAGGATCCCACAGATGCAGAAATCTGTTCATTCCTCCTCCAATCTAGTCAAGATAGTGGGCAAAAGATAATATTCCTTCTAAGTGGTGATCCTTTGGAAGCAAATATATCTCTGGATGTCAAGATTTTCACACAGATTGACCAGTTTTTCTAATTAATCACTTAGGGGTTAAAATTGACTCTGGAGACTTGCAAAATCTCTCGTCATCTTGGTCGGTACCCTAGGATTATCATTAGCCTTTTTCAATCCGTGAGCTAATGATATGATCCAGCTCGCCTTGAATTTCTTCAATTGTACCATCGCCAGATATAGGTTCCAAGAGACCTAAATCCCGGTAATATTCAATCAGTGGTTCTGTTTGCCGTTTATATGTTTCTAGTCTCTTTATAACGGTCTCCTCCTTATCATCAGTTCGTTGGTATAATTCGCCAGAACAAATGTCACAGATACCTTGAATATTTGGTGGATTAAAGTCAACATGGAAGATGGCCCCACATTTCTTGCACGTTCGCCGACCCGTGATCCTTCTAACAAGCGTACTTTGATTTAGCTCAATGAGAATGACAAGGGTTACATTCGCGATTTTTTCAAGATCTTTTGCCTGTTGCAAATTCCGCGGATAGCCATCTAATATGAACCCTGTGTTGCAGTCACGTTTAGAGATCCGAATTTTTAATAGTTTTAGGACCAGCTGATCAGGTACAAGGTTCCCAGCATCAATATATTCTTGTGCTAGTTGGCCCAATTCACTCCCACTCTTAACAGCTGCTCTGAGAAGGTCTCCTGTACTAATCTGGGGCAGGCCAAACTTCTTTGCAATAAATTTTGCTTGGGTTCCTTTTCCTGAACCAGGAGGACCTAGCATGATTAGAATGAATTTATCCATGGTGATATATCAGCCGCCAAGGGTAGGATTCCTGTTATTTTAACCCAGTTTTCTTGATTCCATTTTGGCATTGTTCAGCTTGAGGAGAATGTCTCGCGCTTTACTGGCATGCTCTTCATTAATAACGAAAGTTACAATAAGCTGATTTAATTGATGTACTGTATGTATTCGATAAAGGGATATCGCTTGATCAGCTAAAAGCGATGATACATGGGCAAGTATTCCTGGTATTTTTTCAGCTTCCTGAGGTAGCATTAGGCGGAGGTGACTCAGAGAATCCTGAAGTTTGATCTGTTCAACCCCAATTAATCCCGTAACATGACTGAGAAAGGATTCTTCTGCCATTTTTTTTGTATAGAGCTCTACGCCATTCCGATTGGGAAATGAAACATTATTAATGGATTGGTGGTCCAATTGATCCAAAATGAAACTCAAAGCAGACATGATGTCCGTATCTTTTCGAAAGTTCAGTTTATAATGGATTTGGCCATCTACGACCTCTGTTGTCCCTTTCCGCAGTATATCATGTACACGTTTTACCCCCAGCAGTTCTTCCTGCCGTTGTCGAAGCTTTTTAAGATATCTTGTTATCGCGACGGCAATATTACCTTTCAGCTTGTCTTGATCTTTATCAAGAAAAAGCCCTCTATCAAGAAGCTGGCTCATTATTCTTTCTGCAATCTCTTTTTGAGCTGTTTTTCGTTGTTGTAAAGTATGAATCAAAGAGGGGTCTTGATCAAGAATTTCTCGAACGAGTCTTGATACAGGTTTTCCAGTAATCATCAATAGCCTTCCAAACTGGAGATAGCACCAAATAATGTCGCCATTGGTGGAATTTATATAATTTCGTACTTTTCTGTAATCACGGAATAAATTAAAAATAAGTAAATATATGTCGAAATCAGTACGAATAAACGTTAAACTTCATTTGATAAAAGAAATCCAACAAAGGTTTTTCCTCTTGTCTGGAACTAAAATGGACTTCTCGAACACATTTATACTAATCCCCGCATTTAATGAGGAAAAAAATTTGCTTCGAGTTGTCAATCAACTCAAACGAGCTGGTTTCAATGGATCTCACCTGGTTTTAGCAGATGATGGATCTAGGGATCAAACTGTTCAGATAGGCAAGGATCTTGGAATTCGAATAATCAGATCGCCCATAAATCAGGGTAAGGGGTATATCTTGTATCATGCGTTCGATACGATATTAAACAGGTTCCCCTCCATCAAATGTATCATGACAATTGATGGAGATGGTCAACATGACCACAGAGAAATTCCACAGTTTATGAAAGCCATTAACAAGGGTGACTCGATTGGTATCGTCATCGGGCGGCGTGACTTCAATATAATGCCACACATAAATAAAATTTCAAATAGATTGACCTCGCTTTGGTGTTTATATTGGCTACAGTGGGACGTCCCAGATGTACAGTGCGGGTTTCGTGCATACCGGTCTTCCATTTTACGACAGATCTTGAATTACGGAATATCCACCAAAAAATTTGATTTTGAAACAGAACTGCTTTTTATAACCTGGTTGTTGGGTTTTGATATATCATCAATTCCAATTCGTACGGTTTATATCCAAAATAACAGGGAGTCATATATAGCTCCGATTACGGATACTCTCAGATGGATCAGATTAGCCTTCCGTTTTGGTTTTAATCCCTTATTCATGAGCAAAATTTGGCAACAACGCCTCATTTCAAAAAAAAGGAATAGGTAAATATTCCTATTGATTTCGAAAATGAAAAAAATGCTCATTAGAGAAAAAGTGATCTGAAGAGAAACACTCTTGTAAAAAATTTCAAAGGATGGATAATTGATTCAGGACTCTTATATTGCTGGAAGTGGCGTTGTACTTATGAAGCAGAAGCTTGTGCTCAAATTAGTTCTTTTAGGAGACCCTGGTGTCGGAAAAACATCGTTGATTTCTCAATTTGTACATGCGAGATTTAGAAATAGCTACCAGCTGACTGTAGGCCTTGATATTTCCTCCAAGCAGGTAAAACTAGATGATGGTAGGGTTGTAACACTCAGTATCAACGATATCGGCGGTCAGGCTAGGTTTGCCGCTATTCGGCATATGTTCTTCAAGGGATCTCACCTAGCCATGTTAGTATATGATGTTACTAGGGAAGATACGTTGCAGAACATAATTGAACCCTGGTTTGCCGAATTACAGGAATTCTGCAATCAACCTGATGTTTCTAAAGTCCAGACGATTCTTGTGGGAAACAAGGCTGATCTTGAAGACTATAGAATGATCGAAGAAGAAGAGGGAAATGTTGTAGCAAAGGAAATCAACGCCATTAGTCATATTATCGCTAGTGCTAAGGAAAATCAGAATGTGGACATCGCGTTTAAAACCCTGGCTGAAGCATACTTTAGAGAGACAAAAAGGTAGCAAAACCATCGTGCTTCGTTTCTCTATTATAATTTATGACAAGGAGTGATTAGTGTGGATACTCACGCGGATTATTCTTTTTTGGAGTATTTTCCCACGCAGCTATTTTCTGCACTAATGGATGAATGGACAGCCCATGACATAGAAATTGATTTCGCGCCAAATGGTTTATTGTCCCCAGATAACCGCGAAGCGACCGTAAAACTTGCTCAAAGTGTCTCCTCAAACCGTTTTAAAGAATTACGGAAGCTTTCGAGATTTCTCGATTTTTCAGATATATGGTGGATGGTATATCACATTCCGAGAACGAGGCAGGTTTCCAATCTCTTAGAACTCGACACATCAAATCTTGATGTTACCAAATATTCTCCCAAGAACGGCCCCAAGATAAATGGGAAAATTATTGTACAGGAATTATCAGAGCATGCTGTATTCGTGGCATTAGAGTTTCAATCTCGATCAAAATTTCTACGTCGGGCATTCAGACATCTATATCTCCCCTTTGCCAAAATAATACTCGTGGAACCGCAGGATCAAGCGATTGAGGTCTTAAAGAATGAGTTCCTCCCGTTTATAACTCAGGAACCAAACCAGCTTACCCCTAAAAGAGCAAATGCTAGATTTATCAAAAATTTGACCAAAATGCACAAAGATGACGGTATTCCTCTCGTATTAACCCATCTCAAGATCAAAATCACGCTTGAAACCAGCGGTATTGAAGGATTAAGCGAGATAATAATCCAGGGCTCCGATGTAATTAGGGGAGCAGAAACATTGGAACAACGACATGAGATTTCGTTGAAATTCATGAATTCGGGTCCGTGGGTAGGAGTCGGAACTGAGGACTTTATTATCGAAGTCGGAAAAGGAGTCAAGATACAACGTCTGGAAAAATCATCTTTGAGAAGCTTGTCTGCAGTCCTTTCCGATATCTGAGCTCGATCACTGGAACCAGAAAAATATGAACATAAAACTCTCTGTTTTGCTACTGATATCTGTATTTGTCTTTTTTCTTCCACTTTTGCATCCTACCGTCTCAGAATCTGAATTAGTCTATTTACAGTCGTCAGGACATTTTGAAGCGACAGCTCCCTCCAATAACGTTTTTGGGCAAGAATATCTCGGACTTCTTGTACAATTTAAAGAAAAAATCCCGTCTTTGGAGGAATTTAAGGGTTTTATTAAGCATGAATACTCCTTTTTACCAATTGCCTTGGTGAAATTCCCGAACCGATATATGACTAATCAGTTTCTCTCTTCCTATAAGGATAAAATAGTGTCTGTTGAACCCAACAGAGCGTACCAAGCAGAACCTTTCTTATATCAATCCATATCTCGGGATTATATACCAAAGTTTAAGAGACATAATATAGCAACAGCGATACGTGATTACACCGGAACCACATACCTTCATCAAAAGAATCTTACAGGAAAAGGTGTTAGGATAGGTATAATAGATACAGGGATCAATTATGTTGGGGAAATCGGATCTCGTGTAATAGGAAGGGATGTTTTCGTATCCAAGCAATATGGATATTCACAGGATATCTCAGATTCTGGCGATGCGTGGCCCGGCGGGCACGGAACAAAGGTAGCGACGTTCGCAGCAGGAAGTTCAACTGGAATTGCCCCCGATGCCGAAATATTGAGTGCAAAGGTAATTCACGATGAGGCAACTTTGGGGGCGGGAGGAGGTGGAGGAGAAGAAACTTCTGCGGGAATGCTCGCCGCGATCGAATGGCTAGTTAACAACTCTGTCGACGTAATCAACATTTCACTTGGCCAATATCATAATCTTCCAAGTGGACTAAGGGATAGGGTGATCAACCAAGTATCCATAGAAAATAACGTCGTTTTTACTATATCTGCTGGTAACTCTGGTACTGTATTCGAGGATCGGGGAACATTAAATAATCCATCCACAGCTCTCCAAGCTATTGCTGTTACTGCAAGTGATATCGGTGGGACATTTATTGCGAATTTTGCCTCAAAAGGTCCGAAAGTAGATTATTCAATGAAACCAGATATTGCTGCACCAGGTGTAAACCTTCCGGATCAAGGCACCTCATTCGCAGCGCCAATCGTGGCGGGTTCAGCAGCATTATTAATAGAAGGTCTAAGGAACTTGAGTTTATCTTACTCAGCTTCTACCATAAAAGCGGCTCTTCTTGATGGAGCTCGCTCCATGGGATTTTCATCTTGGAAGGAGGGTGCGGGCTTTCTCAATGTTACAAACGCGTGGGAAAAACTGAGATCTGCTCCCACTGAAAATAATCGGCCTGATCTGGTTTATCTACACCCCAAACAGTTACCAATTGATCCCTACGAAGTCTTGTTCAAGGGGAGTTCCATTGCTCTTAATCTGACCGTAATAACTGGACTGGAGAAGAAAGTTCAGGATACAATTCTATCGTCCACTCTAATCCCGTATATAAGCCTAGAAGGAACTCCAATCGACATAAACAATTCCTTTCTATTACGTGTCAATTTTACAATCCCACTTAGTGCTGAAGAACAATTGGTACAAGGTAATCTGACAATTGGCACCCAAAAAATACTAATCAGCTTTGAGATAAGATCGCCACAAGCGCGGGTTCTATTTGATGAGACCCTTAATAGGATTGTACAACATGGGATTGGAACCACTTCTGCGGAAGTTAAAGGAGATACATCAAGTACGATAGGAATGTTCGCAGAGTTTACTAAATTTCTCGCTTACGATAACAATTACAGCGTAACGCCGCACGTCAAAGGTGATTTAACGATAGAGGAATTATCCAAGTTTGACGTTCTTATTCTTCCTAACCCATTTTCCCTCGCTAGTGATATCTATATGGATTGGGTAAGTAATCCAGGAAATTCCTATCTTATAGCCTCGCAAGAAAGCATTGATGCGATCCATCAGTTTGTTTCAAAGGGAGGTGGCCTTTTGGTTTTAAGTACAGATCAGGAAAACTACAATTTAACGGCACTAAATGATTTCTTAACTCCATTTAATATTCAGATTCAATCCACCGCCCCTGAGATTGTGACCGAGGCTATGATTATTGACAATTCGTTTAATTTCACTCAGAATGTCAATTCTTACCTGCATTGGGGTAATTATCTCTCAAAGATTGGAAATTCATCCAATGAACGAATATTAGCCACTTCGAACGGGGAACCAACACTTATCGCACATCTAAATCCCTCAGGGGGAAGGGTTGTCGTTTTTGGATCTGATCTGGTATTCGACAATATCGGGTTTTCTTCGGAGTTGTACGGTAACCAAGAAAAAAACAGGATATTTGCCTTCAATACGGTAGCCTGGTTAAGTCAAAAAAGCCTAAAACCAACCACAACCGATTTACCGGAATTTCCCCTCCCCTTGATGCTTTTTTTACTTTTTTCAGCTATCGCTATATGCTATATTATTTATACAAAAAAAAGCAATTCATAGTGAAATAGGATGTTCATTAACGAACCTCTATTCCTTATCGTTCGGTGACTTACAGTTAGAATGAGAGCCTCCGAAATGTCTGAGACGCAATCCGATCGCCTCCGTACAGTTCTAATGCGTATCATTGAAGGATTTTCTGACTATTTCGTTTCTCGGGTTGCAGCTACCTATAATGAAACGCCTTCTAAGGTCAATGTTCGAAACATATCCGCTGAAAGAAAATTAGGGACCACCGGAATCCATATCGTTAAGGTCGCCCTTGAGTCTGATCTGGGGGAAGATGAGGCAAGCATAGCTGTCAAAATATACGAACAAAAAGACCAAGCTGCGGAAGTGGTAAAACGGATTAACTCCCTTCAGCAGCGCATCACTCCGTATCGTAATTTGGGTGTTTCTTCCGCGGCAGTTATCTTCTTCTCCGGTAGTGTGGTTATTATGGAAGGTATTCCAGGTGATGTATTTCGTGACTCAAAAATTCCTAGACCACAGAAGTATAGATATGCTGGAAAGGCGCTAGCTGTGTTCCATGGAAACAAAAGGGAAAAAGTGTGGTTTGATAAGTATAAATTATTACTAAATCGTAGTTTGCAGAGCTTGCCAAATATTATTTCAAACTCTGGAAAAATTACCCTGAGAGATCGATTTAATGAAGTTTTACCTGCTGTAGAACGAGTTTCCGTGAACTCGGGGGCGATTACATTTGGTGATTTCCACCCAGGAAATGTGATTTTCGATATCAAATTGGGGAGAGCTCCCATGATTCAGACACATTTAATTGATCCGGAGTTCCTAGATATGACTAGTACTGATCATGAACGGCTCGAAGATATTTGTAACTTTTTTGCTGTAGAAACGGTGGATGTTTACAGGCAAGATCCAGAACTAAGAACGCTTCGTTTAAATTTAAAGTCTTTTTTATCTGGATATAAGGAATTTCTGGCGCTAGGGCAATCTTCCTTGGCTGAAATGTATCCAAATGATAAGAATTATATTCCCATTAATTTTCATTTAGCATTGATGGTTTTAATGTCCATACTCAACATTCAAGGGATGCCTGAATTGTTTGGGGGTGATCAGGGACTAAAGAAGGAAATATTATTACGGCAGGAGCTAATTGAGCGGCTTTTAACGTGGGAGTCTTTCCCCGATTGAGCAAACCGTTTTTTCTTATAATAAAGAACAGAAACACAAAGAGAAAAGCCAAAATTCATTGAGTGTGGGAGAATTAAGCATTTTCCCGATTTGAGTCTGAAAGGTAATTTAAGGGGGAATATGTGATAATCGTTCCTCAACAACGACTGGATCCGATTATCGAGTAAGTATTTAAATAAAATTTGATCACATAGATTAATCTAGGTAAAAGCACACTACAGATCTAAGGGTTTAAACCTTGGTAGGAGTTAATCCTTGGTTCCTTTCTGATGGCCTGTTAAATGCTCTCGAATAGCTTTGTGAAAGATGTGGACAAAATTCGACGTGACACCGCAAGTGGTGCTGCAAAGATCGCAGAAGATTGCTTGCAAACATTGAAACGGGAGTGTGTTCGAAGGCCGATACTTTCGTTGAATCGGAGTTTGCTGAAAACTGCCATCCAGATGTTACTGAACACTCATCCAATGGCTACTATCGAAAACGCCCTTTTTCCTGTTTATTTGCGGCTGGCAGAGATACTTCGTGCCAACGAAAATAGTAACCGTCGAGGGGTTGTCGAAATGGTCTTTAATACTCATATCGACCATTTGAGGCAAGGAGAGAAGAGAACCATAAACACATTGGCTGAAATTTTAAGACCTATTGACAAATTACTCACTTTTTCTTACTCGTCAACGGTTATTAAGGCTCTACTCCAGCTCGCGAGTTCAGAAGATCACGATAAAGACATTTATGTATTGGAATCACGACCGTTAAAAGAAGGTGAGAGGACCGCTAGAACCTTGGCCAACGCAGGATTTAACGTAACCCTAGGCGTTGATTTCGCAGTCAATGAATTCTCTCAACAAGTAACAACTGCTGTTCTGGGTTGTGACACAATTCATACTCATAATGGTAATATTTTAAATAAAATCGGTTCTGCTACTATTGCCCAAGTATTTAACACGCAATCCAAAGATGTAATTGTAGCAGGCTCATTTTCGAAGGTTTGTCTTTCTGGCCTGCTTTTCTCTCATGATCCAACCTGGGATATGCCGATTACAGAACGCAATCCCAAAGAAGTTTCTTCCATTGTTGGCCCCAATCTCGTCGTCTGGAACAAATATTTCGAGTTAATACCCCCAGAATATGTTACGTTATTGGTATTAGACAAATTCGAAATCCCATCCCCAATTACAGATCACATACCCAAATTCGTCGAGAAGAATTATGGTGTTGCCTCACACATTGATGACCTGAGAGAAGTGTGGCTTGGTGCTGAATACTCTGTTGTGTAATATCCTGCTATAGAGTCAACACAAGGTAGATTACCACGGTTTTACCAGCTCAGGCTGGATAACGGGATTCTCAAAAACCAATGTACCACGATAAGGATCACGTTTCCGTCTAGGACGTATTTTGACAATAGTACCGGAAGTAATCATTAATTTCACGCTATCTTCGAGAACAGGTTTGAATCCACTGTCAAAAACGAGGTTCCAGGTTGAGTTGTTTCCTTCATTCCAAGCAATCAGATGAATTTCATCTCTTTCAGGTGAATCTATTAGATCTAAAACATGATAAAATCCTTTGAACTGCCTAGCTGGGCCTTCCTCCTCATCATGTGAATTAATTTCGATGGGAATCTCCTTGAGTAGAAGAGTCGGGATCCCACGTTTTGAATTATCTTTTGCTCTGTTTTTTAATTCCTTTTTAAAGAGATCTAGAACTTTCAGATCGAGTTCAACCAGATCTGGTCTGAGTCTCGAAAACACAAATAGTCGATAAAGAGACCTAGGCCCTTCTTCCGTCTTTTCAAAGTTTTTCACAACGAACTTGAGAATTTGGATTGCCAGCTCACGCTGACCATGAGTATATAGGTCCACAGCATAAGTATGGACAGAAGAAAGTACCCCTTCAATCAGATCTGGATACCTTTTCACCAGAACTGCTGCGTTATTCTCTTGTCCTATCGCAACAAGTGAAACAGCAAGTCCTAGAAGTTGGGTGGATGACAATTCAGGGTCCATTGCGGGAATGCTCTTAAAAAGAGATAGAGCTTGTTCATATTCCCCTAACAATAGATAGAGAAGTCCTTGTAACGAAATAACATTTTCGATGGCTTCCTTACCAACGGAGATAAAATTCATAAACACTCTGCATGCTTCGGCATGGACGAGCGCTTCAGTGACCTGATTTCGGGTTAACTTATAGTCTAGTAGCCAGGAGTGATGTTCAAATAGTTCTGAGCGCAGCATCCTCTCAACAATGACGCGTTGTTCAAGACTTCCGATCTGGTAAATTAGCTGTGAACTTGTTGCCAGGATTTCTGTAATTATATTTTCTGCCTCTTGGATGTTAAAACTTTCACGTGCATCTCTTGCTTTTATAACGAGCTGTTGAGCTACCAGCAATGCATCCTCAGGGGTGAGAATCTCTAATTGGTTTTTAATGGGAGAAGATTCAGCGGATATAATGTCCCCTTTCTCCCCTTTGTCACCAGAACTGAATTGCGCAGCGGTTCGAACGAACCGGGCCGTATCGCCCAGGTCCTTAATCAACATTGCTACATCAATATATCTTCTGGTTCGCTTTTTATAACTCCAAGAAGCGTGAAACACCCTTTCAACAGTTTTATCAAGTATCTGACGCATTTTTGGATCTTTAACGGATGCTGAGAGAACCGAGACAAAAGATCCACATGAAAGATGGTCAATTCCCCGAAAGATGGCATTTTCTTTGATAATTCGGGCTACACCTTCGTCATCAGAAACACAGGCAACTTTGTTGTTGTCTATTAGTGTGAATTTTTTTGCCAGGATTACTACATCTATATCTGCTGGATCCTTGTCGGCCCTTACCATGTGCTCCTTTTGAGAGTATGCCGCAATTTGAGTCCAGAGGTTAGATTTTCGATTAACCGGTTCAAGTCTTACATATTTTGGTATAC
The DNA here is from genome assembly GCA_048882505.1 of Candidatus Thorarchaeota archaeon. GTDB lineage: Archaea > Asgardarchaeota > Heimdallarchaeia > Hodarchaeales > Hodarchaeaceae > Hodarchaeum. The sequence goes on from JBHLRO010000012.1 coordinate 83,231, forward strand.
TGGTTCGCAGTTCCCGAAATTTCCCTGGAATGTCAGACTTAGGGATTTCTGCCGGGACCATGATTTCCATCCCTACGGATCGTGCAATCTCCTGCAACTTCGGTAAAAGAGAGTTGATGACACCGGCGTTTAATAGTGAGATGAAAAAATTGGTATCTATTACAACAATATCAAATACGGGCTTAGAATCAGCTGCCATTTATTAGGAACTCCAAGGAAATCTGTCTTCTCACCTTCAACAATTCACCCAGGAGCCGTTGGGAATATAGGAAGGTTTTTCTTTAAAAAGCCTGACATAGTTATCTAGAAAGTAAAAAAGCGGAGGGCGTGATTTGAACACGCGTTAAACTGCTTTGCAGGCAGCCCCATAACCACTTTGGTACCTCCGCAGGAGGATCAACGTTTGTTTAATGATTTTCTGTAAATTCAATTTTCAATTAATTCAATAGATTAGGAACCCTGACTTGAGACGGTTCTCATTTTCAGCGGTACTAAAACTTTTTCCTCCATATGTGAAAAGGATTATTTATAGGAGGATATGGGTTTGGATAAAATACTTAGAAATCACTGATTCACAATTTTTCGACAGATTAAATTATCAATATTTAGTCAAATGAAGGTAAGATGATGTCTACACAACGTCTGTTCGTTTACTCTCCCTCTCTTGATGGGGAATACGTCCCCATAAAGTTTAATCCTGAAAAAGATATGATCGAATCCGAAGTACTTATTTTCTTGGACGATGAGGAGCGGCAGATTTTTATCTGGACGGGGTCAGAAGCACCCGTTAGGAAGAGGTTTATCTCAAGCCAGATCGCTCGTCAAATGCGCCTCGAAAAGGGAATGACCTTTAGAGTTAGCACAGTTGACGAAGGTAATGAAACCAAAGAATTTAATGCCCTGATTATGAGGATTGGCGCCGAAGGCATTAATCCAGGGCCGCTTCTGGAAGTTTCCCCGCCTCTTGGGGCTGCAGATCTTCCAGTACCCACTCCTGATGATTTAAAACCATCTAAGAAAGATCGAAAGAAAAAGAAATCAAAAGTAACAAAGGCAAAGACTTTAGCTGCCCTAAGAACGCCAACCTCGTCCAAACAAGCACCTCCCTCATTTCAGACACCAATCATCTCTTCTTCGCCAACAGTTAGCTCGCTAGCTTCTATTCCGTCCTCAAGCAATTCCAGGGGTTTTTATTATTCGGTTGACCAAGAGTCTGAGGTAACAAGAGATGAGGCTAAGATCATATTCCCTGCCGAAAGCCAAGATGTAATCTTTACAACGTTATTGGTATCTACTCCATCGGAAAGCGGAAAAATTGAATTTTTCTCTTTAGCTGGAAAATCAAAAACAATTGAAGTAGAAAAAACGGAGGATCCCTTCCTGGTCATATACCTGACTCCCAAGGCACGTCCAGTTTATGAGCTAGATGATCTATATATTCCTATACCGAAAGGGAATTCTGTTTATCTCACATGTCCTTCTCAAACATTTATAGGGATAAATTTGAAATAATTGGATCTAACGATGACACCTATATGGCAGTAAGTCATTTGTACAGATTTGTTTGTCAGGTGGGGAGATTTAATCAAAGTCTTTCTTGACAATCCCCGGTAAGGTTACTCGGGGCCGAAATCTTCAAAATTATCAAATATAATTCGAAATTATTCCAAATACTCTCTGGACATATAATTTACGAAGATGCTGAGGCTTCCTTTATGAGTAAACAGAAGACAAGTTCGAGACTCTCTGGATTTTTCAAGCTGAGTATTGAAGAGCGTCAAGTAAAAATCCAAAATTTGTGTAACTTAACGAAAGATGAGATCGAGTATCTAGCTTTGTCCACGGCAACCTTGGATAAAGCAGGCAAAGGATATTACATCGAAAACCCGATCACTGTAATGCAGGTGCCGCTTGGGATTGCTCCCAATTTCAGGATAAATGGAGAGGATGTGTTGGTACCAATGGCAGTGGAAGAAGCCTCGGTAGTTGCAGCAGCTGCGAATTCAGCTAAGGTTGCTCGGGAAAGTGGGGGATTTTCGACCAGCGCGACAGATCCTATCATGATCGGACAAATACAATTGGTTGAGGTACCTGATCCCTTTGCAGCAAAGGCAAAAATCTTGGAAAGCAAGCAAAAGATCGTTGAACTAGCCAACCAACAAGATCCAATGCTGGTGAAATTCGGAGGCGGATGTCGAGATGTCAGGGTTAAAGTTCTAGAAGATACACTTCAGGGGCCTATGGTTATCACAGAACTTCTTGTAGACGTCCGGGATGCGATGGGGGCAAATGCCGTTAATACGATGAATGAAGCTGTCGCTCCTTTATTGGGTAATATTGCCGGAGGAAAACCGTTACTTCGAATAATTTCCAATTTAGCAGATAAGCGACTAGTACGTGCTACTGCACGATTTAAGGCAACTGAGTTGGCAACTGCGTCTCTTTCTGGAGAGGAAGTAGTCGAAGGAATTTTAAACGCGTACGCATTTGCTGATGCGGATCCTTACAGATGTAGTACACATAATAAGGGGATAATGAATGGCATTGACGCAGTCGCTCTGGCAACGGCCCAGGACTGGCGAGCGATTGAGGCAGGTGCACATACTTATGCAGCCATGAAGGTTCCTGGAAAATATTCGTCTCTCACAACCTGGGAAAAGGATTCAAACGGAGATTTAGTGGGAACTATTGAACTCCCTCTTGCAGTTGGTGTGGTGGGTGGTATTGCCAGTATACATCCCCTAGCACAGATTTCGTTCAAAATCATGGGATTAAGCGTCCCTGGTGGTGCTCAAAAGCTTGCTGAGACCATGGCTGCCGTGGGGTTAGCCCAGAATCTTGGTGCACTTCGTGCTTTGGCCACTGTAGGAATACAGGCAGGCCATATGCGCCTTCATGCTAGAAATCTGGCCGCAAGCATGGGAGCTGAGGGCAATATTCTAGATAGGATCGTAGAGGAAGTAACAAAACAGAATATCAAGGTAACATTCGATAACGTCAAAAAGATATATGATAAACTCAAAGACTAGCACCCTAGGCGAATGAACTCCCTAGTTCTTCTCCTGAAAAGCGAAGCAGTTGGCTTTGCTTCGCGAAATTCAGTCCATGATGAGCTCTGGAATCGGTAATTCCAATATAACGTAGTTATTTTTTTCTCACCAAGACCTTTTATTATTGGTTCATGGATTTGTCCCCGCTCATTTAGGGTGCATTGATTATGGATATCCTCAGTACTGTCTTACTTCTAATAACTGGAATCCTTGCCCTCGTCATGGGCGCTCTTCTCATTAAGGAATACCTCTCGAGCAAGAATTTAGCTCATTTGGCCTGGAGTATAGGGTTTATAGTGCTATTTGCTTCCGGACTTCTTATTATCATATTCGATTTCGCAATACTGACCGAACCTTTGGTACCTGTGGTGGCTGCCTTAATACCTGGTACTTTAGCAATCGGGCTGCTGTTTGCTGTTTGGCCAGATAAACCTTACGGGCTACTTTACACTATATATACCGTTGTGGTTGTTGGGTCGCTAGCAATAGTTCGAATAGCCCCTGAACTTTCAAGTTTCTCTACTCCTGTACTAATGGCAATTCATATCCCCAGTGGATTATTGATTGTCATCATTCCCATCATCACGGCTTGGCAAAAGGAAACAGAGATCACTAGTATATTTTTCGGGATAGGCGGCCTTCTAATAAGCACAGGAGGAATACTACTAGCTTTTCTTAAGCTTGGTAGCCCCATACTAACTCAGGAACAGATTTTTGCTGTTCTCCCGTTACTTCTTGTATTGGTAGGGATTTTTTTTGTATTAGGGATAATCCTTCCTTCGAAATGGAAGATAGAAATCCCCTTGCTTGGCTAAACGGTAGTTTCAAGAGAACTTCTCGTGAGAGAGCAGCCCTTACCTCTTTTCCCATGATCTTAAAATTTGATATAAATTAAGCGTCTTTAAATAACTGAAAGCATACCATATTCAATTTAGAATTCCAGGATACCACGTTTTCTTAGTGTTTCTAGATCTTGGTCAGCTAGCTCCACGGGCAACCAACGGAATAGGCCAAATATCTCGGATTGACAATTTTTGTCCAAAAGAAAGAAACGATTTAGAAAATCAACCAATATCCTTCCAGTTGCCCCCCAAATCTCTTCTTTCTTATAATAAAAAAAGGGAACCAGGAATTTGTTTCCTTGCCATTCACGAGTTCTTAAAGTAAAGTGATCTGGATTGGCCAGATGGGAAACAGGAACCTCCAAAATATACTCAATCTCGTTATGATTAATATTTTTGGCTTTTACATCCTCTTCGCTTACCACCCCGACAAATGGGGTGACAATATATTGGCTAATCGTCAAAATGTCATTAATAGAGCCAATAATCTGGACCTCATTTATGCCAATTTCTTCATATGTTTCTCTAAGAGCAGTATGGACAACATTTTCATCTGATTCATCTAATCTACCTCCTGGGAAAGAGATTTGACCAGGATGATTCCGTACATGCTCGGTTCTACGAGTAAATAGAAGATACCACTCATTTTTTCTTAAAAACAAAGGAATAAGTACTGCGGCCCGTTTAAATCCTTTGGGGAGAAGACCTCCAAGACGTTCCTCCTTATAGAGCACTCTACCAAATAATTGTAAGCATCTGGGGAGGGTCGCCACGCACGTATCACATCGAACTATTTTTTAAGAAAGTCATACTCAAACTCCCCCAGTCATAGAACTAAATAATAGGAATGAGCCTCAGGGGACTAACTTCATTGATTGTGAATAATATAATAAGTATGCGCCAAATCTAGGTGGATGAGGAGTCGATACTGCCTTTCATTAATGTTTCTTATATGGACGTTCTTGAGTCTCTTGGTAGCCCAGAAAGTGTAATTAGGTTACTAAAAACCAAGAAAATAAATCCAAAGGAGGCCGATTTTCTAGAAATTTTAGGTAGTTACATAAAGAGTCAAAATGAAACCATTTTAAATACCATACGAGATTTATGTAACATACATTTTGGGGATCAAGGGGACGATGCATTCGAGAAGATTAAACGTTTTCTCGAAGGGCAAACCAGGGTTGCCTGGGTTATTTTCAGTCGACATTACCATAAAATCGATTTTGATGACCGTAACCCCCTCGAAGATTATCATCCCCGTATGTCAGAAGTCATTATTGTCCATTTCAAATACAAGGTAATGTGAATGCCATGGGTTCTGAAAAGTGTTCTGCCCTAGCCAACGAGGCAGAAGCAGCTTCCAAACATTCGCTGGACATCGCTTCGAGTATTTATGAGGAAGCAGCAAGCTGTTATGATAAAGAAGGAGATAGACGTAAATCAGGTCAATTCCTGACGTTAGCAGGGGATCTGTTCCTTGAAATTAATAAGCATGATCAGGCTGCAACCTGTTATGGAAAAGCCATTTTACGATACCTGATGTCAGGGGATATTGAGACAGCCCAAATCCTCATAAATAAAGGCGGAGAATATGGCTTCTCCTCTGCGAACCACCATTATAGAATCGCGATTGATTCATTGGAACGGCGGAAGGAGACGAAATTAGAAACAGAGGCCGCATTAGAAGAAAGTACGGCTGAAGAATGGATGATTGAAGAGGAATCTCTTCCAGAAGTGGAAATCATGCCGCTCGACGATGAAGAGCAGTTGATTACCCTGGAAATGGATGATATTCTCGATAAAGAGGATATTCAGATAAGGAAGCAGAATTTTGTCATCCCCCAGCTCGAAGTTGAGGATCCTTCGAGGGTGGGATCGTTTGCGGTTTTGGCTGCAGTTTCCCGAACTACTCGGGAATTGACCAGCCAAGACCAGCAGTTTATCCAAACCAATGCCGTGATACAGGATGCTTTAGGAGAGACCAAAATAATAGAACCGAAAATCACCATGTCACCAGTTAAGATAGCAGAAAGCGAAAGATCGGAGTTCTTTGAACTTTCCGAAACAATCACGACCGAAATCATGGGGGTTTCGTCTTTAGAGAATGAGGATTCAATAACAGATTCTTTAAATGGAACTTCAAACCTTGAATATCCTGATACATTAGATTTCGAGTATTCAGGAAAAACTGAGATTGTAAACGAATATGCAGAAGAAATACATAACATTGAAGTAGTTGATACGATTCCCTTTCAGTGGCAGGTAATCGATGTTAAATCAGATTTTGATCTAGAGAAGAAACACCGAACAAGTGAGGGATTAATCTATACATGGAAAAAAGATAGGATCTTACCTGGAAGAAAAATGGGAGTTGAATACACACTACGAAAACGGGTTGAAAGGTCAATTGTCCTGAGAAAGGAGAACCAAGTATCAGTGTTGAATCTTTATCATTCTGTTCAAAAGGATTTAAAAGCCCAAATGGAGTTTGTTAACACAACGGGGAACTATTTCGAGGAAATTTTGATAGAAGATGTAATTCCGCCCGAATTGGTTGTGGTTCAGGCGACATCGGCTCAAGATATCAAACCAATTGCACTTCCAACTAATGATTCCACGTTATATCGATGGATTTTTAGCAGGTTACCTCCAGGTGAAACCTTTTCTGTAACCTACTTGTTTCGTGAAAAACCTATAACCAGATGGTATATACAGGAGATTGAATCTGAAAAAGGGATAGTAAAAGTAGAGAAGATTTCTCAACCTTTTGTTGATTCGAGACGATCCGAATATATCTGGATGTATCGAATCACTAATCCGATTTTAGATGAACTGCATATCGATGACAGGATTCCAGGTGATTATGAGATTGCCCTTGTAGAACCACCTCATTTGAGACCTTCGTTAACCATGAATGGAACTCATAAGGTTCTTAGTTGGAAGTTACCTCAGGAGTCAACAAACGAAGTCGTATTGATTCGGATCTCTGGAAGCGAGTCTTTCACGCCCTTGGCGCCCGAAATTCATTTTTCACGGCTCGGAAAACCCCAGCTGGTTGAGAGAGGGGCTCAATCCCACCGAAAGGTAATCGATTTTCGTAAAATACAAGAAGAATAGAAGGAGACCATACTAACGTCCGAATCGATAAATAAACCAGGTATAGATTTAGCTGTTCTGGCTGTCCAATGGGATGAAATTAGTGGCCCCTCCATTATTTCCCTGTTCCCTCCTTCGGTGCTGAAAGACCCGGAATCAGTGGCCCTACAGATATATTTAGCATCAGTAACAGTGTTTGGACAACATGGCCAGTCACAAAGAACTGAATTCTCTGTTCCTTTACTAAGCCTTGGTCAGGACGTTATTGCTCGTGTTGCCTTTGATTCATGGGAAGATGCGGATATTCGTGGCAAAGAGAGACCATTCTTTCTAGCATTCATTACTGGGGGTCAAACTAACGACTTATTGGGTCCTCATCTAGATATTAATATTTTCGATTATTTAAACCAACTTAAGACTAAGGAAACCAATTTTGTTGCCAAGGAAATTTGGACTGTGCTTTCTGAACGAGTTTTAACAAATGTTCCAGTTGAATCGATAGATAATAAAGATTTATCATATGAGACTTACTCCATTAAGGATGCACTTCAAGATCTGAAAACAGCGCATGAAGCTTGGGATAAAACACAAGATAGAAACCAGTTGTGGACTGCCATACGCGTCGCAAATAAATTAGAAAACATAGATGACAATGCCGCCGGTCAGGCTTTCAATTTGGTTGGTACCATTTTCTTAGCTGGCAAGAACTACCACGAGGCCAAGGAGGCATTTGAACAGGCTACTAGTGCTTTTGGTCGTGCCCGTTTGTTCAATGATTCGGGCCAATCATCAGCATTAGCAGGAAAGTGTGCGTTTTATCTGGCTAATCTAGATGAAGCAATCGAATTTCTTCAGGGTGGAGTTCTGTGGGTAAAAGGAGAGGACAAACTTGCCTCGATTAATTTTGATATGGCAAGTGCATTGCATGCTAAAGAGCGATTCGAAGAATCCTATGTATATTTTGAAAAAGCAATCACCGCTGCCACGGGAGTAGATCCACACATCGCAGCTGAATATTCTGCAACCTACGCTAGCAGACTTATGAGTCATGCGGATAGTGTAAGAAACAAGAATCTTACTCTGAGCCAAGATTTAATTAGACGATCTGCAACCCAACGTGTCTCAGCAGCTCGCCTCTTATCCAAATCAGGAAACCCCCGTGAAGCAGCTAGTTCGTTAATTCTAGCGGGTAATGCGTTGCTATCGTTGAAAGATATAAGGGAAGGATGCGATAAGTTAAGAGAAGCTGCAGATCTATTTATTGAAGCGAACGATTATTCTTCCGCTGCAAGGGCTTTATACAATGGTGCCCGTAATATCAAGGATCCCAAAAGTTCTGACGAACTCCTTAGCAGAGCCATCAATCTATTGAAAGAGCATGAAACAGAGCAAAATTATCATACGTTGGGTCTCCTATTCTTTGAAAAGGGAAAAATCGAAACCAAGCGGCAGCAAATTGTCAAATCTATCCTATCTTTTGAACAATCATCCGAATTTTTGACTCAGGCCCAAATAAAGGGTATTGAACTCTTCTCCATATATATCCAATTGGCCAACAATCATTTCAAATTAGAATCCTTTGAACGAGCCGCATTATCATTTTTTAAGGCCCATAATTCCTTAGCGGAGGCACCTAGACGGGGAAACTTAGAGGATCAGTACCAAAAAGCGTTTCTAAATGGCTTGATAAGTTTACGTCGTGCAAGTACCGTATACCACAATGCAGGAATCGTGGCTCTTCAAAATAAGGAAGAAGGTCGAGCACTCGATTTGTTTGGTCGATCAATAGCATTACTTGTTGAATGGGTAAGAAAAAACCGTTTGATGCATGAAGAAGAAGTCAAAAAGACAATATATGAACGTGTGGAAGCATTAGAGCTGAAATTAGGAATATTTGTCAAAGCTGAATCCAAATATAGGTTGAACGTTGAGATTTCAAGGTTAAAAAACGCAATGAAGTCTTTTTAGGTCGATCTTATCGAACATGTCAAAATCGCACGATCATTCATTTGATGAACTAGATAGTCGTTCCCTTTTTTCGAGCAGTTTTTTTTCTTTGGTTTTAAGGCGACTTATCATGTCTGAATGTTTTTTACTGTCTATCTCATTTGCGAGGAATTTCTCATCAATTTTATCTATCGAAGTTTGGATATTCTCTAGGGCTTTATCAATTCCCTTGAGTCCTACATCGATTCCTTCAGTTTGGCGTTGGAAATCATCGCCATATTGAGACCCCTCTGGTTTGTGTAAGGCAGACCAGGTGATATCTATGGCTCGTCGCTTACTAGATTGCTTTTTAAGGGGAGGAGTGGGAGGACTGGGAGGGGACGGAGGCGTGGGTTCTCTTTTCCTTCTATCAGTTCTAAGACTTTTTCGAGATGAAGTATCTTCTAATGATTCGTCTTCTCCGATTATCCATCCTTTAGTTTCCCCTTTTAGCTCGGCCAGAATCACGTTAGGATCTTCTTGAAATATGGAGGTAATTCTTTCAGAGAATAAGGCATTGAACCTTTCCTGATCCCGTAATATCTTTTCCCTGGCCTCCTCTAAGTTGATCTTTTCCCCCTCTTGGATATCTATACCAAAAACCCTGACCATTTCGCCTTGTGGCGTTTCTACAACACTTACAAAAGGCGTTCGAACAAAAGAATATTCTTTGGTTTCCAATACGGTCACGAATCCTCCAAAAATTCGAACAAAGCTCCCGATCCCCTTCATTTCAATTACCTTCACTGCTCCACCCAGAATGTTAACCAGTTCCAGATCACTTGACTCGAATACGTAAACTCCAGGCAATCGAACTAAAGAATAGTCTTTAGTTTCTCTTATTGCGTATTTAGAGGGGGTTGGATCTAAGACTGAAGAAAAGATGTCTCTAGGGCCCCTCCACTGTTTCAGGTTATTGAGAGCTGCTTCAGCCTTGTTAAAAACCTCCATAATATCCCCTATGCCAGCCATGCTTAACTCTTGATTTGTTAATTCATTCATATCTTTTGGATTCAAATTAACACGAATATCCTCCCATTCCTCAGGAGGTAACCAAATCGTGGTCGTTCCCTCAACTTCTTGTGTCTGTGATTCTTGATTAGTAGAATCAGTTTGCATTTCGGATTTACCCATTAGAACTACTGCGGTTCCTTTTTCCGTGACTGCAGGTACGGCTATTGTACCATGTTTTGCGGAAACTTTCGTCTTACCCTTGGATACAAGGGTTAAACCGCCCGTAGGAATGGTATAGACTGTTTCTGGCTTGTGAAACTCGACCCCCTTGATATCTCGGGCAAAAGTCTGAACTCGTGAGGCGAGCTGACTAGAAGGGTCTATTTCTCTTCCTGCTCCAGAAATAGAACTCACCAGCGATTCAAAACGTGAGGCCGATTTCTCGCGGGGAGCGAGCGATAGAATAATTCCAAAAATAATACCGATTAGTGATAGATATGAAAAAAAGTCGCGAGACGAGACAATCCAATTCGGTAACCACAGAAACAGCAATAGTAACAATCCCCCAGTAAAACAAGCATCACGAAACCGCTCCATCCTCGTATTCATTGCTGAATACTGTTCTAATATCGAACCAACGCTCATTGAGAGTTGTACAGGCGTCCTAGGAAGAAGAGTCCCCACTATAAACGATGCAAATCCTAAGAGAACAAAGAGCTCTTTTTGTAAAATCAGTTCTGTTGAGAATAGGTATATATTTCGAAAAATGAACAAAATTAAACATGAATGCCAGATTCCTTTTAGAATTCGGCTCAGATAAAAATCATATCCCAATTGTAAATTGGTGAACGAGAAAGAACCGAAGAAAACTGCCGCAGGGAGCATTAGGGCGATAAACAACCGTTCAAATTCGGCATAAGTAAGTGGAGAGATAAATGTATCGATTCCATGGAAAACAGGAGGAACCTGTCCAGTAAATAAATCAATCAATAATAAGAAAACAACCGCCTTCATGGCCCTATTCACAGAGGTAGCAGCCATTCTTAGTTCCTTGGTTTTTAGCAGACGAACGTAAATAGGGATTAAAATATACAATCCTGAAGCAACCAGAAATAGAGTCACACGAAACTCTGGCTGAAATGCAAATAGTGTCGATGTAATGAACCAAAAAACCAGGATTAAAAGGTATATCGAATCAAGAAAGGTTCTTGGACGAAGGAATTGTTCAGTCTGATCAAGTGCAAAGCTCTCAAGAGATGAGTATTTTGAGAGGGAGTTTATATTCTTCATTTGAGATGTTCCTAGAGTTTATTGTACCCAGAAGCTAGTTTGTGTTTCGCCCAATGATTCCAATTTATGAATTTCACTTTTGGGGAGCTACTTCGGATAACTGTTAAACGTTATGAATACAGTGTAGGAGGTTCCCACAAAGTGAAAATGCCGCCGATACATCAAAGGCGAGTTATTCATCAAAAAACAGTTTCTGGCCACCACAAATCCTACAGCCCTCGTCAGAAAGTTCTTGGGGGCTCACAATAGATCCGCATTCGGAACAGAAAATGTTTTCATCATCGAAGGGTTCAGGTTCCGCTTGGATTGCCTTCTTACTTTCCAGATTACCATTGATGAAAACGTCCGTTCCAGTCACAATACCCTCCTCGTTGAGTTCAAATCTTGTGTTAGATGACCGCCCTTTGTCATCTACATTTGAAGATAAATTTGTGACGAGCACCTGCTCAGAAAATGAATCTGTCTCTCGAACAGAGGCTATATGATCTTTCTCTTCTAGATCAGGTTTAGGGTTTAAAGCAGAATCTACAGGTTCGCCTTCCATTTGGATTTCTTTCAGTTCAGCTTTAATCGGGCTCTTGGAAGGTATATCAAAGATTTCCTCTAAGCTTCTGACCTTTGGTTTCCTGAAAGAAGTCCGCCCCTTAGTTTTCTTTATGTTGGAATCCCCAAGAGACTTTTTCTTTCTTAATTTTTGATTTAACGTCGGTTTATTACCCAGAACAAATTCCTTTCTTTCAACGCCTTGATGAACAGTCTGTTTCAAAGATTTAAGCTTGTTTTCGTACTCTGCTTCAAGATCTGTCTTCTGTACTCTGGATATATTCTGGGTGATCATTGGGTACTTTACCATTCGATCGTGAATCCTCCCAGGTCCGAAAATATCGTCAATATATTGTTGTATATCAATGAGCTTTCTTAAATCCTCTTTAGATTTCAGTTCACCCAGCATGAAGCTTAAAGTTCCTATTCCGTGCCTAATTAAAACTGGCTTAACGACATTAAATTCCAAATCAAAAATCTGTTTCGGGAGGACGTGGTTACCTTTGCCCTTGATATTTAGCATCTCAACTCTGGTACCAGGGCCCACTCTGTAATTTAGATCTTCCAATATCCTTGCACAAGTCACTTGGGGTAATTCTGACTTATACGAGTCTAATTGTTTATTTATTGCCTTGGGTTTAACAAAATATGATATGTCCATGGATCCTGATGTTATTTCTTCCCTTATTGATTCCGAGGTTTGCATTGCATGTTTATACAGTTCTCTTAGGGTAATCGGGTTTTCTGAGTCATAATCGTCTAGATAAGCATCAATTATCCGTTCCTGATAATATTTTTGGAGTTTCGAGAAGTCAGCACGCTTTGATTCAAGGCCGGTCAGTTCCTCCTCAATCCATTTGGTGTTTGGGTTATTCTCCAAATAGTTGTATACGATATACTTTTTCTTCCCCATCACAAATTGAAAATCATAACCTCCGTCCTGCTCAAACTTTATCAGACTCTTGGTCTTTCTCTGAATTGTGTTCCCATCATTAATCCAATAATTCTCATTAATAAATCCTGATTCTTCCACCTGGGAATTCAAAATTTTATCGATAAGGGTAACCTGATGGGTCTCCATATCATTACTATTCTTAGAGCCAATGAAAACAGGAAAATCAATAGGAAACGCCTTAGGAAGCCATAACCAAATTCCATCCGTGTCAAGCTCCGTCACCCATCCTATCTGTTCCAATTGATCAGCTGCCCATTGAATTAAATCTGCGGATAGCTTGGTAGTAATTCCTGCGGAGGGTGTACTCGCGTTACGAACTCCGCCCTTCATGCCCAATAATCCGTATATCGAATTTAATGGAACTTTCATTCCCAATTGAGTACTATCATGGAATTTCTGTTGTCTTAACAACTCTGCGGATACGTGTTCATTCCTTTTCGTTTTTTGTACTATTCTTTGTTCAAGCTGTTGAGCTTGCTTTTTGTGAGAGAGTCGCGTATTAAAGAAATCGTCCATTATTCGGGCTAGGAAATTATAAGCCTTTTGGCATACCCGAGAACGTACTGAGAGGAAAACGACCAGGTTTTTGGTCCTAACATCTAAACTGAGATACGTTTCTTCGGGAAGCTTAAGATCTGAAGATTGATCCTCAAATAAATCAATCTGTGAAAAGCCTAAGGATCTTGTTAATTCAGTTGCCTCGACCGATTTTTCTAACCATTCTTGTATCGTACGGAACGGATCATCGTTCAAAACGGAGCCTAGGTAGCTCTTCCTTATAGGGATTGATTCAAGCTCCGATCTTTTCCGTAACCTGTATACACGAGTTTTTTCACCATCAAAAGCGTATACTTCCTGAAATCGTGATTGAGAGGTCTGTAAAGGTTCATAATTCTTACAATTTTCAGCTTTTGCATTTGTACAAACAGAAGGATCGCATTTATTAGTTTCTTGGATGAGATGACGACACGGTCGTCGCCCAGAGAGTTTTACTATCCAATCTCCCTCGAAATAACAACTTTGATCAGGCTCATAAAATTCACAGCTCGAACACTGTTTTTTAGACACAATTCCCGATGGTTGCAGTTTGTATTGCCTTATCTGGGAGGGATACATCGAGGTTACATCGACATGAAGTCCGCGTAGCTGGATTCTACCCCGATTTTCAGCAATATAGTCTATATTCTCTAAAATCTCCATTTTTACTTTTTCGGAGTCAACAATGTGAAGTGATTTTATTTCATCTAAAATCTCTTCCGCTGCATCTATTTTTTCGGAAACTTCTTTTTCTCCGAGGCCATTCTTGGATAAAGCTCTTTTAATTTTCCGAATACAATCCTTATGATTATCAGAATATGGTATATTCAAATTATCTAGTTCTGAAGACACAAAAGCTTCAAATCTTTCTGTAGCGGTCTTTTGTAGAATCGATTCACTCTCATCCTCTATTATCTTCGCGATTACGGGCTTGAGGTTTTTCAGACTTGTTTTGTTTGGCGTAAAATCGTAGTATATATCAGATCGGAATATTCCAGGCCTTCTCGCCTCCACGAGGCCACCCGTGAATGCAAGAGACTCAATCGTTATATTTGGTGAAAAGCTGCCTCTATTTTTCTGACTAAATCGTCTTTTACCAACGATATTATGTTTATAGTCCTCTGCATCAATGAGAAGGTCATCCAGAGATCCAGATCTTCTCGATAGAAGTTCCGCGGCTGAAACTGGGAACATCTGCCCTAGCGAAATAAAGAAACCTAAAACGATTTCTCGAGCATATTTCCATGTTATATATCCGTCACTGGCGGCATAGGTTGCAGCTAGAACTGGATCATCCCCAAAAAGAGCTTCCCTCCCAATGGGAAGGATTTTTAGTTTTTTCTCTACGCTCTGTTTTAATCCGAGATCCTTTTTAGGAAGATAGGAATATTTCTCGTTGAAATCAAAACTATCCAAATGAATTATTCCAGCGCCCGTCACATGATCAATTTGAGAAGCAGAATATCCCTGAATGATTTTACTTCGTTTTCCAGTTGCTCCCCTGTCTTCAAACTGACTTTTCAAAACAATCTTAAATCCTGTTTCCTTTTGTAGAGATAATCGATGTTTCTCAGCTCTAACGGTCAAAAATGGTATGTCAAAACGACCACCAAAAAAGTCAGCTAAGACATCAGGTTGATAATCTCTTATAAACTGGAAAAATACACGAAGAAGTTCTGCTTCGCCGTTGATTGACAAAACTTGAACAGGAAATCGTTCTAAAATGTTGGCTGAGGATTCTATCGTGTCACCGGGGATCCAATCAACCCAAGGTTTAGAGTGTTTATCATCCTTTTGCCTTAGGACTATATCGAAATTTCTGATGTTGCTAGAGTCCACTACCTGGGAATTAATCAACAAAAGATTTCCCGTTCGATCAGTATCTCCTGTAAAGAGGGAAATCATGGTTATAACATCGAGGTTCGGATTCGGTTCACGATTCCGTTCAAAAGTCGTTTCAATATCAAAGGCAATGACTCGTAGCTCTGGTGGTGCTCGATTTGGTATGGAACTTAGTTTTACTATTTCTCCGCCATCGATTTCTGCTTCATACCAACATCCCACGCGTATATCATGATCAATGGCTACTCGATGGTGGAACAGGACATCAGCTTCGCGCCATTCAATGATACCTTCAATTCGTTCGAGTTGCTCTCTTAAAGAAGGAACTGACCCAGGATGATCTACGGTGACACGTATGAATGGTTTTTGTTTCAAAAAAGTAAGTTCTTCAGCGTCATAAGATTCTGTCATTTCAACATTAACAATCTTATTTCCTCCCTGGTGCCAGATTTCATTTTGAATTCGTGACAAATTTAAGGATGAAATGCCAACATCCACCAACAAATAAAAATATGGTGAATGTCGCAGGAACGCTTTCCTCTTCACATGGTCCTGATCCAAAAAATAGATTTGGATTCCGTTTATTCGATTCCCCCGTGCTCCAGTTTCTGGACTGTCCTGATCATAAAATCCCGTATTTTGACTTTCTTCCCACTTACTGTCTGGTTCGAAATCCAAAATAAAAATTGGTGTTCTGACCCGCTGACGATACCTAAAAGGTTTAAACCAGGACCGATATCCTGGAAACGAACTTGAATCTCGACTTGCACTGGCCAATATGATCTTCTCGTTATTAAAGTTCAAATTCACTGAAATTTAAATTACTTGAAAGATTCCTGTTTTTAACCTCTCTACTATTTTCTCCATTGGTGTTCCCGTTCGCTATAAAATCATCTGGAACATCGGAGGCGAGGAGAAAACTTTAATCAATTAGGCCCATTACGGGATAAGCAACGAAATATTCAAGCATTGAGCGATTTATAAACTTATGCTTGGACTCCCGAACCCGCTTCGCTTTTAAAGGCAGGTATTCAGATATTTATAAAGATAGTTGGTTAAAATCCGATTTTATAAAGGCCATTCGGGTTGTTTATAATAGCGATATCGTTCTCAAGAAAAACGATCATAATTTTCGCATAATTCCCGACAATAAAGGTTCAATTAATATTATTAGGATATAATCTTAACTAAGAGATTTTTGTTATCACTAAATACGAACAGAAGAAATAGGTGGACACAAACAAAAGAAGCTTACAATATGTGAGCATTATATCATTGTATAACTTCTTAATCTTCCGGCAATGGAATAACGAGGTAATCAATATATGTCCTTGAATCTATTGGAGAAATATAGAATTGAGATCCTTGCTACCTTAATAGCTCTCATCCTAATTTTGGCTGGTATCTTCCTTCCATTCTTCCTTCCCGATCAACTACCTATGGCGCCGGCTGGATTTGAAGATGCCACATGGTTTAAACAACTTATTCAAGTGCTATTTATTGGAATGGGAGTCCTCTGTTTTATTTGGCTTA
Organism: Candidatus Thorarchaeota archaeon; assembly: GCA_048882505.1. Taxonomy (GTDB): domain Archaea; phylum Asgardarchaeota; class Heimdallarchaeia; order Hodarchaeales; family Hodarchaeaceae; genus Hodarchaeum. Next base: position 99,859 of record JBHLRO010000012.1, read on the forward strand.
TCGTGATTAACAGATTCATCAGGAAAAGCAAAAAGAGCGATCTCGTATACTAGGGGCTATGCGTTACCTAATTACAGATCGGGCCTTGAGAAGACGCATTTCCACAATCCTCTGAAGCTCCATATGAACCTTGGTGATAACTTCGACGTCTACCCCAAATAAACTGGCCATAAAATCATTAATATCCTTTAACACTTGACTCTGCTTCCTGGAGCTCAGGATGAAAGGCGAAGAACCGTAAAAATTTCCTATCATTTCATATAGAGATGAATGCCCTTTCATTGTGCCATATGATTTGATTCTTTCAATTTTAGGTACTTTTAGAAGTGAATATTCATAAACTTTGATATCCAAACCTCCTTCTCCCAAATTGTTCCTTCCCAACAATTCTATCTGAAATGCAGAAAAGCTCGAATTCAGCACTAATAAATAGATCAATAGAATCCAAGATGGAAGATCGTTTCTAAATCGGATACCATAAAATCGAGCATCGAATCTAAAACCTCGTGGATTATCAAAGAAGGGAAACCTATCATTCATGGTCATTAAGCAGAGGAATCTGAACTGCGATGGATCTATTAATGGAAGTTCAAACCATTTTCTTCGGGATCTGCACGTAGGGCGTAGAGGATATTTTTGTCCTATAACTGGTTCCCAATTCTCTCCCCAATTGATATATTCAGAAACTCCCGGCTTTAATTTCTCTCCCATCCTACTATTGATTACCAAAACAACATGGTTAACATCTTTTTCTTGGATTTCATATGATTTAATTTGACGGGGTGATTTAATAAGATAATTCGGGATCCATCTCTCTCCATTATTCGCTAAATGCTGATATTCATAAGAAAATTCTTCATCATCTTCTGTTACTATATTCATCCAGTATTCTCTCTCTATTACAAACATGGGGTCTTTAACCTGAAAACCTTGGTTGAGGAATTCATTTTTGATGGAATCATCTTTTAGATGCAGCATTAGATTTCCATTTGATGTATCCAGTGAAGCCCGAAATATACTATTCGCCTTTCCTGGTTTCGGGAGATAAAAAAATGCATTTGCGCCACTTGTAAACCCCCGCTTAATAGAAGTGATTTCCCCCAAAGATATTAGGGTGTCATTAACCTTCCTCAGTAGTCCCCTAAAAATGGGAATCTGACGAAAGAAAACGCTCCATTTTGGCGTGTTAGCGAGTTCCTGTCGATCAATTAAAGCGGAGGCAACCTGTTTACTTTTTACCTCTTGGCTGTTCCCTAGATCCTTCCTAGCACTAATCGATATAAATTTTACCGGTTTTAAATGCCATTCAAGGTCGGGATCTATTTTGGCAAGGTTTAGTATGATTGTGTTAACTTCAACTTCGGGGATCAACTTTTCCAAAGGGCAGTTCAGTAAGAAGCTGATGTGATAATGGGTTAAAAAACAGGTTTTTAGGATTTGGCCATACCTTACATCTAACCATGAATTTGGAATAATCAATCCTAATCTATCCCCTGGTTTTAAAAAAGTAGTAAGGTGAATAATAAAATAAACATAGATGCTGGCACGGCCCAATAAATTCCGTCTTGTCAGGGGGAGATGTAGATATTCACAGTCTGCTTTCATTCTTTCATAAATGCGCTCTTTATAGTCATCTGCTAGCAGTTCTTGACGGGTGTACGGAGGATTCACTAAAAAAACCGTTTCATCGTTGGAACTTGTATTTAAACCAGGTGAATCTTGAGCAAAGTCAAAAAAATCTGCAATGATAATAGTAAAATTGATTGAAAAAAAATTTACCGAAGTAAAATAACTCAAAGCACTTTTTGCAATCCCCCCGAGTATTGGATCTTTCTCTATTCCGATAAATGTTATTCCCGACGGAATCAATTCTCTCTGAATCAGAAGGTTCAAGCTACGCAGCAACATGATCCCCGTTCCGCAGGCCGGATCCACTATTCGAGTTACTTTAGCTGGAATTAGTCTTCTACATAGAAAATCGGCAACCAAAACTGGTGTAAACACCTGACCCTTTGCTTGCTTGTCATTGTGAGCTATTGCCGATTCGAATACATAAGGTAGCATCATGTGGTGACGTATGGATTCTGTGTTCCCAGATGAAAACTGCACTAGATTCTTTGAAAGTACCCATGATATTGATTTATTGTCAAGTAAAATGTCGTCTAGGGCATTGAGGGGAAATCCTTCTCTGTTCATTATTGGGAATCGGGAAGATACACGCCCAGCCTTTCTAAAAAAGGTTTTCAGAAGCCTATTGAAACTTTCAGACCCTGTTACCTTATCTCTTTTCTTGTTATAGACTGAATATTTCAGATTTTCTAAAGCTGAAGATAAATTCTTATCGCTCTGACTCAATAAGAGGCCAATCAGGATTTTATCATGGTATAAAGCACCAATAACGTTATTTAGCGATAGAATCCTTTTTTCCGAAAAACTTACTTCTTTCTCCCCGATTAAAACTTTTTTGAGTGATAAGGATAGTTTTTCGCCACAATAATCATGGCGAAGGATTTCTATGAGCAAATTTCGAACCAATGGATATAATTCCTCGGTCAAGCAAGTGTAAAGTGGAGAAAAGTTACTTAAATCCTTCCTTGCAGAGTGCGAAATCAAAATTTTTCCTCAATCTACTTTTTTTTAGTTTGTTTAACCAGAATGATTCAAACAATTTCTCATAGTTTTCCTCAATTTTATATGGATTAAACAGAGTTTGGTCAAGAGAAGAATGACTCGAGCGGAACTAATTTTGGAATTATCTGTATATAATATTCACAAGATGCTTTTATAGGACATATATGACATTTTGGTTTCTGAGAAACGCATATCGTGGCTCCTAGATCCAATAATCCTTGATTTATGGTCCACGAATCTTTCGAACTAACAGTAATGTTTTCGGCAACCATCCAAATCTCCTTTTCCAAGGCAGCATTTTTTTCCCTATCCCATAACGCGAAAGCCCTAATAATAATCCGCTCGACGTTTACGTCCACAATTGCCGCATCCTTGTCTTGTAGTTCATAGGCAAAACTTAGAATTGCGCCTGCAGTATATCTCCCGATTCCCTTCAAACTAATCAGACCCTCCAACGTTGCAGGTATAATTCCTCCCTTTTCAGAGACAATCTGGCGTGCTATCTGTTGGAGATATAACCCACGACGTTTATAGCCAAGCTGATCAGTGATGGCACGAATGTCGCTGATTTTGCCCCTCGCCAGACTTTGGATCGTAGGAAATTTCTTTAGAAATCGCTTGAAAATCGGGATAACTAAATCTACGTTAGTTTGTTGTAGCATAATTTCACTGATAAGAATTTGATATGGATCCCGAGTATGTCTCCATGGTAGATCTCGTCCATAGAGCCTGAACCACTCGATAAGATCATTTACAATATCGGGAATACGTTTCTCGATGATCGAATGATTAGGAGCGGAAATCTTGTGATTATTCATCAGTCAATTCCTATCTAGGTGATGATACAAGAATTTAAAAAAAGACTCCTAGTTGAATGTCCCAATAGCCTTTGTGGAGGTTTCTGAGAATGTCTGATAAGAAAGAAAGCAAATCCAAGAAATTCGGAAGAACCCTTGGAAAAAAAATTGTTGAAGCTGGAAATATTATAGACAGAGAAATCAGAAAAGCCGGAAAGATTGCTCGAGATGAGTTTAAGGAATTCGATATTGGAAATGTCGTAGTAGAACCTCTTAAGAGACCAAAAAATGAGAAATACGTCGAATTCACGACCCGAGCTAGGCCTACCAAGACTTTTACTCAAGCGAATCGTACTGTCCAATTTTTTGCACGAAATCCGGATAGAAATGAAATAAATCCAGGGATTGATGGATTGGTTAGTTTTTCTATTCTTATTGCGCCTGCGGCTGCACTACTAGGCCTTTTAATCATTACAACGAGCTTCGATGAATTTCTTGCTCTCATACTCTTCCTCCTGTATGCTATCCTAATCGCTATTCCTGGTGCCTATTTGGGTCTGGATTCCTTGGTTGCAGGAGCTAGATTAGTAATCAAGGGAGGAACCGCGACCGCAATAGCTGTTGGCAGAGGTTTTGCAGAGTTTATTTACCTGATTCTCTTGGGATTCTGGGAAATTCTTGTCCTCGTGGCTGATGGGCTTTTCGGATTCGCAAAGGGGGCATTTGAGACTATCTCAGATTATATTGCATTTATCGTTGTATATCTGGCATTCGCACTAGGGATTTGGGTTGTGATCCAAGGTTTTTCAATCCAAATTAATTCCTTAGTAGTCCTTTCGTTTATTGTATTCTTGCCCGCCCTTCTTCCAGCAAGTATTGCCCATAGATACTGGCTTTTGTGGAGAATCAGTCGTCAAGAAACCACCTAAGGTTCATCTTGAGGAAACGGATTGGCGAATTTTTGTTTATGCGAATAGACACGGGAGAATGTAATAAATGGAAGAGACATCATTAGATGAAATAGATCGGGCGATCTTACATTGGTTAAGCAAGGATGGGAGAATGCGTTATACGATTCTAGCTAAAAACCTAAATGTCACCTCACAGACTATTTCGGATCGGATTGATAAGCTTAAGAAAAAACAGGTTATTGAACGCTTCAGTGTAGCATTAAATCCGGAAAAAATTGGAGCAACGATAGAATTCATTACCGAAGTAGATGTCGATGTGAATGCCATGGAAGCCATCATTCCAAAACTCGAGAAAATTCCAGAAATCCATGCCATTAGAATTACAACTGGTATACATGACATTTTTTGCATGGGGTACGCAACTTCAATCGAAAACCTGCATGATATCGTTGAAAAACGAATTTCATCCATTCTAGGAGTTAAAAAAACATATACGTCCATTATACTTAGGAATGTGAAAAATTCGCAGATTTTGACATTGGATAGAGATTGAATTCAAGTTTCATATTTAAACTTGATTTACGTGATTCATGTATTCCATTTGGTTTACTATCATAAAAGCAAGGGTATTTATAATTTGGTTAAGCTTAGTCAAGCATCATCAGGATTTTGAAGAAGTGAACTACATATGGATCCCTCGCATTTAGAACTGTTAAAAACCCTTGTTGATGATATAGGTGATGTTACCAGCACGCGTTACTGGATTGAACGCAGCCAGAAAGCATTAGCAATTACAACTCAAGACAGAGAGCTTTTTCCCGTTATTGATCACACTCAATGTGGTCCAGGGCCATGGCTACGCGACTTAGAAGGCACTCAATATTATGATCTGACCTCAGGGGTTGCAGTTCGTCCCCTTGGTTTTCGTCCTCCAGAGCTTAAGGCATTCGAGGCCAAACTTGCTGATATTCCACGAGAACTTCCCGGTATGGACTTTGACAACATCCCTCATGTCCTTCTTGCGGAAAGACTTGCGAGCATCACTCCGGGCGGCCATTCCAAACGGGTTGTTTTTACTACTTCAGGCGGAAGGGCCGTTGAAGGGGCTATGAAGGCTGCCATGGATTTAACGGGTCGTTCTCGTTTTCTAGCATTTCGACCTGCCTTTCATGGCCGGACAGGATACGCGCTCGCCGTCACAGCTTCGAATCACTTACACAAAAATCATTTCCCTCAAGGTGTAGACGTCGTCCGAATTCCGTACCATTACCCCTATCGGAACAAATACGATGATACTGAAGGAACGGTTGATAGTTATTATAGCCAAATTGATGATATGTTGAAATATGAGGCCACAGATTTTGCTGCCATCATTATGGAACCCTTGGCAGGCGAAGGCGGACTCATTGTGCCAAACAGCAATTTTGTAAAGGCAGTAAGAAAAATCGCAGACGATTATGGGGCCTATATGATTGCAGATGAAGTTCAATCAGGCCTCGGACGGACGGGAAAATGGTGGGCGATTGAACATCATGAAACGATTCCTGATTTCATTGCAACCGCAAAAGCTTTAGGAGGGGGGTATGCGCTTGGAGCAACCATAGGCAAGGCCGATGAACCTGGCTTATTCACACGAGGCTCGCGACATTCCCAAACTGTCTCTGCGGAACCATTTCAAGCATTGGTTAGCTTGTTCATGTTGAAAGAAATCGAAAAAAGGCTGTCCTCTAATGAAAAAATGGGTACCTATCTCATGAAAGGGCTAAAAGATTTTCAGGAAGATTCAAAGGTCATTGGGGATGTTAGGGGACTTGGATTAATGATCGGTATTGAAATTGTTAAAGATCCGGTTTCCAAAACACATGCCACCGAGCTACGACACAGGATACTCAAAAATCTAGTTCAAAAACAACATCTTTGGACCCTTGGGGCAGGTAGGAGCGCGATTCGTTTACTTCCGTGGTTTCGAATAACAGAGGAAGAAGCGGAGATGATCCTGGAAAAATTCTCTACGGCGATTAAAGAGGAAGAAAGGGCCGTTTAGGCCCACGATCGGTCACAAAATTACCATAAATATAAGAAGAGCAATTCCTAACGCACCAGATATGAGACCACTAAAGAACAACCACCATCGCGACGTGTGGAGTGGGAAAGTTCTTCTAATCTCGATAAATTTATCCTTCTTTTCGCTTTTAACTGGCAATCGGAAAGGTAAATGTATCAAATAGGTTCCCTGTAAGGCCTTAATAGTTTCGATCCCAGTCAAGCCAGACACAAACCCACCAAGCAGTGTAGCAGTCGTCTTAGTAATTCCTTTTTCCTTAACTTCTTTTTCGGGATCGACACTGGGGAATAGATCCAGCAACAGATGCGAGGCAAAACCTACGAGAAACGGTGTAAATACCAGTGCAAGTGGGGCTAAAGTTGGATCTGAAGGATCCGCGAATTTTTGGTAGAAAAAAATCGCAGTTATTCCAATTGGAATGAATATGCTATGTGTAATAATATCCCTATGATGCATCCAATTGATGAGTAAATCCCAATCAGGGGCTTCCGCTCCAATCAATCCCATCAAAAAGCCAAGAGTCATCCATAACGGAGCAATGTCTGTCAGGCCCAGATCTGGGATATTGGTATCTACAGCCCAGTAGGTAACCAAATAAATTGTGTAAACAAGAATAGCCGTTATCATGTGCCATTTTCGATTTGCCATTGCTTTAACCAACCAAGAAGATCGATTAGGGCGATCTACTAACGATCTGCCTGAATTACTATCGGCTTTATCTCTCTCTCCCATTTTGCTTTAAACAATTTCGATATCCTCCCAGCTGAGCCCCAAATTGAAATCGATGAGAATAAAAATCCTAAAAATTGATACTAGAGCAAGAATCCCTAAAAAAGCCCATGTAAGCGACGCTGCCTCTGACATCTATGCCATCGAAGATGTTATGGTTCCTCCTGGCAGTACAGCGATACTTAGGACAGGATTTTGTTTAGAGATCCCTGCGGGAGTCTACGGCCGAATCGAAACACGAAGTTCCATGGCTGCGAAGGGCTTATATACAACTGGGGGCATTATCGACTCAGGTTATAGGGATGAAGTCTTTGTGATCTTGAATAATGGAAGTCAAGAGAAATATCATATTCACGAGGGGGAGCGGATCGCCCAGATAATATTTCATGAAACAGATAACTGTGATTTCATCGAAGTAACGCGGATCGATACGCGCGAGGATCGTAAGGGCGGCTTGGGTAGTACTGGTGAGTAAAACTCATCAAGATTGAGAAATCCGAAATCCTTGAGGTTCAATTTGCTCGGAATGGCACTTGGGGCACTTGGTGGGATCCGAGATTCTTGTACGGCCAGAAAATATGAAATTACACTTAAGACATACAGCTGGACGAACTTCGATATGCCTATCTTCCCGTCTAAGAGTCTTCCTTATGCTATCTATATCTTCTATGACGGTTTTCACCGAAATTTTTAACACATCTGACATTTCTAGCAGAGTCATATCGACTCCTGGTTTAGAAAGCAGTTCTACTAATCTCTCTCTACGCGTTATCATATAATCAACTCTACATAATTCAAGGCTCATATATGTTAACCAATATAGCCTATTTCTTGTTGATAACCCCGTGAAAGCCTTCTCTATTAAACTGTAAAACCTTGTTCTTATTCGATTTGTCTCTTTTAATAGAACATCACAAGAACGTGAATTTCTAAATTATAACATTATCATTTTAACAAGCCTACTGCGTGTATTGTAAAGAAAAACGGCTTCGTGACTACAATAGGGTTTCGACTTCCTCATGGAAATCAATTTAATCTTTTCTATTAATTCATTTCCCTCTTCAAGCCTCTTCCTATTAATGATTGTCCCTTTTTTTATAAAATTTGACCCTATAATGAAGATGAAAAAATAATTTATTTCAAACCAAACAATTACATGATCTAGACAAGTATTTGGTGGCATTGCATATTGGCAATAATATCTGGGGAAAACCTCCATGATACCTATGCTTATGACGTTATCAAAGTATAATCGAAAACACAATTATCGAACGATTTCTATAGAAACACCTTTAATTAATGCTCCCTAAAGACAAACGGTAAACAATCAAAGTAGGGAAAAAACCACTCTTAAATGAATTAGGAAATCAATATGAGTGGTAGGATCCTGAAAACCAAAGAAAGTGACTCACAATGACCGTACTCAAAATTGTATTGATTGGAGACGGAGGGGTGGGGAAAACCGCTATTCGTGAGCGCTATCTGGGAAAAGGCTTCAAGGCCCAATATCTTCTTACGATTGGGGCTGATTTTGCCATGCGGGACGATAACATAAATAGCCAAGCCGTTAGATTCCAAATATGGGATCTTGCAGGACAGCAACGATTTGATGCTGTCCGAGAGGTCTACTATAAAGGATCAGTAGGTGCCCTCCTAGTGTATGATGTTACTCGCCCCGATAGCTATTTCAACACCCCCAAGTGGATTAACGAGCTATGGACAAATAATGGACGGGGGCGTGTACCAATCGTCGTAGTCGCCAATAAGATCGATATGCGCGAACTATCCGATGACACGGTGTCATCGGAGCAGGGAAGGATCTTTACGGAGAGACTAACCAAGTTAACTGCCCCCGAAGGTTTTACGTGTCATTTCATTGAAACTAGTGCAAAAACAGGTGTAAATATCCAAGCTGCCTTCGCCCTACTAGGCTCGAATATCATGGCCTTTGTGGATAAACAGCGAAGGATGCGAAAAACTACCAGTCGAATCAGATCAACTATTCCTAGACAAAGACAGTTCTAGACGGGAGAGAGGAGATTCTTATACTATTTAACGACCATAGAGTTCCTTTTCAAACTTCCAATTTTCCAAGATTATTGTCAATCTAGAAAAGCGAGCGAAAAAAAATCATCATCTGTTTTTTTCCCATTTTTGATGTACCTTGATCTCGCCCCTTAAAGGTATAAAAAAACTCGCCAACGCGGGCGTTTCTGGGAATTACTTTCAAGAGGTCAAAAAGTATCTTATATCCCTTTGGAGCAACGGTTTGAGGGTTATTAACCAAGATTTCCGATACGAATTCCGTTTTTCCTCCAAAAAAGCCACTCATAATATCCTTGGGCCGCGGCCTTCTTCTTAACATAAGAGAGAATTTCCCAAGGGTTGAAGCACCCCATGAAATTACCTTTCTGGTTATACTCCAGCTTTTTACTTTTCGACGGGTACCGATTACGAGAGGGAAATCTTCCCTCACCATAAGGGCGAATCCCTCTTCTATTCTATCTGGCGGATGTTGAAAATCACAATCAATAACAAAGAAATAGGGAGTTTTGACAATTTTAACTGCATCGACGATTGATATACTCAATCCTTTTACGGGCTGGCCTTTTCTATCCAAAAGTTGTATCCTGGGATTTTTTTGACTCCATTCAACAATTACTTCAGCTGTACCGTCTTTGGATCCATCATCACTAACCAAAATTGAAATATCTTTATATCTCTCTAATAACTTAGAAATCATTTTTCCTATGTTATCATATTCATTTAGTGTGGGAATAATCACCGTTAACTCGCGGAAGGAACTGAGGGGGATTTCCGATGCCATTTTTGTTGAAGGGTTATTTTTGAAAAGGGCTTGAAAGGATTTCTTTTTTAAATTCAGTCTTTTTTCTTCTATCGCGTAAATTCTTTGATCCCAGATATCCATTT
>JBHLRO010000012.1:110022-114384 GCA_048882505.1 Candidatus Thorarchaeota archaeon
GGCTTGAAAGGATTTCTTTTTTAAATTCAGTCTTTTTTCTTCTATCGCGTAAATTCTTTGATCCCAGATATCCATTTCAGAGGTGAGCTAAATTAGCGGTCTTCCTTTACTCTTGAAATTTGCAGAGGGATTTTCAGTTTCAGGAATATTCTTAAAAACTCCAGAAGAGATTTTTCCCATATATCAGGAAAACACGGGGCTTGTTTTGGTGTTAAAAAGAAATCCCGGTCTTTTAACGGATGAGGGTGTTATGGAACTAACCTTTGAGGGTCAAGAAATAGGGATTTTGGTTGAAAAGCTGCAAGAGGATACTGAACTGATTTTACTGACAGACGCGCGCAATATTCATGAAGTCGCAGCACATTGGAAGCGCTTCTCACCCCATATCAGTAAGATGTTTGATATCAATAGTTTTGTGAAAGGAGAGAGTATTGAGATGAGACTTATTTCTCAGCTCGAGGAAATTAGAGTCGTTCTGACCGAATCTCATTCAATATTACAGGAGAAACTCAACCATGCTTCCAAATAATAGCGAGAATAAGACTGAACTTGAGATAAAAAAACAGTTACTGGAGTTAACCCGCTTATTGGAAAAGAATGCGGAATCTATAGCAGAACTCCGTGCAGAAATAGATCAGAATGAGGAGCAGATAGGCCAACTACAAACGCTAGATCAATCCCTAGATGAACAGAAGAAGCTGGTTACCGACCTTGATGTCGCCATTAGTTCCCAAAATGAACAGATCTCTGCCCTACAAGAGAATATAGAACCCCTGAGAAAACGGGTTGCCAGCCTTGAAGGAGCTTCTGGTTCACACAGCGAGCAGCTCAACCAGCATGATCAGATGCTGGAACTACACAAAAATTCAATTAACGACCGCCCCGTAAAAACTGAGCTCGAAATGGCTCTAAAAAACTTGATGGATACGCTGTCAACTGAAATTTCGAGCCTATCAAGTAAGATCCAAGACACTCGTTCGGAGTTGGATGATTTCGATAGTAAAACTTCCGAACGCCTGATCTCAACCGATAATTTGCTTGAAAACCTTAAAAAGGTATTATCTGATCTAAACATTGCCAAGAATGACCACGCAAAAGCATTAGAAGAACAGCGTTTGGCTACCCTGCAATTAAAGACAACTCTAAAAGAATTGATCAGTCAAAGTAAATCTGATCAAAAAACACACTTCGAGAATTTCAACCGTATTATCGAATCGCTAAGGGAAAACATCCATACCGAATTAACATTGACGACTCAATCCTTGAAAAAATCGGATATTGAAATTTTAAATGAAGTAAATACCCACTATATGCGGAAAAAGGTAGGCCAAGATCTCCAAGACCGTTTTGACGGCCTTTCGAAGGAATTGGAGGATGAAGCCAAAAAGACTCGTGAAGACCTCATAAAAGAATTACAACAATCAGTAAACGAGTACGAAGCTATCATGGAACAACAGGCTGGTAAAATATCTGCGTGGTCTCAAGAACTTGAACAATTTCAGGAGGAAATCATGGCCATAATTGAACGAAAGGTAAATGAGAAATATGAAACCGTTTTTTCACTACTGAGCCAGGTTGTGAATCGGGCAGAGGAACTTGCGCTCCTCATTAAAACGATAGAAATCCAGATTCCACGATCGTTACCTGAAATAACGGAAGATCGCGAAACACAGGTCACCGATGAAATCCCTCACGATTAACTTTGTTACACTTAATCTAAAATCCTCATCTTTTAGAGGCCAGCCTATTAGAATATAGATATATAATGTATCGATTTACCGTACTCAAGAGAGGTATTAGTTGGATTGCATTGCTCGAAATATACCTCATTATGGATTGATAGTCAATCCCTCCTCCTAGATTGTGTGAGCCCTTGAGAGGACAGTAATGTCGTTAGAGAAGCCATTAAAAGTGGTAATTGCAGGAGAAAAACACGTAGGGAAATCTTCACTTGTTCATAGGTTTCTTTACGAGCAATTTCCCCTAAAGGGTCTTTATTCGACCGTTGGTTTCGATTTTACTGTAAAATCAGTTGAGGTTTACGGTAAAAATGTTGTCCTCCATGTTTTCGATTTCGGAGGGGAAACCAAGTTTCGGATGGTATTCCCGCAATATGCAGAAGGATGTGATGGCCTCATACTTGCCTTCGATCCATCACGGGAAGAAACTTTGGATGCTCTTCATGAATGGCTTCGAGTATATGGACGTGAAGATAAGAGTATCAACTTCTTGATATCAACGAAGAGTGATCTGGGAGTTTCCATCTCTCCTCTCCGAATCAATGAGTTTCGTAACCAGTACCCGATTGAACAATATATCGCTACTAGCGCTGTAACAGGGGAAAATACTCAATATCTTTTCCAGCTATTAGCACAAACAATTCTAGATGCTCAAGAAACGGAATAATACCCATATCCGATGCCTAGGAAGACGTATCTACATGGTTGAAGGCAAATTCATATTCGATACCAACATCTTGACAGTAAAGGTAGTGGTTGCAGGGCCAGGCGGTGTTGGTAAGACAACCCTCTTGAAACGATATGAAACGAATCACTACATACCTGCGGTTTCGACAGTTGGAGTGAACTTCTTAATCATGGATCAAGAGGTGGGGGATCATCTTCTTCGAGTCGCGTATTGGGATTATGCTGGCGAGAATCGTTTTCGTTCGCTTTTTCCTGGTTACTGTCAAGGGTCAGCTGCTACTATTCTGTGTTTTGACATTAGTAGGATAAAAACGTTACAGGAATTGCCGGAATGGCTTAACATGGCACGAGCACACAATCAAGGCGATATGCCAGTCATATTAGTTGGAAACAAGATTGATACATTATCTGGCAATGCAGATTTAATTAGTGAGGCAGCAAATCGTTTTGTTAAGGAATTCAATATATCTGGCTATTACTTAACTTCCGCGAAATCAGGAACTGGAATGGAGGCCCCGTTTGCTCATCTCGGTATATTAATACTAGAAGCAATGCGAAAACGTGGTGAAATAACCTAGATCAGTCAATCCCCCCTTTTTATTTTCGCTGTAACCTTCTATTAAAGAATTGCATCCACGATTGAATCGAGTTTTTCATCGAAAAATCCACGTATGGAGAGATATCGCTTATAGAATCTATAATACTCGTTTCGAACCATTTTCTCGTAGGAAATGAGAAACAACACTAAAGTGGCAATAAGGGAAGCAGCGCCAGCTAATATAAACAAAATAAAAGTAGGAGAGTATTCCCAAGAGGCAAACGAAGCAAGGACAAAACCTCCCAGGAGAGCGACAATTGGTTGTGTCCAAAAAGCTCCAAAGTAGTTTATACCCATAAACTGAGCTTCCTTACCTTCTGGTACGAGATCTGCTGGTAAAGAGACCCGAACGCTTTCAATGAAAACGGCCCCGAACCCGCCAATCGCTGCAATAACGAAAATCAGAGAGTAATAATTACCAATCTCCATACCGGCCAGGATAAAGCAAAATAAAGAGTATAAGGCCGATCCCACTATAGCAGTTTTTACTTTTCCGAATTTGGAGATAAAAAGCCCAGCTGGAATGGCCATTATTGCAGAAACTAAACCTACGACCAATAGAGCGATTGGTGCTTCAGCTTTGGAAATCCCTGACTCAGTCGTTAAATGGATAAAAAGGTAAATGGAGACAGTCTCAGAAGCAAAACCCCAGAATGATTGTACAAAAAACATTTTACCAAAATCTGAACCCCCAAGCGTCAAGTATTGCGGGGTTTGTAATATGTCGGAAACTGGCGAATCTATAGGGGGAAAGGGTGGATTAGCTTTTTCTATTAGAAAAAAAATGAATAATCCTGCAAGGATAATGATCAGAGCAGGAAAGAGAAAGTATCCAATCCCCGACAGAGTTGGAGGAAGTTGAATTGTCTCAACAAGATTAGTAAGGACGGTCACTATGGTAGGAAATAATATCAGCCCAATAAGACTCCCTAATGTTGCAAATCCTGCCAGGATTAATCCAATCCATTCCCGTTGATCCTTCGTAAACAGTTCGGACAAGAGGGCACCTGTCGGAGAAGTTGCAAGTCCTAATCCCACATAAATAAGAAAAAAGCATACTGGAAATACCAAAAGAAGTAATTCTTGATTCGCCAATCGGGCAAAAACTGGAGTCAATACGAGCATCACCCCAGCAAGAGTAGAGCCCAAAAGAATGAACGGAGCCCGAGCCCCGTATTTGGATCGATAATCGTCTGAAAAGGCTCCACCAATTATTACAGTCCCTAGAAAACCGACTGAACCCGCTGCAACCGAATAACTGAATATGGTTTCCGCTAGTTCCGGAGAAAGGCCCAACCCAAAGCCAGATGTCCCTTGTAAATAGGCGACATTGAAGTA
>JBHLRO010000013.1:0-101280 GCA_048882505.1 Candidatus Thorarchaeota archaeon
ATTTCACGGGAGGAGTATATGGAGCAATATGGACACCGAGATCCGAATGAGAATTATCTGATTTATCCGCGGCCGGCGGAAGAGTCAGATTGGCTCGATAAAAAACTTCTCGAATATCAAAGTTCCCCCATCGACTTCGAGAGTATTTTAACCAAACGTCAGGTAGAATTTGACGCGGCTACGGAGGTTTTAAGAAAAACGGTGAAACCCAGGAAGTTCAAATCCTATATGAAGCAGATCAGTAAACTAACTGAAGAGATGCACACGCGCGAAGAAGTACGATCAGAGCTCACACGCATTATTTGGATAATACGCCTCTATTTACTAAAGGTTGGAGAAATCACTGATCTTAGCGACGGAGTTTTTTATTTAGAGGAAGAAGAACTGTTAGATGTATTATCAGGAAATGAAGAAGTCCTCTCTCTGATTCCTCAAAGAAAAAAAATGTATAAGAGACTCATAAGTATTCCCCCAATACCTGGACTAATTAATGGAAGGTTTACCGACCCATTCCAGTGGGCCAATGATCCCGAGAAACGAGTCGATTTTTTTGATTCTCATGCGACTTTGGATGTAAAAATTAATCGTAATCTAGTTGTCGGAGTTCCTGGATCTTCTGGCCGTGTGGAAGGAATAGTCCGGATTATTAGTGACCCTGATGAGGGAGTAAATCTTCAACCGGGGGAAATCCTTGTCACTCGAACCACGAATGTTGGCTGGACACCTCTTTTCACGAAAACTAGTGCCATTATCACGGATATTGGTGCACCCTTGTCCCACGCTGCAATAGTTGCACGTGAATTAGGAATTCCCGCAGTTGTTGGCTGTGTCGACGCGACCTCTCGATTACGGACTGGAGATAGAGTCCTATTAGATGGGGGAAATGGAACGGTAAGAATTCTAGCCAAAGCCAGCTGAGGATATCTCGATGATGAATAAAGCCGAGGTTCGAAGCCAGGATTTCAATCCAAAATGGAATTTGATTTCGCTTTACCTAGCTAGCTTTATTATTGTCACAGGGTTCTCGGTAATCATCCCATTTTTCCCCATCTATGCGAATGATGTTCTGTATGAATTCGAAGTTATAGGTTTCATTGTGGGCGTGGCACTCCAAATTGGCTTGATTACTGCCGCTTCCAAATTCGTCCAGATCTTCCTTACCCCAGCATTTGGAGATCTCTCAGATGAGGTTGGTCGGAAACCGCTGATCTTGGTTGGAATGTCCCTCTATACCATTTTAATGGTGGGATACGGACTTGCTTACGATTTTTTTACCCTGTTCGTTCTTAGAATGTGTCAAGGTATCGGTTCGGCTTCAGTGTGGCCTATTGGTGAAGCACTAGTGGTAGATACTTCCAAAGAAGAGGATCGTGGAAAGAATCTAGGGTACTACATGTTTTCCATGCTTATAGGATTAACTTTAGGCCCCTTCCTTGGATATGGCATCTTTACTGTTTTTGATACTTTAAGTTTCTCCATTCTCGATTCCTATAGGTTGACTTTCCTTTCTGTAGGCATATTTGGAATAATCGCAACCATCATGGTCATTGTATTTGTCAAAGATCCTCGTCAGCTGGGTGTAGAGCCAGAATCGATTCTTTCCCTCTATGGTTCCTCCATTCGTGCTATGTTTGTCAAAATCGTTCAAAGCCCCAGAATCCTGATCCAAAGCTTATCTTCAGAGGACGGTTATCGAACTCGCAGTATCTACACTCTTTATGTGGTTGCACTAGTAAATGGACTTGGAATGGCACTCCTTCTACCGATTGGTGCCCTGTTTCTAGAAGATTATTATAGATTGGATGCAGGGAGCATTGCCCTTGTATTAGGAGTTATTGGTGCTCTTGCTCTGATTGGAGCACCTCTAGGAGGGTACATAAGCGATAAGTATGGACAAAAAAGAACGGTTTGGATCACAGGTATATTTGGTGGAGGGATGATGTTCTTATTAGGTATCCAAACAACGATTTGGATGTTAGTGCTCCTCTTTACGTTAAGACGCTTCCTCTTCAGCATTCTTTCGCCCTCGTTTAGGTCCCTGCAAAGTAGCTTGACTCCGGAAGCAGTTAGGGGAAAAGAGTTTGGTGTAGTACAATCAGCTAATAACCTAGGATCCGTAATCGGCCCAATTCTTGGAGGTTATCTATATGATCTATTTTTCGGCCTTAATATCGATCTAGGAGGTGGTTTGGTTTTCATTGGCGCTGGTGTTACATTTACTGTTTCCGGATTCTTCGCTATAATTGCTATGATCCTTGTTGTTCTTTATGTTAAACCTAACGAATTGGAACCAGAATCTTCGTTGATTTTGAGCACTCCTGCTTAAACTACTATTGAAGAATTGTTTTTACCGTAAATGGGCTTACACATTTGTTGCTCAATTTGAATTCACTAAATGCATTTTGAGCTATAAAACAAAAGATGCGGCAACTTCCAGCCCGTTACCTCAATCGAGGATACAAAACTCAGGCGGTGAAAAACCGAATGAAAAATCAAAAAAAGGGTATTCTCCTGGGAGTAACCTTCCTTCTAACAATACTCCTCCTTGGAATTGGACACGTGCAAGCAAAGGCTACAACGACATCCTTTGAGACCTTAGAGTTTCTTACAGGTCCACCAGGCGCTCCTGAAAAAGTTTGGGTTGAAGATGGTACACTGTACATACGTAACCAATTGTTTGTTTTCGCTGTTGTTGAAGGTGATCTCAGCGGAATAGTGGAATACTGTGGAAATTGGAATATTGATCTGGCCACCATGTCAGGTGTTGGTTGGGGATCTAATTCTTTTATTGGTGAATGGGTAACTGAGAGCCCATATACTGGGCCTGTAGGTTGGCTTGGCCATTCTGTGATCAAAGTTACAGGTTTTGGTGGTCCCGACATGTTCGTATCAGGAAAATATCTTGGCCACGGAACAGCAGGTTTCGAAGGAATGCTTATTAAGGGAATCTTTGAAACAGATCCAGTGACGGGTGGAACCTTTCTCTCAGGGACAGTTCTCAATCCACAGGGATAATAAATTAGGAGGCTCAAAAGGGAAATTGAGCCTTTTTTTTTTTCATTTCAACTTATTTGATGAAAAATTACGCTTCCAGGTTCAAAGAAAAGAACAAAACTTGGATTTTGTCTCCTCTATTGATCCAAATCGCTGAAATCTTAAAACCTTCATTCTTACCTCTCAAAAACTTTTTAAATGTCGAGATCGGGACAAAAAAGTATTCTCAAAGGGAATTTTATGATTAAAGTTAAGAGGAAGATCCAAAATGGAGTCTTTGGCGATACTAAGTCATAAGGGAGGTGTGGGTAAAACCAGCATTGCGGTGAATCTCGCTGTATATTTGACGAGGTGTGGGAAAAACGTCTGTTTGATGGATAGCGATTTTCACGGTCCATCCATCTTAACGTTTTTTGAACCAAATCCAGCGACCAGCTGGATCAATGCTTACTTGAAAGGAGAATCACCATTAGAATCATGTCTACAAGAAGTAGGATCTGATTTAGGATTATCTAGCAAATTATTCGTAGCATTTGCCGACCCAACATCCGAAGCGATCAGAGATGTACTCCAGTTAGATGAGAATATGGCTATCAAAATGTTGCATTTTCTAATGACAATGAAAAATGCTCTGAAAGGGCCTCCATATGAAGTTGATTATCTGATTATCGATAGTTCTCCGGGAGTAGGATTGTTTACGGTTAATTTAATGGTTGCAAGTGAAGTAATCCTCTTTGTTGTAAAATTAAACAATGCAGATTTAGTTGGAGCGTCGTATATGATTGCTGGCCTGCAAAAACAGCTAACAAATCGTGCCTTGCTTATAGCTAATCAGATTCCCCTGAAATTCTTCAACAACCAACAGAAAAAGAAAGATTTTCAATATTTAATAGAAACACTCTTTGAAAAGCGACTAGGAAATAAAATCGTAGAATTCCTAGGTTGGATTCCTAATGATACCGATCTGATGATTGATGAATTCGAAATAGCTATCAAGAACTTGAAGGGAAGTCCCATTAAAAGGACGATTCATAGTTTAGAGAAGCCAAATCATATTATTTCCGAAATAATAGAGGAAATTACCGGTCAAATCTTTGGAGATCCAATTAAATGATTATTTATGCTGTTTACGTTATATCTATCACTGGAAAGCCTATAGTATCAGAGAAATTCCAATCTGCATCTTCTATCCCGCGCGAAGCTTTACTTGCAGGATTGTTGACGGCAATTCAAGGCGCTACCACAGAAATTACAGTGAATAAATCAGAATTAAACACAATTGTGGTTGATAATCTCTCATACCACTTTAAAACATTCGGACGCTACCAGATAGTATTGGTCTCAGATATCTCTAAATCACCTGAAAATGTTCTGAAGAGAATTGGACTCCGTTTTATGAAAGAATACGGGGAAAAACTACTAGAAGGGGATTTAAATAATCAAACATTCACCCCTTTTATCAAAACTATTCGTGAAGTTGTTCAAGAAGAATCTTACATAGATAATTTGAAAATGATAGATCCTACTGAAAAATTCAGTCCCAAAGTGCTATATGAACTTCCTAATTCTCTGCGTACTGTTGCTGTCACTATGATCACGCTAAAAGAAGGGAATCTCGATCAAATTGCCGAGGAAAGCGGGAAAGACGTGGATGAAACAAAAAACCTACTATTTTCCCTTCAAGAACTGGGTTTGATTGGGAAAAGAATAACGAATGGGAACGCCATCTATTTTTGTTCATTTTAACCAATCATTAGCAAATCGAAACGCGAACTCCTCCTCATTCAACCATAAACCTGATGTTTTGACAGTACTCGTTTTATAAACGTCCAGTTCAATAGTTGAACCTGATTGAGACTGCTTAGTTTGGTTTCATCTAACGTCCATTCACCTAAACGTTTGAGTTCCTCAATGGGTATGTTTAACTGTACCAAAGATAACTGACCAACTTTATTTAATTCAAATCGGGCGTTTTTTCTTAACCAGTCAAGGAATTCGGTTAGAGGAGGTAATTTATCATCAGAGAATTTACTCCAAAACGAGTATATTGTCGGAAGACAGGTTCTGAAAATATCTAAAGTTGTGTTTAAGATATCTTCAGATTGGGGGGATAACATCGAATTGCATACTTCTTGGGCCCATTCAACATGGTAACACGAGATTTCCGGTTCCCGTACCAAGCTTCCTGATATACTTCTATATCTAATGGGAGGAAGTAATCTACTTGTTGGATTTGTCCAAGTACTTAACAAATACAGGGTTTCTTCCTCCCAGTTCTGATATAATTCCATCAATTTCTTTCCCAGTGCCTTATCTAGAAATGCAAAAAGGTCAGACTTCAGAATATTTGTTTCTCCTCGTATAATATATAGATAAGAGATTAAAGTGTAGAGTAACAGAGGAAAAAAATCCTTAACTGCTGATTTTTGGAAGTTTGTCAAAGCTGATCTAAGAAATCCTAGTGAAACGACCATAGACCAAGGTGAAGTATATTTAATTTCGGAATCAAGCTCCTCTGGTTTCTTAAACCACGGGATCAGATCTACTAAGACATCAAGAGCAACCCATTTTATCCATTCAGAAAAATAGGGTTTCCAATCATTCCAAACTGAGTTTAAATCTAGATTTAGTGATATGTCTAGCGGTTGCAATTCCTTTTTCAAATACTCGACTGAAGACTTATATTCACGCCCTTCTGAAGTAATTTGAGTTGAAGATGGGAAGAGAGAGTTCGTAAATGCAATCAGAATTGACCAAGATTGACTTCCGGCATCAGCGATCAACTTTTTGATATAATTCAGTGTTTTTAAGGAAGCCAAATGGAGATCTTCTATAATAACCAACCAGGAGGATTCGGTACCTATTTGGGGAATGTTCTCTTTTAAAATCTCATAAAGGGATTCCCACTCATTTTTTTTCATATCACTGGGGTTTTCAACAAACAAAACTGGGGTTCGGTATGAACGCGCCCACCAACTCGCGAAATACAACAAAATTCGACTCTTACCCATTCCCGTTGTAGCAAATAATCCGCCCTTACCTCGTGGAAGCAATGTATGCAATAGAGCAGAAAAAACGCTCTCTAGGGGAGGGACAGTGATCGAGGCATCCATCAATCCAAAGTCTTGGAGACCTCTTGTACCATAAGCGAGTTTCAACAATCGTTCTTCCAACCATTCCCTAGATCGTTCATCTTTAGTGATTGGATTAAATTCACTGATGAATGTCTTAATCCAATCTTTGGGGTGTTGAGCTAGCGAAATGGGGTTAGGTAAGGAGAGAACGTAATTATCTGTCATAAATTCAGAATTTTTTCCGTAATATAACGGAAATGTCCTGACACTCGGAGGGAGGCCTTCGGGTCTAGTATAAATTGCTAATGGATACTTAGTTGGCTTGAGGACTGAACTATTATCCTCAAAGCTCCTCTCCTCATCCTCGGGTAGAAAATAATCCTTTTGATCCGATTCGTAAGCTTCAATAAATCTTAGCGTATTTAATCCGAACTCCGTCAGTTCGTAATTGCTCTCGTGTTTGATTATCAATTTTGCCTCTACTAATTTCTTCAAGTGAAAAGCGAATTTACTACCGCTAGTTCCCTTGAAGTTGGCTAATAATTCTGTATATGACAATCTACGGAAATTTAGCTGAGTGACAATGTTAAACCTAATCTGATGACTGAGAACTTCGAAGATTCTTGTGGTTTTTTTCATTTTCCAGTTGATTGTAACCAACCAATTAAAATCCTTCCAATCTTAACTAGGTATCCCATTAGCACTCTCAGGTCTATTTTGTTATCCAAAATCCAAATCATTGTCATTAGATTTAACTTGAGTAACCCAAAAGTAGGAGAGTCGATTACTTGGCAAAAAAAATGAAATTTCGCTTTGAAATGCTAAAAGAACCTTTAGGTATCTTTTTTTCCGATCGTTTTTAGCAACCAGTAAGTTCCCTTATATTAGACCCAACCCTCATAATAACGGAGAATCTGGTTGTGATTAAATGCTAAATCGATCTTGAGGGCCTCTGATAGCGTACATTTCCATATTTCTTTAGCATCAGTTCCTGCTTGGGGACTCCCCTATACTCACAGATGAATACCGTGGATATAATCCTTCTCCGTGGATCTCGCGCTGGATCAGAAAACACTCCCAGAATCCCTAATGGAACTACTTTGACTCCGACCTCTTCATTCGTCTCTCCCAGTAGAGTTTCTCTACTGATTCAGCCTCATCAACAATCCCCCCAGAGAAGTGCCAAATACCTTTGAAATGGAGAACCAAGCCATTTAATCAAATTTAACTTGTACGTTTTGTTCTTTAGAATTCCATCAACCACACGTAACATTTTTTAAACCATTGAACGAAAGAGACATTGATGAGGGACTATTAGGGGAGTAAACATCTCGAAAAGAGAAATCTTTGATTGACGGTTCACTTATTTTATCTGTACGTTAGATATCTCTTCCTTATTTAGGTCAGACGTCGTTTCAAGTACGATTTTTCGTGCCTTCGAGAAATAGCTTTCCACTTTCAACCGTTTCATCTTTTCAATGATGGGTAGATTTTGAGCCAGTAATTTTTCTAAATTGCCCAAATTTTCATGGAAATGGTCATACTCCTCTTGAATCTTCAGTTTTAGAATAGTTACGTTACTAGAGTTGGCCAAATCCATTGCTTTTCCAATGAACAATTCTGCGTCCATAAAGTTAGAATTAATAAGGGAAATTTTAGATTGTAATATAAGTGAATCGATTCTAAGTGTTACTGAATGCTGTTCCTCGGCTATCCCATCTAGATTTTTAGTGAGAACCATCAGTTCATCGATTACTTCCTGTTCTCCAAAGGATTTTGCTTCTAAAATTAATAAATCACATAAATTTAGCATAGCATTGACTTTTAACTCGAAGTTCGTTGTTTGAGCCTCTGCTACTTCTTTAAATAATTCCAAAGCCTTCGCTTTTTGGGACATACGAGGACTTTGCTTTGATATCAACCCTTCAGCGAATTTACTACGTAAAACAACTTGCGGATTCGGAATAACTTCAACTAGCTTTTGCAAATTTTCTAGATACATTTGTGCGTCTTCTAAATCCTTCATTTCAACCTTTAATGAGATTATATAGAAAGTTACAAGAGAATTGAACAATTTGTCATCAATTTTCCTGTAATATTGCATGCTTGCGTTGTAATTTTGATTATATTTCAGACTTCTTTGAAAAAATAAGAATGCCTTCTCATGATCCCCTTGTGCTTGATGAATTAAGCCCAAATTCACAAGAGCTGCGGCTAAATGGTGAGACGCAGCTCCACCTACTTCTAAAACATTAACGCATTTATTATAATAGCTTAGCGCAGAGGAAAAATCGCCAATTGCCTTGTAAATATCACCAGTGATATTATAGGCGAGCCCCATATTAATGGGGTTCCCAATTTGCTCCACATATGTAGTACATTCTTCAAGATTTTCCAATGCAACTTGATAATCTCCGGACCATAGATGAGCTAAACCCTGATGTAGCAAAACTGTGGCATAGATATCTTTGCGTTTTTCTTTGATCGATAGATTGATAGCATCGTTATATTGGTCAAATGCTGTTTGAAATTCTCCTTTATCCCTATAAACATTTCCAATTAACGTTTTTGTCCATGCTCGATCAAGTTTGTGTCCTATGGTTTCTTCTAATGATAATTTATTCTGATATATTTCCAGCGCTCTATTCAGATCCCCTCTACTTCGATAATAGTCGGCCAAAATATTTGCTGTTGTTATAACTCCCCAATGATAATGCATCTCTTCATACTTACGTTTTTTTTCCTCAAAAAAAGCAATTGCACCCTCGTAATCTTCTTTCTTAGCAAATAGCTCCTGAAATAGTACAAATGACAGTTGAAGGTTAATGGTCCATTGTTCCGTTTCAATTTCGTCTTGTATACTCTTTATCGCATACTCAAAAGCCTGTTCTAACTCTCCCACTTGAGATAGAACATTCCCCAATGACCAATTTGTAACTCCTATCCAGGAAGGATTTCCAACATGTTTGAAAATGTCCAAAGTAGTTAGGAACGATTCCATTGCGGGCTCAATTTCTCCACTCATAACATGTAGCCAGGACCGAATATAATGCGAAAATCCGATTAGCCACCCTATTTTGCTCTCTTCTGCCTTCTCAATACCTTGCAAAGCACATGTCATTGCTACCTCGCTCTGACCAAGCAAAAAACTATTGAACCCTTTTATGCTAAATAAAAAACCCTCCCAGTTTTGAAATCCCTTTAATTGCTCTCTATAATTACTCTGTACAATTCTTTCAGCTTCTTCGATATATTTCATCGTTTCCCCTACATTTCTCCAGGTCCAAAGGGCAAAAACTAGGAGGGCATTCGCTATAAAAATAAGAGGTTGATTATTGGTGGCTTTAGCTTCTTCATGGATGCTATCCATTATTTCCAAACCCAAATTATAAGATTCTTTCATCGTGAAACATATACCTTGAATCAGCTGCCCAATAGATTTATCTTCATCATCAAGCTTGTTCGCTTCTTCCATAACTTCAGAGATTTGGCCAGCATAGTATAACTCCAAAATTTCCTCAATTTTCATAAGCCTTATTTTCAATGTGTGGACTTAAATATTTTATGTACAACTAGCATTAGATCAAGGATCTTCATATATCTATCTTTCCAATCCTCTTGCTCAACAAGAGTTATTGAATTATTCAACATTCACACTTCCTCTTCTTAAGGATTCAAGGATTTGGGGAAGGTTGTCAATTTTAAAGGATTTAGAAAGAAATGTAATGGTGTTCAAATTTGCGGGAATAGAAGACTTGTCTATAATTTCCACCAGCGAAAACAATATTCTGGAGTGGAATCTTTGTTCTCTTTGCCATGATCTTAGTTGTTATATACGTTGAAACTGCTGAAATCGAACCAGGATCCCCAGTTCTATCCAATTCTCCTACTTATCTCCCCTATCTTTTTCAGCGACCAATATGTTCCTCTGTTTTGTTGCCATGCTTCATAACATTTGAGGATATGATGGTGGTCAAATGCAAGCTCCATCGTTAAGGCCTTAGATACTGTACACTTGCGAAGTTCAGCCGCATCCGAGCCTACTCGCAATTTTCCTATATAATCACAAATGAACACGGTAGAAATAACCCGTCCTCTAGGATCGCGTCCTGGATCGGAGAAAAGGCCCAAAATTTCAAAAGGTATTACTTCCACTCCAACCTCTTCTTTCATTTCTCTTACTAAAGCCTCCTCGACCCTCTCATCCTTCTCGACCATTCCACCTGGAAGTGCCCATGATCCTTGATATGGTGTATTAAGTCGTTTTATCAAAACAATTTCTCCATCTTTGTCTTTCAATATTCCATCAGCTGCATGTATCATTTTCTGAACCGTACGCTATCAACCTTCATTCTGATCTCAATAGAGCGGCCTCTTGTTAATTATTCTATTATAATGATTCCCAAATCCCCTTTTGATCTCATTTCTTGTTGTTGTATTACATGATGCCTTCAATGGATTGGCACCTGATCGTTCCCAGTATTGAGAGCGCATGATGAATCGAAAACCTGCCATCGCTACTGGGCAGGATAACATTGTTTCAAACTCCCTCTCACAGAATCAAGTACCTGGAGTAAGTTTTCTGTCTGAAACGGTTTGGAAATAAATGGAAGATGCGCCAGGTCTTCTGGAACAGAATATTTTTCAATCATCCCACTTACGAAGACTATTTTCTGCGACGGATTGTTGGTTAAGATTTCTTGAGCGACTTGAAACCCTGAACACCCTGGTAAATCAATATCGAGAATAATTATAGCGGGTTTGCGATACAGATCTTCGTAATACCTGATTGCTGTTAACCCGTCGCTGACCAATCCAATAACATTCCACGGGGTCATTGTAAAGAGGATTTGATAATAATCCTGGAGATCAACATTATCTTCCACAATGAGGAGGTCATTTCCCGCATTCCTCCTTGGCAAGCCAGCTGGTTCTGTTCCTGGATTGCGCAAATAATTTACTTCACGAAACTGCATTTTTAAATACCACCCTTAGATTACACGATACTTCTTTTTTTGACTTATTCTGTATTTGGCTACGTTTTCCTGAATTCTTGTCTCGGCATCAGGGGGAATAAGAATAGGTTCTGGAGCTATTCGATCTACTACACCAGATTCCTCAATATGAATTACTTTAATTTCACTCAAGTACGCCAATCCGCAGAGGAAGAGACTCCATGACACATTAGCGTTAACTAAGGCCTTCAGCTCTTGAACGGTTATGGCCGCTTCTTCTCGCAGCGCCTCCAGTTTTTTCAGGATCTGGGCCACAACACCAAATTTCTGGCTAGATTCGGATTCACAAGGCATGGGGAGTCTCTTCATTGTTCTTTTTTTCCAATTCCTCTCTCACCTCATTGACCTGCCGCTGGATCTCCCCAATGATCTTATCGTATGGTTGAAGGAGACGTATATCGATATTGTCGAATTCTTGGACATTCGAGAGCCGATTCTGAATCAGGTTTGGCAGGCCCATGTCAGGGATGTATACAATCCCTTCTCGAATCAAACGAAATATCTCATCCAAAATTTTAGACTTTTCTTCGATGGTTTGGATCCCTAATGCTTTCAGGATGAAAGATAGGTTCTGAACAGGTGCATCCTTAAAGGAAAGAAGAATCAAGACGCGATCGGCCAACTGGGCCATCTGTCCTGCTTGAATCTCTTCCTTGGTTTTGACGACTTGCTTAAGGCGATCGTTCATTCTCCTAGTCTCCATGTAATCAATACTGATGTACAACCTCACGGGCCCCCTGAGAATCCAATGAGTGAAAAGCACTGAGCCTCCTTTGGATCTTGAATGACGTTTAAACGCTCGCTGGTTAGGTTTTCGATGAGATCGAGGAAGTAACGAAGGATTATCGTGAGCTCATGGGTAGCATAACGGTGAGGATCCTGCAATCTAATCTGTGCGAGCTGATCCTGCACTTCAAATGAAGAAAAAAGGTTGGCACTAAGGTATATCAGTTGGAACACACGTTCTAACGGATATTCCGTCCCAAATTGTTTTGTAACAAGCACTTAGTTAACATCCTGCCTAGATCGCCTTGTATCTGTGCAGGATATATTCTAATGCAAAAAAGCAATAAAATAGAAGGTTCCCTAAAATTGACATATTCCAATTCTGGATGTCAACAATGGGGTAGGAATATAATGATGAAAGATAAAGAAGCCGTCTTAATTCATATAATTAAACATTGTAAACTATGACAAATCAAAACTCAGTGTACACTACCCTAGATTTAAGAAGGGACTGATACACCTATCTAACTTCTTCGAACTCTCACGGAGTAGTGGAGGAATAAAGGGTTAGAAAAAAATAATTTCCCTAATTTCCTCAATCTACTCCAGATCTAACAGCACCCGCTGCGACTTCTGTCATGGAAGCACCTAGGAAAAGGAGGATAAGAAGCAACCATGGTAGGAGTTTTATTAGGAGCAATTTTGGATCTATGGATTCGATTCGGTTTCGTAATTTTTTCTGCATTCATTACACCTCATTTTACTTGTATATGATTTTTGTTTTCGAGATACCAATCATTTTTACCTGATCGGTAATGCTGACATTTTCTCTAGGAACCCTTATAAATCTGGTGGTGGTCGTACTAGGTTGTGCAATCCGCAAAATCCAATTCTGTTACTAATTGCCTGGAAACAATCCAACAAAAATCAGAAATTTACCAGCTTGATCCATTCGTTGCGGATTTTTTACAGATCTGGTCGGAAGTTCATGAGAATGCAGTAGGAGCATCCTTGGACGATTTGATGCCGATAACGAAAAAGATCTTGCATAATAATGTACTTCCCTTTTTTGAGAAATTCAAATCAGATACCTGCATAAAAAAAGTGGACCCATGGCTGGATACACATTCATCAATTGTCCTAGCATGGAAAAATCGTGGGAATTATTTTCTCCCTCTACACCTAGTAACCTACGAGATTTGTTATCATCAAAAGAATATGCTTCTGTTCTTCCTGCGCCGCTTAGAAACAAAGGAGATACTCGGAACCAAAGAAGATCTATTTGATTTCCTTCTCCCCATTTTGACGAACTTCGTTGTTCCCTTGGATGACATCGACATTGGGATCCTGAAGACTTCTATTCTCTTGGAGCAGGGGCCCCAACAGTTTTCCCGCGCATTCTCTCACGATGCCTATACTCCGTTTATTGAAATGTCCGCACGGAACATCATCCGAAGGCTTAATAGACTTAGGCTTTTGGACGTGATTGGGGCAGTCTATTTTGTTGATATGGGGCAAATTGGCTATGAAACATCGCTTTTATTCCATACCAATGACTTCCCTCAGCAATTCCAAGATTATCTCCTTTTTTCGGGGGCAACTCCCCTAGGCAATTTCAGTATTGTTCAGATTCCTTATCGGAAAACACAGACAATTCATCGGCTTCAGGAATCGTTAGAATCAGTTCTCCTCTATCCGTTAAGCCGACGGGTCATGAGCTGGAATTTATCAGGACTAATTCCAGGAGAAGATCCGTGGCAAAAGCCGCCCACCCTTCTTTACGGGATTCCTAAGAAAGATCTTATCAGTCCGTCCCCGAGAATAGATCTATCCTTAGAACCATTTGGAAATCCATTTGAATTATCCCCTGCAGACATTAAGATTCTGGATTTTTTAAGCAGCCAAGGAGATGCCGCCAACCTAAAGAGTTTGAGTAATGCAGTTAAAGTCTCTGTTAAAACCATATCAAAATCCTTTCAACGGTATAAGGATCATAATTTAATTAACCGAATGGCCCAGTTCTTTAGCCTTGGATTGGATCTTTCCATCTTCTTTTTCATGTCTATCGAAGAGGACTCAATACCCTGGGTTGACCATTTTTTGACCTTCCCAAAGGTGGATGTCTTTATCCACAAAGAAAACTCGGTTTCAACCTATGTAGGCTATCTAAAAATCCCCAATAAATGGATTAAACCGTTTTCTCGTAACATGGATAAGATAGTAAGGGCCCTCCGGAATACAAATATCAAATTCTACCATAAAATTATCAGTTCTATCGATCACTTTAAATGGGGAATTTCTCTTCGGAAGACCTTCTAAGTCAAACGATTGCAGGGATAGGTTCCCATATACGACCTAGGGTTAAAACTCTTGCCATTATACAGTGATTGACAGCACGGTCGGTCGTAGGAAGGTCTAAATGAATTCCGACTTGAATTTCCTTTCAGAATCAGCAACAATAATGGATGGAATTCACGGGACAATAGCGATCTGACTGAAAACGCATAATTTAAGGTATTACTGGTGTAATGGTATACTTCTTTCTGATTATCAAGGAGAAGAGCTTGGATTTAACATGAGAACTACATCTTATCCATGCTTTCTAGCAATCGTGCAATGCAAAGTTGGCCCATTTTAAAATCCTCAAGAATAAGGTTCTCATTGGGGGAATGGCCATTACTACCTTGGTAAGCGACACCAATTGAGAGCATTGGCACATATTCAGTAAAGAGATAAAGGGGCCCCGAACCTGGGCTCCAGGGATGAACCAAGGGCTCGTGTCCGTACACTTCGGCCATGGTGTTTGCAAGATGTTGGACGAATGGATGGGATATATCAGTATATGCAGGATTATAACCATCCCACCACTCGATTTCAATATTGAATCCATGAGCTTCGAAGTGACGTTTTAGATTTTGTATTATCGTGTCTGGGGTTTGATTAGGAACCAAGCGAAAGTCAATTTTAGCTTGTGCCACAGCAGGAAGCACTGTTTTACTTCCAGCTCCTTGCCACCCTGACCAAATTCCGCATATTGTGCATGTGGGTTCCAAGTAATATTTTTGCAACAGTTTGTTTCCCGTAAGGTCATTTATAAACTGAGAGATTCCAAACTCCTCCTTCATTTTTGTTTCATCGAAATGGGGAACCAAACGTTCAATGGCATGAAGAAGTTCTTGCGATGGGGGTACTACCTGGTCATAATGACCTTTTATGCTAATCTGGTCCGTTTGATCGTCCCTCAGCGATGCCAAAGCGGCTACCAGATGATTGGCTGGATTCTGAACGATCGTTCCGTTTGCGGAATGCAGATCCTTTTTGGGGCCCGTTGTTTTCAATTGAACATAACAAATCCCCTTGACGCCGCCCCATATTTGCTGAATGCCATTCACATTAGTACCGCCAAATTCCCAGACTCCTGCGTCAGCTTGAAGAAATTCAGAATGTTCTCGGGCAAAATCTCCAAGATTTGGGCTTGAGGTTTCCTCCTCACCTTCTATCACAAACCTGATATTCACAGGAATCTCCCCCTTTAGATCTAATAGCATTTTAATTGCTGAAGCTCGTACTGTAATTTCTCCTTTGTTATCTGCCACCCCTCTCCCATATATTTTTCCATCACGGACTTCAGGCTCAAATGGAGGGCTATCCCATAAGTCAAAGGGCTCTGCTGGCTGGACATCATAATGATCATAGAACAGGATCGTCCGAGGATGCCCTTGATCGAGGTGGGCTGTAAAGACTGGTTGTCCCTTTGTTGGGAAAACTTTGGTTTTAAAGCCTAGTCCCCCAAATATTCTAGCTAGCTCTTTGATAGCTTGATTAGAGTATTCCCCTCCCTTTGCCGTCACTGTGGGCAATCTAATCAGTCGAAAAAGGTTATCAAGCGTTTCTTCGATATGTTTGTCTACATATTCTTTCATTTCATGCATACTACTCATAAAATCTACCTAATCCTTGTACTTCTGACGAAACCTTAAATCAGGGCATTTTCATTATATTAATGGAATACCTCATGGGTGAGCAATCGGTTTAAACTTTGCCGTGAAGTGTCTGAGAATCCCAGGATCATAAACGATTTTCATTCCAGAAATCTCGAATCTATGCACATAAAGGTCTACCAACGATTCGATTACATAATCGAGATGTTCTCGTGAATATACTCTTCGAGGTATTGCCAGTCTCACCTGTTCTAATTCAGGATAAACCCAAGTTCCATCCTCTTTCTTTTGTCCAAAAGCTACGGATCCTAGTTCAGCGGCACGAATGCCATACCTCTCGTAAATAGCAATTGTGAGTGCCCAACCTGGGAATTCAGATCGGGGAATATGATCCAGAAAACTTTCGGCATCAATATTTATCGAATGGCCTCCGACTGGTTTTAGGAATGGTACACCTCCTTTTTCCAATCCTTGTCCTAAATACTCCAGCTGTTGATGACGATATCGTAGGTACTCCTCCTGTAAAACCTCTCTTAATCCTCTCGCAATAGCTTCCAAATCACGGCCAGCTAAACCGCCGTAAGTGGGAAAACCTTCAATAACAGTCATCCGCTGCTTAATTTTACGATATATCTCTTCGTCATTAAGCGCGATGAAGCCGCCGATATTCACTAGACCGTCTTTTTTTGCACTAACAAGACATCCATCGGTATAAGAGAACATCTGTTGGACGATTTCTTTTGGTGTAAAATGGCTGTAACCTTCTTCTCGCAGTTTTATAAAATAAGCATTTTCTGCAAAACGAGCGGCATCTAGGAAAAACGGGATGGCATTCTCTTTAGCGATTTTTGATACTTCTTGAATATTCTTCATTGATACAGGTTGCCCTCCTCCGGCATTATTTGTCACCGTAACGATTATCAGCGAAACAGTATTGCCTCTTTGCAACAGGTCTAGCAAAGCGTCAATGTCCACGTTACCTTTGAAATCATGAATCAATGATGGTTGATAGGCTTCTTTGATGACAAGATCACGAGTTTTCCCCCCCGATGTTTCTATGTTTGCACGCGTTGTATCGAAAAACTGATTAGAAACAACTAGTGTATCATCATCAATGTTCATTGCGTGACATATCAGGTTTTCCGCACTACGCCCTTGATGTGTAGGAATGAAATACTTGAATCCAGTAATATCTTGGACAACCTGCTCCAGATTGAAGAAATTCTTACATTGAGCATACGACTCGTCTCCTAACATCATTCCCGCCCATTGATAATCAGACATTGCGGAAGTCCCTGAATCTGTTAACAGATCAATGTAAATATTCTCTGCAGCAATATTGAAGATATTATAACCTGCTTCTTCAAGCCACTTCTTGCGATCTTCAACTGTGGTAATCTTAATAGGTTCAACAACTTTCGTCTTATATGGCGGGGGACTTAATTTAAAATTAGGTTCTGTCATCGTACCAAATTCCTGAGGAGAACATAGATAGCTAATAAACATCAGACGGGAAAGTCGTATAATATTGATTGTCCTGGGATATCTAACATTGAGAATAGGATGGAGCAAACATGATGTGTAAAAGACACTTGTAACCCTTTCAGTTAATTCAAACCTTGTGGTATCAAGAAACACCATATCAGTGAGATTTTCTTTTTTGAGTACTTGACCTGAATGTCTTATCGTGAGAAAACTAAATATTTCATGCTTTATGTCTAGTAATGGATGAAAAACGCATACTTAAGCGTTTTTCCCTGGATTACAAATAACACGTGATAGGTATCTGACTAAATTTGGAAGGAAAAACCAGTTTCATCGAAAGGAGAACGAATCATGTCTGAGACAGATGTCATCAACGGAATTCATAAGGTTCTGGGCAAATTGAGCCAAGAAAAACACAGGAAACGGTTCAAAAAGTGGAATCGAAAGATTGGGTTCACGTTTGAGGAATTTGGAAAAACCTGGACGACCACTCTCACCGCAGGCATACCCGATGACTTAGTAGAAGGCCCTATTGATAAAAGCACCAAGTATGACATCCTCGTTAAGACCAATTCAACAACGTGGTTGGGCGTTCTTAATAAGGAAATTGATCCGATTAAGGCCTATGGTAAGGGGGATTTGAAAATTAAGGGAAGTGTAACTGATCTTCTAAAGTTAAGACGAGTTTTATAAAAAACTCATCATCTGAGGCGAGTTCAGATTACTAAAAAGAATAATGAGAAAGTAGAATAAGCTACAAGCCCAGATATTACATTAAACACAATAACCGCAGATAGTCCCCAATGTAATCTTACGAGAGGGCTGATAAAAGCAAGAACGCCGAAAACAATTAAACCATAGAAGATCAAGGTAATTTCGAGCATCCATAAGTACAGAATAAACATTAAACCAAAAAAAACCACTATTTTGGTAAACAGGTATGTCAAAACCTGAAAAGTATACATCTGGCGTCTCGACCAAGAGGGTCGGTACCTACGGATAGACGTATATAGTATCTCCCAAAAAAATATGGCGTCAAAGCTTAAAACTAGTCCTATTGTTACTAAAACGCTCCATAGAGCCAATGCTGTTGAGGAATTGACAAATGGAACCCAAGGATGGTCCAAAAAAAGGAGAAAGGTAGTGTAAAGAGTGAAGATTACTGCGAATATTAGGATGCCATGAATTACCAATTTTTGAACATAATTTGAATTCCAAAATCTGTCTGCGATCAAAGAGGGAGTATGGGTTGCTATAAGACCCGCAATAATTATTCCCCCTGTTAACGTTGTACCCATAAAAATCGCAATGATAGTGGAATAATAAGTTGGAATCATTAAGGACACCAATACGGAACCTCCCCGACCTATGACATATGTACCTAATAATACTAAGAGCAGCCTAATCGTTCCATTGAATTGAGGTTTCACGATACTTAATTTTATACGACTTGCAATGTAGTCATCAATATAGGGAAAAAATGATAGGATTCCCATAGTTATACTTAGACCGCCGCTCAGCAGCAGGACCCATGCAAAAACAATCAGATAATAAGGCAGAGAAGATCCAAGAACCCTGGTTCCACCATTTTTGAAAACGGACTTGAGAAAAAGTGTCGTCTCTAGTTTAACTGCATCCGCTGCCAAATTATGCCCTTGACCTGAAAAGATCACTAGGCTCTTGTTATTAGTTGGGGTTCTCGCGTAAAGATCCATTGCGTGTTGGACGGGTACAATGGCATCGCTTTCCCCATGAAGAACCAATAGACTAGATATGTTGTCCAAGTATGACATTGGGTTACGGATTGCGATTTCAGTGGCATTTTCGGGATCAATTAGAACATGGGGCCTAAAATTTACGCGTTCTTGCCATCTAAAATCCCGTTTTAAGAGCCAGGCCGAGATATTCGCAGGTGTAGAAGAAGCTACGGTGGCCCTAATTCGATTATCAGTTTCTGCCACAAGCAAACTAATTACGCCTCCAAACGAGGATCCCCAAGTCGCTAAAGCACTGGAATTCACCAAAATCGTTCTGGATTCCAAGTAATCGATAGCGACTCTACCATCCTGCTGATCCAAAAGTCCCAGATCTGCAATCCCCTGGGATTCGCCATGTCCCCGAAGATCTGGAGCTAGGACAACAAATCCTGCCTCTGCAAATCCCAAACAAATAGGAATTAGATTTTCCTTTGAACCTCCCCAGCCATGGTATGCCAGGATTGCAGGTCTCGGTCGGGGTTCCTGGGTGTGACTCGGAGTAAACAATAGAGCTGAGAGTTTTATCTTCCCGCTAACTAATTCTAATTTTTCGATATTGACCTGAACTAAATTAAAGGTACCATAACTGCTTAAGATGCTGCTTCCTATAAGAATAAAGCCCAGGATGAAAAAAATATAAGGCGCACTATTTTTCGGAAGCTTTCTCATTTCTGATTACTCTTCCAAAGCCAAATCTTTGATGGTTTCATCATATTGTATCAAGGGACTTTTCGTATTTATGATAGGTGTCTCTGCTCCAGAATTTTCAGGAAGCGAAATCCAGATCAGAGTTGTTCATCTAGCCAATCTAGAAATGCTTTGGAAACTTCCCCTTGTGAATGAACCTGCGGTGGCTGAAATTCGGAGTCAGTGTCACGCGGTTTCTGGATCGATTGCGGAACTGTTACCAACCATTCATCAAATGATTTAGCTAATCCCTTTCGATGCTTACGTTTCTCCCATTCATCGACAATTTTCTTCTTCTGCAATAGCCACCGCGGAGGTGTCAGAATCTCCCTGATACCCTCCATAGTACGGAGCTTGGGGACATCCTGGGGAGGAATTCCATATCCTTTTGACAATCGTCTTATCGAGTTCATGATAACATCTGTTGCTGATCGTAAAGCGTAGGGATCATATACGTCCTTACGGTCATACATATGTAGAAAGATGGGATCACCGACAATAAGATCGACTCTCTTTCCTGGACGAGGCCAATTACCTCCATATGGGAGTAATCCATCTGTACCAATGATACCAACGGGAACCACGGGAGATTCAGTTTCAAATGCAAAACGCGCAACGCCCACTTTCCCATCCAATGCTTTCCTTGAATAGCGGATGTGACCTTCGGGGAAGATACCGAGAACCTGACCATGAGCTAGTATTTGAATACCTTTTTCAATCGCTAGACGGTTCTTTCCCCTGCTTCCCTTCTCTAAAACGGGGATAACGCCAAAATAATCCATCATACGGCCCCAAAAGCGATTCCGCCACAATGCACTTTTTTTTCCCAAAAAATAGATTCGATTTTTTAATTCAGGGGGAACTGCCAATCCAAGCAGAAATGCGTCAATCACGGATTCATGATTACCTGCGAAAATAACACCACCCCGCAATTCGTCAAGCCTATCCGTGAGCTTATATTGTCCTTCTATCCCCAATCGATAGCCAAATCTTGCAGAAAACTTTACAAAATTACGGATCAACCCATATTGCAGATCGGGAATTTCCGTTGGAAGATCGTCTTGGGGGGCATTGGGAACCATTGGGGATACTCCCGAGGTAGATAAAATGTTACAACGGAGAATGTTAAAAGTATTTCTTTTATGCCACTTGTATCTGGGGAGACGTCTATATGTTATTTCGGCCAAAGCATGGAATTTATGACAACTTCTTGATTATTCCTTAGTTTTTATACCTTTGACCGTAGTTATATCTTCATACACAGGTCCTTTTGGAGTTAAAGTACTCTTTTTTAATATTACGGCATCTATTATTTGATTTCCAAACGATGTACCTTGGTTGTCCTGAATTAGGGTATGAATGGTTTGTTTCTCAGAGGAACCAAGTTTCTTCACACGTGCTAGCGTTAGGTGCGGAGAGAAAGGCCTCTTCTCTCGTGGGAAACCTAACGTATCAATCGCTGCTCGAACTTGGTTAGCAAGATTCGTTAGATCAGACTGACCTACTTGGATCCCTATCCACACAACACGGATATAGTTTAAATTCGGAAAGCAACCCAATCCGTTTAACGAAATGGAAAATGGAGTAAATTCAACTTTGCCAAGTCCAGATTTTATTGAAGATATTGACTCATCCGGGGTCTCACCTATGAATTTTAGGGTGATGTGAAGTTGATTCGGTTTAACGGGCTTAACTCCCGGTAACGACAATTGGCGAAGGATCTGACCAACCTCTTTTAGGATAGATAGTTCGGTAACTTCGACGCAGATAAATAATCTAGGCAATTTAGATACACCACCTGTGATTTCTAAGAGCCAACACCGAGTTAATCTTCCAAGTGTGCCATTCTATTCCTGATTCTTGGCCGAAATATCCTGCATTCTCTCGATTAATGCTTTGATGATTAACTTTATAAAGTTAGTATGCTGCACTATATATAGGCATACCATATATAGCCACATTGACATCTAAGCCCAAAGAGTCGAGATTGGACTTCTGATGCGAGACACAGAAAAAGGCAGAGAATCCAACCAACCAAGGAAAAAATCAACGCTAATGTCGCATTGGGAACGTGATTTCCGTCGAGGGGTTTTGCAACTAATGATATTACTGTTGGTTAGGCTTAATACAGAAGAAGCCCATGGTTACGGCCTTATCAAGATTATTCGAGATACGGGTGTTCCGTTGAAGGCGGGCACAATCTATCCATTATTAAAACGGTTAGAAAACGATGGTTTGATCCAATCAATACTGGCAGATGATTTGGAACATCCTGGACAACCACGTCGTATCTATACAATGACTCAGCTTGGTGAGGAAGTGATATACGACATGATGGAAATATATAGGGATTATAACAATTCAATCAAGATATGGTTTGATGAAATTAAAAAATCTGAAAGATAAGAGGAGATAATTGGATTTGAAATCGTTCAATCGGGACGCTAAACAGCTAATAAGGAGTTATATCGATAGCGTCGAAGAATATCTTACCTCAAAAACACGCCTTCATCCCAATGAAGTTGATAGTCTTCTAAGTGAGATAAATGATTTTCTTTACCTTAGGAGTAGTGAAATCGCAACAGATCCAGATGATAGGGTATTTTTCACGGACGCGATCAAAGCGATCGAGGAATGCGGGTCTCCCTCTGAAATTGGTGATTTCCTGAGCTCCGATGATCGTGAACCATCCCAAATAGAATCAGAATTTCTGAAGTCGCGTCAATCATCCGAGCGTACATATGAAAAAGCCAAAGAATTCGAATCCGCAACCATGAAGGAATCCGCAG
Organism: Candidatus Thorarchaeota archaeon; assembly: GCA_048882505.1. Lineage (GTDB taxonomy): Archaea > Asgardarchaeota > Heimdallarchaeia > Hodarchaeales > Hodarchaeaceae > Hodarchaeum. The sequence goes on from JBHLRO010000013.1 coordinate 22,469, forward strand.
ATAATATTAAATCAGAAGATAGAACCCAAATTGAAGGTGACTTTTTTGAAGGATTTGTAGGATCGTATTCGCGTTTTAAGGTTTTCGGAGTCTATCGTGTCTTTACTTTATTTCTGGCCTTTTTCTTAGTTGTGGGACTACTTTCCTACTATTATTATCAGTTAGGTCATGTTTCACCCTTTGCAATCAATTACCTTGTGTTTTTTGCGCCTATATCTCTTATTTGGGAAGCGGTGGTCATCAACGGTTGGAAGGACAGACTCGTTATGAAAGGATTTGAACGTAAAAACGATGATTTTGTTGTCCTGTGGTTGTTTAGACTAACTCTCCTTGCTGCCCTCCTTAAGGTCTCCTATTTCTTTCATATCATATATATCTGGCTTATTCCTATAACTATTATGCTTTTTGCGTTTATTGAAAGACAGCTCCGATCTGATCTATGGAAAACGAAATTATCCCCATTCTTCGGTTACTTAGCTAATAAAATTTCGCAGGAAGACTCGGGTGACGAAAGAGTTCAAGATTGGCAGTCTTGGGCAGCCAATATCCTCCCCAAAACTTTACTTGGGAGAATTGTCATAGGGATTCTTTCTCTAATCCTTTTATTGGATTTCATGGGTTTAGGTATAGTGAATTACAATATTAATTCCTTTTTCGGAATAAACGGAGGACGAACTATTGCTAGTGGGTTTGGTATCTTAATAGGTGTATTCTCGCTGGGAACTCACAGGTTTCGAAATGTTATTACTGGTCAGATTGAAGCAATTACCATCGTAGAGAAGAATTTCGTAATTTGGCTGATGAGATTGATATTGATGCGTCAATTGGTTACTAGGATTATGGATCCTGGAATAAGCTATCTTTTACTTTTCGTCATGGCTGGGGAGATATTGGCAGAAACATATGGTGGAACTCTTTTCCGGTTATTCCTAATCTCGCTATTCACGCGGTTAGCCTTTGGCAGACCGGAGACCACCTCGGTACCTTTGTTAGAATCTCGAATATTAACTGAAGCCCCGTCAGCTAACGATAATCAAAATCAAGGATTTTCCAGGAACCAGATCCAAAGTACATCAGCGGTAAGATCCCCAGTGAAAGATATCCAAGATCAGAGTTCTTCTTTGCCCAGTCAACCCAATGAAGCGGATTTTGTGGAGAAGAGGAGGTCTAGATCAAGAAACAGCTTATCCCTTTTTGTAAGCGCCATAATAACAACGCTTTTCATTCTTCTCGCATCGTTCTATGAGGTTATTCTAGCTACCATCATTATCTTGACGAATTTTAACCCAGATGGTGCTTATACCATAAACGAGCTAGAATTTGGAATTCCTCTGTCTTCACCACCCAGGACCATCGTAATAGATGGCATAACGATTTGGATATGGTACGGACTCTTTTTATTGGGTTTACAGCTCTTTCTTCAAACGTTGTTGGACTCCTATGGGGCCGTAAGGGGCCAGCAAGAGGGGTTTATTGTAAAAGCAAGCAGGAATTTTAGTCGATTCTGGCTATTGTTGGTATTTGCTGGAGTAGGATATCGTGCATTATTCTTTTTCAATTCCTACACCCTTATTCAGGGGCTTGTTGCTTGTGTTCTCTTTATATTTTCCGAAATCACAGCGTGGAGGAGTCGAGTAGAACGACGGAAGCTCTTTTTTGATCCTCCCGTCTCGCAATCAACAGGAGAACCCCCTCACAACAAATCACTGTTAAACCAGCCAGGTCGAATGAACTAGGGTAATCATGTGATATTTAGGCCTTTGTGTCAAGAATTCCTCTTATTGTCATCCAAAACTGCGTAGGATTCTCTAGATGCATGAAATGTCCAGTTTCTGGAACATAATATATCGGGAACCCCGACTCTTGAACTCGCTGCTCCGAGGTAAAGCGGCCTTTGCTCCTTTCACCATATACAAACCTAATCTTGACTTTTGTTGCTTGAATTCTCGAAAGAAGGGTTCCCTCTTTTGATACAGATGCTAAATCGCGACTGGAGGCCCATAACACAAAAGGCCCCACAGCCTGCATATTTGCAGGATCTAATGGAGGATATTTTTTTAGGAAGTCATCGAATCCGGCCTCGAATTCCGAAAGAGAATAATTTGCTATTTTTGAAGACACAAAAGCATCATTGTAGTCTAAGTTACCTTCCACATAAAGAAGGAGCCGGGGAACCCCTGGAAATGATCTGTATAATAGGAGTTCCAGTAATGAAACAGCAATAGGTCCCCCCATAGAATGAGCCATGATCACAAGCTTTGAAACATCAATATTTTCCGCTAGAAGTAGGCGTTCGAGATTAGCGGCTTGTTGATCCATTCTATAGGCCTGTGAATCTCGGGGTTTTGAGGAGGTTCCGTACCCCATTAGATCAGGAACCAACCACCTATATTGGGCTAGATTAAATTGCTCATATTGACGTAATAGCCATTTCTTGTTTTGTCCAAGCCCATGAATGAAAAGAATTGTAAAATCACTACTTCTGTGTAGATCGGTTTTCATCTTTTCCGCCAGGTAATACGAGAGAGACCCACCTCTAGTTTTTAGTGATTTCTCTTTAATAGCTGACATTACCCGCCGCAGCCAAATAAGCCACAGTGTATTTAAATCCTACCCAAGGGGACTTATGTTAAGTTGGAATTAACAATGACGAGTCTTTTTATGAATTTTTACGTTTCTCTTTTTGCACTCGTCACCGTGATCTTCTAATCTCATGTGGAGATTTGCCAGAAATTCCAACTGATCGTTCCTGCTCGTCATTTTGCTGTCAAATCTTCACTAACCACACTTTGCTGTAACAGAGCTATCTATTGTAGCTATCCCCCATTTTTTTAGGTTTTGTACCATAATTTGGTGATTGAGAATGTTAGGTAAGAGCGAACGGTGTGAATGCCATGTTTGATCCTAAAAAAAACCATCAACGGAGTTATGACTTCACATCAAAACAAATCCAAAGGAACATACGTATCTTTGAAATTACGGGAATTGATTTCACCGTTCTATTGGTTCCTGTGATTGTTCTCGTATGGACGGATGCCAGTCTCGAGTTTCATGAGATGTTGTTGCTCCAAGGAATCTTTGCCCTCCCTATATTGCTATTGGAGGTGTTTAGTGGATCTATTGCAGATTATTGGAGTCGAAAGAATAGCGTAACCCTCTTTCACGTTCTCTTTGGACTTGGGATATTTCTCTATGCCATCGGGGATAATTTCCTGATGTTTGCATTAGCAGAACTACTTGCTGGTATCGGCGTCACGTTTCAAACGGGAAGTGCTACCGCCCTGCTATATGATTCCCTCAAGGTCCATCATCCTGAGCCAAACGGTGTTTTCGGGAAACTGGTTGCAAAAAGGATGACCATAATGTTCTTTTTCAGTGCCTTCGGCGCAATTGCAAGCGGTTTTGTTGGATCTTTCTTCATGATCCGCCTCCCCATCTATTTGGCGGTTCTGGGGCACTTTTTCTTTGCAGGATTAGTACTCTGGGGCTACACGGAACCTCCACGGTCGAAACCCTCCACTCCCAAGGCAGCTATTTCCTCTGCAATCACTTCATTGAAAAAAGCTAGCCTGCAACCGATTGTGCTTTTCTGGTTGTTATACATTGTGTTTGGGCGCGTCGGATTCTGGGCAGTTCAACACATACTAATAGAGGAATTCCTAATTGATGCGTTCGCAATGGGTCTGCTTCTAGCGCTATGGAATGGTATCGCGGCGCTAAGTTCGCTTTTTGTACGTTCTCGAGTTGAAGAGCTCGCCAATGGGACTGTATTCACGCTTGTGCTGGCAATAGAAACAGGATATTTTTCAGTACTGATCTTTCAGCCAATAGGCCTTGGAGGAATACTCCTAGCAAGCTGTCTTACTCAAATAACACGCGGTATACGCATGCCATTAATCCAATCGGTTGTGCAGCAAAATCTACAATCCGAAGAACGGGCAACCTTCAGTTCCCTAATGTCCTTTCTTGGCTCATTCCTATACTTCAGCTTCAGTGTGATAAATGATGCGATTGGGCTGTCTCGAACCTTAACGCTTTGGAGCGGTTTCGCGTGCAGTGCAATATTGGTTCTTTGTTTCGTAATGTTGACAGCTAGGAATAATCAAAAGACCAAAGCATCTCATCCTGAGCCCGCTCTGGCATAGTAGACGCCTTTCACTTTCTCCATCCCCTTTTCCTTTTTTCCGTTCATCTCCAGATGGGATCGAACCTGAATCTAATATATCGCTCCCGAGAATTTATAGCCCCAGTTCCTTTTTGATAAGTGTCTTAAGAATTTCTTTTTGGATTTTCTGCTGGTTTGGAATGTTTTTGTCACCGAGGATTTTCTTACCAGCCTCAAGAACTTGTTGACGTGCGATATCCTTTACACCCGTTTCGTCAATAACTTCCTTCACCGCTACATTCAGCGTAGTACGCAATGCTTCTTTTGCTGTCCCTTTTACGGCACCTTTTGCTAGATCTCCGATTTTTTTCATTTTCCATTTCTCCTACATAACACAGAATGTCTTTATTATTCTAGTTTTGATTTTTCGTATTTGAGGTTTGCTATCGGCGCCCTGAGTGTAAATTTGGTGAATCTGGATCCCATCCCGTCCGAATTCTCGGCACCAAGGAATGAAAAATGATCCGAGTTTTAAATATACGTAAGTTCGCTATCACGATGACGGAGAAGAATATATTCAGGATTATAAACATCCTCGGGAGAGGGTACGTATCTATCTTCATGGAAGCCATAAGGAAAGAGGGCATTAAGCCCCTGAACAACCAAACGGCCAACTGGGTGACGAGTATCGAACATGGCAAGGGATATCGAACGGGTCAATTGCCTAGTCTTAGACTCGTTATATACCCCTGTTGCGTGAATGTATTCATGTAAGAGAAGGTGGAAAAGGTAGGCCTTGTAAAAATCGTCAGGAGATTCGCCCTTCATCACACGTAAAGCCGATTTATTTAGATAAATTTCATTCGTCCCCACCTTGTGGAATCCGCCCACAAAACGCCCCCGGTCATAACCTAATTCGAGAAGTCCTAACATAATGCCCGCTCTTGATTTCTTTAGAACGGTAGCAACAATGTCCGTTACTAATCTGAATAGACTTGAATAATCGTTAGAGGACAGATCATCGTATCTACGCCGAAAAACTAGGAGCTCTTGTTCGAATTTCATTGGCTATCCCGAGAAACAGGAGTAGTTCCACCTTTATTAATGACTATGTTTCGGGAATCGCTTCTGAAAAGGAAGTTACATAGAATTGCCTATTTTGGTTCCCGTCCAATCAGATTGTTGCTACCCATAGTCGAATTTGAAAAAATATCTCCGTGTGTTCCGGTGATCCCCCTCATTTAAAAAAGGGTGAAAAATTGGATGAAATACTTGATATGTGAATTGAGTTTTCTTAGGAATCCCGCCACAACAGGTACATGAAAAATGCGGTGAATCCCCCGCCTAGAAGGCCACCAAAGAAACCAACATCCAGCCACCAATTATATGCTTCCTCAACCGTATAGATCAGAATAGCTAGAATCCCTCCAAGCAAACTAACAACAAATGCAACTCCAGATAATACCAAACCATAAAATAAAAGTTGTTTTGTTGGAGAATAATCTGGATTCATTAGCTTATAGCCCGAAATTGCTGCACAATAGAAGAGCCCTCCAGCAAGAACCAAAAAGATTGGGAGTAATAATAGGGCCATTGGATTACCTAGATTTTCTAAAAGGGACGGAAAACCAACATATTCGTAGACTTCCACTTGACCTCCCCAATATGCACCTGAAAAGTCATCTATGAGGAATAATAGTCCACCAAGAACTCCAGTTATAACAACTAATCCGTAGAGGTTCCTTTTCTCCTCTAGAACGTTTTGTAAGCTCATAGACCAAGTTGAATGGTTATTTCTAATAAACCTTCTCATCACACATCGTGGTAGCAGGCCGTCTATTTCGTTGTAAAAGCTATATGGATGGATTCAGGATATCAAATCGTGAAGTAATCCTGCTCGTATACAATTCAAAATTCGGTACCATTATGTGTTTGGAGGATGACAAATTGAGCATGACCACGACACCGCTTGAGATTCATAATTGAGCAGTTTACAAAATCCGCCTTCACTAGGTTGACCAATCAGATGATCCTGTTCTATCGATGTAAGGAAAGGTTAGAAAATATAGCTTACAAAGTTAACATCTTTTATACCTGCATTCGCTTCATAGGTCTCTTTGATTGCCTCCACAGCGGCTCCGACGGAAGGAGGGGTAATCAAGGAGGTCCCCACTATTACTGCAGATGGTCCATTTTTCAACCATTTAGACCATTCTTGTGTCTCCGTCTTGAAAATCCGATCGCGGGATATTAACCCTTTTCATGCTCTTTTCCGCAGATTCTCTGTTTTCTTGACGTATTTTTTATTCAACCTTTTCATAAATTGCTCCTTTAGCGTGTGGAGTAAATTCTGCAGTTACTGAACCCCAATTTTTGATTACTCCTGCCGTTGCAGATTTGTCTCGCAGATATTCTATGTTCTTAAGGTGTGAATTTTGAAGATAATCGATTGCCAGCACCGAAACGCTCACAATGCTCGCCCCCACCAATAGGAAAAACAGGCCCACAGTCCACAAAATCAAAAGCGCCAGGCCGTAAATGTCAAGGGTGAATCCGGCTACCTGGATTTCTGCCCCAGTTGTTTCGGGCCTGAAATCCTCTGTGACCTCAACTGCCAATGCTCCCAATGATAAGATACCAGAAAATCCTATAATGATGCCTAAACCGTCCCTCAGGATTTTTCCCAACGGTTTTACGGCGACTATATCGCCTTGTTCGCTTGTCACCACTCGTTTTACACCTCCATCATTGAAAGCCCAAATGCGCGGAAAATACGGAAGGAAAAGCAATAATACGATGGGGGTGACTAATGGGGTGAGAACTAATGCAACCCGTTGATCTTGACCCGGGAAATTTTGGACAAAAAACACTGCGAGAATTGAGGCCAATGCGGTCGGAAAAACCAATACATCATACCATCGTTGTTTGTAAAGCTCTTTTATGGTTGATCGAAGACCAGACAGATCTATGACGTTCACAAACCTTTCTTCAACAAAAAAGTCGCCTTGAAAATCAAAGATAGGTATATAACCAACTAGCCTCCCCAATTTGCCATTCAAGAGTTTAAGCATATAGTATGTGACTCTTTTACCTCCAATCAGCCTTGAAATCCTCGTAAGCATGAGAATAAACGCGGTAATTATGCCAATCCCTCCTCCAATGGCAACCGCATATATGAAATTCTGAGCTATAAAGATGAAATGGTTTGCAAGATTGAACCAGATGGATCGAGCGATGTCTTGAAACCAAAAGCCAATTCCCCCTTCTTGAAATTGGAAATAAGTTCCAATGACTTGTCCTTTCCTTTCTGCAAGATCTATTGCTCCCGTTGTCGCATTGTACTTCCGTTTTGTGATCGTGTAATCGTTTCCAATAAAAGGCTCCAGCCTAAGAACTCTGTCTTGCACATCAAACCAGAGGCTCCATTGAGGTGCTCTTACGGTCACTATCGTATCATTCCAATAATCAAAGGCAAGCTCCTCTCCGTCTATGAAATAAGAAACGGTGCCATTACGATGGTGTTCTTGGATCCTGTGGATTTCTTGTGGTTCAAAGAATTTCGTTTCCCCACTTAGAACAGTTACCGCTAAATTATCCTCCTCAAATGTTATTGTTACGTCATCTAAAGGGTCGCCAGATGTTGGATCCCAAAAAGTTAGGGACTCAAGTGGACCCAAATCCTCGCGAAGATTTACAGCTGTTGGAGTAACTACCGAATAAAATCCAGGGCTATCTGGCAGAACTTCTGCTGTCGCGATAAAAACTGCTCCCAGAATGGCAAAAAAGGCGGAGAACACCCATATAATTATGAAAAAAACCAGTTTTGTTTTCCTTGACATAGGAGTTAATCGATATACCATCTGATTGACCTTCTTCTCATCATTAGCGACAATATTCGCTAAAATAATAGAATAGGTATGATCCAGAATATTGGATTTTTTAACCTATGCTTAAGATACCAGAAAAGAAATCCCTTACTCTAATGCGGTTAACTAAAGAAGCTCTCTAGCGAGGTTTTTCCAGCACTACTCTTGAGAGAAGAAACCTTTACTCCAACAAGCCGGACAGGTTTTGCAAATTCCGCGCCTTGTTCGGTAGTGAATTCTTGGAGCAGGTTTAAGGCAGTTTCATAAATTGTTTTCTCGTCCGCAATGTGGGTTCTTAGTGAATGACTCCGCGTGAAGGTTTGAAATCCCTGGAACCTAATTTTGATGGAAATTGTCTTCGATACCAGCTTCCTGTCTGTTAATCGCTTTGACAGATTTGTTGTTATCTGAGCCACTTTTTCCCTGATAATATCCCATTCATCTTGGTCTGTTCCAAAAGTTCGTTCAGAGCTTATAGATTTGCGTTGTACTCTGGAATTGCCCACCTCTTTGAAATTTTTTCCTTCCACAACTTTTTTCAGGTGCAATCCCCATTCTCCTATCAGAAGAAAAACCCTCTCTCGCGATAGTTCCGCTATATCACCGATACTTCTTAATCCTTTATTATGTAGGTGTACCTCGGTCTTTTTTCCTACGCCAACGATCTTGCGCACAGGGAGATGATATAGTTTTCGAGGGATTTCGGAATTCGGAATTAAGGTAATTCCGCCTGGTTTATCGAGGTCAGACGCGATTTTAGCAATGGATTTGGATTCTGCGACACCTAATGAGACTGAAAGGCCAACTTCCTCCTTAATGGTTGTTTGTATTTGTTCGGCGATATCACGAGGGGATTCTCCAAATTCACGCCAAATCCTGGTTACATCAAGGTAAGCTTCGTCCATACCTGCATATTGAAAAATCGATGAGAATTCACGAACGATGTCCATTACTTTTTGTGATTCCGTCACGTATTCCGGGAATGAAATCTGTTCCCGAGAGCAGATATATACTCCATCTGGACATAACTGATATGCTTTTGATATTGGCATTCCAGAGTGCAGCCCAAACCTTCGTGCTTCATATGAGCAGGTCGAAATGACTCCGCGTCCTGTTCCGCCCCGAGGATCCGACCCTATGATGACAGGACGCCCCATCAAAAAGGGGTTGTGTTTAATATGCACCGCTGCAAAAAAGCAGTCTAAATCGATGTGAATTATTACATGATGCCAATCTTTCATGTAACTTCAAAAATCATGTAACTCCAGGTAAATAAAAAGTCTTGGTTTACCTAATTCCAAACTTAACTACTCCTGGAGCGGTGAGTTACAAATCTCTCAAACTAATTAAACCGAGAGGGAAATTTCTGTGTATGAGAATCTCAATCCTAAACAGATAAGGCAATTAAGATTCCTTGGGAGCTTGAAAGGGAACTAAATCCAAAACATTAAGCTCAAATCTCTCTATCGGATCAAAATGGCACCGTACTGGGTACACCCTTACTCCAGCACGAATAGCGCTAAGTAATGCAGTAGAGAATCTTGGATCCATTGAATTGTTGGGTTGAAATGCTGTGGCGTCACTGCGTTTAATAAAAAAGACCACTGCCGCTTCGTAACCATCTTCAATTGCCCTCTCCAGTTCGTGGATATGCCTGGTACCTCGTACAGTGGGGGCATCAGGGAATAGAGCCAGATTGTCCTCGACCAAAGTGACGCCCTTAATCTCAATCAAAGTTTTTTTTCCATTCGGATTCTCCATTAGAAAATCAAAACGACTCCTGTGATATGTGAATTCAGAGCGAATTATCTTATAGCCCTCTAAACCAGGAATTGCTCTAAAATCTACCCGAAACAATCTATTAGGAATCTGAGAATCTACATTTACCCAGACATCATGATAAAGTACTCCAATTAAAGAATATCTAGTTTTACGGTGAGGATTATTACTTTCTCTTAGGATTACCTTTGCGTTTGGCAATAATAACTCCCTTAATCGTCCTGGGTCGGGTAGATGCGTCTCTGCTATTGATTTTTCGCGACTTCCCTCAATATTTCCGTCATCCAATCTAACCCGTGCCAAAAATCGATTTGGTCGTTCAATGAATCTTGCATGAAAATATGAACCGCTCAATCTCATAATTAACCCAATGTTTCGATTTAACCTACTATCAAGTAAAACAAGGTGCTAATTCAAATTTTGGTCTAATTGGGACTTGATGAGATAAAAACGGAAAATAAGATAAAAATATAAGAGATGCCAACCAACTATGTACAATCAAGCAGGAAACTCAGGATATACCATCAAAGCACATACGTGATGCAACTTAGGTATTCGCAGAGATAATTTCCAGTATAAACTAGAAAAAAAGTATGGAGGCGCTCTAGTTGGGTAAAAAAAGAAATGGCGACCCGAAATCACTTGATCCTGAGGTTCTTGGCGAATATAAATCCTTCTTAAGGCAGATCGGGGCCCTAGATCAAGATGGGGCGTACGATCAAGCGATAACTTTGGTAATAAAAAAGCTAAAGGAAGCAGAGAGACTAGATTTTGTCCAGCCAGAGGTGGATCTGAGAAATCACTTAGGAATTCTTCATTGGAAAAACAATGCTTTTGAAACGTTTCTGGAAGAAACTGCATCTGCCTTGGCTCTTGCCCGTGTACATAACTATAAACGAGGAGTAGCAGAAGCCCTTCTAAATCTGGCATGGGTTCTTGCTATGGAAAGAAAGGATTTTATGAAAGCTTTTGATTTCACGGAAGAAGCTTTAGGAATAACTGAAGAGATAGGTTATGTAAAAGGAATGGCTACAAGCATGTACATCATTGCTACGGCCTATAGATATAAAAAGATGCAAAAAAAAGCTGATTATTATCTCGAAAAATCGCTTCAGCTGTCTATGAGTCTTGCTGAAGAAACTGACCTTCTTATGCCCACCCAGCTTTCAGAGGAAGAGAAAGATCAGCTCAAAGGAGCTCTTGATTTACTCTGAATGAACTGCGACCCTTTGGAACTTTTTTGAAATATCTCCTGCCTTGGCAGGACTAGAGCACGGGAATTTTTATTTCTGAACCAAATCTATATATGGTCGAGCCGCATATACGCGTTAAAATGTGACAATAAATGAAAGGAGAATCTCTCTCTTTATCTATAAACGAGAAACGAGTTCTAATTGGAATTTGTAGCTTTCCTTATTCATCTGATAGTGAAATTGCAGAAGTTGTGAACACAAAACGAAGCACTTTCGGAAATATAAAAAAGCGATTGTTTGATGACTTTCAAGCCGTTCAGCCCCTTAACGTTCCGAACTTTCAGGCCCTGGGTGCAGAGCTTTTTATGTTTGGGTTAACTTTGATGAATCCGAATAGGATTGAAAGTTTGGACAGACAGGAGATCCTAGGTAGACTTAATGCATTTCCAAATATCATTTACTCTGCCTCGGATTTGAACGTTGGTTTCGCGTATGTAGTCAGTAAATCATTTACCGATTTATCTATTGCTCACAATTCAATTGCTAGTTTTTATATCGAGGAGAATTTGACTTATCCAGAAGATGTTTATCGTTCGATCATTCCCTTGGAAAAACCCTACGGAATTATTCGGTTTTTAGAGTTCGGAAGGATTCTACAGAAGATATGGGATGTCTCTATCCATTCCCCCACCAACTTACCGCCGCTTTCGTCCCCTCTACAGGAAAGTTCACTCCAGATTTCTCCCCTAGGATGGGAAATTCTCAGAAATCTAGTAAAATATTCCAATTTCTCGATTATTGAACATGCTCAGGCGTTGAATCGATCCAGGAACACTATATCCCGTTGGATAAGAAAATTTACTGGTATTCACCTGTATCATCCTCGATTCATCCCGAATCTCCGCCTTTTGGGATTCAATCTGCGTGTAATCGGTTCATTTTCCTTGGAAGGACTAAAACAAACCCAACAGCTAGAATTCTTGGAACTAGTAGACACTTTCTTATTGCCCGACTCCCTTTTTCTAAGTTTCAGAGAAATCGTGTTTTCTGCAGTTTACCCTGACTACACCACCTTTCGTTCGCGCGAGAATCAGCTTTTGACAGCGTTAGGCAAAAGGAATCTCCCTTTGATTGTGAAATTCAAAACTGAAATGACGCTAGATCGGCTTATCGTAGCAAAGAACTTTTCATTTTCATCACTAATTGACTATCTTAAGACACCAAAGGAACGAATTTTGGCCTCTTTTGGCGAAACTAAAAGCTAAGAATGAAATAGGAACCGTTTAATCTGTTGAACCTACCTGAAGAAGGCAATCAGTTGTACTTAGATATACCAACTAAGGCAAACCAACCTTGAGGTCCCTCTTCAGCTAATAAATCGGTGATAATGAGTGCTGATAGATGAAAGGAGTAAATATGGACCTTTCTCTTAATGAACGTCGTGTATTGACGGGCCTATGTCAATTTCCGACATTTTCAGATAGCAAAATAGCCAATAGAATCGGAATTAACCATTCTACTTTCGCAACGGTAAAAAACCGTTTACAACAAAACGAATTATTCAGTAGGTATCGTTTGCCAAATTTATCGGCGCTTGGTGTCGAAATATTATCCGTCTTAATAAAGAACTTACGGAAAAATCCATCAGTTACACCTCATAATCTCGCGAGAATAAATTCATCCATAAGTTCACCAAATATACTCTTTTCCTTCACTGAAACAAATTTCTCATTATTAACTGTCGCACACAAAAATTTTACAGAACTAGGAGAGTTTTTATCTAAGTACGACCGATTAACTTCTGCGGGTCAGCATATTGGCAATGAATCCAAACTGGAAATCCATTTTCCTCTTTTTTTTTCATTTATACCACGATTTCTTGATTTTTCTCGTTCTCTTCCTGTGCATCTTGGCGTGACGCCGTCCTCAGCTCCACCGAGAACCATATTCTCCAAGGTAGACTATTCAGAAGTTAAAATTACAAAACTTGGTTGGCGAATCTTCTTAGCATTCCTAGAATTTCCAGAATATACTTTAAAACAGATTACTCAGGTCGTAAATAAACCTCGAACAACCGTTTCTCGCTGGCTCCGATTATTAACTCAAACAAAGCTCATTTCCCCTATAATCATTCCCAATTTGCAAAAAATCCGTTACCAGTTATTTTTGATTAGCAATATTGCTGTAAGATCTTCAAACAAGAAGATTTTTTCTCAAGTGTTAAGCGTTTGCGATGAGTCGATCCGTCCCATAGTTCTTATGCAGACGGATCACGATATTTTCTACTTGTCTCCCTTCTCTTCATTGGAAGAGGCTCAAAAGGCTGAATTCGAATTTATTCAAAAAATGAATGACGCCCGGATTGGATTTCGACGTGTATTTCGGAGTCTTGTTTCGATTCCCCATTCTACCTTCGCGCTTCAACTAGATTCCGGATTCCTAGAATTTACCCAGAGTTTAGGGAAATCCACACTGTAGTTCAAGCCGATTTGATTTCATCTTTTATATGAATGTTAAAAAAGGAGGGGGTTTCAGTTCTGAATAGTTAATAAACCTCGATTTTGATGAACATTAAACGTCTTTTTCCCATGGAATTAGAAGTTTTAGCTGGTTCAGACACCTTCAAAGCAAAGGTAGAATTGATAAAATGGCAAGAATCCTCCTCGTCGATGATGAACGAGACCTAATTCTAATTTATACAAAATTATTGCTTATGGAGGGCCATGATGTCATTGGATCCGCCGCAAACGGCAAGGAGGCTGTTGAAAAATTCGCCCAATTACCGATCAAACCTGATATCATTGTAATGGACTATAGAATGCCAGTCCAGGATGGTCTGGTCGCCATGAAAGAAATTTTGAAGAAAAATCCGGAGGCAAAGGTACTTTTTGTAAGCGCAGAAAAGCGGGTAGAGAAGGAAGCGCTCGAGGCGGGAGCGATTGGATTTTTCACTAAACCCACAAGCATCCGTACCCTTCTTGATGAAATTGACCGAATTCAAGAATTACAGATCGAAAAGCTACAGCAGGCACGAACGTGTTAGGGCTGAAAGTACGAAGCTAGGCTTTTAGTAGACTTTGTCCGTTTTTTTATTTGATACCTCTTATGTTCTTCTTGGAGATGTGTTTCCCACGACTTTGTTATTTTTTCCGGGAATTTTTTGCGGAGCACCTGAATCACTTCGCCTAAACCAGGTTTTGCTGAGGGATCCTTCCCGAGGATTTCGTATACGATTTCTAGGATCTGGTAAAAATCGAATGTTCCAAACGTCTTATACTGACTCTGAATGCGTGGAGGTTTCCAGTCATCCAGGATTCTGGATTGTATTAGCTTTTTATAGCTCGAATTGATCTCATATCCTATCCCTCGTCTTCCAGTAAGACGACAGACCTTTAAAGTTGTTCCAGACCCTAAAAAGGGATCAAGAACAGTTTCTCCTCGCACAGAATGCATCCTGATTAGCCGATATGGGACATCCTCCGGAAATGGTGCTGAATGACCGAATTTATTTTCGCCACGATGGTTGATCTTAAATACAGGGGAAATATCATCCCATATACAGCGAACGGCCCAGTGACGCCACTCTTCTTTCGTCAAAAGGCTTTTTTGCATTGCTGCTTTGTCAACTTTCCGGGTTTTTCCTGGTTTAACCCATACGAAGATCTGTTCAAATCCCGTGTTGGATGCAATATTCGTGGGTCTAGGATAAGACCCCCAAGAAACGTTAGACACATATTCCGCCTTATCCCAATAATGCATACCTGAGAGGAAAACCCCTTGTGCCTGCAAATATTTCTGTATGTCAAACATAATATTCTTGATGATTCGACGCCCAAATCCCGATGTGTGCCGATCAATGGGAAGGGGTTGTATATTAATCGCAATTTTTCCATTAGGTTGAAGGACACGTATACATTCGGCCCAAACACGGTTTAAAGAACTAATATAATCGTTATATGCTTGACCGAATCCAATCTGATCGCTTCCATAATCTCGTACAGACCAATAAGGTGGAGAAGTCACAACCAAAGTTACCGACTCGTCGGGAACCTCTTCCATCTTTTCTGCAGACTTAAAGAAGATCGTTTGGCTCTCAATGACAAGTTTTTCCCCTAGAGTTATCATTCCATGAGGACTCCTGTTCTTGGAAATATAAAAGATAATAGAGAGTTTGTTTTGATTCTAGATGTTTCAACTTAAAAAAGCCCTGAGACGCTTTAAAAGAGATATATTGACTTCATCTCCCTTATCACAGTCTTTTGGGGTCTCAAGAATCATTGGAAGCTCTTTGAATCTCCTATTTTGCATTAGTTCACGGAAGCACTCAATTCCTATTTCTCCCTGTCCAATATGTTCATGATAATCAATACCAGAACCAAGAGATCCCTTGGAATCGTTGAGATGAACTAGCTTCACCTTGTTTTTACCGATCTGTGATTCGATTATATCGAATACTTCATGCAATCCTTCTGGCACGGAAATATCATACCCTGCCGAGAAGGCATGAGCAGTATCGAAACAAACTCCGACTTTTTCTGATCTTGTAACCAATTTCAAAATTTTTTCAATATCTTCCGTCCTTTTGCCCCAAGATTTCTGTTTTGATGTTGAATTTTCCAACAAGATCATTTGTTTTTCATCTAAATTTTCCACAACGTGGTTTAAAGCATTAGCTACCCGTTTTGCGGCAAATCCACTGTCACGGTCCTTTGGGCTACCCATATGAGATACCAAATAGAGACCATTCAAAGATTTAAGCGTCTGGACTTCTTCTTCTAGGACCTTCAAAGACCGAGCGTAAATCCCATCATCAGGAGAAGCTAGATTAGGTAGATACGGCATATGAACTGCCAAGTCATAATATCCAGCTTGTGCAGCCTTCTCAATGAATAATGAAACCGAACCAGGATTAAGTGTGTTTTTCCCCGCAGCCCACCTTCGTGGAGGCCGTGTAAAGATTTGCAGGCATTCACAGGAACTTTTAATCCCCCTGTCAACGGCCAGATCAATGGACTCGGCGATTGATTTGTGGGCGCCTATCCGCGGTAGTTCGAGCTTTTTGTTGGATTTCACGGATCAATAATCCTGTAATATTTTTGTTTCTTATCAGATAGATATTTGAAGGTATGGAAAAGTTTCACACAAAGAATTGCTCTATGAAGGTCATTTATCGTTCCTTCAAATCTAGAGGTATTGCAGCTTTATCGATGGACTCTAATGCCACCTAACACTCACGGTTCGTTTCATCAAGGCCATCTTTCAATAATTATCGCTACGTTTGCGGTCTCTACCGCTTCAATAATGATTCGCATTGCTCAATCCCCAGCGATAGTGATTGCTTTTTGGAGAGTAACTCTCTCCGCAGGGTTGCTACTGCCTTTTATGTTTAGGAAATCTGTACGTACTCAGTTTCAGTTGGTAATATCGAATCCGCCGATAATGGGTTGGCAATTTGTGGCTGGTTTTTTTTTGTCTCTCCACTTTTGGTCATGGTTTCAAAGCGTAAAATATTCTCCCATTGCAGTATCAGTACTTTTAGCCAATTCGTCCCCTATTTGGGTCTTACTCATATCTACTTTATTTTTGAAGAAAAAGATAGCCATCCCCCAACTGGCTGGCGTAATCTTGGGCATTTTAGGTATGTTCATAATAAGTGTTTTACAAACGCCATTATATTTCGCGGACACATTTAACGAAGGAGTTATTTTGGCCCTGATAGGAGCGTTAATGATAGCTGGGTACTTTTTGGTCGGCCAAGAGGTCAGAATCAAACAAATACCCAACATACCTTGGGTCTTTTTTATCAATACCTCCTGTAGTGGATTTCTTCTTTTTTATTCGTGGTTGCTTGGTTTGAACGTTGCCATATTTCCATTGGAAGACTTAATCTGGTTTATCGCATTAGCCATAGGTCCGAGCTTGGCCGGTCATGCCTTGTATATTTATGCGATGAAATTTTTTTCAGCCCAGACTGTATCTATGGCGGTAATCGGTGAGGCAGTTGGAGCTTCTCTTCTTGCTATCTTTATCTTCAATGAAAACCTCCCTATGTCAACCATTATCGGTGGTTTGTTGGTTTTTCTAGCGATATTTCTCAATATTAAGTATGATAAAGGGTTACCAAAACCCAAATGAGAATAAATTTTATTTGGTCGATTGAATGCTGTGTTTGAATCACTTAACGCTTCTTACGGATTATTCCGAAGTAAATATAGGAAACACACAGGATTCCCAAAGCAAAGGCGGAAATAAGAAGACCAGTCTCGATTAGGGGAAATTTGGGGAGAGCACTTGAACTTGATGTAGTTATAAAGGATGAGTTGTTAGGGAAAGAGAAGAAGATTAAGGTGTTGTTAAGAAGAAGGCGTAAAATAGATTTTGGTACCATTTCAGGTTGAAACATATAGTTTACCAGTTTATAAACACCTGAGTCAACATAATATCCCTTGATGTCATAATTAGGAAATTCAGGATTTTCATCGCGTAGAATAGGCAGAGCTCCGAACATAAGATCAGCTACTTCTCCATCACTTCCCCGTGTTTCACGGAGGGTATCATTTTTGCCTAGCTCGAACATTGGAAGATCACCTAAGAAATTGTTACCAATTATTCGAGAGGTTGGTGCTCGGAAATTTTTTGGGCTGGAAGCTCTAAAAACCTCAATTATTTCCTCCCGATAGGCAGTTTCTTGAAAACTAAAATCAAATAATGTATAACTACACATTAC
The DNA here is from genome assembly GCA_048882505.1 of Candidatus Thorarchaeota archaeon. GTDB lineage: Archaea > Asgardarchaeota > Heimdallarchaeia > Hodarchaeales > Hodarchaeaceae > Hodarchaeum. Next base: position 40,139 of record JBHLRO010000013.1, read on the forward strand.
CATAATTCGGGGAGGATTTTTACTCTCCGATTGGGTCAAATACTCCTTTATTTCTTTGAATTCTAGATAATTAATGTGTGAGCCACTTAATGGCGTAATAGCAGGATTTCCAATCCATAAAATGGCTTTATAGTCTTTTAAACTATTTGAGGACACCGCTGATCCAGATAACGAGGAACTCTGGATAACTTCATATTCACCCCTTAATCCTAATGAATCCAAGGCCTCCAGTACTGGAGTCTCCGATGTTCTGCCCAAATCATCGTCTACAACTAATATAGATCCGTTTTTATTGTCAACATCCACGATAATGAAGTTTGAATACCCTCTGTATGGAATGGTGGCGTCATCGAGTGCTCTGGCACGAACAATGTGTGTTCCTTCCCTTTCTTCTTTGGTATTCCAATCATAGGAGTACAGACTCGAATTTGACGCATTACACGACAACCATGGACCGTTATCTATGGAGATATCAACACTGGTGATCGATCTACCTTGGGTTCCGTTAGCCTGTACCCAGAGCGTCGAAATACCAGATAAGGACTGAAGCGGTTTGATTGGTACAACTTGAGGGACATTGCTTGAGTTTGTTACTCGAATCCAGTAAGAAAGGTTTGAATACCGTTCTATTATTTGAATAGCCCAGTTCTCACCAAATTGGGAGGCACTAAATCCTCCAATACTACCCAATTTTGGATCAAGAGTAAATGCTGCGTCATCTAAGTTTTCAGAACTTTCAGGATGGGCATCGATCACTTCAAAAGCTGGGTAATAGGGATCTGAGATCTGAACTTGGGAGCGAGGATAAACCTGTGTATTTGCGATAATAATTCCCTGGTTCGGAAGAAATTGATCATAATCGAGATTTTCTCTGTTGGTGATGGTCCAGCCACGGCCATAGTTCTCATTGGCGAATCCAGAAGAATTCCAACCTAATTCGATCCACATAATACCTTTTGGCGTTTCGATACCAAAGGGGTTTAGCGTGACAAATGTATCAGAACTAACATTGCTAATCTGTAATCGATAGGACTCATTCATGAACTGGGGAGATTCACCCCATGATACATGACTGTAATACTTACTCCAAATCGAAAAATGTCCCGCCCCACCGGCCATCATTCCATAAGGACCAACATATTCATGTGTAAAATCATTCTTCCAGTCGTACAAGTCGGGAAATTTCAATGCATGCCCGATTTCATGTGAAGGGGTCTCATAGTTGACATATTCGTGTATCATCAAGTATGGCAGGTCTGGCCCGCCTTCAAATTGTTGAATAAACCATTGATGAGACCATATATCATCAGAATTTCCTGAAAACTCCTGGCCGTCTCCCGAGTGTATTACAATAAGGAAATCGTAATCTCTTACGTTTTTATTCTCTTCTTTAGCCTTATTGGCCGCCTCTATTGCCAGTTCATCTGGCCGAGTATCTTGCCCATTGGGGATACGATTACCTGCTCCGTAATAAGAAAGCCCCTCTGCGGCCGTGTACCATCCAATTACGTCTCCCTCCAGGTTGAACGTTCCATAAGAGTTATTATAATAATACTGACGAATTGAAAAACTTGCATTGCCGAAAAATAATTCATTATAGTGATTAACGGTGTGTGTATCATGATGAGGATCGTCATATAATTCCATCAAGACAACAAGAACTGTCCATGAAATTGTAGCAGTGAGAGAGGGTTTTGGTGAAAGCCTATGGATCTCCGACCGGGTGTCAACCTGTATAACGGGGAAAATTGTAGGAAAAACCGATATTGAAAGAAGAATGACCGCCAAAATTCCAGTTTTCATCGTAGTATAAACCCCAGGACGTACGTTATTCTACTTCATAGGCCTATTTGAATACCATTCTATAAACTTAATAGTGCCCCTTAATGAGTGGAATATAGATTTTTCAACGCATAAGTCACAGGAAATGATCATGGAATGGTGGATAAAGAAACGATCAGAGAAATAGTTGACCTACTTCTCCAGAAAATAGAAATAAAGGATCAAGAGGTTGGACGTCTCCTGATTTTGGATCCGTTTGACAAATTCGACGAAAGGTTAGACCTCTGGGCAATTCGAAAGAACGTGTTGGATTTGAAAGAAACCACGATAACAGACCTGGATGAAATTCGTGACAAAGAAATCAAACTCACGTTTGCCCCGCCAACGTTCTTTTCTCACGTGATTGAAGGACGAAACGTGCCCTATTGGCAAATTGCCACGGTTTCGCGTTTGTTACACCATGGTAATATTGTTTATGATCCGTACGGTCAAATCCAGGAGTGGGTTGATAATGTACAGCGAATTGAATGGAATCCTGAAGTAATAAATCTCAAACGAAAAACGGCCCAAATGCTTCTTGAGAGGATGAGAAACCGCATTCGTGAAGACATGCTCGCAGATGCTTATATCTGGCTAATCAAATCAGCTGAGGAGGCATTCTGTGTTCCCTTGATGGAAAACAAAGCTTTCAACGTTGGAACCGCCTCGCTCATGTTGGATACTCTACGTCAAGGTGACCCGTATCTTTATGGTTTTTTCCACAAATTGCTTCGTGTTCCCTCCTTCACTGTTGAAAGACTGGAACGAGCGCGATCTGAATTGGAACGATTGGCCGACCATTTATACCAACAAAATATTAAAACAGATCGAGAAATGTGGATCCTCTCAGCCTTTGTATCTATCAATGAGTCCGAACGAAGGTTAGTCCAGTATAAACGGGCAGTAAAAGCTGGACGAGATTCTCAAGAGACAAGGGCACTGTTTGATACTGCAGTAGGAGAACTTTGGCAAGCCTATTTTCTTGTAGCGCAACATCCACGGTCAAAATTTAAGCTAGATCCGTACGTTGTGAGTTCTTTTTGGAATTGGTTTGGTTTTGAGGATTTAAACGAGGAATGGTTGGTCAATCAGGGGAAGGAATTACTTTCGATGGTTGGGACGCCAGAATAACTCCTTCACCTAGGATCAAAGGGATTTGAACCAATTCCAGGTCTTTTCAATTCCATTATGAAGACCTGTCTTAGGTGTCCAGGCAAGTAACCGTAAGGCCTTTCTTGAATCCAGCGCAATATGATGGATGTCTCCCGGTCTAGGGGGGCAGAATTGTTTATGTGCTTTAAGTCCCGTTACCTTCTCAATAATATTTATCAAATCTAACACACTTGTTTGTTGCCCAGTTCCACCGTTAAAAACCTCATTCATGGATCCATCCATCACTCTGACGCATAAATCTACTATATCATCCACGTATACATAGTCTCTTGTATCAAACCCGTTTCCAAAGATTTTTAATGGTTGATTTTGTCTCAGACGGTCTAGAAAAATGGAAATAACACCTGCTTCTCCGAGGGGATCTTGTCGTGGACCAAAGATGTTAGCAGGGCGTATTATCCCATAAGAAAGCCCGTATTGCTTGTGGTACCATTCAACATATCTCTCACCGCTGAGTTTACTGAGACCATAGGGGGACTCTGGAGACTCTTTCATCGATTCAGATGCAGGAATTGACTTTGGTTCGCCATATATAGCACCTCCAGTCGAGGTAAAGACCACTCGTGAGATCTCATATTTACAAGCTGCGTCTAGAATATTTAAGATCCCATTGATATTGACACTAGCATCATACAACGGTTCGCGAACGGAACGACTTACTGAAATTTGAGCCCCAAGATGGTAAATTGCGTCTACCTCCTTGGTAAGAGATTGGATCGTCTCCCTATCCCTCAGGTCACCAGAAACAACCTCAATTTGGTTTATAAATGATTGAAGGTTCTTTTTCTTGCCCGTACTAAAATCATCCAAACAGACGATAGAATGGCCATGGTGTAGGAGGGCTTCAATCAGGTGACTTCCTAGAAATCCTGCACCTCCTGTTACTAAATATCGCATTGAAACACCATTAAACTCTGAAACGTTGTGCAATCTGTAATATAAGCGGAAATAGAAGCGTGTTAAAGAAGTTTATTCATAGCAAGGAGACTGATAGGAACTACTAAAAGCCTGGAAACCTTGTCAGAGTTGGTGGTTAACCGTGAAACTAGGCATCTCGGACGGGGTTCTAATTGCAGCCGACTTTGATATCATTAATAAATATCCTCAGATACCGGATATTCAACGTGTGATCCGCGATATCACTTCCTTGGATCGAGAAAATGCTGTAAGAATAGATAAATTACCGAAGCTGGATCTTCCTCAATGTTTCCCATCGAAGATCATCTGTTTGGCAAAAAATTATGCTGAACATGCTCGAGAGATGGGGGTTCGGCCAACAGACCTACCCAAACAACCTTCAATATTCTTAAAACCCCCTTCTGCTCTGGTTGGGCCAGGGAAAAACATAGTGATCCCTCCCCAGACGCAGGAGGTTCATCATGAAGTCGAGCTTGCTGTGGTCATAGGTAAACGGGTAAAGGAAATTCCAGTCGAGGCTGCCATGGGCGCTATCTTTGGCTATTCGATCCTTCTTGACATTACTGCTCGAGATCTTCAATCCGTTGCAAAGCAAACAGGAAGACCTTGGTTTGTTAGCAAGGGTTTTGACACTTTTGCTCCTATGGGCCCTTTTATCGTTACGACAGAAGAGATTAAAGATCCCCATGATCTTGACCTAGAATTAAAGGTCAATGGAGTCACTAAACAGAAAGGAAACACTAGAGACATGATTTTTAAGATCGAACAGATCCTTTCATATTGCAGTACAATTACAACCCTAGAACCTGGCGATATAATTGCGACAGGTACCCCCGAAGGTGTTGGAAGATTTCATAGAGGAGACCAACTTGCGGCAACCATTAGTTCCATTGGGGAGCTTCGGCTAGGAGTGGTTTGAATGACATTTCTGGATCAATTACTATCCCTATGTTCCTCAGAGGGCCAGCCGCAATCTGCGTATCAAATTTCGCCCTATCATTCAGTTTTTTACTTCCGAGAGACAGAGTTCATTAAATTTCTCGAAGATATCAGCGATTTTTTGGAAAATGCGGAGTTTGCTGAAGCGAGAACTTTCGGATCTCTGGATATCCATTTCGGGATCGAATTAAACGGTAATCATTCCAGAGTCACATGTAGGATCCATAATCCATCTTCTTCTCTCTTTCATTGGATTGAGGCTGAATTTCCATCCTTGGCCATTTTTACGAGAGAAATTTCCTGGAATCACGCAAAAGGTTGATTCGTTGTGAAGTAATTTCTTCGACAAGTGGCATTACCAAGTTCACGACTCCGTGAATGAATTCATTCGAAGCAAATCTAGCTGAATTTAGAACTCTGGAACAAGATAAATCTGATATCTCATAATAATGATTAGCCTATAAAGCCAATCAAACCTCAGGACGCATTGAGGTGAATGAGTAGCAGCCTATTGATCACGTGAACGAGTGATATGAGTGCGTATAAGAGATAATAGATCATCAGCGCTGAATGGCTTGTTAATATAATCATCAGCCCCTGCCTCTTCACCTGCAATCCTATCTTTTTTTCCCACTTTGGCTGTAAATAGTAAAACTGGAATCTTTTTCAGATTAGGTTGGGATTTGATCCATCGACAAACCTCAAGTCCGTCAACTTTGGGCATTAAAACATCTAAGAGGACAAGATCTGGTTTAATATCCGAGGTTTTTAAGAAATTGATAGCCTCGCTTCCATTACTGGCTGAAAACACATTATAATTTTCATATTCGAGGACCATCCTTGCTAGTTCGACAGTATCTTCTTCGTCATCTACGACCAAGATAGTGCCCTTGTACTCTTCCATTCTCCATACACCACTATTTTCTCAGTTGTTTCATCAAAAAGGAAGTATCTTGGAGTGATCAAATCCCTCTATTCGGTTGTCCAAGTTCCTGCCCATGCGCTGTGATTCCCTAGGAATGATATCTTACCTGTCGATTATCTATTTGTCCTCACTTATAAAGGTTAGAAAACGATTTCGACCCAAATCGAAGAATCATTTAAGGAAATTACGTTATTGCCAGGATTGTAGGAAGCAGGAACGTACCCAACAAGGCATATGACGGTGACCTCTGGGTATCTTATATTGGAACATTTGGAAGTCATCAATTTGCCAACATCTACAGCGGGCGCCTTTCACACCTCTTGAAGTGAAAAAGCTGAACTATCCATATTTCGATGTAATAAGTAGACTCCCCTCTATATTGTACAACCAGACCTTCGTTGGCAATGTTGGTCTGTTACAATTCTAAAAGGATTTGAATTTTGTCTTATTCAAACTATACAGTATATACCGGAATTTGGCCTCTAACCTAAAAGGCTTTCAAAGTTAGCTACGTCACAATACTAAATGGGCATCTCAGAGATTTTTGGCACATCTGGACAAGGATTGAAGGGGAAGCGGATATTAATTGGTGTTACAGGTTCCATTGCAGCTATCGAAGTGCCTCACCTAGTTAGAGAAATCTTAAGACATTCTGGAGATCCCATAGTAGTTCTTTCTGAAGCTGCTTCCCGTTTTGTGGCAAAAGATGCGCTAACTTGGTGTATGGATAAAGAGCCATACACTCAAATTTCGGGGGTTTCTGAACATATTCAATGGACATCTAATCCCCAATCAAAGGTCGCCCTTTTTGTCATCTGCCCCGCAACCGCCAATACGATAAATAAAATCGCTCATGGCATTGCTGATGGTCCTGTCACATTAACAGCGTTAGCCATCATTGGCGCAAAAATCCCCCTGATTATTGTACCCGCTGCTCATTCCGTTTTACTTGATAATCCAATAACAAAGGAAAACACTAAGTCTCTTAGAAAGAAAGGAATTATTGTCTATTCGGCCCCAGAAGAAGAAGATAAATACAAATTTCCTCCCCTTAAAGAGTTAATAGATCTAATTATTGAAAAAACTACATTACAAGCTAAATTGGAAAGTAAAAGATATTTAGTCACTGGGGGAGCGACACGAGAGTATATTGATGACGTTCGATTTATTTCAAATCCATCAACGGGTAATACAGCGTTCTTTATTGCTGAGGCATTGAAAAGAAGGGGTGCCAACGTATTACTTGTCTTGGGGGAAGGAAATGCTGTATCAAAAGAGACTTCTTTCATTCCATCCCGTGTTGTCAGTTCTGCCAAAGACATGTATGAAACCGTTACGAATGAACTTTCAACTGGCCGTTATGATGCGTTTATTTCGGTTGCAGCCGTTTCAGACTATCAACCGACTCGAACCAACGGTAAAATTCCATCTAACAAGAAAAACTTATCATTGGATTTGGTCCCGACCGTCAAAATCCTCAGCTCGGTCAGGGATCAATATCCGGAATTATTTATAGTTGGATTCAAAGCAGAAGTAGGAGTCTCCCGTGAAGAGCTTTTACAGCGGGCTACCACATCATTGAGAAAAAATAGGCTAAATTTGGTGTGCGCCAATTGGGTTGGGGAACCTAACAAGGGATTTGCCTCACCAACAAATGACCTATTTGTTATAGGCCCAGAAAAAGCTCCCATCTTTCTGAGAGGCTCAAAACGAGAACTGGGAGAAAAACTCGCTGATATAATAACCAGTGCCATGACCCAAGGGAGGATGAATTGATGCAAATAACAATATTCGGAGCAGGAAGCATAGGCTCATTGTTTGCTGGCCGCCTGGCTTTTTCTGGATTTGATTCATCCGTCATTGGACGTCCTCGCCATATCGCTGAGATTCGAAAGAGTGGTTTAAGAGTAATTAATGGAAAAAGTCAGATACTATCTCATCTGCCAGCTCATACGCATTTTCAACCTGATCTGATTAAACCTGATGTCCTGTTTATCACAACCAAGGCGTATGATAATGCCCAGGTAGCGACAATACTCCGAAGACAATTAAACCCTGGAGTTCCTCTTGTTCTTATCCAAAACGGAATGGGGAATGAAGCAGCCTTTATAGAATCCTTGCCGAGCCACCCAATCTTTCGAGCAATAACCACCGAAGCTGCGGAGTTAATCACCCCTGGTATCGTTAAACATGTAGCTTTTGGTAGAACATCCTTCAATGGCATTACTGGTGATGAAAATGGTTTTAAATCAGAGATTAAAACCATCTTGGAAAGGTCAGGGTTCCAATCTCAAATTGCACGGAATATTCACGTTACTATGTGGCGAAAACTGCTCACTAATGCCACCATTTGCCCCTTGGCAGCCCTTCTCCGAGTACCAAATGGATTAATCTTAGAAAAGCCTTCCAATCAGAGGATATTCGATGCACTACTAGCGGAAGGTCTTCGGTTAGCTCAGCGGAATGTCCCTGACGCAGATTTTTCTCAAACGCGTCAATTTATCTTGAAAGTCATCAAAAAAACAGCAGATAATAAGTGTAGCATGTTACAAGACATTGAACGTGGGCGTAGAACAGAGATTGATTTTCTTAATGGTTTCATAGCGCAAGAGAGTGAACGATGGGGGTTAAATGCTCCCGTTAATGCCGCGGTGACAGATCTTGTTCACCAGCTGGAACCTTGACATGGTTATAGAGGTATACTGGTGGGTACTTCGGCCTCATATTGGGTAGCATCCCATTTGACCGGACTATTCGCAATCAAGGATGGAAGCGATGAAATACTCTCCAGAGGGTCCATAGGAGCAGGGGTTTGCATAGATCGAGGTACCGTAACCACCGTTACAAAACAAGACCATTCGTCATTGGAAATTTACTTTAATGGTGTGAAAACTCCATTATCTACTGCTACCGTAACCAAGCGAGTTTTGGATCTATTGTTCGAGAGGAATTTCCGACATGGAATTCAGGTTGACCATAATTTTGGAATTCCAATTTCATCCGGATTTGGAGCATCGGCAGCTGGAGCTCTAGGAACCGCTTTTGCAGCCAATGAGGTCTATGACTTGGGTTTTTCTAGGATTAAACTCTTTCAGATTGCACATTTAGCCGAAATATATTCTAATACAGGACTTGGAGATGTCATCGGCCTTTATCAGGGAGGTGCGGAAGTACGAACCAAACCGGGAGCGCCAGGAGTCGGACAAACCATTACAATGACGAATAGAGATAATTGGAGGATGGCAACCATTCATATTGGTCATTTGGTTACCCCAAAAATCTTGGCTGATCAGGATAAAAGGAAGGCCATTAACCTAGCAGGAGAACAACTGATTGAAAATTTAATTTCTGACCCTGATTTTGGAAATTTCGTTAGCCTAGCATCTCAATTTTCGAGAACATTAAATCTGTGGTCCAGAACCCTCATTGGAATCTCTGAAATGGTTCCTCCTGACGTAGTTACTGCTCAAATCATGCTAGGCGATGCACTATTCCTGTTTTACAAACCAGGGATCGATATTAAGATATTATCGGACCTGGATCCCTCCTTTAAAAAGGAAACAATCTGTTACCAGACCGTAGTTAGGCGTGAAAGCGATGCGAATTGAAATACCTTTAGATCACCCACGTTATGAATCTTTAGTGGTTCGGGAGCGAATTATTGAAGGGATGCATAATAACATAGTTGCTGAAGCTGGTCTAATCGCCCACGGACGAGGAGAAGCATTTGATTATATATTAGGTGAATCAACCCCCAGTATAGTTCTAGAACAGGAAAGATTGGCAGTTATAACAATGTTATTGGCGAAGTCGCCCATCATTTCTGTCAATGGAAACGTGGCGGCCCTTTGCGCTCATGGCATTGTCAAACTCGGTAGGGCTATACATGCCCCTTTGGAGGTAAATTTGTTTTATCGATCAAATGAAAGGTTGCAGGCGATCGAAAAAACGCTTTTCGATGCAGGAGCTGGTGAGATCTATGGGACAAATCCTACGTATCAGACAACCATCTCTGAAATCACCCATAAACGTCGTATTGTGGATTCTCGTGGGATTAAAAGATCAGATTGCATTCTTGTACCCCTGGAGGATGGAGATCGTACAGAAGCCTTGAGACGAATGGGAAAAACGGTGGTAACTGTAGACTTGAATCCTTTATCGAGAACTTCATTGGCGGCTTCTGTAACAATAACCAACAATATAATAAGAGCAGTAGAAGAAATGACAGATATGGCGTTAGAATATTGTGACAAAAGCCAACTAGAGTTGCAAGAATTAAAATCAACCTTCAACAATAAAAATCTCTTACAAAAGGTGCTAAAATTTATGTCAAACAGATTGTATGCAATTGCAGAAGAAGCGAAACCCCTTACGACTCCCGAGGTGAAATAATGGCAAAGAAGACGGTTTTGGATATCCTTGGGATGCTAAACGAAGGTCAGAAGATAACAATGTTGACAGCGTATGATTTTGTTATATCTTCAATACTGGATGAAGCAGGAACGGATATTCTTCTTGTTGGAGATACTATGGGGATGGTTGTTTACGGAAATCCCACGACATTGTCCGTATCCATTGAAGACTCAATTCGTCACACGCAGGCGGTTGCTCGTGGTGCAAAAACAGCAATGGTTGTTGGAGACCTTCCTTTTGGAACCTTTCAAGTGTCAGCAGAGGAAGCGGTGAGAAATGCGATTCAGCTGGTTCAACTAGGGACTGCTGAGGCCATTAAACTCGAAGGCGGTAGCGAGCGTGTCGAAGCAATCGAGAGAATTTTAGATGCAGGGATACCAGTCATGGGACATCTTGGATTGACCCCCCAATCATTTTATAAATTCGGAGGTTTTAAAGTTCAAGGAAGGACCGAAGATGCGGCTGAATTTTTAGTAAAGGAAGCATTAGCTCTAGAAAAAGCCGGTGTATTTTCTTTGGTTCTTGAGGCAATTCCATGGAAAGTGGCGAAGAAAATTACAGAAAAACTAACCACGTGCGCCACTATCGGGATAGGTGCGGGTCCGTACTGCGATGGACAAGTCCTTGTTACCTACGACATGTTAGGTTATTTCGACTTCAAGGCAAAGTTTGTTAAACGTTTTGTAAATCTGAAAAGTCAAATACTGGAAGCTGGCCAAAAGTACAACGATGAAGTTCGGAAGGGCATATTTCCTGATCTTGATTATAGCTATGAATAGGAACCCGTCATATTCGTCATTTTCATACTCCTCTCACTCTTTTGAATATTTAAACTCTCATGGATAGCCTTATTAAGGTAAAAAGGCCCTCACTCCATTGTTTCCTAATGCAAGCCGACCAAAAGAGATTAGTGGGGCCCGAAGTTCGAAAAGGGTTTTCTCTTAAGCATTATCTTCTTAGAGAACTCGGTAACGCTAAAAAACGAATTTATATGAATTTGGAGACCCCTCATCCATATTGTGAGCTTGACTGTCCCTGGCTTTCTATTTGCAGGCAATCTTTGCCACCTGCTTGTATTCTTCCAGATCTTCTGGACTCTAACACTTGGATGGTGTTAACTCAGACTGAAAATCATCAAACAGAAGCTTTTGGAAAACCGAATTTCACCGAATATAATGAGCTTTAAACTTCATCGGGAGCAAAAAACGAAACTGGGCCTTATGACGCCTTTTTTGAGCTATTAAGTAATTTCTGATTCTTTAAAACGTATTTTGGCCCAAAGCCTTCCAGATTAGCAAGAGGCCCCTCTAAACCTTTCGGATTTCCCGTTTTTGTATACGTTATCTGAGTATCCAGAATTCCCCTAAAAACTTCAGATGGGCTATCATTAAACTTTAGTAACAATTGTTCCGCTTTTTTGACTCCAGTATTATGTAAGCCTTGGATAAGAAACAACTGTTGATCCCGAAGGCTTCTCTTTTTTGGGGCTGACCTAATGATTATTGGATCCGTTTTTTCCTCTTGTACCCAGGAAGCAATTCGGTTCAGACAGATTGTAGATTCCCCCATGCTAGCGGTTGGTATCACGGGAACCTGACGTTTAAGAAAAATATAGGTCAATGCGCCATAGACATGTTTCTTTCGTTTTTTCCATTCTGTACGTACGAATGCAGAGGGAAGATCTTCCAATAGTAATAGGGGTTGCTCGTAGGCTTCAATTAAGCGATCGATCTGTTCAAACAACCTGTTATCCATTAGAGAGGATATTAAATCGCCACCTGTCTTCCGCTCACAAACCACCTGTTCTGAGAAAACATAATCTCCAATATCAAGTTGACGTTCTTCAATTACCATTCCGAATCTCTCGGATAGAGCCTTTTTGATTCGGAGCGGTTCTCTATGATCTACTATCAAACGCAATCTGGTGTTCATTTAAACTCCAACGTATCATTCATTTTGGATGATACCCAGACTTGTTCAAAGAACCAGGTAACATATTATTCTGCACCATCGATGTTACCATTCGCTGAATGAGATCTGGGGGAATATTTAGCATAGAAAAATCCCCCCATCGAATAGTTTTTTTCGCTTGTTGTTCGGGGCGGTTAATAAAGTACAGAATCCTCCCCGCAGCATTTTTTAGAGTTAAAATCCTTTCATCAGTTGTACGAACAAGCTTCTCATTTTCGTCTATTAATTTATGGAAAAAATCCAATTGGTTTTGGTTAATATCTACGTCCAGAATTTCCCCCAGTTCCGAAAGTGCCAGTTCTTGCCGATATTCAATGATTCCTTTAATTTCCTGTTGTATTCCTTTCTCTGTGATAAACTCTCCAACTGAATTCGTTATTCCTGAAAGCTGGAGGATCTCATGCACGATAATCCTTAGGATAAAGTCTGGTAGTTCTAATTTGAAGGCCAGCACGTCAAAATTGATACGGGGATGCGTACTGATCTCATTTTGAACTCGTGTGAGGAGGTGCTCTTGTATAAAATATCTACCTTCTTTATCTTGTCTACTCACGTACTCTTGAAGAAGAAATTCGGATATTTGACGTTGTATCTCAGTGTTGAGTCCGTTAAACCCAGATTCCTTGATAAACTGTTCCATATGCAAGTAACCATAGGTATCATAGTAATCTTTCACCTGGTCCAGAATGTTTTTTATTGAGGAAACCTTCCCAGAATCAACTCGAACGACTTGAACATTTATGGATTTTACAAGACTGTCAAGAAAAACAGAAAAATCAATTCCGATAACTGCTAGTAGATGTTCTACTTCGGTTTCACCTAAATTGTTAATATCGTGTTCTATTTTAGCCAGTTCAGAATGGTCAATGAAAACCTGTAACCCTTCCAACCATCGTCCAGGATGGGTCCCGTTGATAAACTCCATAAATTCCCGAAATTCGATTTGTGGGTTACCTAATTCTTGTACAAATCTATTGAATTCCTGTATCTTGTATTGGGCCAAATTCGTTTTCCACTTTTCCTTCACAAAGCGCTGTGTAATGAAGACCTCTTCCGAATTTAACCAACCATCTGTAGGGTGATGTATTTTAGGAAGAATAACCTCTCTTATTCGTTCTGAATCAACATTCGTTTGTTTGCTGAGATCTAATAGAGAAAGGTATCCTATATTTTGAATATCGTCAGATATCTTTGATAACAACGCCTCAGTGATATAAATTTCAGGGGAAAGCCTGCTGGTACCCGAAATCTCAGATATTACAGTTTCAAGGATATCCTTTCCAATCTGATCAAAAGGGTAGCGTTGTAGTAAAGCGGGGAGCTGAATTACGTTAAATTGCTCAAATTCAGCCCTAACTAGCTGTTTCAGTCCGCTATCTGTAAAAATCGTTCCATCTGAAAGCGGATACAGCTGCAGTTTCAGCATCTCCTCGATGAGAATCTTGATTGCTAGTTCGGTCAATTGAAGTTCATTTGATAGTTCAGAGTATTGGAACTGAACTTTATTAGATACTCGATTTCGTAAATCTTCAATAGCAAAAGTCATCTGAGTTTGCAAAGCAGAAACTGCTGTATCGAAATTCTGTTTCGTGGTTCTGGTTCCAAGATGAAGTAAAGCCAGCAAGTCAAGTTTACCTTGTTCAATAACGGTTTTTATTACTTCAGATTCACTCTTCTTAAGAAAAGCCGCTGCGGTTTCACGTACGTAGTCGTTTGAGTCGGATAAATTCTCAATAAAGGAAATTAAAACTTCTGGGCTAGCTTTTTCCTCCATGCGTTCGAGGGCAGAACCTGCCTGGTTACGCGTCAAATCATCGAATTCTGGATTACGCATGATCTCAATTAAAACTCCAATAGCCCGTGGCGTTTTTAGCTTACCTAAGGCATAAATTACAGTACGTCGAAGTCCACCTGTCTCAGTCTCTAGTAATCGTAAGAGAATTGGTTCTACTCCCTTGATCTGATGTTTTATAACAATATTTAGTGCAGTATTCAAAACTGCCTTACTGGGATCTTTTAATGCCTTCATGGTAAAATCTGGTAACTTAGAATGTCCCTTTTCTGATAACCACTCCAAAGCATATGAGCGAATGCCTGGATTTGGATCTTGGGGATCGGTAAGAATTGAAAAAACTAGAGGAGCAACTAGTTTTGGAGTTTCTCTAGCTGTTCCGATGAGTGTGATGATCGTTGCCTCCCTTACTTGGTCATTCTCATCTTTTGTCAGCGTTTGCAGAGATTTTCTGACCATTCGTTCACGAAATTCTTCTGGATTAGATTCCAAGAATCTCCTAAGGTTGATTACAGCAAAAAGACGAACTTCATGATTTGTGGCTTTCAGGTTTCTTAAATCAGTGACTACTGAGGATTCTGACATGGATTTACCTCGATATTTTATTTCCTTTTAATCAGATACCCAATCTTTAAGGATGAAACTAGCGTCCCAACCAGACTTGGCTTGTACCACTTTTCCCTTGGATCCCAATAGCGACAAGAAACCCAGATAATTCTTTACAGTATTGATATCGATATTTGATAAGGCCTCCGCAATTTCATCCTCCGGTTTTCCTGTGGTTGATAAACTTTTCAAGATTTCCGCCGCATCTTCAATAAGTTTATACCGATAGGGCTTGTTCGTTCTAGGTTCCCCGATCGGATCGAGCAGCCATTCATTATTCTTTTTGATTGCCCGACCGTACGAGTGAAGATATGCCAAGAAAGACAATGAATAATACGTATCACTCAGACATAGGTCAGTACCAGGTGAAACCTCATACGGGGTCACTTCATCAGCTAAATATTCCAGCTTCTCTATAACTTGCATGAAAGTGCTAAATGGGAATCCATTAAAGGGGGGGATCTCTAACAAGGATTAAACATCCGGGTTTATATCAGAAGGAGGGTACTCAAAAAATCTCATATCCGTCTATTAACTTTTTCGATTTCTTGTGCACGGATGTGACCTGATAGAATAAAGATTTTTTCTCCCAATACTGTTTTTTCCCCCGTTTGAGTGTATCCTTGTTTTTCATAAAAGGTTTTCAAGTAAGGAGTTTTTTCATAAATTTCTAACTCTATGGTCTTTATCTTAGAATTTCGTCTCGTTAATACGCGAGAAACTTCCTGAACTACCCATTTTCCGTAGCCCTGCCTTTGGTAACGTGGCGAGATTGAAAAGTGATACATCTTATATGTCTCTTCGTCCTGCTCTTTTAGCGACACAGTACCAATAATACGATTAGCAAGAGTGACAATAAAAAGTTCATGATTATCGAAAGTTTCCTTAATTTTTTTATCTGTATTACTTAATACCCCAGGGGGGCGTGATAACGCCTGTAGAACGGGTAGATATGCCTCACGGATAATGGCCTCTATTTGTGGGAGGTGCTCTATTTTCGCTCTCTGTAATTCTAATTTTTGCACGAATGAACCCCGTTTATGATACTTTGTCATCAATGGGGAATAATCTCTTTGATCTGGGCCACGGTATCTGAAATTTTTACTACAAGGCTCTCGAGTTTGGTTTCGGGATTGCCATCAATGCAGAGTATCAATCCTTCAGATATCTTATATGCAACAAGATGAGTTGCCTCAGATGAAGCAATCAGATAGCGCAAATTTCGCATATGAGAGGAAACCGTTAGGATAGTGATGAAGGTGGACATTCTATCTCTGTCCATTTGGAATTCAACAACTGGCTCACCCGTAAATGAAACAATCATGGCACCTCGTATACCGACATCCTCATTTTTGACGAGTTTTCGTAGATAAAAAAGAGCCGCCTCTTTCGAGGAAGAGAGTAACTCACGTGTTTCTCCTTTAAAAACTGCATCCACCTGCATTGAAAAATTTCTGAACATTTCTGTGTCGATTAATTGAATATCCTTATGGTTGGGGTGCTCAGATAAAAATAAACTGGAGATCGTTTTAAGTTTAAATTGCAAATCCATAGTAGAGACTAGCGGGGAGGCCAAAACCGCGAATACCAAGCCATCTTTTTCTATGAAAGAAAAACGGACGTCCTCCATATCCACCACCCGGAGATCACTTAATGCTGAGGATTCCGCAAAGGAAAACATTGCTGTCAAAAAAGCAACCACCAAATGTGGATCGGGCGCTTGTCTATTAATTTCCTCATAAGATCTAGTTATTAAAGTATCCCCACTTTCTCGTCGGAAGATAAAGAACGCCTTAATGTCTTTAAACGCATGCAATGACAATGAAAAGTCACCTCATAAGAACTCTTTTGCCCTCACATTGAGGATATTCGTCGTCATGGTCTGGAATGCTTCATTTACATTCTTACCTGTTTTGGCGCTTGTTGTGATATAATCAATGACATGCATACTGTCTTTTGCCTTTTTTACTTCTGCCTGTGTAATGCCCGGTTTTAGGTCTACTTTATTTCCTATTAGGAGGGACAACGAATTTGGCGCAACACGGAGAACCTGGGCCTGCCAACGTTCCTGAATATGGATCAAGGTGTCTGCACGAGTTAAATCAAAAACATAGAACGCTCCTAAGGCCCCTTTTAAGTATAAATGAGAATAAGAAACATGTCGAGCTTGACCCGCGATATCCCATAACTGGAGGCTAACGTGGCGGATAGTATCTTGGGTATCTATAAAACGAATTGTTTTGGTTAAAAAATCTACCCCCAACGACATTGAATAATCTTCTTTGAATTTATTCTCAATAAACCGCAAAATTAAGCTTGTTTTCCCTACAGCCCCATCTCCCATCAAAAGCAATTTCAGAACATGTTTTATTTCTTTCATTTTGGGCATAAATTTGTCTCCTTACATTGGTCAGTTTTTGGTCACGTTTTTTTTCGTAACTCAGACAGTATGGTAGTTTTATTTGAAACCCACGAAAACGTCTGCTTCGCTCTAAGAATAAATGGGCCGTAGAGAATCTATTTTTTTTTTAAAGAGTTCTTTAATATGTCAAAAATCTGCCGATTTGAGACGGTTAAAAAACCTTTACACCAAGAGACCGCGCATGAGTAGGTTGATTCGCTCCAGAACTGTAAAGTGATGAATGTAATCCCGCGATTGTATATTGATAGGTGCCCTTGAATATGGAAGACGATTACCTGGGAACAGAAATGTGGATTAAGGTCGTTCTAAAGGATTTAGGTGAAGCAACCACTCAGGAGATAATTGATCACGTTAAGATATACAACCAAGAATGTGCAGATCGAATTCCAATGGCATTGGCTCAAATGCGAACCAACGGGAAGGTATATTACAAGATTCGGGCATCGCAAGATGAAAAAAGAAAGAACATGGTGTGGAAATTGATATAAGAGGTCAAATCTTAATTTCTTGACCTTCCAAGGGAATAATAATGTCCGGGCTCATCCTATGGATTTCAACCACGTATTCTCTTGTTTCATCCCCAAGATGCGTCAATACGAGCCGCTTGGTATATTCGGTTAGTTTTTTTGCTTGGAAATAATTTAGGTGGACTCCTGCGAGTTCACGACGAAAGAAATTGCACTCTACCACTGCCAGATCTGTGTTTCTGACAAGTTCAATGAGATTGTCTGTCCATCCTGTATCCCCTGAATAAGCTAACTTCATGAATGGGGTTTCTATTCGATAACCCTGCGCTTCTGGTGTGTGTGCCATGGCAATAGGGATTATCTGTATCCCATTGCTAGCAAAAGGCTTTTTATGAGTTATTTCAACGTAATAGCACGGATGGGGGAGTTCGATTTTTGGTATATTTCCATAAAACAGGTGAAACAATTCACTAATTCGGTTTTTGAGTAGAGGAGGCCCAAGGATCGTGAGAGGTTTGGTGCGTGATGGGTGAAGATACATCAATTCCAAAAGGAGGAAGGGCATGCCAGCCAGATGATCTCCATGAAAATGGGTGATAAGAATCATATCGAGATCATCGGTACTTCTCCCCGTTGCCTTCAATGCCTGAAGAGCATGGGGTCCGCAATCCAAGAGAATTCCCTTATGCTGAAATTCTAAAAAAATACCTGCACTCTTAAAGCCAGCCGCAGCAAAAGCATCTCCTGTTCCTAAAAAAACTAAATTCCCATGAGGTTTATTTTTTGAAAGTATCCGAGTTCCTACTGATCTGCTATTATTCAAAACATAAGGAAAATCTTCTACACCAGTAACCACACAATCTACATACCCTCTCGCGAGCTGAACAATATTTTCCAATTTTCCCTGCATAGCACCCGTCACATCGTGTCCTCCGCTGGTTTCCCCGCTTTCGAATTCCAATAAAGCGTTTTTCTCTCCATAGCATAGATAACGGTCAGGAAAAACTTCTATTCTGTTAATATATTTTGCTCCGTTTAAAAATGGATCCTTGGTATATATTCCAACCTTTTTTCCTGAGACTTGTGTAATAAAGATTGCCCTGGTCAAGTTAAGCCCTGAAATACGATCCATGAGTGCAGATGGAATAATATCCCCTGAAAACACTCGCCATCCATCGTGAGTGTAACCCATATCTCCAAAAAACATAGGTATTACATTCGTATTGCTAATTAAATCCTCCAGTACGTCAAGATTGGGCGCGGTTACCTTTTTTGCCGCTTTTTCTGTAGTAGGATCTCCTCTCAAGATCTGATGCGAAGTAATGGAAACGGTCGGTAGTCCCGCCTGGATCCCTGTCGCGACAAGAATCTGGTTCTGAATTCCGACTGCTAGCTTGATAACGGGGGAAATTTCCTGGAGGGTTTTTACATCCTCTGCAAGCGTGGCAACAAGGGGATGACCAATAGAGCCAGCACCATGCAATAGGATTATCTTTTCATGGGGAGTCTGCCTAAGATGACCACGTATGGTCGTGAAAATTTTATTGGCTTGTTGCAGATCAAGAAGATTGAAGATAGTGGTCTGCAAATCAGACAAATTGGCAGAAGAGTCCATAAAACTCTCGATCGAAGTCAAGTATTCATGAATCCTGTCATTATCATGCTTTCGTGTGATTACGTTTCCTCCCAGTTTAACTAGCGTAAGATCCTGCTTTTTCATTACTTTAATCCCAGCATAGCTCACAATTTTGCCAGATTTTCGTAAAAGCTATGGTTTATTAATTTCGTTAAGAACTGCTGCAACCAGAAGATCTAATGTAGCTTGAATATCGTTCATACGGACAGTTTCAAAATCAGTATGGGTATACCGGGTTGGTACAGCTACCATTACCGTGGGATGGCCTCTTTGGAAAAAATGCATTCCATCTGTGTTGAAATTTCTGAAAACTGCTTTTTGCATAGGTACCTCGAAATTCTGGGCACTTTTTTCCAAGAGCTTAATGTTATCTATGGAATAGTGGATTGAAAAGTCTTTATAGACGATTATTGGCCCCGCTCCTAGTTTTGTAGGTAAGAAATCTTGTTCAGATGAAGGAATATCACCTACCAGACCAACATCAATAATAATTACCAAATCATACCTATCATGAAGTGCAGCAGCAGCGGCTCCTTTCATTCCGATTTCTTCTTGCACAGTTGAGACCAATGTTAGATTTGGAGAGGTTTTTCTTCCTAAAACCTCATCCACTAAAAGACACTGAAGAGTCAAAGCCACTCGATTATCCATACTTGGACCCACGATGTTTCGCTGCCTATGTACCACACTGGATGCAAAAACAGCTGGTGTTCCAATATCTATCCCTAGCGCATGGACTTCTTGATCTGAATCGACGCCAAGGTCAATGAAAATCTCTGGAAAGAGCACGGGTTTTTTTTTACCCTCGATTCCCGCCAGATGGCCGCTACGCAGTCCAATGTAACCTTCGACAGTCCCTGTATCTGTAAGAAACCTTAAGGGAACTCCCGATAGGAACCGTGCATCCGGAGTGGTAGCTGCTGTGTTAAAAGCAACCTTTAAAAATCCGTTGGGAAGAATTCGCTCAACCAGGAACCCTATCGTATCTGCATGCCCTACAATAGCGATATGTTTTCCTTCCCCTTCCAGGCGACCGAACAAATTGCCGACCTTGTCTTCCGACGTTTTTAACCCCATTCCCTTCCAATTGTTTCTGAGAAAGTGTTGAACAGCCCCTTCTCGACCTACGGGTCCAGGTATTTCTGCTAGTTGCTTCAACAATCCAAAAATATCATGATCCATTTTTATCCAGTCCGAATTAAATGATTGAACTTGTACTTAATAAGAGACCATTTAGAAAACCAATATCTAATCCGCTTAACTCGAAATTGAAAATCTGTCCTTAGCAATTTATTTCATTATTCATAAGGGAACGAAGGGTTTTAGCATCATGGTACCAAAAGAGAGATCATTAGAAACCCAGTCTAATGCTAAGGTTCCCCTGTGACTTAATAATGCGAAGTATACAAGATTCGGCCTGATAATATCAATCCTTAATGGTTTGTGTTTATCCTGTTCCTCATTCTTCAAATCTGAGATCCTATAACTCCTCTAAGAGGCTCGTTAAAGCTCTTGCTCTTCCTGAAAACTTACACTGTCTAATCAAGATTTTTTTAGATCTTGAAGGAATATCTTATTAATAATTCCCCGTGGCTAGTAGCCTGCATATACCAAATTCAGATAGACTTGATATACCGTCAGAAAGCTGTGATGAGGTACTGATGAATAAACGAGAACTAGTGATGGTTATTTTACCAACAAGTTACCTTTGGCTACTTACTAGTCTTTTCCTCCTTTTATATGCCTTTGATATTCTGGAAATCGTCTTTGAAACACAAACCCAGCTTGAAATTCTGAATCCTGGCATAGTAATCCTTTTCACAACTGCTTGTTTAGCTACCGCAGCTCTTTTTCTTTCTGGATATATTATTGACAAAGCGCCTCAGCTTACTAAGACTACTATTCTCGTTTCGTTGTTTATGAGCTCTATATCGCTGTCAGGAATTGCATTGGGGATCTCCTTTCCGTTTTTGCTAATTATTGCACTTCCATTACTCGGAATCTTTCTTGGAACCTTGGCATCTGCTTCAGGGGCCGCATTTGCAGCTTATTCCGATGTAAGTTTACGAGGACGAATATATGCGCTCTCTATATTCTTGAGTGCAGTCATCGCGCTTTTTATACTACTATCTAGTTCCATTATGTCACTACTCCCAAGCTATCCACTCGTGATAATTTCCGCTATTGGATTTCTCTGTTTCATTTTTGTGTCTTTGAGCTCTAAAACAATCTTTCCGTGGAAAAATGACCCTTTTCCCACTTCAATTCTAAAAATTATCAATCGTAGATCTGTTCAAGCTTATCTTACTGCTCAATTCTTTATATATCTCATGCTTGGAATCGTATTTGTCACAATACCTCAGATTGGAAGCTATCGTCACCCGATGGTATCTATAGGTGGGTTTTCGCTCGATCAGCGGATAGTATTCTGGGGTTTAGTTTTCTTGGGTGATTTGATTGCTGTCATCCCTGCTGGAATAATAGCTGATCGGGTTGGACGTAAGAACCTGATAGTGGTTGGGGCATACCTCATCGTTGTCTCAACCTTGAATCTTGGGCTTAGCGAGGATATGTGGATGTTTTTGTTTTCTGCTTACATACTGGGTATTAGTTTTGGTCTAATCCATCCTGCTGCGAGTGTTTGGTGTGATTTAAGTCCACTGGATTCGATTGGACGTTATATGGCGTTAAATTATGTCAGTTTATTACAGGGAGTCGGCGTCGGACTATTTTTTGGCTTATTTGTCGTATCAGGAAATAATGCCAGTACCATTAGCTATATCTTAATCGGTGTAACAGTTTTAGCGCTATTACCATTATTTTTTGTGTCTGATTCGTATCAACCCTTAGACATATTCCTTCTTCTTCTTAGCATCAATGGCATGGCATGTTTCGATTATGCGTTCAAAAAGGACAAAGAAGTGACCCAGAAAGACCTATCACTAGTTGCAGGTGCTCTATCAGCTATTAGTACCTTCTTTGAGTCAGTGGATAGACAACATGCAACTCTAGACCTTGTCAGGCATGGAAATGTGTTTATAGTCCAAACGAAGGTACAAACGAAAAGCGGGGAACTCGTTGGAACGTTATTTGCAAACAAAAATGATCCCGAGCTTTACCGGCACTTAAAAGAATTTATGAGAAGTTTTTGCAAACAATACTCCGATCCTCTAATGGATTGGAAGGGGGAGTTGCGTGTTTTTCATGGGGCTTCAGAGATCGCGGAAGAAGTTTTTGGTCCTCTACTTCCCTCCAGAACAGTCAGTTAAACTCATAAGAGGAATTTTACGGGCATCTCGATATCTTCTGAATAATGGATCCAAAACGAGAGCAGAAATCGCAATTTTCTGAGTTTTTCAGGATGAAATCTGGTTATATTGCTTTGTCTCGATCTTTCTAGATGATATTCTAAATTGCCAGAAAATCCAGTCTTAAACCAGATCCCGCCGTTTAGAATTCAAATTTAATTTTTCAAATCTCTTTCTTTCGATGCCATCACCACGGATTTTATGAATAATATGCTTAAGGTTGTTTCAAGATGTCCCCTAATGATAAAAAGCCCGAAAAGGAATGGAAAAAGCTCTCTCGCGATGAATGGCGTGATCTCCTTACAAATGAACAATATTACATTCTTCGAGACAAGGGAACCGAACGTGCATTCACGGGAAAATACTGGAACCACTTTGAAGAAGGTGTATACACCTGTGCCGGATGTGGAACCAAACTATTTGAGTCACAAGCCAAGTTCGACTCAGATTGTGGGTGGCCAAGTTTCTCGGAACCCATGAAAGAGGAAACAGTACAAGAAAAATCAGATACTAGCTTTGGTATGCGTCGTACGGAGGTCTTATGCGATAATTGCGGAGGCCATTTAGGACACGTGTTTAACGATGGGCCCAAAGAACGAGGTGGACTCAGATATTGCATTAACTCGGCCTCATTGAAGTTTAATAAGGTTCCTGACGAAAATCCAGATTGATGGGAAATTTAGCCGAATAACAGTTACTTCGGACAACAGTGTGTTCAGATCTGTTGATTGGATTATTGCCATGGCTATTCGGGGATTCTAGCAAGTATATGATTTTAACGAAAATCATAGGCCTCTTTTAATATTGGCAAAGGGATTCTCCAGGGACGGAGGAATATCCACGTCAATCTGACGATTTGATGCTCTTAACAAGGTTTTTCTCTAAATCTACCTTGCAGGATCATTTCCTTCATAAATCGCAAGAATCTTCTGATTTAAGAAGAGAAATTCTAATTTATAACCGATAAGCCTTAGAGGTATTGAAATGGAAGAGCTGTTGGATGAAAAAAAACTTGAAATGAAAATAAAAGAGATGTATCATAAAGTTGCGTTGTTTCCCTTCCAATCGTATCATATAGAGATTGGAAGAACATTAGCAGAAAAATTAGGATATTTACCTCAAGATTTGGATAAAATCCCGAAAGAAGCAGTTGAATCATTTGCTGGTGTTGGCAATCCCTTCGATTACGCTGACATAAAAGAAGGAGAAGTTGTTTTGGATTTAGGGAGCGGTTCTGGGATGGATAGCTTTATTGCCGCAATGAAAACTGGGAAATCAGGAAAGGTATACGGTGTCGATATTACAGTCACACAACTGGACAATGCAGAAAAAGCGCGAAACCTTATTAAAATAAACAACATAGAATTTCATGAAGCAAACATTAGTTCACTACCATTTGAAGACGACAGTATTGATGTTATCATCAGTAATAATGTAATAAACCTTTCACCAGAAAAATTGGATGTTTTTAAAGAAATTTCCCGAGTCCTCAAACGTAACGGAAGATTAGCGGTTTCAGATGTTCTTTCGGAGAGGAAACTTGGAAAAAAAGTCAAAAATGATGCAGATCTTTGGGCAGCTTGTGTGGCAGGCGCAGCAGATCAAAATGAATATCGTAGAATTATCGATCAAGTAGGTATGGAAGTTATCGACATTCATGAAAACCCGGAATACCAGTTCCGGTCAGAGTCAGCGATCGCAGCCAGCAGAGAGTTTGGTGTGAAGAGCGTTACATATCTTGCTAAGAAGAGGTAAAAACGATTTTTTCACCCACAGAATATCGGAATATACAAGATAAATGAAAATCCATTGGTTGAATTGCAATATTCTTTTTCTTCGCTCGGGATCAAAAAAAGGGGCTTCGATAAATCTAGCGCCCAAAAATTCCTAATGACTGAATCAATTGAAATAAATGCCCGTTTTTCCCAATTATAATGTTAAATAACTTCTTCTCTGGACATTGTTTTGCGGATAAACTTGGAAGATACTTTTAAGAAGATACAATACTCAGAATCTGGGATTATTTCTGCCCATACCTATCAGTATTTATATTCGGGGAAGCGGTTCATGAGACATAAAGCGTATGACTTCTTTGTAGGGTGGTTTGACCATGGTTATATGCGACAAATGCGAAACTTATAACGAGAAAGGATCTGTATTTTGTGCAGCTTGTGGTTTTCAACTTTCAAGTTCAAACCAAGCTGATTTTCTGAAGGATGAGGTAGAAATTAAAAAAGAGCGGAATAAATCCTTGGCAATTTCCCCAAAATTTCAGAGTAAACAAGTCATCCATGATGAAAAAATCCTCCCCGCTAATTTTCCCTTTACTAATTACTTGATTATCCTCATTGGAGGTTTTAGTATTATAGTAGGATTTACTTCCTTGTTTGACAGATTCCCTTCTTTGCCGCCGATGCCGCGAATGCCGACAATACCATCCCTTCCTCCCCTTACGGGATCAATTTTTATTCCCCTTGGATTAACTATACTCGCCGCTATCATCGTTTTTCTTGTGGCCAGGGATTCGAGTCGTGATCCGGTTATCTTCTGGATTATAGAGGTTCTTATTCTAACAATAGGATTATCCACTCTTATTCCCGAATCTAGTACCATATTGATTCCCATTGGAATGACAATATCTGGACTTCTAATCGTTTTTCTTTTTTCGCGTCGTTCTGACCGACCTTCGGGAGTGTATGCGGGTCTATACATTGCAGTTCTCGTGGCTGGCACTGTTTTGTTGATTCCGAGTTCTTCCAACATCATTATCCCCCTTGGCTTCATCCTTATCGGTTTTTCATTGTTTGCATGGGGGATCCGATTTAGGCCGGAAACGCCCTCTGGTACCTTATAAAGGTAAACGCGAAGTGTAAAAACTATCCTCTGGAAGAAAATAATACAAAGATCGTAAAGATTCAAAAAAAGATAACAAACGACACTTCAGGCCTAATTTTAGCGTTTTTATGGGAAATCTAATCTGGCCATATAATGACAAGAGAAAACAGATATCTAGAGACGTTACGATCGTCTCGTTTTATCCTAAAAAGAACTCGAAAAAGGTTTTAGAATCGCTGGCGGAATCGAGATACCATTCTAAAATAATGGTGCTCCCACATTTTACGCGTATATGGATGGATAATCAGTGAGTAGTCGCCATACTATTGTCATTATGATTCCGACTATCTTTAGCTGGGTGTTAGCGTCTTTATTGCTCTTAGTGTATCCCTTTGACATTCTGGAATATGTTGAAACATTACCTACGAATCCTCTGGCTGGTTTAGGCTTGTTTTTGCTTGGAGGGATTCTTGTTCTGGCCGTTGCTTCCCTTTTTCTAACCGGAGACGTATTAGATAAGCATCCTGAGTATTTGAGACAAATTACAACAATTGGACTCGTTGGATGTTCCACTTCAGTGGTGTTGCTTGTACTCTTGGTTGAATACGGGCTATTCATACTAATTTCACTCGTGGGATTAGCTGTGTTTTTTGGAATAACGATAACAAGCGCTGGCACGTTATTTGCAGGGCTTATCCCTCTTCAAAAACGAGGAAGTATCTATTCTCTTGGAATATTTGTATTTATTTTAATTTCTTTGGTGAGTATCCTCTTAGGTGGACTTATATCGTCTCGTTTCGTTAGTGGCCTTCTTACTATGTCTTGGGTTAGTATTCTTCCTTTACTTGGCATCTTGGGAATCGGATTGTCGGTGATATTCTGGTTATTTTCACAAGATCTAGAGAAGCCTTGGATAAATGACAGATGGCCCACCCATATTCGGAAAATCGTTGGAAGAAGATCTGTTAAAGCTTACCTCCTTACTCACGTTTTCATTTACCTCATGCTTGGAATTAGCATTGCAAGCTTTGCACGTATCGGGGAAATATCATTTGATACTTCATGGGTCATTACTATCCCATCTTTTGATGTGTTTGAACTTCCTAAAGACAAAGTGTTCTGGTTTGTGGTTCTCCTAGGAGATTTGATATTTATTCTGTTCGCAGGTAGACTTTCTGACAGGATTGGTCGAAAGTCCCTTGTTGTAATTGCTCTGTACGGCATTGTATTTGCATCTTTGATATTTGGTCTCGAACGAACCCCGGGAAGTTTCTTGGTTGCTGCGTTCCTAACTGGTGGTTCATTCGCGTTGCTTCACCCTACTTTAGATTCGTGTATTTGGGCCGATCTATCCCCCCGAGATGGCCTTGGCAGGTATTTTGCCTTGGGATTTATTTCATTAGCTATAGGTTTAGGCATCGGAACTGCAATAGGACATTGGATGCTCCAACCTACCCTTGATAACATAGGATTCATTACCTATATTCTTACTATTTTGGCTATTATGGGTGCTTTTCCCCTTTTTTGGGTAGCGGACAGTTTTGAACCTTTAGAATTCACATTACTCATTGTTATAGAGGAGGGGGGACTTAATATCTTTGATTATTCCTTTGGAAGAGAAATAGATGTTGAATTGACCCTTCTATCAGGAGCACTAACCGCCGTATCAAGTTTTTTTTCTGAAACTCTAAAAGAAAAAGGGATTTTAAATCTGGTAAGACATGGAAGTCATTTCATCCTAACCGATCGGGATGCTGAAACAGGACTCTCAGCAGCCGTGTTTAGTAATAAGCTGGATCCGGAACTTCACTCCTCCCTAGGTAAATTTCTACGAAGATTTAGTAAGGACTACGGTACAGTCATAAAATCATGGAACGGAGCTCGTTCAAAATTCGATGGAGCAGCAGAGCTCGCAGAGGAATTTTTTGGTCATCTTTCCCCCTCACGTGATCTCTCCAATACAAAAAAACCCCAGAACATGGTTTCCGCGTTATAGACCGAAAAACCTGAATTTACCTAGCTGGAAATATCATGTCACAAAATATTTTCTTGCGATTAAGGGGACCTAATATCGTTGGATCGGCCCTCTTTGTTTTGACGGGCTTTTTGTTTGCGGTTCGAGAAACCCATTCATTTGACTGGATCAGAGCTGTCTTAATCACTCTCTCAATGTTATGTTTCAATATTTATATTTGGATTTCAAATGACTTTTACGACGCTCCGTACGATGCAGAGGACGAATTGAAAGGGACTCGAAATGTGTTTTGCGAGCAACCAGATAGTCGGGAATACAAAATTGGATTAGGTGCCATGTGGCTTTCCTTAGTAGGAGGGCTCGTGATTGGGTTTTTGGCTGGTTGGATTTATTTTGCCTTTACTGCCGTAGGAATGGTATTGGCATATCTATATACAAGCCCAACCTTTCGGGCGAAAAGTAGGGCCGGCTGGGACTGGTTATTTCACACTGTTTGGTTCTTGATCTCTTTTCTCCCCCTTTATCTATTTATTCACGGATTTAATGTGATATGGGGTATTGAAGAAAGTAACATTCAGTTTTATGCTGTTTTCCTCTACATCGGTCTCGCTTCCCTTCTGGGGCAGATTAATCATCAAATTCCTGATTATAATATTGATAAAGAAACTGGGCAAATGACCACAGTTGTAGTTCTTGGAGTGGCGCGTACCAAGCAAATTAGGTATATCGTTTACGTTTTGATCGCTTCTAGTACAGTTGTTTTGTTTCTTATAACTGGATCTTATATTGGCCTTATTCTAATCCTAATTTATTCTCTGTTTTTGGTTTTTAAGACGAGGAATAAGGACCCCGCGGATATCCGAAGAGTAGAGGATGTCCCTTTCGTATGGATATACTTCTTTATCTTAGATTATCTGATTCTTTCTCCGTTTATCTTGACATTTCTTTCGTAACATCGTATTTGTACATTATGGCCATAATTAATGACGATTACAATTTTAACTCCTATTTTGCCTGTCTGAATAATTTCAATCCCTTCATGTAATTCCCCAGCGCTTCTATAAATGCCAGACAGATAAGACTGGTCTGTTAAGAATGAGAATTCAATAATCGAGTTTGGCCATTCCGATCTTTATGGCTAAAACCGGTTTCTTTATTAATGGCAAATAGTATCGATCCATCTCCGACAAAAGAAGGAGGTACCAACAAAAAGCCCCCTTTTCAGCATCGTAATGGAACCGTAACTCCACAGGATAGGTCTGTCTAAAGATTTCCATTTGTTGTCCCGATTCTGTCTAAATCATAACGATTCATCATAATAGTTTTTCTAGACAGATCCTACGAAATTCAGGATAATTTTGGAACCATTCTTGCAAGAGGGGTTTTTTTGAAAGTTCTAAAAGTTTTGGTCTTCATCCGTTTTTTTATGCCCACTAGAATGTGCTAGAAAACGTGTTAAATCACGTAAATACTGTTTGGCCTCCTTCAGAGACATTTCCTTTATTTCCCAGGGAATGTGGATTTTTTCCGCAAGATTGAGAATCTTCGTCTGAACAATAAATGCTTCCAAAATATCTTGTTGTCGCTGAACCTTATCTTGGAGTTGGACAGAGTTATGGAGTTTCGCGCTTGTTAAACACCGGGAAAATACTTCTTTAGCTTGAAGAAGATGCCCCTGAGCCATCTCAAAAGTACCAAGAATCAATTCGACTTCGTCTCGAAACATCACCGATACCTGTGATGCGCTTTTCAGATCATTCAAAAGCAATTTAACCTTATGGAGATCTTCGTCATTCTCTGAAGCAAGGTAAGACTCAAGTGAAAGTTTTGTGAGACCAATAAGCGTTCCCGTTTCAACCTCAAATGTATTAGCCCATTGTAAAGCTTGAAAAAAGTGTTTTTCTGCCAGTTGAAGATCTCTACGGTTCAAGGCAATGGTTCCAAGCGTATTGTAATAACGTCCTTGATCCAAAGAACGTGGATTATCTTTAATTTGCAACCATGCCTGTTCACATAATTCTTGACTTTCCTTCACATATTTTGGACCCATATTGGACAGTAATTCCGCATAGGCAAGGAGGATCACTACAGGGGGTTTGGTAAAACAAGATAGGCTCTTTTCATAGTATTTTTTGGCTTTCTCTTGATCACCCTTAGTAATCTCAAGCCATCCTAAAGCGCCGTAAGTATATCCCATTCCCAGCTTATCTTCTTCTCTACAATCATCTAGGCTCGCTTTATAGTGTGTGACAGCACTCTTATGGTCGCCCATAACGGTACAAATCATCCCCAATACATTATGGCTAAAAGCACTATGCCAATGATAATTAAACTCCTCTGAATTAAGTTTCAATGCTTCTTGAAGATAGTTAATTGCGCGTGTATATTCACCAGTGAAACGTAAGTTGGATCCAAGTTTATTCAAAATTATCAAGCGTCTGTAAGAGGCTCTATCCAGAAGTGCCAACGCTTCTTCCAGTAATTCAATTGCCCAATGGTATTCGTCAAACGGATTTACAAGTATGGTAGCAAAGTTAAGAAGTAGATTGGTGCGAATATCTACACTTTCATTTTGACAGACATGTAGACAATTTTTCATGTTTTCAAGGAACGACTCTCGATCTCTTTTCGATTGAAAAATACGGGCTTGAATAAACAGAAAGTATCCTTCTAGTAAATTAGAGTCATGTAAATGATCTGATTTCCTTAATCTACTTACCACCTTTTGTACCAATCCCTCCCAATGAAATTCAGAGATACCATGAGTAAATATCCAACAGAAGTCCAAAACTGGTAACCAATGGCTTGATAGTTTAGAATAACTATATCTAAGCCCTTGATCGAGTATCCTTGAAAATTCCTCCTCATTATGTAGTTTTCGTGTGCATCTAATGAGTTGTGATAAATAATAAAGATGGCTGGGAGGATCTTCTTCCGTTGAATTCGCCGCTGCTTCAAATAAAGCGAAACTTGTGGAATAATCATGCAAATGGTAGCTAATAGAACCTAATTTCCCTTGAATTTTGGTTAATAACGATTGATTTTCCGTAATTGAAACAGCATGAGGCGCTAGAGAGAGTGCTTCTTCAAAAGCAATCTTAGCTTTATCAAAATCCCCTTTATGACGAGTAAGTTCCCCAGTTATTAAATAAGTCCAGAATTTTCCTCTAATAGTTGTTTCTTTTAGCTGGTCATGAATTTTCTCTGCGTCGGAGATCCGATGTTGCGAAAGGAGGCGTTTCACTTCCTCGTAGATACGCAACGACATGAGATATTGGCTCCAATTATACGTTGCTTTCAATCGGTTCGACTTAAATACAATTTACTGTTGAATCCAAAAAAAACCAAAAGACAAATTGAAAAAACTAGTTTTCCGTGTTGATATTCCTATTCTACTACTAATGCTATCGTGTGATTGGGGTTCCAAAGACCAATAGGGAAATAGAAGGAGATTAAATCAGTTGCCAGCTGTCATCATCTCTACACCATCAGAATTTAATCTAGGCAGTGTAGATCCAGACGGTAAAACCTTCATCACTCCTGAAACGGAAGTTCTCTCTGGATTTATCAATCCCGTTGATGACCTATATCCGATCGATTCTTAAATAGATCTGGTCTATTTTCGGTACTAAGGCAATGGTTTGTGCGATCACATCACAGACAGAGAGGAAATATTCTAGTTCAGTATTTGATATGGGCCTCGGAATTGTATTCTTTTTATACTGGAGACTATAGCGACGAGAATGCAACCATTGCTTAAGAACTTGACAATTACCGATTTTGAAGTCCCACATCTCCTGAGTAACGTTTCCTATAAAGAACGTTCCATTAACTTCTTTTTTATCCTTAGATTGAAGATATATTCGTTGTTTTCCCGGATCATATGAAATTTTAGTAATTTTAAGGTTCTTAGAACCACTTATAGGGAATTCGGATTGACGTTTATTAATAGATTTTAATAAATGCAAAGAAATAAGTTTTTCACCGAGATCAGACATCTGATAAAAATCGGATTCATTTTCTGGGAATGGTATTTTTGGAAAATCACGAATCAATAGAGACTCATACCGTATTCGATACGTTCGAGAGAATAAAACTCCGTAAACGTAGTTTATCAGCATTTCGGATTTAATCTGATAGTTTAGAGGTGGGAGAACGACATTGGAATTACCTTGTATCTTTGTGACAAATCCATAAGCAGATTCTTTAGATTTGGGGGAAAGGAAACACTTGTGAAATGGTTTCTCTGTAATAAAAACGTGGGTAAATGGGGAATTTAGTAAGAGTTTGGTCACTATCAAGGCTGGATTATTATCTGAAATGTTATCCATCAAACGTTTCCGATACCGATCGATTAGCTCAGGTTCATATGAAAGGAACCTGTCATCAAATCCCCTATAACCAAAAGGTTTAATGAGTGCGATACTGCGATCACCTATCCCAAGCCCCTGGATACGATTTTTATCAAAATCCTGTGTTGAGTGTATACGTACACCCATTGATTCTAGGTTTTTTTCCCTTTTTCCGAAAAACAGTTTCAGTCGGTGTCTCAGAGTTTTTTTATCAACATCTATGACAAGTTTATCCCTGTGAGTAGCGATTCCCACACTCTTATATCCAAATAATTGATCTAGTGAATAGAACTTCTCATACCTTTTTTGAATATCATCAGGTGTCTCTGAGGGGACAAACAATAGATCTTCAGTAACAGGAATTTGAGAGAATCTCGAAGTATCAAATCCCCCAGCAAGTTCCGCGAATTTTTCGATTGTTTGGGGATGAGAGAGACTCCAATAATGAACTTTGGCTAGAGAATGATGAGCTTGGTTTGTGTAAACAAGGAAGAATACACAAACACCTAATTTAATGTTAAATGGATTGCCAGTTTCTCCTTTGCGGAGGTCACCATGAAGATTAACAATGTAAATATGATCAAAAACTCGTAACAGTTCTTTTCTCATCCCTCGGAAGATCTTTCCATCCAAAAAAGTATTATTGGTTATATATGCCACAATTCCTTTCTTTTTTTGTCCCACTATCCACTGAGCCCAACGAATGAATTTAATATAATCATCTGAAAGCGGTTGGACATTTCGTTCATTTATCTTCTTCTTATAGTCTTTCAAGATGGTTATTAACCACTGAGGTCTATTCTTGGACAATCTACGATATGGCGGGTTTCCTAATACTACTACTACATCAACCTTTGATTCGAGGAATTTAAGTTCCAAGGCATTACGTAAATACATGTTTGGTAGGTTATATGAATCAGGGGCGATTCCCAAGTCCGCAGTAGCGAGCCAAATACAGAAGTGACTAATCAAGTAGGGGGTTGGAAGCACTTCGAATGTAAAAAGATTTTTTAGAAATCCTTCGTTATACCACCTAGTTAATTCTTGTATGGCTTGTGACTGTTGAGTAGAATATGAGGTGAAGAACCAATCCTTGGCAAAGCGAAGTATCCCAAGAGGAAATGCCGATGTTCCACTTGCAGGATCAATTAAGATTATATCAGGGTCTAGAGCTCCCCCCTTTTTTCCTAAATCAGAACGTAGGAGACTGTCGATCCCTTGGACAATAAAATCAACTATTGTTGGGTGAGTATTGATCACACCCTGTTTTTTCGCCGTTTCAGTGTTATAATTCCTCAGGAAAGAACTGTAAAATAGATTTATCACCTGGTCTTCTCGAAAATTACGGAAAAACTCGGACAATTCAGCTTTATTAATGATGGCAAGAATTGTATTGACATGATGCTCAAGTAACGGATTTGAAAATATGGAAACGAAGTTTTTCAAGAACAGATGTTTATTATAGCAGGAAATTAAGCTATATTGCTGGGAAAATCGGTTCGATTCTGGCAATTTGCTACCCTGCCAAACCCAAGAAACGAAAATGAAATTTATTATTGATTCAGCAAGAAACTTCGTCAAATCTCGCATACTTAGCGAAATATCACTAGAACTAGTTGGTATCCATTTCTGAGTTTTAATAAGCCAATCCTTAACCATCAATTCTTCCGGGGTTAATTCTCCCTTCTGTGTCAGGATTTTTAAGAATACTTGTTGAAGATTATTGGCGTAGGGTATCAAATCCCTAGACAAACCTGTAATCGCTCTGTTTTCTGAATTACAACTGAATCTTTTCAAGCGAATCTTCCCAATGTTTCAATTAGCGATCCTAAATGCTTTATTGTACCTTCGAATTCTCTTCTTCAGTAAAACTTTCTTACTATATGAGAATTATCCTTAAAGCCATTGATATTAAGTAAAATAATAGAGAAGAAGAAATTATGGTTGAAGGGACCCAGATGATTTAGCTCCCCAAGAGGTACAAATCTAGAAATACGATATTTTGTGATTATGACAAAAATAAGGTTGAAGATCCAATTGGGCACCAATTCGCTGAAATTGAACTTGGAGGAGAAACCACTTATTGGTATGATTCATCTTCCCTCATTAACAGGGTCAATAACTGATTTAGAAGAACGTACCCGTATTTTGGAGGACGCACGACAAGATATGAAGATTTTATCTTCAACGGGTTTCAATGCAATTCTAGTCGAGAATTATGGAGACCGTCCCTTTCCTAAATATCGTTTAGATGATGCAAGGTTTCTTGTTTTTTCCTATATCGTATCGAGATTAATTTCTGAGGTTAAAATACCCCTAGGAATAAACATACTACGTAATGCATGTGATCAAGCTTTAACTTTAGCAACTGTGACTGGAGCAAGCTTTATTAGGTGTAATGTTTGGGAAGGAGCCTATATCACAGATCAAGGCATAATCGAAGGAGTCGCCTATCAAGTTCAAAAGAGAAAAACTGAATTAAAATCATATGTGAAAATTCTAGCTGATATCCATGTCAAACATTCAACATCACTCGGCCAGTTTACTCTTGGGGAAGCCGCACAAAATGCCTTGATACGGGGGAAAGCTGAAGCGATAATCGTTACGGGCCGTTCTACGGGGAAACCGATATCACCTTCCGAACTACGAGAATTAGCCTTAAATTCCAATATAAAACCTATACTAGGAAGTGGCCTCAACTTTGAGAACATTCCGTCATTTTTTCCTTATTTATCAGGCGCGATCGTTGGAACTGCCATAAAAAAGAATCCCAAAGATCTTTTCACTGCAGTTGATCCAGTTAAATCCAAAAGAATTGCCCAAAGATGGATTTCCATGAAAAATGGATGATTCCAAACCCTAAATATCATATAAACATCAGTGTGAGATGAAAGGAAGATATGTTAACTCAAATCCCTTCAGTAACAATTGAAACGATCGTTGGTGCCCTAATACTTACGGGAATAGCGGGATTTGCTACAACAATTGGTGCTGGTTTCGCTTTTATTTCAACGAAACCTTCTGTTCGATTACTTGCAGTAGGTTTGGGATTTTCTGGAGGGGTTATGCTTGCTGTTTCATTTATCGAACTGCTTCCTTCAGCCATAGATGAGTTTAGCGCAGCGGGTGCTTCCGACCGAGACTCTTTTCTACTGGGAAATATTTGGTTTTTTGTTGGAATTCTTTGTATCTTTATTGTAGACATTCTGGTTCCTCATTTATACAAGGAGGAAGATTCAAGTCGTTCTCCTCATTGGACCAATGTCACGAACAATAATAAAAAGCAAATTCCGTTGTCCAAAGGGGAGCTCCATCGTATAGGGGTGTTGACTGCGGTGGGAATCTTTATTCATAATTTTCCTGAGGGTTTAGTCACCTTTACAAGTTCCTTAAAATCCTTGGAACTCGGATTCGTGCTGGCAATTGCTGTTGGCCTACATAATATTCCGGAAGGCCTTTCAGTCAGCATTCCGATCGTTTCAGCAAGTGAAAACAAATGGCATGCATTTCGTTTGGGACTTCTTTCGGGCCTAGCTGAGCCAATGGGTGCACTTATAGCCGCCTTTCTTTTATTTCCATTTCTCTCTCCTACACTGATAGGAACTTCATTGGCCTTCGTAGCAGGAATCATGGTCTTTATTTCGTTTGATGAACTTCTTCCAGCTGCCAAATCCGCTGATGATTCCCACCTTGTAACTCTCGGTATAATAGCTGGTATGATCATTATGTCTCTTACCCTTTGGATGTTTTCGTAACCTCAAAGATCCTCTAAAACTGTAGGAAGAAAAAGCGTGTGATATTGTGAGGTTAAAAGCGGAGAGGCGAGAAAGGATTTGGAGTGAATTTCGTGTTTCCAGAAAATCCCCAGGTAAACTACCTGAAATTGGGGGAAATAATAACATTCAAGAGGCTGAAGACTTTAGCGACTCAATATAGATTGGTCATTGTGATTTGGCGTGAAATCCATATAGTTAATGACCCTCTTAGACTCAACAACAGTCATATATATCCTCAGGGTTCCTATCGGGTAGAGGATATTGATGCTAGAGGACAATGGATTGAACTACGGTATCTTCCTCCAGAGAATGTCCCTCTTTCGATAAGAGAATCCTCGGTTAACGAAATAAGTGTGAATTTGTAGCAATCCTCACCATGAAATCGATTCTCAATTTAATCCAACCTTAGGTATTTATATCTTCCAATTTTTCCGTTTCCAATAGCTGTTTTTTTGCGTCAAACGCGAATAGAACTTTCAAGTTCCTTAAGATCAATCGTTTGATGTAATGGTTTGATTTGACTACCATGTGGTAAAACATGCCTCCCTTATCAGATAACCTTTTGATCTTGGGTACAATGATCATTTATGGCGTTTTCAGCGGAGGCTCGGCGATTATCCTTAAGAAAGGTATTATTCGGGCTGGGGGTATACCTATTACAAATTTTTTCCGTGATCTTTTACCTGCTACTTGGCGATTGGTATCAACTCCATTATGGCTTTTTGGAGGATTCATCGCTCTTATTGGATTCCTAATATATGCGTATGCCTTGAACTCCTATGAAGTTTCAGTTGTTAAACCCTTAGTTAACACTAATTTATTATTTACATTCCTCTTCGCCTATTTAATCTTTCATGAAAAGCTGTCCTCGGTGGAGTGGACGGGAGTGAGTACCCTCGTGGCAGGAATCCTATTAACAGCTTTTTCTCCAGGAATTGAATCTGCAGATCTCATTAATGTCCCCTTGCTTTACCTTCTATTTCCTATGACTTTAATACTTGCATCCATCATGATTTTTGTGATGTTCATCGTAAAACGGGGTTCTGCTGAATTTGTTTTCCCTGTTTTTGCTGGAATATTCTTTGGGATGGGAACCTTCTTTACTAAGAGTCTTCTGATTGGGTATTCAGAGCTCGGAACTTTAACCTATGCATTACTATTTTTGTACTCGTTACTGATGCTAATGTTAACTTATGGATTGGCTGCGCTCGGACAACAACTAGCGTTTGAGAAGGGAAGGTTAAGTGTCATATCACCCATATCAAATTCCCTAACTGTGATAACATCCCTGGTTGGCGCCAATTGGATATTTTTTGAGACATTTAATGAAATTAGGCTTCTTGGTATCGGCTGTATTTTGGTTTCACTGTTTATTTTGCGTAGAGAAATTGATCAGCCTAAAATCTAGGCCATCGTACGCTCTGAAGTGTCCATTTTTACTATTTGATAGAGCTGGATCGCAACCACGCTAATAACGAGAAGAATCAGCCCAATCCATTCAAAATCACGAGGCCATTCTTGCAGGAATATAATAGCGAGAACCACCGTCTGGGGAAGCATTGTACTGTTTATCAAAGTGCTATCCATTGCCCGAAGATGTCTCATTGAACTATTCCACAACGTAAAGGCCAGGGCAGTGTTAACTATACCCAACCACACGATGTAAAATATCGCTATGGGCGAAAAATTGAGAATTAGAGTAAAATCCTCGGTTAGAAATCCCCATCCCAATAACCCAAAAGCTCCTATGGTCATACTTACACCCGTCACCAATAATGTTGGATTTCCCGAGCGATTTATTGACCTACCTTGAATCGTAGCAATCGAGTTGGCAAGAAGCTCGACTACCACGATAAACAGTCCAAAAAGAGTCGCGGTACTAAAATCTACAGGAGTAAAATAAATCAGAACGCCAATAAGAACAACAACAAAAAAGAAGATCTCAAATTTTGAAGGGCTTTCACTCAATAGGATGATGGACAGGATAATAACCACAAATATCGTTAGGTTTAGCACAAAAGAGACAGTGATTGCTGGGAGTAGAGATAGAGCCAAAAACTGAGTCCCTTGTGTGATAGTGATAAAAACTAGTCCGTATATCGTTATGTTACCCCACCACCGCCGTGATTGATACGAAAGCCATTTTCTGCTATTCTTATCTTTCAGAATTAAGATAATAAGAATGATGGCACCTATAACATAACGTAATCCAGCAAAGATGAGAGGGGGAATCTCTGTAAGCCCGAACTTTATGATTACCCACGATGAAGACCAGAGAAGAGTGACTAAAACAGCCTGGCCCACTGCACTGAGATATTCCTTGCTTAGGCGCGCTTCCAAAGTATCTCACGCTCGCTCTAAATTGATCTGGGAAGGTTTTACGATAAGGGATTCTTGCCAGGAATTTCGCTCTTAAATGAAAACTGTTTAATTTCCCAAACACTCACTATTCAGAGAGGTTCATATAATGCCTCAAATGGGTAATCAAAGTTCTAGTGATTTATTAAATGAACTATGGATGACTTACGGCCCTTTATTGGTTAGAATAGCGTTGGTTTTGTTGATAGTATTTTTTCTTTGGATCTTTTGGGGTTTTCTCCTTAGGCGTATTAAAGCACGAGTATCTCCTGAACTTCATAATGCTCTTCGAACTCTTGGACGTGCAACGTTCCTTTTATTAGGTTTATTTTGGATCGTTGGGGAGGAACTCTTCGTTGGTGCAGCAGCATTACTTGGAACTGCCATTGGATTTGCTTCCTCTACAACTATTGGAAATTTCATTAGCGGATTGTACCTTCTTGTCACCAATCCTTTTAATGTGGGCGATTATGTGATGATTCCCAGTTTCAATATAGAAGGAATAGTAGAAGAGATTTCCATCAATTACACGAAGATTTTGACGCCACAAGGGATACACGTAATTATTTCCAATCAAAAGCTCTTGGGAGCCTCAATATTTAATACAAATATCACAATTCCTTCAGAAACAATCAATAAGGGAAAAATAACATGGAGAGATCATGAAGCGGACAAATTTGATAGCATTGAAGATGTCGTCGATATCCTAAATCGTACTGAGAAGATAATCAGTTTAGCTACTAAGAAATTTAGCGAACGCACGGAAGAACCTATCAATTGGTTTCTTCTGGACCGTTCCACTTATCAGCTTAACCTCATCGTCTCAAATCCATACTCGATTTTTGACTTACGATCGGATATTCTGGGATATCTGGAATCAGAGCTGGAAAAAGCCCATTCTCTCTAGCTATTTCTGCTTTTAAGGTATTTTAATCCTTCCATAAGGTTTGTGGAGTCCAGGTATGGGATTTGTTCCAACGGTATCCATCTTAAGATATTATCTTGCCATTCTTCATTGCCAGCTACGGGAATGGAGACATCGGGTGCTTCACCATCACCTAGGATCCCACATTTGGTATGAATCATTAGGATGGCCGCATTACCTTTTTCCCCCCTAATAATCGCGATCAAGTCCATCAGATCTTCCTGAACTTGAATTTCCAATTCCTCACGTAATTCTCTAAGACATGCCTCCTGAAGCGTACCATTGATGTCAGAAATTTCAAACAAACCTCCAGGAAGCATTAAAAATCCGGGCTTATGCTCAGATTTCTGCGACCTTACTCCCGCCAAGAAATGAGTTTCTTTGGGATTCGTTATCAGCACCTTACATCCAAGAACGCCATGAGTTCCAGGAATACTCAGTTCATTACGATTATGATATGCCAGGAGGGAGAATTCAATCCAGGACGTTGTAAGCGTTAATACTCCTGAGCTCTCAGAGATGTTCTGTAGAACTAGAATTCTACCATCGTAAAGCGCAGAATATTGACGGGAAAGCTCTTTCCAATGGAGTTTACTTAATCTTAGGACCTTTGAGGAAAAATTAAATCGATATTGGGGATCGTGCTCCCATGAAACATCAGAAAGCGTGATTTTTTGTTCCCAAAAGACCTTTGCCGAATTCATTCCCAATTTAAGGCCGCTAAAAATGGTTTTATCAATATAATTATTCCCTTCGCCTTGGATCTTCTTCATGCGAAACTTGGACTTTAGCAGAAATATAAACTCTTGTCCTTGAACAATAGAATTTGCAAGGCGCTCACAATTTTAATGACGAATCGACGACCATGAGGCTCGTATATGTCAACTTCAACAGATATTCTTGTTTTATTTTACGGAACGGTGGCTGGTTTAGCAACCCTAGGGGGGATCTTTCTAATGAATAAAAACCGGGATTTTGCGGTAAAAAACACGGCTTATCTGAATTCATTTGCCGCGGGACTTATTGTTGCGCTGGTTTTCTTCCATCTCATGCCTGAAGCAGCTGAACTAACCGAATACGCATTTGGAGGTATATTTGCTGGTTTTTTGATTTTTTTTGTTCTAGAAAATGTCATAATTCTCCATTCAGGGAGTGAGATTCATTTTCACCAACACGAAGTAGCCGATGATCATCCACACGCTCATACCTCCTCTAAACGATTAGGATTGATGGCATTTTCGGGCCTTGGATTCCATTCTCTCATTGATGGCATTATACTAGGCGTGGGATTCGAATTGAGTGCGGAAATCGGCTTGCTGGCAGCATTGGCGGTAATCTCACATGAGGTACCTGAGGGAATTACCTCTTTTACCCTGATATATGAGAGCATGCCGAACCGTGCGGGGTCTCTCTCCGTTCTAGTTGCATTAGCTACTCCTGTTGGTGCAATACTCTCCATCATATTTCTTAACGAGGGATTAAATACTTCTGTTATAGGAATACTCCTCGCGATTGTCGCAGGCACATTCTTGTATGTAGCCGCATCGGATCTTATCCCCCAAACGCATGCAGAGCACAATTTTCGGAACTTGGGAGCATTTCTTACTGGTGCGCTCTTTGTTATAGCTGTATCATCGATTCTTCGGATTTAGATATGTCTAAAGAAGGTTATATAACTTTTATGCCTTTTCGATCCGATAAAGACAACATTCGTCTCCGAGTCGGATACATTTATCCTTTGGGATGTTCTTTCCAAGTAATTCACTTATAATGGTCTCATGAACAGTACAGACAAGTGGTTCTTCTTTTGCAATACGATATACTAAACAATTTGACAAACGTAAGTTATAGTCATCACCATTCTCGATAAGCTGAGGAAAAACACCCCAATTGGCTAGGATTTCGGTTATTGCGTCAAGTTTCTTTTTAAGGGAGACGGGTTTACCAGTTTCAAGATAGTTTTGGTGCATTGAATATTCAACTTCCCTAGCTAGGGTTATCCCCATATTCTCGAGAAGTCGTTTTGCTTTCGACGGACCCAGCTCGTTTTTCACCTCTTTGAGCAGACGAAGGCCAAAATCAGCGTAATCTTTAGGAAATATGTTCAGAGCGGATGGATTCAGTGCATAAACCATTGCTGGCCTGCCCGTTGTACCTTTCCTCTGAGTGCGAGTCACGAGTTCCTCTTTCTCTAGCATTAGGAGATACTGGCGTGCCGCATTTACCGATATTCCTGCAGCTTCAGCAATGTCTTTTACGCTTGTTTGATGAGAATCGTCCGGACCAACTCTATTTACCAGAAGAAATTCGAGGATCTTTTCTCTGGAGCTTAAATTTTCTTTTTTAATCGAAGAACTCCTTGTATACATCATCATGAATCAACTCGTTTTTGTACCACACCGAAACCGCCCCCAACAAGCTAGATTTGAAGATAAAATGGTTGGATTCGTTTAACCGCTAATTTTTGCGGTGTAATGTTTGTAAACATAAGTTACACTGGCATGATTTGTAATAAATTTGAAACAGATTTGTTGATTTATATGATTTAAATGTTTTTTATATTTTTGGTGTCCTTTGTTAGGGAACTCACAGATCGAGGTTTATAATAAAAAGGCGAATAGCGATAGGTGTCGGGATTTACCTGTGAATACTGTACGATACTTGCTTACATATCTAGGAAAGCGCAAGAAACTCGCGATTGGGGTCATTACTTCCATTTTTATAGCACAGGTTGCCGAACTGACTATTCCGTTACTCATTGGAGCCCTTATAGATCGAATCCTAAGTACAGTCTCTCAAAATCAGTTTTCTATTGACATCATTTGGATTGGGGTCTTCTTCATAATCTGCGTAAGCTTTGTTCGAGGTTTAACTCATTTTTCTGGAAGATATTTGGGGTACAGCCAGGGGGAGCGGATCATCTACGAGATTCGCCGGGATTTGTTTGATAAGTATGAAAATTCAAGCCTAGCTTTTTTTGATCAGATGCACACAGGGGATTTGATGGCCCGAGCAACCACGGATTTAGAACCAATGGCTGAATTTTTAATTTGGGGAGAACGCATTCTTCTGCAAGCTTTTTTAACATATCTCGGCGTTTATACTGTTTTGTTTCTATTGGACGTCCGTCTGTTTATCATGCTTGGATTGGTGACCCCCCTGCTATTTTTACTCTCATTTTTTGTTTCCAGAAAACTAGGCCCTCTTTACTTCGATATTCGGACACAATACGGTGTTTTGACGACTGTGATTCAGGAAAACATTTCAGGAGCCCAGATTGTACGATCATTCAATGCAGAAAAGCGGGAACGAGCGAAATTTGATGGAGAAAACTTGGCGTACCAGAGTCTCAGAGCTTACGCCTTTAAAATTCGCTCCCTGTTTCTGCCTGCGATTTTATTTATTGTGAATCTCCTGATAACTCTGCTAATCTTTCTTGGGGGTGTACAGGTAATCGGGGGAAATTTAAGTCCTGGGCTTTTTGTGACAATGATTTCGTATTTTACATTGTTGGCAACACCTACTCGATTTCTTGCGTTTTCTATGATTATGTTTGAAAGAGTGAAAGCTGCTGGAGAACGTGTATTCACGCTACTCGAGGAAAAAACAATCATTCCCGAGACAGAAAATCCGACTAATGTTTCCCATCTTACGTTTCCTCCAACGATTGTTTTTAATGATGTAACATTTGCCTATGATGAAAAACCTGTCTTGAGAAACATAAATCTTACCCTCCATCCTGGGGAACGTGTGGCCGTACTGGGCCCAACTGGATCTGGAAAAACAGCTCTTATTTCGATGATTCCTAGATTTTACGATCCCTCCAAAGGATCTCTTACCGTCAGCTGGAATCCTACAAATAGTTACAGGCTGAATGATTTGTTTTTGAAACAATGGCGAGAAAAAATCGGCTTTGTACATCAAGAACCCTTTCTTTGGGGGCGAACTATAAGTGAAAACGTTTCGTTTGGATTAACGGATATTAAACCTGAGGAAATTGAAGAGGTTCTAAAGATTGTGCAGATGGACGAGTTTGTCAAGTCGCTTCCTGACGGCATTGAGACGCTACTAGGAGAACGGGGAGTAACGTTATCAGGGGGCCAGAAACAACGCGTAGCTATCGCTAGGATGCTTCTTAGAAAACGACCAGTATTAATCCTGGATGACGCCACCTCGGCACTGGACATTACAACCGAGACAAAGTTCCAGGAGGCTTTTGAGAGATATTTGAAGGATCATCATCCGACCGTTGTGGTGATTACACAGCGATTGTCAACACTTAAGATGGTCGATCGTATTATAATCATGCATCAGGGACAGATTTTCGAAGAGGGCACACATGAAGAATTGATGCGATCAGGAGAAATTTACCCACTTCTCTATAGAACCCAATATGAGGATGACGGGCTAGTTGATGTTAAACTCGCTCTAGAACGGATAGTCAAGGAGAGGATCACAAATTAGTGAGGATCAGGATCAGCGCGACAGATTAAGACGGTCCTACTCGGACCGTGAACTTTTTGTTCGGCTACTAGGGTATACACGGCCCCATTTGCTGGTGTTTGGCTTGGCTCTAGGAGCAATGTTGGTCGCCTCGATTCTAACTGTTGTCCATCCTCTCATCCTCGCAGTAGCCATTGATGAATACATCATTCCTGGCAATATAGCTGGTTTGGGAACTATAGCGCTTATTTATTTTGCAGTTGCCGTTGTTGCTTTTCTCCTTAATGTCGTATCAATGTATATCACAACAATTACAGGCCTCACAATCATTACTAGGATTCGTCAACAGGCATTTTATCAACTTCAGGAATTTAGTATGGATTATTATGATCGAGAAGCCACGGGTCGTATCGTTTCTCGAGTCACAAATGATGTAGAACGCCTCATGAATCTTCTTTCAACGGGAATTATCGAGGCACTGGTTTCTGGCATGTTTCTGTCCGTTCTGTTTTTCGTATTATTCTCTCTCGATTTTCGGCTAGCAGTCACCGTGCTGATTATTTTTCCCATTTTATCGGTTTTTATTGTTTATTTTAGAATTAAGACCAGGATAGCGTGGCAGAAAACCCGAAGAACGCTAGCCAAGGTCACAGGTTACTATCAAGAGGCTATTTCAGGAATAGAGGTCTCCAAGGCTTTTGCAGCTGAAACTTTTATGGAAGAGGAATTTAATACGCTAAACCTCGAGAATTATGAAACTCGTCTTAGAGCCCTGCTATTATTTGCCATTTTTTTCCCGCTGGTAGACACAGTTTTAGCCATAGGTACAGGTTTAGTGGTCTTAGTGGGTGGAGTGGCCATTGGAACCTCCACTATGTCTGTAGGCTTATTTGTTGCCTTTTTATCTTACTTAGGACGGATAGCTCAGCCCGTAATGACGCTCTCAACCTTTTATAATAATCTGGTAGCGGCTATGGCCGCATTAGAACGGATTTTTGACATTCTGGATAGAAACCCTGGAGTTATTCCCAGGGAGAAACGGCCATTGAATAGTTTAGAAGGCGGGATTGAATTCCGTGACGTCTCTTTCGCATATGATCAAGGGAGCCCTATGGTTCTTAGTAATTTTAATCTGGAAATTCCTGCGAAGGGTACTTACGCATTGGTGGGCCATACGGGGGCTGGTAAGACCACTGTGACCAACCTTCTGTGTCGGTTTTATGACTTTGATACCGGTCAAATCCTCTTGGATGGAAAGGTGGATATCCGCGATCTAGACCTACATAGCTATAGAAATTGGGTAGCAATAATCCCTCAAGATTCATTCCTATTTACGGGAACCATTCGAGAGAACCTTCTTTACGGTAAGCCAGATGCAACAGAGGAAGAGATTGAACAGGCCCTCTTGAAGGTTGGGG
Organism: Candidatus Thorarchaeota archaeon; assembly: GCA_048882505.1. Lineage (GTDB taxonomy): Archaea > Asgardarchaeota > Heimdallarchaeia > Hodarchaeales > Hodarchaeaceae > Hodarchaeum. Next base: position 84,612 of record JBHLRO010000013.1, read on the forward strand.
CGTTTGATTTTGTAATGAATAAAGGCCTGGATACTGAGGTCGGTGAACGAGGGGCTCGCCTTTCAATGGGCGAGCGTCAACTAGTTTGTTTCGCTCGTGCAGTTATAAGTGACCCCAAAATCCTGATCCTTGATGAGGCCACCTCGTCGATCGATCCTCATACAGAACTTGTAATCCAGCAAAGCCTTCACCAGATCATCAGAAACAGAACAACCGTGATAATTGCGCACCGCCTCTCGACCCTTAAGAACGCAGAAAAGATAATCGTGATGGAAGATGGACAAATACGTGAAAGGGGGACATTTCAGGAGCTAATTGACAAACAGGGGATATTCGCTGACTTATATTCCAAGCAGTTTGCAGATCAGGAAACCTAGAGCCATTGGTTAATAAGGGATTATGAGTCCTTCCCTTTCTCCTTGGTTTCTGGGGAGAGAGTGACAATCAAAACATCTATTCAGGTTTGACATTTCCATCGTATATCGGTCTCTGGTGATCTTTCCATGGTAGATATCTCAAGTACTGACTCCCAATCAGATCAATCTAAAGAACCACGAGATCTACGCGAGCGTTTATCAATTTACTCTCTGAGCGTGGGATGGGCTGCGGGAAGGTCCTCGATTTTTGTTTATCTGTCGTATTTCGGAGTTGTTCTGGGGGCTTCACCACTTGAACAGTCCATTCTAACCTCCGTGCGAAACTTAGGGGCAAACATGTTCCAATCAGTTTGGGGATGGCTCGCAGACCTTAAAGGTCGAAGGTTGGTTTTGGTAATTGGTTTTACAACACTTGCGCTTTCCACATTACTTCTACCTTTCGTTAACAATCCCTTTGAATTAGTTCTTGTGTCCCTAGTTCTTACATCAATCGGGTTCGCTGTAATCCCTGCGTGGAATGCATTTCTCGGAGACTATTCTTCTGAAAAGACACGAGCTTCATTTGTGGGAAAAATAAATTCCTTGGGAACAATAACCAGTGTTGTATTAATCCTTTCAGTAGGAGTTCTTATGGATCTCACTCCCTTCCCCTTTCCCCGAGAGGCCATTCAATATGCATCCAGTAGACCTGCTTTTGTTATTCCATTCCTCATAGGAGGCTTATTATTTGTCGTAAGTTTGGGTACCTCCTTTGTTCTGGTTGAAAAATACGATAAACGCCTGTCAAAGGTACCTTTTCCCGAAGAGGTTCGTTTATCCATGAATGAATTGATCCAAAGAAATCCCCCATTCCGACGTCTTTTACCCATTGATGCCATTTTTAGATTTGCTATGAGTACGGCGTGGCCTATCTTCCCCTTTGTTACCTTAAGGGTTGCAACTTCATGGTTGACTGTAGCCATCTTATGGGTTGTTTTTAATCTTCCTCGCGGTATTGGACAGGCTTGGGGAGGGCAGCTAGCAGATCAGTTGGGCAAAAAACCTGTTATAATTGCTTCACGAATTGCTTACACAATCGTACCAATTGGATATGCACTTGGGCTTCTAACTGGAGACGTTTTATTTCTATTACTAGTAAACATACCTGGAGGAATGGCATTTGGGGCCGAGGACACCGCAATTGCCACTTACTCCCTGGACTGCTCCACAACGGAGACAAAAGCTCGATATTATTCAATTCTCCTAACTTTCGAAGGAATAGCTGCATTTTCAGGGGCCATTTTCTCAGGCCTTGTAATGGATATTTGGTTACGGCTTGTTGGAATCGACTATTCTAGCACAAATTTCAATATAATATTGATTTCTATGCTGATGTTTATCTCTATACTCCGATTCTTGACTGCTATTCTTCACGGCCTGATACATGCTAATCCCTTGGATTTTGAGCTGGAACAAGCCGTCCATAGAAGAAGGAAGTATGAACCGTGACAATTTAGAACGCTTTTAGATCCGAGACATCATCTTTAAAACCTTAATAATCCCTCCTCTGTCTTTTATCCTATCATGAAACCAATGGAAATCCGCTGCAATGTGTGCCCAAGCATAGTAAACAAACAAGAATCCCAAGACTTTTTTCCAGATTTCTAAACCTTAGATATTTGTAACTCATGTTATTTCCAAGGACCGAAACAACGATTTATGGTAATTCCTACATAACATGACGGATTATCAGTAATGTCGGAAGGAGACAGGTCAAAGCGTTCTCAAGGTTTGATTACTGATGGGTATACTTGCCAAGATTTTTGCAAAGAGTCGAAGATCTAAGCTGACAATTGGGATTTTGGGTGCCCCAAATGCAGGAAAAACAACTCTTGCAAATCGCATATCGTCTGAGTGTGGAGACGGAACCCCATTGGGGGAAGTGTCTCCCATACCACATGAAACCAGAGACTGTGTTGCAATGGAGCATTGCTCCATTACGGATCAGCATGGTTCCTTAGATCTTACTATTGTAGACACTCCTGGTATCACTACTTCCATAGATTATAGAGAGTTCCAAATATATGGTCTCAGCAAAGATCAGAGTATTAATCGCGCTAAAGAGGCAACTCGAGGTGTAATAAAAGCAATTCAGTCTTTAGATCGTATGGATGCGGCCATCGTCGTTGTAGATTCTGCTCGTGAACCGTTCGATCAGGTGAATTGGACTGTTATAGGAAATCTAGAGGCACGTAATATTCCCCTTATCGTTGCTGCCAATAAGACGGATCTCGCCAAATCAAATCCAGATTTGGTGCGAGACGTATTCCAAAGTGATATTATCCCAATTTCTGCAAAAAAAGGTACAGGGATGAATGAACTTTACACCTCCCTATTAGGGCTTTCGCAAATGTAGTGTGGTGGGAATCCAAATGGATCTTAGAATAGATTTTGTGACGATCAATACAACTAAGAAGATGGATGTCACAGAGAAATGTGATTTTATAATTTCAAAGTTGCAGAATGAGAGAGTTGTAGTTTTTGAAGGTGGCCTCCAGCCAGAAGAAGAGGCAGAACTAATTCAAGAGGCAATGAAACAGATTGATCACGAGGATTTTATGGGATATAGGATTTTATCTCCGACGCCTGTCCGAACATCTGGTCTTTTTTCCCGTAAAGATATCCGTATGACTGTGATCGCACCTTCAAACTATCAGAGACTTTCCATTGCGTTAGTATAGATTATCGAATGATGTGAAATGTCCAGTAACCAGGATAGCTTGAAGCGCTATAAATGTGCCCAATGTGGTCGGAGTCCCACTTCGGAATGGGAAATTTTCAAAGGTTGCAAATGTGGACATAGACTTTTCCGAATTGTACCTCGGCCTAAACCGTTATTAATTCCTGGCAGGCCGTATCAGCTTACAAATAAGCAGGAAGTGCCAGAGTTTTTAACCGTAAAGGAGGAAAGAGAAGGTATCTACGAAATCAATGTTAACAAACTCCTCCAGAATAACGAGGCCCAGCAGACTCCCTTGGTAGTAGGAACGGAGGGGGTTTTCCTCATAAAAGGGTTGGTACCGAGAAGAAAAAGTGAGACCCAACGAAATACTAACTCACAAGTTTGATTTCCCGCGTCACTTCATTCAGGTCGCAAATCCGTAATTCATGAAGATACCGTAGATGTTTTCTGGCAATAATGGGTGTAATTCCCAGTTCCGTGGCAAGTGTGTCAAGAGCTAGTGTTTTAACTTTTTTTCTCTCAAAATAATCAATGATGTACAAAACGATTTTCCCTACCTCACTCTCCTGCAGAATGGTTCTGAGATGGCGACTTCGTACCAAATCGCTTTTGCTCGGGTCAGCCTGTTCAAGTTGCCCTGCGCGTACTTCGGCCCGTTTAACTTCAGCCTGCATCTGGCTTAGTATTTCTCGATGTCCTGCCTCTATCTCTCTTATCTCCCCTTCTGTTTGTTGCAGAAGATCTTGAAGTTTCGAAATTTGCATAAGGTAGGTCTGCTGCTCCTCCTTGGCACCATGTATTGCCTTAATATACTCATTAAGCTGTATGAGCTGGTTTTCAATGATCTGATTTTTATCGTTAATGATTGTCTGAGCGGTCTTATACTCCTTCTGCAGAAGTTGCAGTTCCTGTTCTCTTTCGGTCAAAATATTCCTAGTGGCTATTAATTGGGCTTTTAATTCTGAAACTTGAGCTGAGTATTCTTGAATTTGGGAATCGATTGCGTCTTGTTTCAGTATCAGTTGTGCTTCTAATGTACCAATAGTTTCTTTTTGATTCTGGACTTTGAGGGCTAGTTTAGAAGAATCATTGTCGATTTCTCTTATGATCTGTCTTTTTTCATCAGTGGGTCCTTTGGCTAGAGCATTAATATGTTTAGATTTCATTTCTTTAGGAACAAGCTGGCTGTCTTCACCCCCTTCTTCGCTAAGAGATGCTTCTTCCGATGAAGTCGGATCTTCGCTATCAGCCATAGTCTATAAACCCAATGATTGTGTAATTTGATCTTAAATCATTTCATCTACTGTTACTTTAAAAAGTCAATTAATCAATCTTGTATCAAAAATACTTGGTATGAAATCTGTATAATCGTTTTTATTGGAAAATTATGGGTGATAGATTAGCGTCTGGCTCTTTGGGAGAGTGAAAAATAATGTCTTATTCAGAGATTAGCTAGCATATAACTCAAGAAAAAATATATCTTGCTGAGGGAGTATAATTGTTTGACAACGGAGATGATAACTTCAAACGCACTTTCTTACCGTGAAAGCATGATAACGCTTATAAAATCGCGAAAAAAGGATTGAGGGAGGAAAAACCAACCCTACAATGCGGTAGGATCTGATCTTTAATATTGGTCCGAGTAAATAGCTCATGGTTTATTGACCCCTCTGATAACCTAAAAGAATTCTAATTGTACGAATCGTTATATAGGCCACGTTTTTACATTTACAACTAGTGCATATGAGACAGGTCGAGGAAACTGAAGAATTGGAGTGCAATTGTATTGGCAGGCGGGGTTGGTTCCCGGCTTCGTCCGTTGACTGAAAACATCCCCAAGCCGCTCGTACCCGTTGCGAACAAGCCGATGATAGATTATAGTTTAGAACTTCTTAGAAATAATGGAATCACGAGGAATATAATCATTGTAACGAAATTCATGGGGAATAAGATCAGGAGATACCTTGACCAAGCCGCCCAGTTCGATGACTTAGAATATATAATACCTAATGTGAACCCCGTGGGTACAGCAGATGCTGTACGTCTGGTCGCAGATTTAATTGACACAGAACGCTTTATAGTGTCGATGGCTGACATAATTACAAATGTTCCAATTACAGACTTTCAAAAGTTTCACGAGGAAAAAAATAGTACGGCTAGTATAACGTTAAAAGATATTGCCTATCCTCGAGCTTTCGGAGTAATTATGCTTAATAAAGAATCTCGAATACTCCTATTCTTGGAGAAGCCACTTCCCCAAGAATTAAATTTTGTGACTTTAACGTTTGCCAAAAAACAAGCCATACGTCTCCAATCAAATCTCGTGAATACGGGACTATATTGTTTTAATCGAGAAATACTAGGAGTTCTCGATAGATTAACAGATCTTACGGACTTCGGAAAAGACATCCTCCCGTACCTCGCTCGGGAATATGGGGTGTACGGGTATGAAAGACGTGATTACTACTGGATGGATGCTGGAAATCCTCAAACCTACCTATATTCTAACTGGGATGTTCTCCGTAGATGGGCGTTTCCTCATTTTCCAAGAGCAACGGCTGAAGAAAATGGTGTGTGGTATGAAGGTCCTCGTCCCGACTTTTCATCTTCTGTACAACTCCAGTTTCCATTAGTTCTTGGAAGAGATTTAGAACTCGGTGATAATACTAAAATTGGGCCGCTCACAGCGATAAGTGATAGAGTACGTATTGGTAAGGACACAACTATCGAGGCATCGGTAATATGGCACGATGTCCATATTGGTAGCAAGACAACGATAAAGGAATCGATTGTGTGTAACGATGTAGTAATACCTGATGGTTCACATTTAGCACAAGGTACAGTAATTGCTCCTGGCGTCCATTTGACGGAACCCGTATCAACTCAAAAAGGGGAAATAATCAGGAAAATAGAATAAATAGAATGGCAACGAGATGGTTTGTAATGTCACCCGAGTCTTCTTCTAAACATCTAGATCGACCTTACTTTCGGTGGGGAAGGATTATGGGGTTTTCGAACAAGGTACTAACTGTAGAGGTGGCGTCGCTTCTGGGTGGCGCTATGGGCACAATTCTTGATCTAGATTCAATTGTCTTGATCGCGCGTGATTATCGTCGAGATTCTAGGGCGTTAAAAAGGGGTTTTTCTGGGGGACTTATGGCAAGCGGAACTGAGGTGATTGATCTTCGAGCTACGCCGACTAGTGTCCTTCAATTTTCGATCCGACGATTTGGTGCTGATGCTGGAGTGATGTTTACTCGATCGCACAATTTAGCAGGCATGGTTTCTATTCGATTATTCGATTATACTGGAATTGAATTTAATAGTCAAACAACTCGTAAGATTATTGATCTGGCCGAAAATCGGGATATTAAATGGGTTAATCCATCAAACGTCGGCTGGTTAAGCGTAGCTGATGCCATGACTATTTATGGGAGGGCTGTAGCAGGATTCTTCGGAGAAAACAAGAAAGATCTCGAATCAGCACAGTTAAAAGTTGTTATCGACTGTGGTTGCGGCCCTGCTTCTTATATCTTGCCAGACTTAATGAGCGAGTTAGGATGTGAAGTTATAACCCTCAACGCTCATCGTCCACGGAATCCCTTATTCCTTCCTAATCCTCAATCGCTTTTCCGGCTTAAAGAAACGGTCAGGGCGACAGGGGCGGATTTAGGGGTAGCTCTCGATGCAGAGGCACGACATGCCGTCTTCGTGGATAGCAGTGGAAAAACCCGAACTGCTGAAGAAACAGCTTTAATAATCCTGAACTCTAGATACAAATCAAATCCCCAAGCTACCGTGGTGATTGGAGACACGGTACACCCTTTGGCTTATCGGAAATTACCTAACAAGAAGGTTTTTGTGGGACATGAAGAACCAGGCGAGGCAGCAAGAGCTGTGTTAGAGCATCGCGCCATTTACGGATTTAATGACACTGGTCTCAATATCCGCCCAGTTTTTTCCCCTGGTTCAGATGCTATAGTTACAACTTTAAGTATCATGACTGAACTCGCCCAGAGTTCTCTGAGATCGACTCAATTATTCGATAATTACGAGATTCCTTATCAAAAAAAGACTTCAATCGCTCTTCCTCTGAACAAAATGCTTTCTTTTTTCCGAACCGTCCTAAATCAGCCTCCTGATGGATTTATATGTGTCGATACATTTCTAGGCATCAAATTAATAACTCCAACCAGGGAATGGATCCATCTATCTCTGGGAGACGGAGATGACATGCTCCAAGTTGAAGTATATGATCCAAATGACAATATCAACAGAAAGAATGATTTGTTAGACTTGGCTAGGATCCTCGTATCCAATCACGATCAGGATCAATAGGTTTACCTGGAAGTTATACCATTGAAAGGAGTATACCCCCAATAAAATCATTGGGTATTTTATTGAGCATTAAAATGCTTTTACGAGTAATTCCAATTCTTAATTGATATGCTTAAATACGAGAGACTCGTAACTTAAACTGATGACTGATTTTGATTTAATATTATTGTTAGGAATTTTCCCAAGTCCTTCTCCCTTCTGATCTAGAAACCTTCGCTTGATTATGAGAGTTTAAAGGTGTATTTCTCTCCTGAAAGACGGATACCCGTTGTTATTGTAGGTTTAGAGGACGCAGGTAAAACAACTCTTTCTTTGCGGCTCAAAACGGGAGGTTTCAAGCATACTATGCCCACGGCGGGCCTGGATACAGAAATTCTTGAACTGGACGGAACCTTGTTTCAACTATTCGATCTCGGTGGACATGAAAGGTTTCGTCACTTATTATGGAAAAAGCACGTTCAACACTCGCAAGGGATCATCTATATAATCGATTCAAGTGCCGAGGCATCTGAAAAGCTGGATTCCTCAATTGAATGGTTGTGGAAATGTCTCAAATGGAATTTGGACGCGCCTCTCCTAGTCTTGGCCAACAAATCAGACCTGACCCACGTTCCGCTTGATTTAATTGTGTCAAAAATTCGATTAGATCAGTTACATGTTTTAAATCCTTCAAGATCATTTCAAGTTTTCGAAGTTTCTTGCTTAACAGGTCATAATATTTCCCGAGCTGTGACATGGTTTTTCCAAAAAATAGCTCAAATTGTCCCGAATCAACAGATCCATATCGCAGGTATATATTTATACCTACCGACTGGAGTTCCAATAGAAACTCTTAATTTCTCAAACCGAGAAAAAAGCGGTCTTGATATTGACATGGTTCCGGGTTTTTTAAATGCTTTAGAGACGTTCCTGCAGGATGTAATGGGAGACGAAAGCCTGCATTCTATCTCTACTGACCGTCATCAAATTTTGATGGTGAAACATGATTCTCTTCTTTGTGCAATCGTTACTGATAAAGATTCGAGTCCTGCTGTAACAAGAATGGTTGCGGAATCTGTAATTAAATATATAGAAAATAGGTATGCAGAGAAATTAAGTCGTTTTAAAAAAGAAGGAATTTTCCAATTCCCAAAAGGATTTATTCTAGAATATCTCAATCATAACTTCGCAGAAAACATAAGGTATGGTTAATTGGCCGAAAAGATTGCCATAAATTCAAAGCCCGATAAAGATAGTGCCAGGATCCTAAACTAACTTGGAACCTGAACGAAAATTCCATGAATCATTTTGGTATCTTTTTATGCTGATCTCTGACGCAAGATCTAATTCCGCTTCTTCGAGCTTTTGGACTCTAGATTCAGTATTTATGGAGCTTCTTAATCGACTTATGATCATATTTGCGAGTTCTTCAGGCGTAACGCGGGCTTTTAATTGCTCAGAGAGGGTTGTAACTTTTTGATATACCGATTCGATCATCGCTTCCTTGGTACGCCCAGGTCGAGCCTTGAGAACAGCGTACATTATTTCTGGGCGATAATCGATTAATATTGTTCCATGTTGGAGAATAACATCGCCAGAACGTGCCTGTGCATTTCCAGAGATTTTCCTACCTTTGGTAAATACGGAAGGACAGTGGATCTGATCGTAATCGAGGTGAAGTCCCATTTGTACTAGGGGCTCAAAAACAAAACTTGCCAGTTCATAATATTGGCTCTCCACATTTCTTGATTCTAGGTTTCCAACCTTTGTTGTGATACTATAGGTGAGTTCTCCCATTTCATCGTGGAAGACGGCACCGCCTCCAGAAATCCTACGGACAAAGTCAAAACCATATTTGTGTAATTTGCCAATATCAACTTCTCTTTCAACAGATTGGTGTCTCCCTATTGAAACAGTACTCGGCCGCCATCCATAAAATCTAATGGTATCGTGACCTAATGTGGGATACTTCTGAAAAATCGCTTCATCCATTGCCATGTTTTTTGCGGCATTGTAAAACCCGAATTCGATAATCCTCCACTTGATATTCCGTAGTACGCTTTTCATCGGAAATTTCAATCGATTTCTAAGGGATTATCAGCATCTATAACGATGCCGCTCTTTGTAATCTCCATGGGGTGTATGCGCTGCGAGTGCTGCATGCCGCGCATTTTTACAATCTCTATCGTGCGAGCGCGAGCTGAATCTTTCAATATATATTGTAGATGAATGACGCCGTAACTCAAAAAATCCTCGGTACTGAAAAGCGGGTTGTATACATCCGTATGAGCCTCGGTTGTGTTCTCATATACAGCGATAGTGGTACATTTTTCCTCCCATAAAACCCCGATTACCCTATGGAGTTCTTTACGGATTTCAAAATGGTCTCGAAATAACAATGAGAAAGTATTCAATGGATCAATTACAAGACGATTTACTCCGAGTTCTCGAACTTCATCAATAATCTTCTGAGTGACATAATCTAAACTTGCTTCTCGAAGACGGGAAGCCTGTTGCATGATTCCCATTTCTGTCGAAGTAAAATCCAAAACTGATAGTTCTCCTAGCTTTTGGAGACCAGCTAAGTCCCACCCATAATTCATGAATATTGCCTGTAATGCTGGGAGGGGTTCATTAAAAGTAACAAGCATACCAGGTATGTGGTATTTTAAAATGCCTTCTAAAAGCCATTGGACGGCTAATGTTGTCTTACCAACCCCCGCGCCTCCTCGCATGGCGATAAACCAACCCGCAGGTATACCTCCACCAAGAATCTTGTCAAGCGCTTCTATCCCTGTTTGACGGATATCGAGTTTAGGATTTGGCACAAGCAGGTCTCCTCATATCGTGTAACGTAATGCTATCATTGGCGCATCCTAGTAAAGAGTGGCGTTATTTCCCTAAGTATTACTGGATATTTAATAATCTTTTCGCGATTAGGGGAATTACGGGAGATTTAAAGGTATCTGTCACTAAACTAATCACGGGAAGATCATACAATACCTCAAGACTCGAGGAAAATTACCTCATATAACTCTGGATTAAATCCATAGTTTAAATTTATTTGGCAATAATAATCCGATCCTTCTTTTTATCAAGTATAAATAAGGTTGATTGGTAAATATCGGTGCTAGAATGGTTTCAATCCGCGACCAGAGCATCAAATGGATCTTGCATCTTCGTCCCGCTTTCGCTATCTACTTGGTAAACCTTTATCTTAACCATTTTTCCTGTGAGATTCAGGAGTTCGACATCCTTTTTTCGGATCTTCAAATGGTATCCATTAGCGCAACGACTTACCTTTGTTGTGAAAATAAGAATCGGTTCACTCTCATTCAATTCAAACACCATGCGAGATTAATGAACTGGAGAAGCATCATGAAGGGAAAGCTGTTTATATCACTCTACACAAAATATTGACATATTCAATCTATAAATACATTTTCTTTCGTCAATGATTATTGCGACGAAAAAGAGTTCATTAGAAGTTAATTTCTTACCATTCACGACGTTATTGGCCAATAGATAGACGATATGGACGGGGATGGTTACCTATTCTTCTGACCAGATTTTAACCAATATTAAAAGTCACTTTGTGCTTGCAAACGCCGTTGAATATGTTCTACAATCTTTCTTGCCAATACGCTAAATGCTGCCTCAACTCCAGTGCCATCAAGAGCTGATGTTTCAACATACACCGCTTTGTAACGCTCTGCCGCATCAGCGCCATCGTATGACAAAACCTCTCTGCTGGTTTTTAGATCATACTTATTTCCAAACAGCATCAGTGGTACCTCGCCAGTTTTTTTGGTAAAATCCTCATACCATTTGTCTAATTCATGAAAAGTGGAACCCCTGGTCAAATCGAAAGTCAATATTCCTGCGTGTGAGTGAAGATAATATTGAGGTCGAATAGTACGAAAAGAATCTTGACCACTTATGTCCCACAATTGCATGGTCATCCTGTTTCCTTCGCCCAGGTCTACTTTTTTGATCAAAAAATTAGATCCAACTGTTGTTAAGTAGTTATGGGAAAATGTCTGCTTGACGTACCGACGAATCAGGGATGTCTTTCCTACTCCTCCTTCCCCTAGCATTACAACTTTACAGGTGTAATGAACCACGTGGTGACACCGACCTTGCCCGTCTGCTAATAAACGTGTTTTTAAAGGGCGTTTAAGCGTCTTTATCGTATGAAAGTAATATACGGTCTTTACGTTTGTATAAAAACCAACCTACGACTAGGACGCTACTCGTTCTGTATTATTCCGCACATGTTTAAAAAACCTAGAGTATTTCAATTGGAGAAACCAGATGATAATCCAAAGATTTGTAACATCCATTGGGATTCGTACATGGGTAATAGCTAGCATGAATCTCTCCCTAATACCACCATTAGGTTAATCTTTATCCCAAGTGACGTCAATAATTTATTCACTACTCCAAATTTCGGTTCCGACCTAGATTATCCTTTTATCAATTTCATTGCTATTATGGCGTAATTACAGCCGGAAGAAAGCCTGCTCTTTTTGTGGGGGATTGGGATTTCTCTCCCGCTTTTCATGGTTTTCTCCCAACTGGATGTTACAATGGTGGGGATTACAACCTTGCGGTTTACCGTATCTGGAAAATACGTTCAGGCTATGGTAATTTTCGCATGTTCAGGAATCTCTGGATTACTCCTCTTTGCTGACACATATTTGATAGTGATGCAGCTGACGACCTGCAAATCGATACTTAGAGGAACTCAGTTGGTCGTTTTTGCAGTGTTGGGCGCTTTGGGGGCCTACCTAGTAAATCGTGTCCGAATCCTAATCCTACTTGTGTTCTTACTTCATTTTCACCAATTTCTAGATTTTATTCATCTGTCCCTTGGCACCCTACTCTTCATCGTTTACTTTGTGGGATACTGGACAACAATATGGACGCATTTATCGAAAGTTGGTCAAATCAAAAAAAACATTCAAAAAATTGCGTAAAAAACGCTTATAAAGATTAATAGGTGTATGTGGGCAAAACATGGAATTCATTCAAGCGGACCAGCTTTCTACCAAAATCGGGGAATACGTCAATGTAAGGGGTTGGCTACATCATGTTAGACGTCAAGGAAAACTGACTTTTGTAGTAATACGTGATCATTCTGGATTTGTACAGGCGGTAATAAAGCCATCGAGCGGCGAAAAAGCCCAGGCCGTCGCGAGCAGGTTGACGCGAGAAACAGCAGTTACAGTGCAAGCCTCAGTCAAAGAGGATGTTCGCGCACCATATAACGGAATAGAACTTCAAATCTCCGAAATAAATCCTGTCATTCAGTATGCGTCCTCTGATTTGGAGAATGAAATCCGACCCGATTCTGGACCCCAAGTCATGCTAGACAAACGTCATTTGGTCCTACGAGGCGAAAGATCAGCAAATATCATGCGCCTCCGCGATTTGGTTACAAGACAAATTCGAACGTTCTTTTTTTCGAGGGATTTTATTGAAGTTACTCCCTCGACAATCGTACAAACCCAAGTTGAAGGTGGTTCCACCCTCTTTGCATTCAACTACTTCGATCAGGAAGCTTACCTAACTCAATCTTCTCAATTATATTTGGAAACTGTCCTTCCAAGTCTGGGAAATGTGTTTTGCGTTCTTCCATCTTTCCGGGCCGAGAAATCTAGAACACGAAGACATCTAACAGAATATACGCATATAGAAGGAGAAATGCCCTGGTTCGACTTCGAGGATTTATTAGATTTCATGGAAGATCTGATCATTCATGTGTACGAGACCATGCAGGACAATCCCATATTAGCTCAATTTAATACTATCGAAGTCCCTTCAAAACCATTTGAACAGGTTTCCTATGAACGTGCAATCGATCTTTTACGTGAATATGATATTAAAGGTGAGGAAGGGGAATTCTTGGAACATGGAGATGATATTACCGAAGCTCCAGAACGAGCTTTGGTTGATTCCATTGGAAAACCAACCTATCTGACTCATTTCCCAACTGGAATGAAACCCTTTTACATGAAAGTAAATGAAAAGAATCCAGATGTTATGAATGCCGCTGATCTGCTCCTTCCCGGAGTGGGAGAAATCATCGGGGCCTCCCAACGAGAAGATGAATATAGCATACTCCTTCGACGAATGAAGGAGGAAGGCCTCGACCCTGCTCTATATTATTGGTATCTAGATCAACGAAAGTACGGTACCGTACCACACTCAGGTTTCGGACTTGGCTTAGAACGGTTGGTTCAAACGATCCTGAATCTAGATCATATCAGGGAAGCTTGCCTATACCCACGCTTAATTAACCGGGCCACTCCTTAAGCTCTTCATTGCCTTGTATTCAAACAGGTGAGGAAAGCAAATTAACCATTAAAGTTAAATATACGTAGAAAACGCATTAATGATGATACGCAGATATGGAACATGATGAGTAACACTCTCGTCACAAAACAGGTGTAAACATATGTCAGCTGATAAACTATACGATAAATGGGTGAATGCTAAATTTGAAGGGAAAATAGTGGTCTCTGTTACCCAGAAGGGCGACTTTAAGAATCTCGGGATTTCTTTCATAAACGGGCGTTCCTATAATACGAAATTGGGAGATGCTATGAGTATCCAGCTCGGCGCATGGGAGCTTCGGGAGCTCCTTGAAGCTCTACAAGCTGTTCAAGATCAATACTTCCCCCCTCCTGAATCAAAACTAAAGAGTGATTAGGAACCCTTTCCACACCAATCGTTGGTTCAAAAACAAGCATGATTAGGGTGAAGGAGTGAAGGGGAGGTTGGAGGATATCTCCAAAGAGATCACGGAATGGCCTTCAACCATTCTTCCAGTCTGTTCGTCAGTTGCTGATTTAGAGGTTGCCCGAAAGAGTAATTCGAATTGAGAATATCACGAATTTCGGTGGCCGAACGCGAAAGTTCGGATGCGCTCGAATATAGCTGATTATTTTGATCCTGATCAACTACGGCCGATAGAGTGATCATACGACGTTCTCCGCTCTGAGTCCTTTGATCTAGTTCTGTGCAATAGATGAAAACAACTTTCTTTTCCTGGGGGAATGGAATAATCACCTCACCCTCCAAAGGATGTGATGTAGAAGTGTCTACAAGACGAAATGCAGATATTATGGACTTTGCCGCTATTATCTTTGTTAAAATGGGATCTTTGATAGTTGAGAAAACAGCGATTGGCCCTACTTTTTCATCGAAAGCTGAGAAGACGAGATCCATGATTTTCACAGATTTTTTCCGAGTTCCTTGTTAGAAAGCCACTTTAATTAAAGGACATTTTATCTTTGAGTGGATTTAAAACCTATCTCTTCTTTCTTGACCTTATCCGAATACTAGAGTTTTCAATGTATTGCGAGAAAGGGAGGATTACTCATCCATTTGGGTATCTATCTTTTAGCCATCGAACGCAAAGCTGAAGAATATTCGTAAACACATAAGTTTCGCCATCAGTGTGGCACCTAAACCTATGGAAGTTTGGAACATGGCAGATTGGAATCAACTACGAGCAAGGTTGAAGGTTTCTAAAGAGAAATTAGAAATGATCAATAGATTTCTGGCATTAGAAAACAATCCCTTAACTAACGACCTGTTCAGTGTGATTGATAAGTATGGAGGAGTAGAGGAGATTAACAGAAAGGCCATCGCCGCTACAAGCCTTGAACAAATCCTTGAAAGAGTTGGAATTAGCAACGGCAAGTATCGAGAAGATCTTGAATGGTTAATCAAACAAAGAGATGAAGAAAAATTTATCGATATAGAATCTTATAGACAAAAAGTGCTAGGGGAACGATACCGAACCTTGGATTTTGATGAAGCATTTGCTGTTACTCTCGAGCTCTCTGCATGCCAATATTTCCCGTTCCTGATCAGGCAGGCCAAGCAGGCGGTAAAACGACAAGAATTAATGCCAGGACGGATAATTCGAGTTCGACGTATGAAAGAACAGGAAGAAGACGGGGATCTCCTTGCAATGATTGCCGCGATGCAGATCATAGGAGCCTCTTATGTCGAGACCTTGGATACAAAAGGGACAGCACCAGGACTTGATGGGGCACCAGTGAATGTTCATTTGGGCGGGCCAGATACAATCACGGGTTATTTTGGAGGAGTAGGCCAGCCAAATGAGTTTGCCCTCAAGTGGCTCGATGAGTATCTCTACTATTACACAAATTATGGGATTAAACAGGTTTTGAATATTAATCCTGGGACCGTACTATTGGGCTACTTCCTCTACAAACTGGGAATTGATAACGAGTTTAAAATTTCGGTATTCATGGGAAATGACAATCCATTCGCGGTCTTATGGACTTTACTGACTGCAAAATTGTTTGAACGTGAGGATGGTACGAGTCCTTTAATTGGTTTTAACCTATCAAATTCTGTAAATAACTCGACAATTGAATTATGCGCATATATTCGCAAGGAATTCAATTTTGAATCGGTTGTTAGATTAGAACATCATATAGTTGAGACTTGGAAAAGCATCGTTCGCCAGCCATATGACAGGCGCCAAGAACTCTTACATTTAGCACAATCGGTGAAAAATATATCAGCGAAACATGAAGGCGGCAATGTCGAAGTAGAAAGAACTCGGGATCATCCATCCGACATTCTCGACTACTTTAGAGAAAAGAACGAGGTTCTAGAATCGGGCGACTGGGATGCGCTCCTCGTCAACTATCTCGATCGACACGAAGCTGTAAACACAACCGCACGACTGTTAACGGAGAATGGCATCGCTTTTATTGCTGCTCAAAATCTTCATCATAAACGGGGTTAATGCACTTATGATCGATTTCAATCGTTTACGTACAGGTGCCGGCATTTTTGAAATCCTAGGTAAGGCCATTGCTCTAGAGCGAGAAGGAAAAGACGTATTACACTTCGAAATCGGACAGCCAGACTTTTCAACCCCAGATCACATTAAAAATGCGGCAAAAGATGCTCTGGATAGCAATTTTACAAGCTATGTGGCCACAACGGGCATTCATGAGCTAAAAGTAGCAATTCAGGAGGAAATTGAAAAAACCCGGGGATTTCGGCCCACTTTAAACCAAATCCTTGTCCTTCCCGGTGCAAATTCTGGGATCTATTTCATGATGAGAGCGGCTGTCCGGGATCCCCACCATTCCGAAATTATTTACCCTGACCCAAGCTTCCCATCCTTCGCCGCCGTTATTTCATACATGAATGCCAAAGGTGTTCCCATCCCCTTGAAAGAAGAGAATGAGTTTCGGCT
>JBHLRO010000014.1:0-98153 GCA_048882505.1 Candidatus Thorarchaeota archaeon
AACGCGGGAAACCGAATCGCCCAACGAGTAGGGGCTTCACCAAAATCAAAATTCAAGGCCTGGATAGAGGAGGTTGTTGAGCGATTGCAATAATCTCATCACAGAAAAAATATGAGTTGGGTAGTTTATGAGAGAAAAATGGAAGAAAAAACGATTAAGAAGGCGGAAACGGAAGGAACGAAGAAGAACCCGTTAGTGTCTCCGTGATGAAAGCTTGGAGCAGATTAGAGGAATTTTCTCCTCCTTTGCATGTCGCTGGATCTTAATCATGAATATGCAAAAGAGATTGGAGAAATGCTCATAACACTCCAGGATTCCTCTAAAGTGGTCAGACACTCCAATCCTGCCGATTGGATGTAGAAAAAATGATCATTGGTTTAATAGGTGCCCGTGGGACTGTACCTACTGATGCAATGGCCACTGTCTCCTTTCTGGTCGATAATCGATACTTATTCGAATGCCCATCTGAGATAATTCCTGCCTTTGATAGATTCCAAAAAGAATGGGGACGAATCTCTAGTGACGAAATTCATCCTCAATTGGCAGCTTTAGGACGTCCAACACTTGGGAAAGTTCGTTATATCATAATATCCCATTTACATTACGATCATTGGGGAGGCCTTCCCCATATAATCCATCGAATCTTGTTACTGGAGCGAGAGATGAGAGAGAGAAATCCATTATCGATTATCATCCCTAAAGGGGCTACAATTCCGTTTCAATTACGGATGCAGAATCTGTTTTCCCTCCCTAATGCGAACATTCCACTTCCAGATGCAGAATTCTTGTACCACTGGCTTACGATCGAAGTAGGCGATGCTGTTAGGAAAGTTATACGTATAACAACCATAGAGGACGGGAATATCATTCCTCTGGATCCTGGATACTTTTTATCCTGTAAAAAGAACCTTCACCTTGAGGTTGGTTCGGTAGCATATAAACTCACATTCCAGAAACCAAAATTAGACGTAAATAAGGCTAAACAAATGGGAATCCCCTTTAATAAAACTTTAAAACGAATTGAGCGGAGCCAATCTCCAGTTAAGGTGGGAAACTCAGTAATCTCACGAACCGACATATACTTTGACCTGATTAAGACATTGTGTTATTCAGGGGATACAAGCGTAGATTCAGGCCTGTTTGAATTTTTCAGGGACGCCCAAATACTAATTCACGAGGCTACATACCTAACACGAGAAAAAAATTTCCACCTTGAATCTCATTCAGACATGGAAAGCTTACTTCCCGAAGTAGAGAAATTGAGCGATCAAACCTCTCTAGCTGGGTTAATACCCATTCATTTTTCTACTCGATATAAAGCGGTGGAAATCTCCAGATATTGCGATCAACTTTCCCAGAATCACGAGAAACAGTTTCGAATCATTAATCCCCTTAACAACTTATTTGTGTTTATAACTGATCAGGGGAATTTACACTGCGTAAAACGCTCTCAGAAAATATCCGAGAACCATTCTGGAAGTGAATGATAACCCGAGAGTTTAGCCTGTTTTCGTAGAAGTTTAACCGTTCCTGATCCATATTGCATGGCTTTCTTAGGCTGAGTGATGGCCTTCTCAGGTAAACCGAGTCTAGAGGCGCACTTACGGAGAATATACTTGCGAATAACTTCTCCTTCTGGTGTTTGGCTGAGATGGGCTTTAATGGGTTGAGATTGGGCATAAGTTACAATTTTAGGTTCTAAATACGGGTATACAAGCTTTAAATCGAAAAAACTAGCAATTTTAGATTCCATTTTCGCCTGCTGGGAAGTAAGTTTTATGAAATCGTGATACATTGCCTGTTGTGTGACCTTTGTACCTTGTTCCATGAACAAGGTTACATATTTCCTATAACCAGCAAATAATTCATCCGCGCCTTGCCCGAGAAATACAATTTCCAAATCTTGATGTTCGGTTAAAGCCCCCATCCCAAGAAAAAGGGGGATAGCAATTGTAAGATCTCCTGGGTTTTTTACTATATTAAGTTGGCGTAGGTCGTCGATGACCTCGGGCAAAATCCTTTCAGATAGGTAACACAATGATAACGAGAGGCCAAGCCCTTTAGCCATGGTTAGGGCGTTATTTAAGTCGTAACTATCTGGGAGACCAACTGACACTGCTTGTACTGCCGATGGAGGGGACTGAGAGAGTAGAATGTGTGCTATGATCGTTGAATCTAAACCACCACTGTAAAGTAATCCCACAATCTCCTCTTGTTGTAGATAACTTTCGATTAATTGACTGAGCGTCTCAATGATTGTTTCCATTGTGTATAAATCCCATAATAGAATCGAGATTTAAAGAATGCATTCATTTTAAAACGACTGACCTATCACCCCAGGCCTTGACGGTGACGGTTTTGGGGCAAGCATCACCAAAAAGCGGTCTAAGAAAGCGGTACGAAGCGTTTTTTGCACCTTTTGGGAGGTTTCTTGCAAATACACGACTATGATTTCTGAGGTCAGCTCGTCGAATCCACTATTTCACTATCCTTGGTGTCCAGTTTTACAAGCGAAAGGCGTACGTTTTCGTCCTCAGTTGGAGTTCGGGGGGTATGGTTGGCAACAATCCCGCTTGTCTCGGGATGATCCGATATGCTAGTGGAGAATACTTGGGATTTCGATCCAGGTATCCTGCGGCCACCAACTGGGGTAGCATCGTATGTACCTCCGCAAGCGTGACCTCCGTGTCAATGTAATGGTGATAGAGGTCGAGGACTTCCTTCGCCTGCAGCCACTCTGGGTTGCCCCAGTGGTTCACAATCGCCAGCAACCGCTCTTTTTTGGGGGTGTCGGCGAAAAAATCGTGCATCAGCCCTTTATACGGGAGCCACCCTACGTGGGGTTGTATCTGCTGACTGAAACAGGGCGCAAACCTGTCCACAAACCGCCTAAGATGTGGGGTCTCATTCTGCCGCTCTTCCAACCGATCAAACCACTCAAAATTCCTGGCCAGGAGATCTTCGGGGAATGAAGGCCAATACCAGATGAAGTAATACACCCCACGGTAATGATTCGGAGCATAGGAATAGAGGGACATAAACAGACTTAAAAGCAGGGGGAGTTTTGTCCTTTCATCAAGGACATCGGTCAGAAACCTAATTCCATTAATCTGAACTCTCGTTAATCCGAGTGGAGCTAACTTGGGACTAGCGGTGAGCGAGCGCGGGAGGGTGTTTCCGAAATACCGTTGCGCTTCTTGGGGTAGTTTTAAGGAAAAGATCGGGATGATCCTCCGGCCATACTCCTCGTGACCTTCGTACTCCACTCTGAACCCCTCCTCTGTCGGTAACGGGCCTTCCTGGGGGGATTGAATTTGGTCTAGTAACAAAAATTTGAATAATTCCTTCTTTACGTTCACATGGTCAGCGTTAGAATCGTCAAGGATGATAGTATGATTCCGATTGAACCGAGGATCCTTATGAATCCGATTAATTTCGGATAAAACAACAGTGGTCAGAGAATCCAGACCTTTTGAGATCAACCTAGAACCCACACCATTCTCAATTTAGAACTTAAGTTTTTTAACCTTACTAAACCCTTTGATGTCGGAAGATTACTTACTAAATATCTTTGTGTTTCATTTCTTATTTATGGTTTGTTGGGGGTGTTGTGGAAATAGCTGTGTCTTTAAAACCAACAAACACCCCTTGACCAGGGATTCTGGCGAAAAAACCCAGTTTCTGGTGAGGAGAATGGGAGTTGTTGGAGGATTCGGAATTGTCGGACTCCAGCTAACCATCTTTTATGATCGAAAAACACGACTTTCCTCCCTAAAATTTCGAAATTCAATCATGGAAGCAGGAGACTACCCCGTTAGACTTCACATTTGGAGGTACTAGTGAAATGCCTTGAACCCTGAATGGGGGTATTTCGTGGGTTTTTAACCAAAATTTCGCGGCCCCTCGGTGAAATCATTTCGAAGGGAAACGGGGTCGGCTGGTGTTCCCGTTGACCATTCACTGATTTCCCCCCGAGGAACCTTTCGAAAAAAAGTTTCGATTTTCCACCAATCAAGTCACCTCTTTAATCCCCCATGTTTGGTGTGACCATCCAAAACCCACATTCCTCTTTACACGGGATTCCTCGCGTCAATAGGGCGGGATGGTCGAAATAGTGTTTCCATTCCTCTCCGATCTTTGTTACCACCTTAATACCGGCCCCGTATGAGTACATGAATGGATGTGAACTAGGTTTCCCCTTGACAAACTGGGCTTTAAGACTTTGTTTAATTGCTGCAGCCAATTCGTCCTTGATCTGTTGCCATTTGAGAAGGGACATTTTCTCGATCGTGCCATCACGGGTGAGTCTACCTCGAATATGGGGCTGGCCACAGGCGGGGTAGACAGTGAATACAATAGTTTTCTCTCTGATGCGTGTCTTAGCTAAGTTGAGGTGTTCTCCTAATCTCTCTTTGAGTGAGGTCATTGGCTAAGTTCCGCCCCTAGGTAGGAACCCCTTTGCTGGGAATCTTCGACATATGAAAGGTGAGGTGAAGAAAAGACCCTTAAGATATTCTGCTTCAAAAACTACTTTCAGATCCTCATATATGAGTCTATGGGTCGGTGGAATCCAAGTATCACCTTACCGCGTTTTTTAGAAGTACATTATTGCCTCTTTCTCTGATTATATACTGTAGGCGACCTATTCCTATTGCAATGAGGGTCAGGAAACAGAACTACCTCCATCCAATTGGATATCGTGCAGGTGACCTATCTTGCTTGATCGCACCCTTGCCACTGCTATGGAGTTCTTGAACAGATTATTTCTTGTCGCGAACTAAGTCATGCATCTCTGACCAAGTTGAGGGACTATGATCCAAAATTTCGATTAAACTCAGCTTATTAATGCCGGCTGATTGGTTCCCTTCAGGATCAGCTCATTCGGTGATGCCAAGGATTCTGATCCCGATTGATCTTGTTCGGATTTCCATAAGCTTAAAAGTAAAAATGCATGTAAATCCCGTAATGACGGGAAATTTTCCCCCTCAAATCGGTATTTCCTCTCGAGGTGAGCCTTATGAAAATTAGTTGGAAGAAAAACGCATTACGAATCTGCTTACTTCTCTTCATTACAACCTATTTGGTTCAAGGGAAGGGGTTTTTGGTTTCTGATTACGATACAAATCCACCCAAAATTGGATCGAGAGCGCTGAATGAGAGGATAATCACCACGAACAAAAATTTTATACCCCATGGCCCATTGAATATCAGAGGGGAAACGGCACTTCTAGAAGCTGTGCAAACTGAGGGGTGGAGTGGAAACGGGACAGTAAATAACCCCTTCATCATTTCTGGATACAACTTTTCTGGTCCCATTGACTGGCTAAATGACACATCACCGAATAAAGTTCTTCTAAGTGTCGGATTGACAGATTATCACATACATATTACCAATAACATCTTTACAGACTATGCCACAGGGATAAGTGCCCATAGGGCGGGTAATGTCACGATCGAAAATAACACGGTGTATTCTACTCATATAGGGATTAGTATAGCTAGTGGTACTAATATACATTTGAAAAATAATCTGTTCTTTGAAAACAGTCGAAGTATGGATATACACGACTCCAGCAATATATTTGTTGAGGATAATAGGATCTATGATTCATATACGGGCGTTGAGATCATTCAATCAGAGGGGATCCTTGTTCATAAAAATGAACTACGAGGCAATTTGGATAGTATTAGATCCGTCATTAGCAACAACATCACGATTATATCCAATGATGTCTCCCGATCTCATTCAAAACAAACAGGGTCAGGAATAAAGATAGAGGGCATCCTCCGAACAGGGTCAGGAATTATCAGCCAGAATTACCAAACTCTGATTTTAAATAATTCAGTAAATGGATTCTGGGACGGGATAGAAGTTTCAGATTGTAATTACGGTGGAAATCAGATTAATATCTCGAAAAATCTAATCAATGTTAATGCTCGAGGGATTACCGCCTTAAATTCGAGTAGAATATTCATTCAGAACAATACGATATTTAACAATGAACGGTGGGGAGTTTATGCAGAAACATCACGCTCCTTGACCATTAAAGGGAATGACTTTATTGGGAATCGTTATTATTTATTTAAACCCAGTTGGCTCAATACAGATATGATCAATGAGAATCAAGTTAAAGAAATACGTCAAAGTGCAATCAAAGATTGGTCTGCAAGTTCCCAGATTGAATTCAAAAATAACTTTTGGGATGACCATGTTATTGATCTGAATCTTGATGGATACTCTGACTCTCCATATGTTTTGAACGGTAGTCTTCAAGATGACATGCCGTATTCGAATCCCCATCAACACCTCACTTCTGATCCAAACCTTCACATCGTATCGATTCCTAAAATCCTGTTTCCCTTAGCTTATGAATCGTTACAAGGGCCCATAGAAATATTCTGGATTGAATCAAAGGATTATCCCAACGGACACAATATTGTCTATCATATTTCCTTGGGAGTTGAAGATCAAAATGGATCTTACGATCCCTTTAAGGTTCAACAGTGGACAGTCTTAGTGTCTGATTTAGATTATCAGAATGCTACTTGGGATACAAATCTAATAATCAACGGGTGGTACCATTTGAAAATCGAGGCTGTATGTGAGAATGGACACTCAGTTTTTGATACAAGTGATCATGCATTCTCAATTGGGCTAGATAGACAACGTAATGAACTTCGGGGGGAATCAGCTTCAGGGTTTAGTTTCTCATTTACGCTGATTCTATTTGTTGGTATTGCTCTCTCTGTTAGGGTGAAAAAAAGAAAGAGAAAGGGAAAATAATCTTCCCTATTAATTCCCAACCAAGATTTGTGCACACGTGGGGATTTTACCCCATAATCCACTTGCTTAAATGTAAAGATTCTTGTTCTTATCACCATCAACAAATACAGGGATAATTGCATCACCGAATCGAGACTGGAGGAAGAGGAAATTTTCTTCTACTGATAACGTCCAATCCCATATCTGTAGCCAGTTCCCATAAAACACTGAATAACGATCAAATGTGTTAGAGAATAGTGGTCTGTCGTCTTTTTGAGCTGCAATAAGAGATCTTTTATCTGATTCTAACTCATATAACATACCTTCGCCAAAACAGGTGTTAAAAACAAATAGCTGATTTGATGTTTCCCAGACATTAACCAATTCACGTAATTCTGTATCAAGTATTAAATGCCCGTTATTCGTTACAATCCCCTGAGTTTCATTTGCAAATCCATTATTTGAAATATCAATCGCGTGACCTCCGTAATTAACTATAATAGTAGTATTCCATACATCCTTTTCAAGTACATCAATGAGATTGACCACATTCTCTAGGGATTGATAATTCAAAAACTCATCTACCAACCAGAATACACGATACCCCTTATCCCTATAGGTTTGGATTTGAGTCAGATAGTCGTTATAGAGAGTCCCGAGCTGGGACAGATCATTAAACTGATTAGAGGGCGTTGCGAGAACTAGAGCAATTTTGTGTTCCTCACTAATCTCGAGGTAGCTGCTTATCACTGTGTCTACATCGAATGACCCCGCAAAGCTGTTAGATTCATTTATTCGACTAGTTCGCATCAGATCATAGAAATATCTGACATTAGAGAGCAATGCAAACTGTTCATCGGTAGCTAATTTAGTAAAGTTTGTATTATATAATTCTTGGTTCACGGTTTGGCCTGCGTTATACAATGGAATATTTGATACCTGAGTTGAGTTGAAAACTCCACCAATAATGCTGGTTGTGTTCTGACTCATAGAACCATTGATTTGGACATTATAGGTTGAATTAATGGTGAAAGTTCCTAAAGTTGCATTGGAAGGAACCTCGGCAACGTTTAACACTTGCCATGTATCATTACCCAAGTTGTATATCATTGAATTGGTGTCGAGACTTTGACTTTGGGTACTGTTCGTAATAAAGTCAATTCCGTCAACGGAAATGTCTTCGAGATTCTCATAGTAGAAAGTATCAGTCCAAGATAGGAAGTCTGAAGCCTGCAAACCGCTGTTTTCCCAGGTAGTATATACCCCCTGAGTACTATTTACCGAGGAAGGGGCATTCCATATCTGACCAGAAGGAGTGCCAGTCCACCGGAGATGGTCAATGTAACCATCGACATAAACTAAAGTCCCAACTTGTGCCTTAACCTCCACGGTTCCACTGTATTTGCCTACACCTTGGACGTATGAACCCATGTCAATTGGATCCGACCAACGCCCGTAATTGGTTTCATATTTAAGAACACCGGCCTTAGTTACTTTGATAGCTATATAATGATGACCAGTTGCAAGTGGTGGATCGAAATAGTAATATGGATTTCCTGTTATTAAAACTTCTATTCCCCACCAGTATCCAGGCGTGGGGGTCTCCAGAGCTATCGCATCTCTCTGTTGTCCTTGTGCGTACACATAGAGATAATTATTCTTTAATTGTAGATACCAGTTGAGATATTTGTTGAATATTATACGCATATCTGTGTCATAGGAAATTGGTAGGAAATTTATCGATAAATAGATGTCTTCGCCACCCCAACTGAAATCAGAGACGCTACTACTCTTGACCAAGTAATCGTATAAGTGGAATCCCTTATATGATGGGTTACTCCAGCTGGGAGTGTAGTCCCAGTCAGCATGACACCAGCCTGCATCGATAATTGTACCCCAACAGTGTAGACTGTTGGGAGAACTATAGACTGAAGAACTCCAGCTACTAATTCCCATACCTATATTTGTACCTTCGGTCCAAGTGGTAAATTCAGATAGACTATTGAGGTGGTTTTCTCTTCCTGAAGATGGAGGAACCACATTTACATAAGCAGGAGTTACTGAATTATGATCCGCGTAGTAGGTCGATCCTGTTCTAATCCAACGGAACTCGTAATCGGGAAATGTATCTTGCCAAGCCCACTGTTCTAATATCACTTCGACAAAATCGAAGAAGAACACGTCATAATGTCCAATCTTTCCAGTTCCGTCACCTGTCACTCCAGTAATGATATTCCCGTTATAATCACGCATGGAGTTCCAACCTCCTCCTTCTTCGACTACCCAATGTAATTTTGGTTGGTTCTGGTTATCACTCTTTTGCCAAAGCCAGCCATAGACTTGAAGGGTGTAGACCTCACCATCTCTGACGGGAGTTCCCTCACCCTGCTCTGTTGCGGTACCTGTAAACACTAGACTGTTTGGGACTCCCTGAGGATAACCGACTGCACCCCCACCGTAATTGGTTTCAGCAATGGTTACACTCGCCAATTCCTTGAGGATATCAAAGTCAGCATTACCACCCACGGTATCGCGTATGGTTCCCCAATTGGAATGATACGCTTGGGCAAAAATGGAGTAGTCTCCAGGGGTACCACCAGAATCTAGTTTTCCTGCAATAGTACTCCACAGAGTTGCAGGAATATCTACTTCTCCCTTTCCTCTGATTGGATTCCAAATAGGTACAAGTCCTTCCCAACATAATTCATACGGGGCTTGGTTGCAATCGGGTACATTATCGGAATCTTCATTGATCCACACAGTTACTGATACCGATGACATCCCTTCAGGAATCCATCCAACGTCAATTACATCGTCATGCCGCGCCATATCGTCTGACCAATAGGTACTCGTAGATCCGACTACCTGAATACTCCAATCGATAGTATCTATTCTAGTATATCCTGATTGGGCGGATTGGGCTGACTGATCTGTAAATTCTGCCACAAAATAGCTTCCACCAACTAAACCATTAAGAAGCATTGATACGTCATCGCCATCCCATGTGGTCCAGTCCGTACTCCAACTGTCTGTAAAGACGTAATTGGTGGGGTAATTATTACAGGTTGACCAGTCACCCACACAATGACCAATTCGATATTGTGAGGGATTTCCGTCATAGACGTCCCAAACTAGGGTGTAACCGAGTTGACCGAATGCAATGGTATCATCTGGTGGTGTCTGGATTACATTAGGTGCGTTATCTGTAATGCGCACTCTGATGGACGCATCCCTGGTAGGATGATCCTCGAGGTGATCGTTCGCTTGACCCGCTGAATCATAGGCGTACCAAATAAGGTTATATTCGGTGTATAGATTAGCTAAAGTTGGATCTGTGAGGGAAGCAAGGTCAAACGTGATGGGGGTTCCACTTGTCCAGAGGTTACTAGTACCGTCTACTATCCATGTTTGACTCACGTCATCAAAGATCTTATAATAATCGGCGTCGGTATCAAAGAATGTCATAGAAAGAATATTTGATGCTCCTGCCTCGGAGTACAACGGTTCGGCTGGGGAATCCCGTCCAGTGAGTAATGGGATTGGATTAGATACCTGAACAGTGACGGTATCATCGTTGTAATACCCTCCTGTGTTGTATGCGGTGATGGTGTAAGGATACGTTCCTGCATCAAGACCATCGACGTTCGCAGTTACGGTCTCGGGGTCTGTCCACGGAATTTGTGTCTCCGCTGGAGTACCCTCACTTTCTACTGTCACTGACCGTACTGCCATTTCAGCGGGACGATAATCATCGGTTTCGTAATGGAACATGATATAGGCTATAGGACCTCGTTCGAAGCCGTTAGATGGGATTGATTGCCATGTATCTGCACTGGAAAACGGATAAGATGGATCGTCGGGGAAACGATAACTTCCGAGTCCATTGATGTATTGGAGACTCAAAACGCCGTCGATTATGCTGGCCCCGCTTACTGGGTTCTCCGATAAAAGTGGAATATCAGTCCCCAGTGCATCATAATATTGTGCAGAGAACTGCATCTCTCGTCCAAATGGGAAGACTCCAGGGTACGAAGCATCACTATCTTCGTAAGAGAACCGAATCACAGGTTCCTTATTGGCGTTCAGGAAATAAATCTGAAACAGTCCTGAGTGACTAATGCTAGAACCAGAGTTGAAGTTATCAGCATCATAGATAAAGTCCACATCAATACGCCAGTCTCTCGTTGTGGGGAGAGTGACTGCATGTGTGATTCCTGCGAAATTGGCACCATTATTCCACCAATCGGTACTGTACGGAGTCTCGGGGGTCAACAGATTGTCTGTGCCATCAAAATAGTTGATGACATCCTGATTGTACGCAATACTCCAGTCAATTGCAGGATCCTCCCGAGCTTGATGCCACCCGCCAACGTATGAATCGTATAAGGCCTTGGCCTCTGTAGGGGATAACGCCAGATCATAAATGCGGAATTCATCAATCGTTCCACGCATGGTATATTGATACCCACTGCGCATCTCATATCCAATCCACCCATCCGTGGCGGCGGCGGTGTCTCCATGAGGATCACCCGCAAAGATCGGATTTGCACTGTCAGGTTGTCCGTTGATATAGAACCGCGCGTTCCGACCGCCCTCCCGATTATAGACGACTGTGACATGAGTCCATGTATCGGTGGGGATGGTTGTAGTGGATAACGCTGGTTGGTCGTCGTTTTGGAGGAGTAATCTGTTACCTGAGAGTCCAAACCACATGGTAGTACTCCATGATTTACCCCAGATGGTGCACATTCCACAACTGGAGGTGCGTTTCACCCAAGCACTAATTGAAAATACATCGGTATCCACGAAATTCGTGGCTAAGCCATCGACATATACACGGTCTCCTGTTGCGTCATAATATAACGCAGAACCTTCATATCCACTTGTCCATGTTGGTGTCCCACCAAAATTACCGTCCAGTCCATGCCCGCTGGTGTCGTAAACGATTGATCCTGTGTTTTCATCGAGTTTGAAGTGAGCTATGGGATCTTTATCTGATAAGACCGTGGAGGGTTCATAGAGTGTCTTCCAAACAGTTGGGGTACCTTCGACCTTGACGTGGTGGAAATAATTATTTCTCGGTCTACGTCCGCGACCTGAGGTGGTAAGTCGAATATACGTGGGTGTACCTCGTTGTAATAAATCTGCCCCACCAGCAGCGGCCGTTAGATCTTGCCATACCCCACATCCCGCAACTATCGTGCCTTGGGTATTACAAACGAAGAACACCGAAATGGTCTGACCCTCTTTTTTGAGTTGGACATCTCCCTTCATATTATACCCATTGACCGCAGCCGGACTATAGATTTGAGTTTGTGTTCCGCCTGCAGTATAATAATATGCATAAGTATAATACCGATGTGCACCCGAACTGGCAGAGCCATCACCATAGAGAAGGTACACCATTTCTTCCATAAATTCATTCAGAATGATAATTTGATGAGTTCCAGACGGACTATACGTGCCATCCACATAGGGGAAGGTATCGAGTTCAGTAGAAAATGTGAGGTGCCAATCCTCTGCTTCGCTAATCCCCAACTCTCGAACCATTCCCGCTGCTTGATATGCAAGGGGGTCATGACCTGGACTACCATATGGTAACCAATAATCGAGGTAGTGTGGTGTTTCGGGGGTGATGACATCATTGCCGTTGAAAATCGTTAATATCTCGGATGCGGATAAATCATCATTATAGAGGGTAGGTTCATCAATTCCTCCTCCAAAAATATAATAATCATCAAGGCGACGACCAATATTGATTGGGTTTACTGTGTTTCGGACTAGAGTGAAAGTTCCGCCCCCGACTTGAGACGTAGCACCCGTATCTTCTACCCCATTAATATATATCTTGATACCTTGATGTGCGTTTGTTCCTTGAGTTCCATCATAGGTAGCTGCAATGAATGACCACTCATTATCATCTATCATCACTGATGAAATTTTCCCTCGTTGACTCGCTGATCCGTATGAGTCATCGTAGAGATTAAGCTCCACACGGTGTTTGGCTGTATATGGATCGGGTGGACAATTTTCGGACTTGAGTTTGAATTCCCATTCCATGGGACTTGGATAATTCTGCTTAGAGATGACATGGTGATTACATCCCATGTAGGTTGGATACACCCAAGCCATCCAAGTCATTCCGTTTGTTCCTGGAGTAAAGTCGGAGGAATCTGGAATATATATATAATTTTTATCTGTATACCCACCAAGCCATAGGGAGTTGCCTGCTTCGGGTCTGTAACTGGTGGTCCTTGAATAATTGGGTCCATATATCGTTCCATGATGTCGGGCATGACTACTATCAGCTGCACTGTTTCCCGATCCCTCGTTCAGTAAGAGCTGGAGGACTAAATTCTCAGAATCAATCGGGGCATTATACGAAGTCATATCGTGCCAATTTTCATTACCGGCATTTTCGTAGTAAGGATGATCGTTTTGTTGGGTCCATAGTGATACGTCAGACATATCATCCTCCCAAACGAGAGCCATGGTTTGGGTGATCTCCTCTGGGCGTAAGGCCCAGCCATCGCGTTCAATGACATAATAATCGGCGGGATCACCTGTACCTTCCGTTATAACCCACGTGATTTGGTTGCCAGTCTCGCCAACATTATACTGTAGGAGGTCATTGGGTATGTCGGGGTTTTGAACAACATTTGGCCCCGCTTCAACAATAACATCGACAGGGTCCGAAACAAAATTAACGGGCAGTGCATCGTCCGTTGCATTCATAAGGAAGGTATAGGATCCACCTACCAATCCATCTATGTCAACTTGGAATTCAACATCATGAGTCCATGTGATGTCGTCATATGTACTCCAGATGACGTAGCTTGTGTCTGGTGCACCCAGAACCTTCCACAGTACATCGTAAGTTCCAGTTTGGTCATACTGGTCGGAAACGGTCCACGCAATAATATTTCCAGTGGAATCCTCTACATAAATGGGGATATCAGGAGGACTTGTTGTGGTGGGGATTGGGTTGTACACGGTGACATCATACACATTGCTTAATACGCTATTGGCTGGTGAGGCGCTGTCAGAGACGTTTACTCGGAATTCATATAATCGACCAGCCGCACTACCCTTAAGATCCGATTGTAATACTACAAAGTTGACCAAGTCACCTGCACCATCGGTCACGAACCATGAACCACTACTTCCTGTTCCAGTCCAAGGTGCCCATGTTCCCCCGTCTATTCTGTACTCAGAGAACCACCCACCTGAGTCCCCTACTTGGGGTTGAGAAGGCAAACCTTGATAGTCATTCACAGTGAAATCTAAGGTTAGATCACCACCATCATCTTCATAGTAGGTCCCACCGTAGGTAGTTGGGAAACCAGAGATTGAGGGTGGGTAGTTATAGACAGTTACCGTGGTGTTGTCACTAGTAACCTGATTACCTGGAACCGCACTGTCCGCCACAACCAAACGGTAAATATAGGATATTCCAGTATTGTTGCCTACTAGGGTCGAGAGAACAATTGTGGCTTGTGGAGACCCAGTTCCATCTAACCAAGTTCCAGATTCTCCCGGAATGTCTTCCCAAGCATCATTGATGTAGTGTTGGACTTGCCAAGTTCCGCTATCATGGACATCATATGTCGAATTATAATCAGATATGGTCCAGTTCAGGGTGAGGGGGCTGTAATTCTGATAGTAATCCATGTGTGGGTCTGGAGAAATACCAGAAGGAGGATTATTATAACTCGTGACGTCAACTCCATCAAATACCTCCGAACCGAACGCATCAAGAACCTTGAGGCGGAACTGGCATAATCTTCCAATGGGGTTTCCTTCCAAATGTGTGTTCGGGATGGATGCGTAAATGGTGTCGCTTGTCCCTAGGGTGTCGTTCCATGTTCCTGTGGTATTATAACCTGTTAAATCTTTCCAGTAACCATCTAACCATTGAATGCGCCATGTCCCTAAATCATAAGGATCGTTAACCGTCCATGTCAGGTTGATGTAATTATCCTGCCCCTGATAGTACACAGGAATGTTGGGATTATCCGAAAGAACAGGGGGATCGTTATAAACGAGAATGCTGATTTCTGCTGACCCTGTGTTATCCCCGCTTTCGTCCGTTACATTTAGACGGAAGTAGTAAGGATCAACACTAGCAGATAGGCCGTCTATCGTGACTGCGATAGTGAAAGCAGCACCAGTAGAATTCCACGTCCCAGTTCCCGATCCATCTGCGGGATGCCATTCACCCCACGATCCGCTAGGACCAACCTTTAAATAGGCTTGATAGCTGCCTGCATCAGCATGTGGGCTATTCTGATCGGTTGCGTCCCATTCGATGATATGTCCTGTGGTGAATTCTAAGTATTCATATCCTGGTGGGGCGCTTTTCTCAACTACGGTAGCAAGGGGATTGGTAACATCAATTTGTACACTGGATGAAGTATTGAAATCACCGCTTTGATCTGTTACATTTGCCATGAAGTAGTAGGGTGTCATTGTGTAATTCAGACCATCTATAACCACGGATATGAGGTCTGATGCTACTCCATCTGTGATCCACGTTCCTGATCCACTGGGATCATTTAGCCATGGTTTCCATTGAATATCGGTACTATTCTTGTAATAGATCTGGTACGAACCTCCACTCTGTATGCTATTGACGTCTCTGACCGTCCAGTTAATAGACGTCCCGTTAACGAGATGGATATAGGGAGTTGTGTAGTCTTGGATTTCAATGCTAGGTAGAGGATTGTATACGGTTACATTGACCAAGTCAGAAGTAGTATAGGCCTGTTGATCGGTAACATTAATCCGGAATGTATAAGTCCCTGTGGGCGATAAACCATCAACGCTGACTGTGATTGGTGTGTCATATACCCAAGTTCCACTATCCCACGCAACCCACGATGTAACGGCATCAACATAGTCATACTCTACTACATACGACCCGCTATCGTAGGGGTCAGTAACATTCCACATAATCGAATGTCCAGTGGTAAATTCAATATAGTCAGGGAATTCGATATCTGGTGGTGGTGACAGGAATTTTGGTCTATCATGTCTAAAGATCCAGTCAAAGGTTGTGATATTTGTTTGTAAGAAACGATCTCTAGAAGCATTAATGATAAAGTCGTGCGTACCTGGGCCGTATTGGGTGTAGTACCAATTAAGGTCTGTAGGTGGATTCCAAGTTAGTAAAGGTCTATCTACATGACCAGTAGAATTAGTTATTGCATTATTGATAACCAATAGATCGTTACCACTATTAAAGACTCCATTTTGTATGAAATCTACCCACGCAAAGATATTCACATTCTGTGGGTCAGTCAAACTAGTGACGTATTCACAACCTAGGCATGCAGGGACATCTCCACCGTAGGAGGTATTGACTCCTGGAGTCCATATATTGAAGGTTTCAACAGTGATATTGAAGGGAACTTCGATGGTCTTAGGTTCAACATATATGCCCCGTGATGCGTTGAAAATGAGGGTGTAATTGCCCATATCTGTGAAGTATTGATAGAGATAGGATGCCCATGAAACGGGAGTAATATCTAAGGTGCCATTGGTAACTCCTGTGGTCAACAGGTTGTCGATAATGATCGGTTCCGTACCAGAGTCATAGGCGTCATTGTCGTTGATATCAACCCAAGCAAAAACATTTACGTTACTATTATCTCTCATATCTGTAACGCTTACTCCATCAACAATCGTTGTTTCAGGTGCGTCATGAGACCATTCAGTTGTGATGGCACTGGCCGTAAGATTCATCTTCTCCCGATCACGTAATAAGAAAGAGTCGAGTGCGAATGTACCGCCATCGTAATACTGATCTATGTTAGTTCCATTGAATATCGTTTTAATTTTTACCCAACGATCCGAGGGAGATGGAGACCAGAATGAATCATCCCAAAAGAAATTAACTCCACATTGTCCAGTGGAATTGGTGGAGCAAGTTCCTGGTATTCTGTACCAGGTAGTACCTCCGTCAATGGAGTAATTAAAGTGAATTTCAATTCCCTGAACGGGTACACTACCAATGGGGGTATCATCTTCGAAAACGTGGCCAAATAATGGAATGGTTGCACCTTCAAACCACCAATAGTCCTGATCCTTGTATTCATACGCTGTGCCATCTGCATTATATCCTCTAACTACACTGGTTTCGTTGGCTATTGTAAATGTCCGAACTGTGGTCTGGTTAAAGATTCCGCTACGCTCGTAGGAGATGTAAAGCAGCCACGTGTTGGTGTAGTTGTGGAACCATGTCGGGCCAGATATTTCAGCCCATGACTTTCCTGGGATTGAAACATAACCTGCGGCGTCACTGGTATCGTTGACGAATAGTAGTTCACTGCCACTATCGTAGACTTGATCCCCATCCAAATCGATCCAAGCATGGACCTTCACACCTGAGTTATCTACCAGGTTTGTAACCTGCAGATTCGAGGAGGGCATCGGATCACTCCAAGGAATGGAAATGGAAGACATTGATATAACAGCAGTCTCTGCTACAACCACTCTGAAGTTATCAGTAGTCCTGGTTCTATCCCGGTACCGAGGAGAACTGGATAATGCGACCTTTATTTCATAATAGCCTAATGGTAGTCCTGAAGGAATATTCCAATCTACAATGGTAGCCTTCCCAGTGCTGTCGGTGATTGCACTCCCAATCCAATTCCATGTGCTATTATCTTGGTGTTTGTATTCGAACGTCACGCTTTCTCCATCTAAGGGTACAGGATCGGAAACATTCGTCACATCCCACAAATAAGCTTCGAGTGTGACTGTTTTTCCTTGGGATTGGATAACGTCTCCATAATTCTGAGTAGTATAGCTAAAGATAGCCAACCCCTTCTCGATAGTAAAGATAGCACTGGCATACGCGGGATTTATAACATCAGACTTTGTACCGTTTACCATGAGAGTATAGTTTACTGCGCTAGTATATCGATCAAATGTATCCCAAGACAAAGAAGGCAGATCATATCTACCTACCTGATTGGCCGTGACATTATCTGCCAATACTAGTTCACCAGGATCCTGATCACCCTCATTGTCTTCGTCAACCCAGATTGTATAGAATAAGTTGTTGTACTGGGGAAGGGTGCCTGCTGACACCATTCCCTCAACAGCTGGGG
This sequence comes from Candidatus Thorarchaeota archaeon, assembly GCA_048882505.1. Lineage (GTDB taxonomy): Archaea > Asgardarchaeota > Heimdallarchaeia > Hodarchaeales > Hodarchaeaceae > Hodarchaeum. The sequence goes on from JBHLRO010000014.1 coordinate 17,878, forward strand.
ATGATTGGTTATAACTGAATACCAGATCTTGTAATGAAAGGCGGAGCTGTAAGCTAGGAGGCCCGACGTCGAATTCTGTCCAAGATGAATTATACGCTGTATCGTAGAATTGACTTGCGTCTGACGTGGGGTCCAATCGGAAGTTAATACGGAAATGCCCTTCATCTAGAACCAATGGTTTTCCATCATATAAGATTGCACGCTGATTTGGATAGTTGGCACTGAGTTGGTTCCACCATTGGAGCCAGATTACGGTGTCGGTGTTAACATTGGGTGTCATTGGGGTATTAAGGAAATAGTAGAGATTGGGTGCTGTGGGGTCGGAAGCAGTTCGATAAATCCAGTTAACTTCTATGGCAGAGGGATTGTCTGAGAAATATTGCCCGACAATCGGAAGTGAGTGTGAAGTAGGTTCAACTCCGTAGCTATCGATTCCCAGTTTTATGGTAAGAACTCGTTCATGCGAGTTGGGTATATGAGCTGGATTAACGACAGATGGAGTTATTGTCCAATCTGGGTCATAACCGAGACTGGGGTCTAATGTTCCGAAGATTGTGGTTCCGTTATTGTGGTATGTCGTGTTATCAGGAGTTGGCATAGCATACTCGACATGTAAGAAGTCTGATGCGTCATCAGGTATTTGGAATCCTACCCAGTAGTCTTTATCACCTTGGAGAGTCACATATGGATTAAAGTTTAGTTGGAACCATTCAGGGGTAAAGTACCAGGCATTAAGGAAGATGTCGTCTGTGGTCGCAATTAAATCTAGTTGATTGCCGTTTAACTCGTATATGACCCCCCGAATAACGGTACCAAGACCAATCGATGAGTGAGTCGCATATAAACTTAAATCTTTCACTATTGAAGTATACGGTAAGTACATTTCAGTAAGGACGAGTGATCGTGCAGAGGGGTAATTAGTGCAAGGAGGTTGCATATCATTGGACGGATGAGATCCACAACTACCTCGGGGCTGTTGGACACCCCAATCAGTGGAATGTGGGCCGTAATCAGTCTTATTATCGGTTGTATTGTACGGAGAAATTTCAACATACGGATCTGTTGCCATATCGAAATAAGTTCCATCCATAAACTTATCCATCGTCTCTGGGTTCGAATTCCAATCCGATGTTGATCCACGGGATAAGATCTGATATGTACTTGATGTATTATTATAATCAGGCAATCCTTCATTCCATGTTCTCTGGACTTCATAATTCGATCCAACTACATCTGATACCCAATAAACATTACTGAACTGTGAATTATTTCTCAGAAAGTCTATTGCTTCCTGTTCTGTGTTAGGGAGATCTGACATTCCTAGATTCGGAGTATATGCTGGATATAGAAAGTCTGGTACACTACCAATGTATTCAGTTGTGATAAAATCAGTGTAGTTCACCAAGGGGTTCGCTAAATCTATGGAATACCAAGAACTACTCGTTTGATTCCATTTTTCGATGACCATATCGGCCCGCATAAATGAAAGATCAAACGCATCGATGTTTCCTGCGGCATTAAATCGGTGTAGATCAGCTCCCGTCGAATCGGTTATATCAATGACAAACCCTGTTTCCTCTGCGTTTCCAGATTCTAGTCCATCGCCAAAACTACTAGTGGAGGAATCAATCGTGAAAGTTAATTGTAATGGACTTAGTGAGAGATAAAACTCTGATAGATCAGGTCCGTAAATTGCCTCAGACAGTGTGGAGTGGAAACCACCTGAACTGTTGGTATGAATAGTTGTATTTTTGTAGAAGATATTTTCAGTGATGTTTAATCGGTAGTAATGAGTACCTTGTGGTAGTACATTTCCGCCAAAAGCAGGGTTTGATGACACGGTTTCAAATGTGAGGTTCCTCGAAGTGTGTGAAGGAGGCGTATCTATAAGCTGGTTCCATGTATTGTTGTAAAATACCTCATAATCTACATCGGTAACATTATGTGTTATAGTCTCGGAATAATTTTCTGGATCTACCATTTGATACTCTATTCGACCTACCTCTCCTACTGTGGCGGTGAAGTGGAGATTCGCGGTATCATTATAGGTTATCATTATATCCTCTTTATCGATAATTATGGGGAAGAGACCTTGAGTAATCCCATCGTTATCCTCGATTTCTGCAATTAAATTGTAAGTTTGCCATGGAGTTACACTCGTGTTCATGACTGTGTCGAATTTATTTTGTACAAATACTGGGTCTGGGCAGCTTTGTGGTGATGTACAACCGTCAACAAGTGTTGTATTTTCTGATACGAGGAGATCTCCGAGATCAAAGACGAAGTTGGCGTTAGCGTCAATGTATATTCGATCTAACTCATTACCATCAATTATTGAGTTGTCTCTACTTGTCCATCCACTAGAGTTAGATACTATTAGACCATCAATCCGGCTTCCACCTAGCCCATCATGGTAATCATCGGTGTAATCAACCAATTTATCTGATTCTGTTTGGATATCCAATGTATCAATCGGACTAGTTAAATGGAAAGGATCAATAACATTGTCCCAGACATCTATATAAGGATCTAAAGGATCTAATAAATCCGTATTCAGTGAAGGAAGCATTAACGAAGCTTCCTCGGTATCGGTGAACGCATCACCATCCGAGTTGGAGTCGATAGCATTTTCAAATCCATCATTATCTGTATCGAGAGCATAATTTTCCTTTGTTGGAATGTCACGATAAAAGATAGTGTGAGTGCCCTCGGTGAGACTATACAAGGGAGATGGGAAACCATCTCGAATAGTATCGCCATCGGGATCAATCTTAGTTGAGTAATGATCAATGTCCGCTAAGAAGGATTCCCAGCCAAATGAATCGGATGCGGTGCTATAATAGGATCGATATTTCTTGACGTGGACTTGATAGAACCAATATATGTCATCGAACATGAAGAGATATTCTTCATTGGGGTTACTTTGGAACCAATTGTACACATCGGTCTCTGAGTAATACCAAGGCGAATTAAATCGGGGGAAGAGTAAATTTGGACTTCGACCAACGTAGGTCCAGAAGGGTTCCCAACCAATGATTTCAACGACTTCGTAAGAATCTGGTGCTGTTGCCATATTCCATTCATATGCAACATCAACACCAAACTCCCTGATTAAATCGGGTTTACTCCAAAATGCTGGGGTGTAGGCAGTTACTTCTACTCCTAATGTTCCCATTGGTCGGGTTACTTTATATTGGTAGGTCCAGCCATATTCCGAATTAACAGGAACCAGCCATCCGAAGAAAACATGACTCTCATTTTCATTTCCTGCCGTTTCCAACCAAGTAATCGCATCATTGACTCCAGTCATTTTATCTGTGTATATTTGTCCTAAATGAGGATCGTCCTGCATTCCCGCGTAACAGTCAGTGTAGGGGAAGGACATGTCATAACATTTCCAGCTTTTTGTAGCAGTCCATGTATATGTACTGCCCGAGTAATAGTAGGTATTTGCTGGATTTTTCTCTCCAAACATGGTGATTCCATCGGTTAAGAAATCGTTGTCATAATTCGGAGAGAGGGCATATGAAATCATACCACTTGGTCTTGTGCCCTTAATAAATTTATAATCCACTGCCTCTTGCTTGTCTTGGAAGGTAGGATCGGGATCATAGGGGAATGGATATTCGTCGTGGATGGCCTTATAGTCAAGACGATATCGGGATAGAGCATTCCAGGACCCATTTAATGTTCCGTATTCTGGATCGGGATGTGTAAACTCTCCATCCCAAGTTACGAATCCACCTTCAGTACCATAACGATACTCTACTGGCCAAAGCTCTACATCTGAATATACCGACTCCCACATTACTTTTGGACTTGTATTGAGGATATCAGCTACTGTGGCGTCACTCTGAATTATATCCCAGTTGGTTCCCCAAATGACGGGCACATCATTTAGATCTACACCAAATATCTCTAATTCTTGGGTCGGTTTATGATTCGCCAAGGCGTTACTATCAAAGTTTTCATTCATCCAACTATTGGTTCCCTCAACATAATTCGCATGGTATTCTGGTAACCAATCATTCCACCAAGGAGCAATGAATTTAATATCCTGATAACTGCGACTTGATAGTTCGTTTCGTCCATAACCAGTACGTTCTCCTAAATCAGTATTTCTCTCGATCCAGAAGAAATTAGCCATTGTAACCTGCATTGATAAAGATGGGGCGAATCCCATAAGCATTGGATCAACTTGGTAGGTGTTAGCAGGGTCGTTAAGCCAATCAAGGTAATAATAGTATTGGGCGGTATTAATATAACTACCAGAGGGAACATACACGTCTGCTCCGAAGGCGGTGAGGTTTACAGCTCCAGCCAGGCGCCCGTTTGGGAATGGTTCGTATAGATAAAGGAGGAAGGCATCATCATCACTATCTGTCTTCCAGGGGTTTGTTTTAACGAAGGAATGATTGAATGCATAAGTACTACCATCGATATCAAACAGATAATCATCTACCGTAGCATTGTACTCGTATTGGTTATCTCTTATACGCCCAAAGGGATCAATGTCTCCTTCCGATAACCTAGTGGTTCTCATGACATGGAAGAAGTCAGAAACTGTTTCATTTCCGAGTATGAATTCTTTCACCCAATAGACGTAATCATCTTGAGGATTGCCCTCCAGGTAGATTACGGACTCACTAATACTATGGGCGACCCCACCGAAGGGTAGGTAGGTATCTAGTCCGTAGTAGTAAGTGTCGTTATACATCCATTGACTATCAAATAGACTATACATGGTTCCTCCAGAGTTGAATACAACCTCTCCAATGTATCCATTATTGTTGAAGTCTACCCATGCACCTGTAGAACCGTTCCAATTCCATGTCATGTATTTGTTTTGAGGATCTCGCCATACAGGCACCTTTTCCATCACATAGACGTCGAAAGTAGTGACATTATTTCCGGGATCTACCGCACTAGTCCAATATACAGTATCTTGGGTCTCAAGATCATCCAAATAAGTATATGCATCTCCGCTTGTCTTATTAAATCCTAAGTTTGGAATAGCCCAGTAGAGATAACTGCTTTTATTCATTGTATCAAAGAAACTGGGTTCGAGGTACCACTCTTGGTATGTGAGAACGGTATGACCAATTTCCTCTCCGTCTAAAAGTCCGTCGAAGTCACTATCCCGATTCAACGGGTCAGTTCGTGGTTCTTCAATAACTACTTCTTCGGTGTGATAAACCGTAAAGGTAGTAACTGTGTCATTTGGATCAACCTCGTTTGTCCAATACACAAAAGTTTCATTATTTGTAAGTAGCCAATCTCTTGCATCGTTGAAAGTTTGTTCAAAGAGACCGATGCTATTGGGTAAACCAAGATAGGTTGTTTTATTTAACTCACCATAATTCGTTGTATTATATTGAGGCATTTGGAAGATATACATCCCATTCGCTTCGGTATAGTCATCTAAGAAGTCTTGATCAGTATCGAAATGAAGAGGATTTGTTCCTTCCCAGAATTCTCGACCATCGTAAAGACCGTCCTTATCACTATCTCGTAGATGGAGATCGGAATATACGGGGAGGAATCGTTCGTCTATTGTTGCAAGGACATCGACACCAACACTCCAATCGCCTCTTGCAGAGACTACAATTTTTTGGACGGCATAGATCGGCTCTGCCTCAAAGCTGTTGTAATGAATATCCGCTTCAAATGAAAATCTAATGGCCTTAATCGGTGGTGACCACTTATCGTCTAGTCTTCCTGTCCAAGAGTTGTTCGCCCAAGTATAACTAGAAGAGTTTGTAACCCAGTCAATTGAAGTAGAATCGAAACTGTATGTTCCAAGGAGCGTTGGGCTGTCATCGGTGTGAATCAGTGCGACCTCGTATCCTGTTCCATTGTTGAAGGTGTCTTGATCTACCCGATACTCCCACGAGATGGTTACAGGATACTGATATGTTGTAAGAGTATAATCCCACCATGGAGTAATAATGATGCTACTGTTGAATGGAAGTTCGACATATGAATCACTATGTACAGATCCTCGAATAGCTTGGTCATTCCAAGCATCCAACCAAATTTGTTGTTGGTAGTCCTTTCCTTTGAGACCTGCCCAATACCATGGCCAGGAAACTGTACGTTCACCAACAATTCCTCCAGAGAAGGATTCGTTGACATACTCTGCATTCCCACGAACTGTTCCATCTGCCTTCAGTAATCCTATTTCCTTAAAGTCCGATAGAAGATCGTTATCGGTGTCGTACATAAGAGGAGACGTGAGGAAAATGTTCAATTCTTCTCCGTCGTTGATGTGATCGCCGTTATATTCACCATCAGGTTGTTCATCAGTGTACGTTTCACCAACATCAAAAATACCATTCCCATTGGTATCATCGAACCATTCGGAGTCGGTGTCTGCATCGGTTGGGTCAGTCACTCGAACATTGGCAGGACAACCACCACAAGTCCAGTAGGTGTCAGTCAAGTTTGTATAAGGATTAACTCCACGAGGATCAATCCCAAAGGACTGATTATCAGAATATGCATAAACCAAGGCGCGCCAATCATCGGGGAACGGATTGTCCTCAAGACGGATGTAAGGCGTACTAACTTCGGAGGCATCCGATAATCCATCATCATCGGTGTCGGATTTACTATTATCTGTGTTCCAGATACGCTCTCTGACGTCAAGTAAAGAATCACCATCTGTATCAGACTTCAATGGAGAAGACCATGAACCTATGCCTGTGTCAGGGCGGATCGTTCCATTGGAGAAGAATATTTCCTCAAAGTCAGTCAGGAAATCGGAATCGGTATCCATGTCACGAGGATTAGTGACATCACCGACTGCGGGCATATAGATGGTCTTAATACCTTCGATCGGCCCAGTCTGATTTTGTAATTGCCCAACATCCCAGGTATGCCCTGTAATGCCGTCAAAATCAAGGTAATCGGTTCCTGGGATGTTGACCACGCCATAGACTTCATGGGCGTCGGACATGTTATCGTTATCTGAGTCAGCATCCCACCAGAACGGTCGGTTGCACGTAGTACAGGAATAACCAGGTTCTGCGGGATGACCATAACTGTCTAGGTCTGGTGGGAGATAGTAGGTATAACTGGCATTATAGCCGCCAACGATGGATCCATTGTCGTAGGCGGGCGGTGTTAAGAGATATCCCAAGGGCCATCCTGAGAGGGTCGAATAGGTGACTTTGCCTGCATTAATAATCCCCAAACTGTCTCCTGTCAAGCTAACGGGACTATTCAGGAAGAGATACCCCACCTGTTCTCTCAGATGAACCACAGGGGCCACCTGGTAGGTCATGTTCATGGTAATGGAGTCAATCATGACCAGCTCGGTTGTCGAGGTGTTGAGCCTGATCCGCATTTCCTCGGTGAACGTACTGGAATCACGGGAGGTTAAGGTAAAGTTATACAATGTTGGGGTAGTATCAATCGATACGATACTTCCTGTCCAGTTCTCATACCCACTTTGGCCATGATTCGGTAGGGTTTCGTCCCAGAAATAAACACCGACATCAGCGGTATTCTGATAGGTCCACATGGCCACTTGGGCTGTGAAATTGATCGAAGTAACATTGGATGGTGGAAGGGAGTCATGGAAATTAAAATTCCAGAAAATGCCATCGGTGGGCCCTCGAGTGTATGCCACCATGTCACTGAAACGGACATACTGGCCGTTATGAAGGATCTTATTTTCTATCTGGAAATTATCCAGGTATGCCTCGGTACCGAGACCCTCTTCAGGAGTTTCTAAAATAAACAAGTCAGGAAGTACGATCACACCAGAACTACTGACAGAGGCTAAGGTGCCACTGGTATTCACTATATTAACCGTTAAGGTGTAGTTTCCATCGGGTTGCAGATCAATCAAGTTATAATTGAGGGTAAAGTTGTACCAGGAATTAGTGCCGATAGAGATTCCATCATAGAACAGAGTCTCATTCTCGTATAGTCCTGGCCCTCGGATGTAAACGGATCCGTTTTTATAGATATTTAATCGTACCGAATCATTTTGCCAGTACCCGCTAGCTAACCGAAGTTGAATTGATTGGTTGTCCCACCCAGTCAGACTCTGGACTGATAGACCAAAACTATAGGTCATATTATCCAACGGTTGGGGGATGGCGCCAGGGGGTAAGTGAAGGCTAGCATAAGTCGAGGAGGCGGTACTGGAATTAGCGCTATAGGTATAATACGAAACTTGGGAGGTGAGGTAATCCAGTGTCACAATGTTTGGTGAATCTACGGTGAAATTCACAGCCAAGTTGTTGATGTCGAGATAATCATCAATGCTTTGGGTGATGGTGAAGTTCTGGTAGACTGAATCCACGCTCACGACATATGGAGTAGACCAGTTACCATTGGAAACGTCATAGGTACTCACATTCACACTGAGGGGATTAGTACTAGTGTACCCAACTGCTTCCATCCCAAAGGCTAACTGAAGATTCATATTCTCGGCACTTGCGGGAATATTATGATTGAAGGAATCCCAGACTCCACTCGCCAGTCCTTTTGCCATGACAATTCCATATTCCTTAACCTGAACATCCGTGAATGCATCCAGGAAGATTCGTGATTTTCCTTCATAACTTGTTTGAATGGTAAGATTGGTCGGTATGGAGGTGACATTAAGCTGGGTTACCACGAAGTCGTCGTAATAGAGCGTGAGGGTATCATTGGCCATTCGTGTGTCGAATGTTAGTCTGAATGAATGCCACACATCTTGGTAAGAGGTCTGGGGAACACTGACCGACGAATTCAAACTGGAACTGGTGACATTAATGAGAGTTGGCCGAAGAGTCAATGCTAAGACATCCTCGACTGTGTTGTTGAAACTGAATTTCACATACCCATCATGGCTCAATTCTTCCAAGTAAAAGAAGATGTCAAAGTACTGAACCTCATTAGGAGCTATGGTAGGTAAGACATATCCCATATTTTCAGTTCGCAATGGGACATACCGAACACTACTATCTATAGAGTCGATATAGACGTAATTTGTATTCCCATTCAATGAAAGACTGATGTTTAGACTATTGATATCCTGATAATCGGAGATGGGGATCCCAGTCAAGGTGTAGTTGACTAATGAACCAGTTAAGGGTATGACCCCTACAGGTATCCATGTGGAACTTGACACATCCCAGACAGATGCGTTGATCAGGCTACTTCCTGTGCCATTCCACTCGAATGCACCAATGGTGAGATCCAGCTCGATGGCTGTGGCATTACTAGGAAGATTGTAACCAAAACCACTCCACGAACCATTAATGGTACCAATGCCTTTGGCGACACCTTGGTAGAGACTTCGGGTTTCATTGAATTGGTCAATGAAGATTACTGTTCCAGTCTGGTTATTGGTCTCAATATAGACATGTTCAGGGACAATTGGATTGGTAGAAGTTCGATTAATCATTTGATCTATGGTGAGGGCCAAGGTTGGCGTCATGGTTCGATTATTATACACTAATCTCAGATTGTGCCATGTGTCTAGAGATAAAGTGCCTAACTGTTCTGTGGTAAAACCTGCGCCTGATAGTGTCATGTTACCAAAATCAGATATGCACAGAACCATAGAGTTTCCTGCTGTACTATTGAATCGATAGACAACAGCGTCTGATCCATTTAATGAATCTAAATAGAAGAAAAATTCGAATGTTCGATATTCATCATGGTCGAATGTAGATATTGATTTGTCAAGTGTCACTTGTGTAGTATTTCCTGTTCGTAGAATGACCGCATCAATATCCCATGATCCCTGACTAGTATCAGAGCTGGGTATCCCATCTCTGAATCGCACATAGAAATCAGGGCTGTCAAGATAACTACTGACCGATACATTCGACCAAGCGTTGGCATTTAAATCGGTCAGCACATTCGTCCAACCGCCGCCATACCAGACGTCTACCAAGATCTGTTCAGTATCCAATGCCCCTGCATAAATTGCGAGCTCTTCCAGCTCTGAATTGAAGGCACTGTTTGTAAAATGTATTTCCATATCAAGTTCGTAATTCCCTACAATTGTGGTCGTGGGCCATTGGATGACATCGAAGCCTATGCGGTATTCTTGGCCTGAATCGGAAGTAGTTTTCGTGGCTTGATTTGCCCCCGTAATTCGAAAATTGACACTTCCACGCGGGTAGGCCGTCCCTGAACCATCAGAACTTACCACTTCTCCAAAAACACTGGAACTATTTACATTAAAGTTATTAGAAAGAGTAGTTGTAGAGACTCGTTCCTCAGTACCTCCATTATCCTCGTAATGGGCCACATGTTCCACGAACATGGAGCTAGCCGTGCTTTCTATAAGCCAAACCACGTGATATTTAAGACTGGCCCCAGAGGAGGTGCGACGTCGGATAGTGAGATCGGTAGTGCTGGTAGTTATTTCCACGTTTTCACCAGAGTCATCTAGTCCCTGATTACCGCCATTTTCATTCCGGTATTGGGCATGGAGGAACGCCTTCGAAGCATTCAACAGGGGCGAGGCAATCGGATAGATTCCACTATTCTCTGTGGCACTACTGGTCCACGGCGAGGCACCCGCATCTGCGGAAGTAAATGCGATCCGTTGGACGGGGCGCCAGTTACTCCCCGTGAATTCTACAGTCGCCCATGAAACATACCCCGTATCTTGTGCACGACCCCGAGTCAGGAGTGGATCCCAATTTGGCCCATTAGCAACCAGTTCCGCGGTGAATTGCGCTGCGCCCCAGACAGAACGGCCAGTGTAACTAGAGGATTGGCCTGTGACAAAGATGGCCACTTGGTTGTTGTCACCGATCGTGGTAACGGTAGGACCTATGACCGTAGTCCCAGTGGTTAACCCCGCGGATGCCTGGTGGACAATAAATTCGTTACTACCTCCTGGACTACCAATGTATTGGATAATCTCCCAATCCAACCTGTTGTCGTTGGAAGTCCCCACACGACTGAGGGTGACTGAGTTCTCGATATTCGCGGGATCAGTAATGTATACTGTAAAATCATCGATGTACTGACTGCCACCTCCCGATGTCCGACCCATTCCCGTCAGACGACTGTTCGTTATACGGATAAACGAAGTACTGCTCGTGACCCCTGAATCGAGCAAATAATCTACACCTTCGGTTAGTGTAATGGAGGTGCTACCTGCGGGAAGTATCGATGACCCTCGAATGACTTTGAAATCATCATAGACGCCTGGAATCCCAGTTGTACTCTCTTCAATCATGGTATCATTAAGACCGTCAAGATTTCGAAGTAAGTTAAAATCGCTGTGGTTTCCAACGTCTGCTACCCCATCCACATCTGATAACATATCGACGTAATCCTCTGGGATGCCTCCCCCAAATGAAAGTATAGCACTTTCAATCATGGCAGAGAAACTCCCTACGTAAGCTATCGTGCTATTCCGAACAATATAAGTCGGATCTGAAACATTCCAATCTGCAAATGGATACGTTTCGAATCCTGGATCGGCCAGTAGGTTGGTATTCAACTCTTGATAATCCGCCGAGTAAACAGCCTCGGGGGAAATCCAACCGTTATTCACACCCACGGTCGATGGACTGCCTAGCTGTGTCAGGGTTATGAGGAAGTCAGTAAGTCGAGCAGAGTAGTTACCTGCATAATAGATGCTATCATTTTGTGTAACATAGACCCCATCAGAAATCGTCCAATTAGTGAATGGGAGTTGTTCGAAGGTTTCATTCAACAACAAAGAATTGATATAGTTGTAGTCTGCGCGATCCAGTGTGGCATCCGAGGTATTGAACCAGTCACCCGTTCCCATTAACGAGGGACTTGAAGATTCTTGGGTGAAGGAGGGGACCTGTAGACTATCGTTGATGGAAAGCGAGTAATTCCCCCCTTGACTGTAACTACTATAACCAATGCTTGATCCTTCCAAGGCCTGACTTATCCAGGGGGATTTGTACCCTTCAAATCCTGAAAAGAGTACCACAAGACTTTCGTTAATCCAATCAGTCGATGTGAAATCGCGCACGGTAACTAGGCCAGTCTGCGTCCAGGTGTCGTTGGCCATTTGGGTATAGAAGGCAGGCGTGTTATTCATCGAGTAGATTTCCGCAATACTGCCGTCGAGTTCAGATTCCTTAATTATTGTGGAAGTGCTAGTTGCCGTTGTGTTATATTGGAGGAGCAGTGCGCCAGCTTGATCTCGCTTTGTTTGAATCTGAGTGAACACTAATGGGCGTGCGCGGCTACGATCAAAATGGACTTCGACCCAATCTTGATACATCCACACCCCGTCAATCCGGTTAGTATGCCCCATGGTGAAGCTAGCCGCATTGAAGGCCCCAGTGGATGCAACAGCAACATACCCAATAGTTTCGACCCTATTATGCGTAACGTGATTATCTTCCTCAATGAAGACACCTTGCATAGCTGATCGTGATACATCGTTAAATCTTACCCAGGACGGGGAGGTGCTGTTCCTAGTTTGAAGTTGGGCCACAACGACTGGTTGACTGACAAAATTAGTGTTGAAGGCGTGATCATAGGCCCCCGTTCCGTTGTGAGTGTAAGATCCTACCTCTATATCTAATCCCGCTACAGAGTAATTTCCAGGTTTAAAGGCCACCCATTCGACGAGCTCATCAAATGCGGGGGCTGAGGCATTGATACCTTCGATTTTCATCTCAAAACTTGCGGCTGTCACATTTGTGATGGCGACATATTCTCCTTGACTATCTTTGTCTGCTGCGGACTTCTTCTTAATCGAGGCCAAAATAACTGGAATGTAGGCCAAGGTATAGGGAAAGATCACCCGCAACCAGGTATCATAGGGCACCATATCCACGGCGCCAGCGGCGCCGAAAATTTCGTCTGAACTGGGGGTAAACACTCCGTTTATTGAGAATTCAGGTTTGCCATCGAAATTGGTATCATGCCCGAATCGGATATAGCCAGTAATCTCCTCATAATCGGTTACTCCATCTTTATCGAAGTCGATAATGGACAGGGGATCGAGGAGGACATCAATATCTCCATCAGCATCAATATCGCTGGCGTAATATTCGGGAGTCTGACTTCGATAATCATCTTTCTCACCGTCCATGTCAGTGTCGTAGTAGTCGTAGGTGTGATCGAATTCATCACGCACCGTAAGACCATCGCCATCCCAGTCAGCATACTTCCAATAGAGCCAAATATCACTTTCATTTGAGGATTGGGAACCAATGACTTTCACATCATACCTGTCTTTGGGGTCTAATCCGAAGTGGAGTTCATATATGTCCCATATTCCGTCCCTGTCCGTATCGGGGTTGTTGGGATCCGTAGGGTCAAATTCCGTCTGGGGGCCATAGACCACGGCAGCGGCATCAATTGAGGTTTTGACCATGACATCGGCTTTATCGATAGTGCGGTTGGGGTACTGTTGGTTGAGGAGCGCTTTGGGTAACCCCATCACCTCTTCTACGTCCCAGAGACCGTCCGAATCGCTGTCTTTCTTGAGCGGGTTCGTGCTTGAATATGAAATAACGTCTAAGACGGTACCCCAGACTGGTCCGTTCTCATCCCAGTCAACAATCACATCACGATCCCCGAAAAAGGATCCATAATATTCCTCGATATTGATCAGGGTGTCATTATTCTTATCGACGAACGCAAAATACTCCTCGTAGTCGGTCAAGCCATCCTCGTCGGAATCAGGGACAAAGGGTGAGGCGGTGCGCCAACAAGTGGGACATGTGCTCTTATTAGCAGGAACCCCAAACGTGGGATGAGTGCCATTGTGCCAACCGTACGCAATGCCCGACGTACTATTGGTATCCCATTCATCATAGAAGACTCCGATTTCATATCCGTCAGGTAATTGATCAAAATCCGTATCAGGATTGAGAGGATCGGTCAGATACTTGTATTTTTCATCAAAGTCGCCAATAAGATCTCCATCGGTATCGTAAATCCCAGGATGAGTCTCGTACATAACCACAATATCGTAGTAGGTGGTGACACCTTCGGTGATCATTCCGATAGTAGAGGGCGCCGTATTTAGACTTAGATTGGCGACAAGATGACCATCCAATGACAAAATCACTAGATTCTCGTATCCAGGAATGATATTGTCTTTCATCTTGAACAGGGTCATGTCATACCAGGTGTTGTACGTGAGATTGATCGGAAGGTCGGTCACTGAAGTGTTGGGTAGACCATCCTTCTCAACGTAGACTGTATTAGTCTCAATGTCTAACATAAAAGCGTGGGTATCAAATGTCAAACCTGCTCGTGCGTTTGGTCCTGCCATATCGGACGTAGTATTGACCAGATAGATCATCTCAGAGTAAATCCATCGGTCGTCATCCGCGGTAAAAGCAGTGGTTAAGGTTTCTCGACTGCCGGAATTCTGTGCAACCAAATACTTATTCGACATGTAAATGGCTGGATCAGGATAGGTACGGTCGAACTCAAGTTTGATGCTCTCCACTCGAATGATATCCCATTCAGTCCGATCTACTGGCGCTTTAACTGTCACATTCATACCGTATATGTTCTGCCACGAGTTGTATGTGGTTAAGTTAATAATAGAGACCTCGTGATACGTCCCGTTAGTGGTGGGAAGTGGATACAACACACCGTCAATATATACGTCTAAGGTGTGGTTAAATTCGTCTAGGTAGCGGGTATCTGTCGCTTTCAAATTCCACTTCTCAACTGTCCAGGTCACCTGTAATGTTGTGTTCTCTATTATGGACGGGTCGTTAATGTCATCGCATGTGGGCTGAAGTGGGCCTAAGTCAGGATCGCCACACAGGTTTCCAGGTGTTCCCACTGCATCCCAGGATCGGTTCATAAACTCGGGTAGGAAGACCCAATTCAAGGCAGCATACGTACCATTATCGATGTATTCTCGCATGGTGATACGGGCTTTCGGATCCCAGATTTGACCTTCTATGCTAAAGGTAGGATCGACCCCATCTTCCGTATCATTGTCTTCCACTTCTAGACCGTATTCCTCAAAACCCATTGAGTGACCGACGATTTGGGAGAATTTTCCCAGATTGGTTGCCATTGCGTCCCCGTACCATGTTCCCTGTTTGTCAAACATCACAGTGAAGGACGAGTTTGCTACAGGGGTAGTTGCATTGATATAAGAGGAATCTG
This sequence comes from Candidatus Thorarchaeota archaeon, assembly GCA_048882505.1. Classification (GTDB taxonomy): domain Archaea; phylum Asgardarchaeota; class Heimdallarchaeia; order Hodarchaeales; family Hodarchaeaceae; genus Hodarchaeum. The sequence continues at coordinate 32,974 of JBHLRO010000014.1, forward strand.
ACGGTTCCATCGATTTATAGTAATCAGCCCATGTGGTGTCATTTACATAGGAATAACCGTAGTTGGGGAATAAAGTATGGTGGGAATTCAAGAGTGGCACACCATCTTCGGTTACATTCCAATTTGCTGGATCACTAATCGTATCCCAAGGCCCGTCAGTCAGAAGGGAGGATGAATTATAATGCCAGAAACTATCCCCGAAAATGACCTCGTCTGTGTCATTTAAACCATCGAAATCGCCATCACCGTTTGTTATATCGAAGGAGTAGGATGGAAAATCTAATTCGAATTCTTCCCTGTCCGACATTCCGTCAAAATCGGAATCGGGAAGAGTCATATCAGAACCATATATTGCCTCTAAGCCGTCCTTCAAGCCGTCACCGTCGAAGTCAGGAACGATCATTGCCAATACGCCCCATAGTTCCAGCTCGGTATCGAAGAGACCATCATCAGGGAAGTCAAAGGTCGGATGGCAGTCGAAATCATCACCACCAGGCGTGCAGGCCGCACCATAGTTCTGTAGAAACCGTTCGTTCTCCATGATGTACTGGAGTTCAATTTCATTCTGAATCCCATCCCCATCCACGTCCTGCATTGAGACGAAATTGACCCCAAACACTGTATCGTTCACTCGTACCTCGGGAATTCCATCGGGGGTGCCTCCCACATTCCCTGTGTTGTCTGGGTATAACGATTCAGCATACCAGGGGATGTCAATGAAGTCACTAGGATGTGTGTGCAGATTGACGTTGACATTGATCACAGTTTGTCCCGCCACAGTACTTTGGGCTTTAATATAGTCAGAACTATTCGCAAAATACAAGGCAGCTAAGGCGGATCCATTTGGGAACATGGGTTGCCCAGGTTGCATGGGACCGCCAAAGATCGCGTTCTGAAGGTCTGTCAACGCGTCATCAATAGAATACATACCTGGGTTCTTGTCATCCTTATCGATGTGATCGGGGATCAAGTCGCCATCCATGTCGCCATCCCAGTATCCTCCAAAGGATGCAAAAATTTTCTCAAAGCCAATATTGAAGAGAACGCCCGTAAGTCCAGAGAACAGTACTCCACGTATTCCTCCTGATGAAACGAAAAGGAACGACTGAGCTGTGAGGTGTACTACCGCAACAATCATATTAGTTAGTTCTTCGCGTGTTATGAGTTTTAAGTCATTCACAATGGTATCGAATAGTTGCTGTACTACGTAGACCCCAGACGATATCAGCCAGGTTCCAGGGTTATTTACCAATATGAAGTTCAGAACACCTGCTAATCCTTGAACCTCCGCGCCAAATTGGTTTGCGTAGGTACCTAGTCCCCGTAATAGATCCTCTTGGAATCCCCAAGGTTGAACTTCTTGTCCTTCTTGGGGAATCAAGTAATCCATGATCGTCTCCGCGGTGTACTCTAGGACACTCTCAGGGTTAACGGTTGGTAAATTGGCCCCTCGGTTTTCCTCCTCTCGGAATATCTTCGGGAGGGGTGCTCCGTAATTCGACGAGATTGTCTTCCCCGTTGCTGCATAGAGTGAAGCGTTATACTCTTCTCGAGACATCGTTGTCTGCCAATCAGGCCGCCCATCGAAATCCACATCTAAGAAAAGATCAGGATCCCGGCCTCGATGATAAAAGGCTTCTTCGCCGTCATCCATATAATTGTTGTCGAAGAATGTCCTGGAATCTTCCCAGATTCCTAATTCGATGATATTATCGAAGTTGGTATCTTCAACCAGGAACCATTTCTTGACAGGACCACTCAGCAACCCCTGCTGATAGGCGGCTACATCAGGTAAAACCCCTGAGTTGTTCTGTTCCGTGAACCAACCATTTGCTGGATCCCATAGCGTGTGATGTTTCTGGTAATAAACATCGGAACGGTTCTCTTCGGGGATGTCTGATCCCGTGTTAATGTGATAATAGTAATAGAAGTCCAAGGCTGGATCTATTCTTTTCGTTGTCCTTCTATCTCCGTAATCGACCCCAAATTCGTCTAAGTGGTTGATTTGTCCGTCTGAATTAAAGTCAAACTGGTAGAAATTCGTATTATTGACTAAAATGTCCTCGGACCGATTATGCCCATTCCCTGGAGTCGTGTCAACATATAACTCGAATTCGAAATTTCGTGTGGCATAGAACAGGCCATAGGACGCATCCGAGATATTTCCAGTGCTATAAATGTCAGTTGGTTCAAAGCTAGATACATTGGAAAGGGTTTTGACATTTACGGGGAGCAGGTACGTTTTCCCAAGTTCATTCAATTCGAATAAATTCCAACTATTCTCGACGATATCGTCCCCGTCGTCTACCCAGGGGATCGTCTGGAAATATTGGTAGTCTAATTTGTAACTCTTCACATAGATACCAGTAAAGACCCCTGTGATCATCTCCTCAATTGCTTCACTCAAGGGACCTGTCATTTTCTTTTGATAGGTTTTTCCCTTAACGGCCGCAGTAGATCCTAGTCGATTGTCGAACACATTCATTAAGAGATTCATACCTGGCATTTTTTCAATATCGGTCAAAAAGCCAATCATGGCCAAAGCCCATGCCAGACTCCCATTCCACACCTCCTCCCAGAAATCAGAGCCCATCATATCAGACCAGAGATCCGCAATGGACTCAACCATATAATACCCAAAGATTGTTCCCAGGATACCACCCAAGGCAGCGAATGTGGACTGGATAAATGCCTCTTTAGTCGAAAGTTGGGCCTGATCTCCAAAGAAAACCTTACTTACCGACCTGCCAACCCGTGAACCACCCTGAGCCTGGATGGTGTTAATAATCTTTGTACCAACGACCTCATCGAGGATGTTTTGATCCCAGGGGACGTGCATCTTGAGACCTTGCGATCTTTCACGCCCTAACACTCTATGGGTTTGAGTCCACTCATTCAAGAAATACTTATCTCGACTCAGATAATTGGCTATCAACTCCTTCTTCGAATCGTCTGTGAAACGCAAGAATTCATCATATGTGATGTCATAGTACGCCATCAGGTTTCCAACAAACCCGTTATTCTCATCCAGGAATGCACCCAGGTGCATTTCCGACTTCAATTCTGCTAGGATTGTCTCTTCCATTATCTGATTCCGTTCTGCCTCGGTGGAAAACATCATCTCCCAGAGATATACCTCATAGTCGTCGATCCCGAGATGATCCATCACCTGTTGTTCCACTTCAAAGTCTGCCCGCTGTTTTTGGAAAAAGGCATCAGTCATTGGAACGATTTCATAGTCGCGGGTGAACGGGGCATTCAATCGGCACGACCCTGCACTGGTTTCGCAGGTGGGGCGTTCCAAACTCTTGATTACTAAGGCGCCCAAATTATCCCCTAAGACTAGGATGGTTCTATACGCGGTGTCGGTTTCTACCAACTGGACATCAAGATCAATCTCGGTGGGAACGTTATTGGTTCTGAGGATCCGATTCAAAATGTCGCTGATACTAATACCCTGTTCATAAGAGTCGGCTTCGAGATATCGATCGCCAAAATGCTGTTGCAGGATGTCTGTAGGATCTATCCCGCTGAAGATATCCCTCTGTTCTAACTGGTTTACGAGGTTAATGACATCACCGAGGATCGCCTGACGTAAGAAGGTGGTGAAATATATGGCGCCCTCGATTGGTATATCTACGAAGATCTGTGACAGATCTAACTGCTGGTGGCCCGAGGGATCATCTTGCCAGACCTGCGAGGGGTATTCAAAGAGTAATTTCGTGAGCATGGCATCCACTTTATCGTCGAGCACATCACGTGAGACGGATATTGTGCCTACGTGTTGTCGTCGGCTGCTATATTGTTGATAATGGTCAGCTACAGTTCTCAGCCCCATTCCAGGTAGATAGAAAGTATTTACGAGCGTTCCTGCTATTGTGCTGAGTTCGTCGATATTAGATGCTGAATCGACAGAAAATGCTATATTGGCCTTGAGTGTGGAGACGGATACCTTGGGGTAATTATCCCAATAAATGACCGCTAGGTCATCCTGGAAAATCTTGTCGAAAATCGTGTTATCTGGGATAAGTATTACCCCCGCTTGATTACGTCTAGTTTCCTCATTTCCCGATCCCCAGGCCTTGTCGATTGTAACTAGTCCCCTTGGTTGACCAAGGATCCTGATTTCAGTTGATGATATCGGTATTTTTCCTCCCAATCGTCGAATCTGAATTTGGGTTCCAACATAACTAATTAGTCGGCCTGTGCCTAACACTTGCTGTTGGGCATCTACAAATTCTACAAGGGCTCCAATATCGTTGGGATCGAACGGGGCATATCCCTGGTGGTCCACTGTCCCTACACTAGTTGACGGATTTCCCACTACGTAATGTTGGGATATTGGGACTGAGCTATCATAAAACGGACTATTTTCGACTGCTCTATCAATGATTTCGAAGTAGTGTCGAACTAACGCTTCCTGCGCATCTGGAAACGATAACCTGGAGATTGTATCTAGTATTTGAGCGCCACCATCGTCGGTTGTACGAATTGTAAGTTCCAGGTTTGGGGAACGAAGTAGTAAGTCGCTACCTTCGATTTTCGTGGCCAAATCTACCAAAATGTCTAGAACCGAGTTCTGATAATCATTAGCTCTACGTTTACGATTGAGGTACAAGGAAATCATATTCAGATTCAGTTTTTGATAAAGACGACTGGTTAATTTCGCAACTCCGTTATACATTGAGCGAATGGAACTCCATGCGTTAGGTGAATTCACACGTCCAATCAGAGACATAATTTTTGATCGAAAACTTTCGGTATTTCTGAGAGTAGCTTGTATATCATCAAGATCTCTGCGAGGAGTATTTGACGATGGTTCAGGTAGATAGGACGCACCAAGCTCCCTCATCTGGTGTATTGCATTTCGACCTACGACTAGCGATTGTAAATCCCCGACGGTCATTCCTAGAGGTCCTCGTGTCGCTAAATCATTTGTCGCGAGAAGAGCGCCCATGTTTTGTTCCTGGAAAGATAACTCAAGAGAGATAATTCCCAAGAATCTTTTTGTATCCTGGATACTAGAGGTTGGAGTAGTTCTCTCAATAAAAAATTTGACGTTAGAGGGGTTTTGGACCTCAAAAATCCCATATTTTCCTACCCAAAGCCTCTTATCCAATTCTTCCCGTTCAGTATCTGTCAAACCAGCTCGAATTACGTTTAACTTTGTACGGGCGTCACTAGGTTTTATCTTCTCCCCTGCGCGTGCCTTCCATCGTTGATATATCACATTCTTGTCTTGATCAGAAGCGGACAAATTATTAGGATCGTTGTTGTCAAGCGGCCCGATAAGGATCTCACCACTATCAATGAGTCTATCGATACTTGTCCATGAGAAATAACCGACATGGCGAACCCATTCTCCCGCCTGGTTTTTATAATAATACTCGACTAATCGGACAGCATCAACAAGCTGAAGGTTACCCTGTCCCAATTGCAGATTATATTCTCCTATTGTGTCTGGAACATCGGTGAACCTGCGATCATAGAGATAAACACCATGCGCGTCGTCTTTACCGAGTCCTAATAGTGGGTCGGTAATGCCATCGTATCCGATATGGGGATTTGCGACCAAGGTGGTCAATATGAGCAAAGCTTGTTTTAATTCACGCTGATTTTGGTCAGAAATCTGGATGCCAGCAAAGTCGATGAGAAGAGCTTTTCGTGCAGCCAGAGCTCGCTGAAATGTATCATAAGAACCCGGGTCAGCAGTAAAAAGGTAGTCTTTTCCGTCAACAGAAATGATGTGGGGTGGATCTGTTGTAAGAAAGTAGGGAAGTATTGGCACAGATGCGAAGGAAGCTATTACGGCCGTTGAAGGTGTTGATATCGTCAAACCGCGATCATGAGCATTCCGTGTCGCGTCTCGAATGGACATCTGCCCTTCGAGAAGGAAATCACTAAGAAACTGATCATAATTATCATCGGGAGTAGGAATTCCGGATACCAAATTTTGTGGGGGATATCGTACGTTTGGATATATATTACGAAGTGGGGAAAAAGGTGCCCAATTAATGGGTAAAGTAACATGTAAAATGTCTGTACCCCCCTGATCTTGGTGTATTTGCTGGACAATTTGTTCCACCGTAGGCAGGCGGGATGTTGGATCATCTGTATCACCTTGTGGGGGTGTATGAAGATGAGCGACTATTCCTTCGCGATATCCTATTATTCTATTATCCTGATCTCTGATCTGGTTAGTAATGCTGATATCTCGTTCATATTTACCATTTTGATCAATTCTGCCTGGAAGGAAACGTTTATTGCCAGTACGATACCAAACATCAAACCTACTAGGCTCAATGCGAATTCCCGTCTTGTCAATTGGAGTGCCCTCCAGATCCTCACCGTCAACAATGTTCTGTTGCTCCATGGCTCTTCTGCCTATTAACGAGTTCTTGACAAGACTCACTACAGATTGGATGATGTTTCGTCCAAAAGATGAAACCTTAGAGGGGCGATTAGGAACATTGGAACCTGCAACAGGCTGTCCACTCATCTCGGATTCGGACTGAATCACTGGTTCGCCTTCATACACCCCATAATTTTCAGTGATCATTCTAAATGAGTGTCCGACTGCACTGGCATCAGGATGGTTTTCCAGGATACTGAGAAAAGTCAATATCTTGCTAACGAAATCTCTAGCCGGACTTCGGAGGGGGAGATCGTTATCAAGGTCATTATCCGCGAATACGAAGAAATTGGCTCCAATATTTGGATATTTAGTTAACAATTCTTGTAACTCGGGTTCTGTCAACAAATCCTCCTTTTTCCGGCTGATATTATTCTTACGGAGCTGATACACCAGTTTGTTCACCTCACTATAATCCCAATCAAGAAAGTGGGAATCCCCCGGTAAGGCGTCCTTATCGTACTCTTTAGTTATTATTAGGATAACGATGTGTTCGTCTCCTCGAGCATCCTTAACTCGTACTGGCTCCAACTTAGCAAACTCATGGGTGATATACTCGGAGTCAATGGTTTCCGTTACCATTATTTGATTCGCTGTTTGGACAAGATTTCCATCAACTCCCGAATAGTCATCACTTGCGAACAACTTACTCATCATTTGTTTGATATTACTAATGACCAGTGTCACTCCTGTCTTGGTACTGAATTCTAGGTCAGAACCTGAGAGTTGTCCTTCTAATGTGGCCCCCAAGGAGGTTTCAGGATCTTCCCGCAAGATTCTGGTACGAAAAGTACCTTTAGCTAAATCTTCGATAAGTTCTATGACCAAAGATTGAGTGGTATATCGGCCAGACTCGTCAGGGGTGAATTGTCTTTGCAACTCGGCTTCTATGGTCGCGGTTCGCGTATCATCTAGATTCAATAAACTTCTCGCAAATTCTCCATACGGAATGGTTATTGTTTCCCCAGAAGGATCTAATCGTCTAAAATTCAGCATCACCTTTCCGTCTCGAAGGGTAAAATGTAACCTTTGATTGATCTTCCTCGTAAACTTGTACTTTACGGTTCCTCCAAAATTAGACTGGAGATAGCTGAGAAACTGATTTATGGTCCTTGTCCTGCGCAGCTGTTTGGAAGCACTGGTTGTGCGTAGTAGGTTCTGTTTCTCGTGGGTTGACCGTTGATAGATGGCCCTCGTTCCATCACGAAACGGACGTTTTGGAGTTTTCATCAACCAACCTTCCGTTACTAACTTCTTGAATCTCTGTAAGATCGCATTTGTTTTTGTACCCACATATTGGACAATCCTTCCGCCTGCGCTGGTTTTGATCCCAACAACATGTTTCCATATAGTTTTGCCAGTCTTTTGTAGAACAGGGTATTGCACATTCTGAATGGCCTCATCTATCTGATTTTCACCACCGAGATATGGGATGGACAGATGCCTGGTCTTTTCTTCAAATGTTTTCTCCCACGTTCTCACGGTTTGTGCTGAATTAAGCGTTAATAACTCATCGCGCGGTGTGCCTTCCCAAAGATAGCCAAGAATGGGATCATGGATCTGCCGATACACATAATTCGGAGCAACTTCTATGATTTGCTGGGTAAACGGATCAATACGCAATACATTCGTATTTTCTCCGTAAGGAGAGGCGCGTCCTGATCGATCGGCGAGAAATTCTGGTGTGAATTCTCGATCCCCATCTGAGTTGACTTGAGTGAGAGGGCCATTCGCTAGCTTATAAGATTCGAGTTCATTCCCAAATCTGTATAGACCTAGAGTGCTAAGTACCTCTTTTGTCGGGCCCTCGTCCAAAAGTTTAGTATCAAAAAATGTCTTGAAATAGTCTTGTACGGCCTGAGGTTGGTTAGCAAGAGATTTCGGGTTGAGCTTGGAGCTATCCTCAAACTCAATAAACGATTGAATTTGAGGGGTGATAATGTTAGCATCGGAATAGAAATATTGGACTGCTAGTCTAAAGAACTCTTCTTGGCTGACCCAATCCATTAATCCCTTATATAAAAAGAATTTTCGAAGTGAATAAATTTCAGATCCTCCCATCGAACCTAAAGTGGCATCCTGACTAGTCACTCGGCCGTCTTTAACCCATCCAGTAATCGGGATTTGGATGGTAGTACGTCCTGCTGGATCCTCTCCAGGTTCTAACCAGGCATACGTGCCATCTGAGGTAAGAACTGCTGTCACGATACGATGCAATCCTGGTATCCAAGCAAAGGGGATACTTCCCCAGGAACTAGTTGGTTGTGTGAATGAAATCTGGCCTGTTCGAATATCCCACCAGGCGGGGCGACGTGTGTTGCTTCCTTCCTCTTGGTTTCCGTCACGTTGATAATTATAGTTTGCATCCTGAGCTGCAATGGGGGAAGGATTCTGCCATCCGTTTGGCCCAGGAGAAACATCGAGGTCACGCGCAACGACGCGTGTGCCAGAGATTCCAATATCCGCAGAGATCTCACGGACGAATTGAAAACGCGAAGCTCTCCCTGATGGGTGTCGAACCACAAAGCCGTTATCGATAGCGCTTTGGAAGGCCAAGTCAAATTGAGGTTCATGGGTGCCGTAGATTTGTTTCATGGTTAAGACGGGGTGATTATTGGGATTCTGGGGATCAGGATCCTCTAGAGCGCGAGTAGTCTGGTCATCTTCCCACCATGCCTTCGTGGATCCTGGTCGAAATACTGAAAAGATGACTTTATCGTTCCACTTAGACCCCGTCGGATCTGGGAATGTGGGATCCTGTTGATGGAGATTAAGAGCCTCTGCGTAGGTGACACAGAAAACTTTGCCATCATGCTGGACGTATTTATACATGAAAGTATTTTGCCATTCTTGATCGATGGCTGATCCTGTCTTAGGGTTTTTTATACCTCTCATTCGTTGATGGTAAGATTTAAGAGAAAGTAATTGCCAGGAGAACTGATTGTCCCTAGTACTGCCTGATCCGGCCATTTGTTTAGGGACACTGACCGCCGCGTATGTTGTATCGGACGAATCGATAATACCCTCACTCATCTCCGCGATTAACTCCCCAGTCTCAGGATGGGTAAGGACTTCTCGTGCTACTTGGGATTTCGCATTGAAGAATGCCGCCGATGTAAGGAAAACAAGCGGAGTACCTGTTAACCAACGATCACGCTGACTCCTGCCATCATACGCAGGATCACTCACCTCAGTAACTTGAGAAATGTGTCGGTAATCCCCATTCCCAATGTCTCGCATCTCATACAGGGTGCGACTCAACGTAAGACCTTGGAGGGGACTACCTTGATCGGTTGGATATTCATAAGTAATGTCGGAAGTGAGTCCACGATATACCTCAAGGAGTTGGAAACTGATCTCGACGAGTCTGGGATTGTCTGAAATTTCTTGAAGAGAGATGGTGTCGTCTGCGGCCTGCGTGAATAGTTCCAAATAATCAAATTTGGCTTCTGAGAGGTCTGAGAACTGACGTATGGTGAGGGATGCATAATTGGTGTCAAAATCGGACTGTGTAATGAATTGCCCATCGAATTCCAATAGGGAAGGATCGTCCGTGTCTTCTCTAAACTTGAACACGCGGTAACCTTGATACAGTAGGTTCCACTTTTCGAAAACTTCTAGTAGGAGGGTGTTTTTAGGGATCTTAATCAGTCCGACTGAGATAGGATCATAAAGGTATAGGTCATGGGGTATCTGGAAATCCTCAATCTTCAACAAGAGCGTCTTAAAAATGGAGGCGAGCTGGAAAAAACTATATTCTTGGGCGGCGGTGTTCCCCTCGATTTGAAGGTCACCCTTTTGTGCGGCAGATCCAGTAATTTTGTCATTTAATGATTCCCCTGGGAGGGAATTTTGATGCGTAGTTTCCATCGGGGTCAATATATTATCCAAGTGGTCTGTATTTCGAAAGATCCTGCCTAACTTTACTAATCGTTCTTTCTTCAGTTGACGTCCTGCATCTGTCTCCATGTCCTCGTTAGGGGAATAGCCATAGTTAGGATCATTCATGACCTTCTCTAGGACATCCATGGTGTCAGGAGACCGAGCTAAGCCTCGGACTATGAAAAAAGATTCGGGATTAGAGCTTTGTATCCTGACACTCCAAGAAAAGAACTCGGCGTCAACCTGAAGAAATTCGCTGGCCATCCCAAGTTTCTTTGCCATAGAGTAATCAATAAACAAGTCCAACGGTTTACAGTAGAGCTTAATATCCCGTCGTGTATCAATCCACGACAGACCTACGTGGTTAGTTCGAGTATATCGTGAGGTGAAAAATGGAATACCTTGGGCTAGACCATCGCGAATACTACCTGATTTGTCTTCGACCCATTCGGCGGTGGTTGAATCCCAAAACATTCCATCTGTTGTGGCTAAGGAGAATTTACCTAATAGCAGTGCCCCTTCACTTCCGTAATGAGGCGTAAACGACCAGGCCATCCAATTATGCATCAGCCCCTCCGTCTTGATTGGTGAGTAGATAGTCCCCTCATCCCCAATAATTGAATCAACAAGGGCAAGCATCGGGGAATCTTGCCAATCAGAGTCTTGGGGGCGGGGAACTTGACTTTGCTTATAATCCTCCTCGGTCATCCAGTTATATTGGTCATCACTCCCGTCACTTTGCAAATCGATAGGGAAGGGTTTTCTGATTTCATAATGTTCGTGAATGTCGGGTAAGACGTCTCGTAAAACCCCCTCTGGTGTTATCCGCTGTAATGGGGGGATGTATCTTACACTTCCAGCTGTTGGGGTGAGATCCACTCGTTGGGTCCATAGATCTCTGATTTCCCAGAACCATTGCGAAAACAGTAATAGGTCCGAGCTGCAGGCCCCACAATCTGATGGTCTGGGCGGGACGGCCTGTTGATGGTACATAAAATCGCGGAACCACTTGATTCGTTGTTGTTCGGTTCCAATTAAGTCATTGTGATTAAGATGGAGTAGGAGAAAATGGTAAAAATTTTCATAGGGTTTGGTCTCATCATCAGTAGAGAACAATGGTTCGAAAATGGTGACATACTCCCGTTCGGGCCCAGGCTGGCCATTGTCGAGGAGAACCACATACTCATTTTGCGCTGCAAAGTCTCCTGTCAGATCCGAAGAAAAGGCAAAATTGAATAGGTAATCCTGGATTTGGGCAAGCTCGAATTGCGCAAATTCATCCAAACGGATCAAAGCAGAGTTGTCGTATAACACAAAGGTACGTTGAATCCGTTCATCTTCACCAAGACTGGTCTGGTCATCCGCTATGGCAAGAACTTTAGATCCGAGTGGGATGTCTTGATCGGGTGTATCGGGAAACGTAATCATGCCACTTTGGATACTTTCCTTGAATTCACGTTGGTTCATCCACTGCACTGTTCCGTCCGCAAACACAATTCGCCGCAAACGGTGACTAACGACACCTCTCGTCCCAGAATTTTGGGAGACCAGTATTTGATCCATTAGGGATTTTATTAAACCTCCTGCAAAATTTTGGTATTCCGTTAGGACGATAGGCACTCCTAGACTTACGAGATACCCGTAATGTCCAGAGGTGGGTAGAACGAGTGGAAGAGACAGGAATCGCTGTAAAAGTGCCGAATCACTGTTAAGGAATTCGGAACCAATTGTGGAAGCCCGAATGGATTTGTGGATAACACGCTCTTCTAGATCCCTGTCAAAATCAATGTCAATAATGTTTCCATCTCTATCCGTAAAACCTCCAATGGAGACCAAATACGTGAGGAAATCCATTCGATCAATAAACCATGTTTTTATTCCAGCTGCCTGTAATATGGTATCCAGGGGGCTTTTTACCGCAAATATAGTAATTTCATCCTGGATTGAATTAATGTCGGGATCGACTTCCTGATTGCTCAGGGATTGGTCAAACAGCTGATTCAGAAGCATGCCTTGGAGCCATATACTCTCATCCCACACAATTTGCCCATTTACTTCATAAATAACGCGTGTTTCCAAAAAAGCATCTCGCATACGCATAGTAACAACCCCATCGGGATGTTGGGTTCCAAGCGTATCTGCAAGCCCTCCAGCAATGGCTCCATTTATAACGGATGAAACAGCATCGGCTAAAGGATGGGTCTCACTTTCGGAGACAAATTGGGAACCTTGGGCGGAAATTATCACCTCCTCATCTTGGATTACGGGTGTTGTTTCTCCAAACAAACCGTAAAGGGATTCATCCATATCTTTGATTGCATCGACTGGGATGATCAGATCCCACGTTAATGGAGATGAGGGGTTATTAGGATCCTTTGGGCGCAATCTGATTTGGGAGGTCTCAATGATTTGTGTAAACATCTGTTTAATCGATTCATCCAGATTAGCAATCCGAGCAGCACTGCTTTTTAACCCAAAAGGATTTTCTTTTGTTCTTATAGGGTTCTCTTGGGATGCTCGTGTAATAATATTCAGGATATTACCGAGTTCTGCCAGATCAGTAGCAGAGATGCCAGAATTACTCCCTTGTTTCCTCATGATGTTTTGGACGATACTCATAAAGGCGTCGTAATCAATTGCATTACCCGTATCACTGGGGGTATTGGAATCTTCGAGAAGGTTAACAACATCATTTACGACTTGCTCGAGAAATTCAACCTGTAATTGAGGTATACTCGGAAAATTTTCAAATTTTGCTCCGACAGCGTTATCCAAAGCCAGAAGTAAATTCTTGGCGAGTAACCGGCTTTCTGTGACTGGGGAATTGGCTAAACCCGTAATCAATTGTAGAAAGTGCTGATAACTCGAACGATCTCTGGCACTGGATTCACTCGATGTATCGGACATGAAAAACGTATCCCCAAATGTAAGATCAGAGACGGAAATATCGTTATAAGATTGGAGTAAGGCATCCGCAAACACGGCCAATCCGCTGGTCTCTTTATTCCACTGATCGACTTCTACTTTGCTGCCCATTGCATCGAAATTTCGGACAAAACGCGTCAGGATTCCCAACCATCCCATAGCTTGTTGGTCATAGTCGTCGTCTAACCCGTTATCGGGAATCCCCCATTGTCGATAATACCTACCTGTTGGGTTGGGGGTGCCACTGTCGTCCACACGTTGTCGTCCGTCGTCCCTGAAGGTACCATCGATCACGTCCTTCTCATCTGCCCCCACGATGTATTCCTCATTGAGATCATTGGGGGATACCAATAATTCCATGAGGGACGGGAGGGTTTGGACTAATTGCTCCAATCCAATTTGGATTATAGAATATAATCCCCCTGACAGGACTTCCTGAATGGTATCAAATAGATCACTCACGATGGGGAGAGCGTCCATGAACCCACCGACAAGTCCCTGCAGGGTGTCCATAATCCATCCTAATTCAACCCCAGGGCGATCTGCTTGTGATGCGGTAACAACAAAATTTAAGACATTCCCTAATTGGTATTTTGGGGCAATTACTTGTCCGAGCGGCCCATCACCGTACCCCTCGAAGATACCATCCTGATTTCGATCTTGAAGGACGACGAACAGTTCGGTAGGGTCGGCAAAAATCTGTTTCGTACTTAGTCCTAAATTTGTGGGAGATTTTCCGACATCATCCCAGTGGATCGCGATAATAATATCTTTTCCTTGTAAGGGCCCCATAGCACTGGATCCTTTGACGAGATGCAGACTGAAGGTATCATAATCGGGGTCAACCAGCGCGGTCGATTCTCTCACCCCTTGGATAATCAATCGGTTACTAGAAATATCAGGATCGGGAATACTACTGTACCGAGTCCCCGCTAGCATACTGGAGGTCAAGGTGTATTTCGAGGTCTCCCCTGCGTCCAACGCATAGCTATACCATTTCCGACCCCCGTAACTCACATTGGTAGATTCCTCCGCTCCGTAAAATGACGAAATGGCCTGGTACGCCGCCCCATCCTTGCCCTTTTCCATATAAGAAACGGTTCCTGCATACCCAGGGGACCACCACTTAGATTCCTCGCGCCCCCCAAGATTAACAGAATACCCGTGTTCTATAAACCCACTGAATTGGGAACACGGATTACAATAACTGTTACTGGACGTATCTTTGGCAAAAGTCGGGTAGTCCGTACTTTGTGACCAAACAGGTGAAACTTTATAGACAGAAATCATGTCTACCATACTAACTAAGCTTAGTAGAATTTGCCCCCAGCCATCGACGCTCTCAACGTTAATCTGTCCCCCACTTCGGGCATCGAAGATATCTTGAACCGCCTCAGCCCATGCTACCTCATGATATTCTTCCCCTTGCCACGGGGAACTCGGAGAGTCGGGATATTCAAAATCAGTGGTATTAAAATCATAATCGGTCATGAATAAGGCCAGGAGTAGGTTTTCAAATTCACTCCACTCGACAATGTTGGAGTATTGGCGGGCTGCCTGAGGGAAATCGGCAAGACTGTTGCCTTGAATTACGTCTCCAGCCCCGACACTATAGGAGACTGATCCACTTCCAGTGTAATTGAATTCCTCCAGTAAATTATCAGCCAGTTGGGATTGTAACGTTTTAAGCCCAGTATAGTAGGGTTGGCCACCCTCAGTATATTTTACGGAGAGTGGTACCCCCGTCCCGAAATAACCTAAGCTCGGTAATCCAAACTCACCTGAAGTGGCGACCCGATCGTGGTTGACGTCATACCAAAAAACGTAATCGTTGGGCCCCTTTCCTAGATTGATGGATTGTCCCATTTTCATTGGAATGGAATCATCTGCCCAAATGCTTGAGCTAGGCCAAAGGGAATCTCCACTATAGACTGGAATGGAAGGTGATGAGACCCCTATTATGCTCGCATGCGATCCGACATCTACAACCGAGCTCATTAGTGGGATCGGAATCGGGGCGACTCGATCCGAGATTTGAAAGTTACTGATTTCAGTGGTCTGTTCCCCATAGTTATAAAACCAGACGTTTTCTAAGGTGGGGTAACTTTGACTATTTAAAATGGGAATATAGATGTTACTTCCAACTAATTCCCCATCTAGGAAGACATTCACTAATTCCGTAGTTTCGTCATAAAAAACATCTACATGATGCCATGACCAGGGTTGGACTCTGACAACTCCATAGTCTGGTTGACTCCCATAGTCCAACGGAGAATGGGTATAGGTTAATTCATGAAAGTACCGATCCATCCCACCAAGGGCATTCCAGAGTGACCCACCAGGCCAATGCCGTAGTTGGGCCCCGTCACCTGGGATCAATGTGTTATCTGGGTACATGCTGTAGTAGTTGGTGAAATCTACGATGAACTGGGGGTCATACAGAGAAAGTGTAATATTACTCGCATGCTCATCTTGGATGTCGTCTAGTTGGATCGGGATCATTAAATCTATGTTCTTGGAATGCGTGGCGTCTCGCTCCATCAATTCCCGAATTCCGACGTCTGAGGTTAGAAATAGACCGATTCCCCCTTCACCCCAACAATCGAATCCGATAGCACCACAAATATCATCGTTGGTGGCTGTGTTGGTCTTAGTCTTCCTGAAGTCAAAACTGACTCGCCATTTCCCGGTGGTGGGGAGATTATCCCCCAAATCGTACATCACCCACCCGTTGTTATCAAGCCAGTGTCCATTCTGGGGTGTTCCTGGGCCATCCCACCAATTAGCGGGAGACCCCACCATTTGTAGATCGGAAATGTCACTCGTCAATGCGGCACCTGTATTGATCTGGACACCATCCGTGGACCAATCATGATCAAAGGGTTCATCATCCAGCATTCCATAATCTTTGATCCCATTCCCGATATACCAACCTTGCAATGTTTCTCCGACCCCCACGGTGTTCACGATATCAGGGCGGGAGTTATTGAATGTAGCAGCAAAATAATCATTACTATCACGATCCTCGTCAACCGAATATAGTAAATCTGACCAACTTTGGACGGGTCGTGCGTCGGGGATCTGCAGGGACGACCAAGGACCAAACATTTTGGAAATCCATGTACTTAAACGCGCTGCCTGACTCTCAAGGAGTGATACTTCGACCCCCTTAAATTCGCTCAGGTCTTTGTCGAGATAAAACATCTGGACTCGATTCCCTTCCTGATCCACCATCTCAACGGTACCAGTGGCAGGATCGCTTAGGATTTCATAATCATCTAAATAATCAGGGGGCTGGAGATCTTCTAGCGGCCGTTTCAGATGACCGAAATTCTTGCCCTGGTCTTGTGCAAATTCCATCAGCGCGGTTTCTCGTTTGGCCAGATCCTTCTCATAAGATGTCCCTGATTGCCTTGAAGCATAATACTGTTGATTGAATTCATTGAGAAACCCTGCTAGAGAGAGGCCATGTTCGGGTGGGATGGTTGCTAATGGTGAGAGATAGGTCAAAAAGGATGATTGTGGTTGAGTCAGATCAAGTAACCATCGCTCTGTGACATCACTCTCCCTGACGAGTTCGTAAGTCGTATACGACGTCTCTAAAAGAGTATATTCGACATCATGCTCAAATCTATTATAATCGACGAGGAAGGTCCTGTTGAGGTGGGTAAGGAGTCGCCGATTAGTTTCAATGATTTCTATCTTCGATGTACCAGGATATTCGGAATTCACAAGGAGGAGAGTCTGAATGACAGGTTGGACCGCTGAGTCAAAGACGTTTTGCGCATCACTCACCAGTCTATCCGCGTACTCTATCAAATTTTCCTTGGGATTTAGAATCTCGGTAGTTCTAGGAACAACATCAAATATGGGATGCCTATAACGGAATAAATCTCCCAGTCCAGGGATTACCCCAAGGACGCGATTCATGGATCGAACGAATCGTTTATCCAACCAGGGCAAGTAGCGGTGAATAATGGATTCAAAGTCGCTATACCGATATTGAAGTGAATCCATCCGTTCTAAGGAAGGGTAATCAAAAATCGCAATAATTTCATCCGATTTCGGGGATAGAGTTCGACTAGATTCATCCGCTTGATACCTAATGCGATGTAAGCGTAATGCGCCGATAAGACTATCATAATCTACAAGATAGCGATAACCTCGCAATTCCCTATATTTATTCATAATTGTCAGGTAGAGTCCTGCATTTACGTCTACCAATGTGTTAACGCCACTTAATGTACTATTAAGTGGTGATTCGTGAATAATCGGAACATAGACGAGATCCGCGAGTTCGTCACCAAGGTTAGCGATTTGTATGCGGAGGAATCCCCCCTCCTCGTCGAATTTCAGTCTGGGCACAGCTATCGATACCTTTACGGGGTCTTCTGTATTACCTCGTGTGTCAGAATATTGATAACCACTAAGATGCCATTCCTCTACACTCGCGGCACGACTATGAACAGAAATTCCCACTTTTGTACCGAAATAATCATCTCCAGGGATAAGATACGTTTCCAATTCCGTAATCGATGTATCGTTCAGAAATATTTCGTAACTGAGTGTTTGGGCAGGAAAGAGGACCTCTAATCCCTTCGCCTCAGTGGGGTGAGTGATGTACTCCGTTACAAGAACATCGGCCATAGTGCTAGGGGTGACTTTTTGTTCGAAGTAATTATTGAAGTATGCTACAAAATAATCGGGCTGATATACATCCTCAATATCATACAATTCGGCACGATAGCCGTTCATATACGCGGTTGCGAAAGCTCCCACCACAAAAAAGAGCGCAAGGGAGATGTAATATAGTTTAGACTTTTCCAACGTCATGCGACAGTCCAATCCTTAAACGAAATCTACGGTATAGCGAGAAGTATTCCTTTCTCATCGGATATTTATAGCCCTATGATCTGAAAATTGGATCATACTCCCTCTTAAGCTATTTTCCCATGAAAATACACCGTTAGAATAAACATAATCCCAGGCAAAATATATCGAGACCAATGTGAAAATACTATGAAAGAAAACGGATTTGAATGGAGATCAGATAGCTGAATTCTTTTAAGGGAAGATAAGTGAACTTGGATTGAACTCTATGCTTTTTGGGACACGGGCGCCTTTTACCCTAATGGTCGTATCCCTTATTTTATTCATTTCAGTCCCTTCAAGCTTGTGCTCTTCCCTAATACAATCTTATTCAAAACCCGTAAGCGGGGTACCTAATGATTTAATAAGCAGACACTCAACAGTACAGATTAATACTCACGGTTCAACTGACATCAGCTTGTCATCGAAACAGGGTCTACATCAATATCAATTAGGGGACACCGAAGTTTTCAGCATAGATACAAAAACTAATTTCTCTGCCACCTGTAGTCTAATCGGACAAGATGTCTATATCTTCCAAGACCAGCGTATTTCTGTGTCTTTGAGCATAGAGGAGATATCTAACACAATTACGGCTAATATTACCCCCTTATTGAATTCATATTTCGGGCCTATCCCCGATTTTGATTACAATGGGAGGTTTATCCTGGTTCTAACGGACCTCCCATCGGGGCTTATCGCATTTTTCGACCCCGTGGATCTAACGTGGTCTGGATTCCAAGGAGAAATCATTTATGTTGATGCGTACGAATTTAGTTATGAGGCCCTAGTCCACGAGCTCCAACATCTCCTGCACTTCGTTGCTGACTCTTTTGAAGAAATATGGCTCAATGAAGGGTTTTCGGTCTATGCAGAGTATCTCTATCGCAAGGATCTTTCCTCCTCGGAATTGTTAGAAAAGATACAATATCCACAGGGAACTTCCTTAATCTATTGGGATAATTCACCCAATCGAGTCACCAGTTATGACTGCGTGAGGGGATTCATGTATTATTTGATGGAAAAATTCGGACATACGATTCTTAGACAGATCTATTATGCTGAAAAAGCTGGAGTTCCATTGCATGGATTAGAATCAATCTTGTACACTTTACAAGAAAATAGTCTTCATTACTCCGCAAGCGAGCTATTTCAGGAATGGCAAATTGCGATGCATCTGGGTAATTCATCGAATGCATTGAACCGAACCTGGTTATTCGATAATTTCACCGTAGTTCCATCCCTCTATGTCTTTCCCTCTGATAATTTCTGGGGGAACGATTATCCGTATCAAGAGCATCATTCTATTTTGCCAATGGCCTCTATATCGTTTTATTTCCATGATTTCCCTGATGGGAACCAAATTAATGTTATTCTTACTTCCTCCAAAATCGATGAAAAGCTGAGTCTCAATTTAAGTTCGACCTTGATCAAAGTGTACAATAATAATGAATATATTATTGAGGATTATTATCTTGATCAAAAGGGGGTATTAAGTATAAACTTAAATCAGACCCAGGATAAATTCTTGGGATTCTACTTAGTGGTCTATCTTTCAGGATTATTGGAGGGAGGTTATCTTAATGACATCCCTGAGATTGCTAAAGGGATTAATTTCGAATTACGGATTGAAGCGGGACAACGGGATCGTATATTTTTACCTATCATGCTA
Organism: Candidatus Thorarchaeota archaeon; assembly: GCA_048882505.1. GTDB lineage: Archaea > Asgardarchaeota > Heimdallarchaeia > Hodarchaeales > Hodarchaeaceae > Hodarchaeum. The sequence goes on from JBHLRO010000014.1 coordinate 52,734, forward strand.
CTTGCATTATTGGGAGTTGTTGTTATGGGATTTCTGGCGGTTAAAGGTACCAAGAGGCTGATGAGGGTAGAATAAAAGATATTTTTGTGAACATCAGTAGCAATATGATCCAATTTTTCGATCATTCGGTTTTTTATGGTTTTTTTCTTGTGTCTTCGGAAAGAGACGAATTCCCAGAGGGACACAATTGAGTGGTTCAATGATTACCGTACCCGCCCCTTTTAACAACTGGCTTTCAGAAAGATCGTGTATTTCTTGTGTTTTATCGCCTCTGTGTAATAGCTTTACCTACAAAGAAATCGCTATCATCCAATTGTTCCTGCGGAAGGCCAAGGAGGGGCGGCACTTCTTTCCCCTCACGGAATTCCATGAGGAATTTATTAACTACTATTATTATGATAGAGATGGATATTCCACTTTCTACAATGTCATCAATGATTTAGTAACGAGAAAGGCCATCCTGATAAAGGTAGACGCAGATAAAATCCAGGATTTCAAGATCTCTAATCCCCATGACGTTAAACTGAATAAAAAAGATATCCTATTCTTGCTGAACCCCGCTTATTCCTTACGATATGAAGACTTCTTTAGCGTTAATTCTACCTGTCCGATTGGCTTGAATCCTCTTTGTTATCGGATCCTCGATGTCTTAACCGACTCTAATGGTCTCACGTCCCATCAAATTCACCAAATCCTTAACACAGTCCCCACACATGAATACTCACTATTCGAGGAACAAAAATCCAAAACCATTCATATTCAAACTATTCGGAAGCGTTTGAACGAACTTGGGGCTATTAACCTGATCATTATTCATCATACCCAACCTACCTTGTATTATCCAAATTATGCACATTATTTGGTAAATAAACGGACATAAAGGTGTCATAATCGTGTTTATTGCGAAAAATAAGTACCTACTAACAAATCTTATCATTTTTCTCCTTTTGATGGGCAGAGTTGCGGCCACAGTCCCATTTCTACAAGAGGACGGAGTCAGATCCCGTCCTCTCTCTCCCGAAGCTACAAATGGACTACAATCACTGGGTCCAAAAATTACATCGAGCGATAAGATCAACATCTCCCTCATAGACCCCCTCAATAATTCCATTGTTAAGGGGGGCACATCAATCATTATTGAGTTCTTAGACGAAAATGGATCGGTTGTGTCTCCCGTCACCGAACTGTATCGCTGGGATTACGGAGCCAACTTTGAATCCATCCTACGACCCTTACCCGTGTCTGAAGGCAGTCACACGCTAGAAGTGGAGGTAGAATCAGAATCGGGAATTTGGTCATCAAAAAAATTCGCCTTTAAGAGCGACAACACTCCTCCTCAAATTATTTTGACATCACCAGAGAATGAGACATATGTGAATAATTCTGGAGATATTCGAACCTGGGATACCAATTATGTGGGCAGCCTACTTGCTGCAATAAATGTAGACAATATAGATTTCGATTCTCTCCCCGATATTCTTGTCGGGGGATCCAATGGGCGACTTTATGCGTTTAATGGACGATATGGGACCCCAATCTATTTGACCCCGCAATATGCGACGGCCCTCACAGAAATCACGGTCTATAATCAGTCTCAAGCACTTCTCGGTCTCGCCAATGGGGATCTGATCGGAGTAAACACGACAGATGGTAATACTGAATGGACAAATTCAACTGGTACATCCCCAGTGATCGAGATTAGAAACGATAATGACACAAAATCGTTAGTGGTGCTAAATGAAAAGCAGATACGGGTCTTCAATTACTCGGGAAATGTTGTCTGGGATGTAAATCAGAGTATCACGACCCAGAATACACGGCTGCATTTTACTGATTACCTGGGGGATAACCGATCCGAAATCATCCTCGTGAATGAAACGTGCTTTGTGAAAAGTTTCAATATCTCAGATGGGGTTCTCATCTTTAACTTTTCAACCTCACTAGCGAGCTACGAATATTCTTTAGTCGAAAACGATACGATTTACATATCCAGCTCTAATGGGTATGTGGAAAAGTACAATCTTACTGATGGTTCTCTCATCTGGACAAGAGAAGTGGCTGTGTCTCAAAATATCTATCAGATCACTAAATCCAACGATGCACTCTTCTGTTCGGCCTCAGGTGGAAGTATCACCAAATTGAATGCTACCGATGGTGCCATCCTATGGAGCCAACAGATATCCTCAAGCTACATTAAGTATTTCTTGATTGAGGATTTTAACCTGGATAATAATCTGGAACTCCTGTTTTTTGATGGGAATGGGGTCATAACCAACATGGATGTTCAGACAGGGGACACTACATGGAATTATGGAACATCACTGCATTGTAATGGTATGATTTCATGGGAAGTCACTAACGACTCAATCAATGAAGTGATAATCATTACCACCGAAGGTACTTTACTAGCTATAGACCCACGATCAAAAGTCCCTAACCTAGTTCCATCTTGGACAAATGTTACCATTGGATTTCAAGATTCAGTTTCTAATGGTATAATATGGGAAAAATACTCTTGGGACGGGAACCCTAATCAGTCATATCCAGGTGTAATCCCTGCCACGAGTGGAATCCATACTTTGGATGTCTGGGCTAGTGACAATGCCAGTAATATTGCACATGCCCATTATGAGTTTTATGCGGCCATCAATATCCTGCTCAATGGTCCGCCAAATAATAGTCGCCAACAATCTGGGACATATATCAATCTTACTTTGTCAGAGGCCCCACTAGAAGCTCTCTATAAATGGGATGCTGGTGTTTACCAAAGCGCCTTAACTAATCTGCCAGTAAGCGAAGTTGTTCACCACCTCTACATCATCCTGAAGGATCAATCATTTAGTACTGTCAACTTCCATTACGTTTTCACTACCGACGACACCCCAATTACCTCTATCACTTTGCTTTCTCCCACCAATGACACGATAGTGGAGGGAGGGGAGGCTTTACAGATATCCTTTAGCGAAATCCCATTCATTGAACTATATAACTGGGATGGCGGAAGCAACATCACGACAGTGGATAACATCCCCGTCTCAAGTGATACTCATGTCTTAGATGTGTATGCAGCAGATGAGGCCCTTAACTGGAAATCCATACGATTCGTTTTTTATACGAAAATACAGATAGATTTAGATTCACATACCAATGATACGGTCATAGATCCTACCGATGTTCTTTGCTTCTCGTTCGGTGAACCCCCTGATACCTACGTTATCCAGATTGATAATTCATCTCCCATCATATATACAGATCAGAACCAGACTCTTAATATGTCCTTACACACCGCAAGTAAGACCTATAGACTAACCATTAGTGTTAACGATTCGGTTAATGGGCGGTGGAATAATGAAACCTATTTATTCGTGGTTAGAATCTTCGTCAACATTACATCACATGCTGATGGTGGATTTGCGGAAACAGGTGATCCATTAACGATTTACTTCTCGGATCCACCGATCACAAGATTGTTTTCGTGGGATGGGAATAAGAACAGTAGCAGGATGCCAGTTGTCCCGGCACCAGACGGAGCTCATTACCTTGACATATATGTAGGAAACATCGAGGGCCAATTCTGGCACTATCATTATGATTTTAACGTGGATACCGATCTGATAGATATTCTCTTGATTAACCCAGTTAATAATACCAAAATCAATTCTTGGGAAAATGTAACTTTTGATTTTAGTGAACCGCCATTCATAGTCAGCTACCAGTGGGACAATGCCTCTGCGAGTACAAACTTAACCGACATTCCCTCCATTGATGGAATTCATATACTGAATGTCACCGTTGAAGATGAAGCAGGGAATACAAACAGTAGATTGTTCAGTTGGATTGTTGATGATACACCGATTGATGTCCAGGTCTTTCTTAAAAACAACGATTCGGTCATCCTCACAGGGGAATATCTGAACCTCACCTTTGATGAAGCCCCTGTCGTTGAATGGTATCGATGGGACAACAATGGAGGTTTTTCCCCGACTCTACCACCCAATCCTCATACCAATGGTACCCACTCGCTAAATGTGACCGTATATGATGGTCTGAATTGGAATATAGAAATTTTCAACTTTACAGTTCAGGATCTTCCCCCTATCATTGAAATTGACGATCCAACTAAACCTTACATGTCGGGGATCATACTTTCTATTGAGGTCAACGAAGACCTAAGTTCATCGTGGCATAAATGGGATGATGAGGATTCCAAAGAAGGACTGGTCGTCTTCACTCCTGAAGGAAACGACGGGTATCACACCCTGCAAATATTCGCGGTAGATATGGGAGGCTCAACCACCACAATAACTCTGGACATCCTTCTGGACAATACCCCGATCTCTATTACGGAACTATCGCCTGGGAACAATAGTCAAGTGAGGGCTGGTACGAATGTCACGATCGTGTATAGTGAAGAACCTTACAATGTATCTTATTCATGGGATGGTAATCTCGCAGCAGGCAGCCTATCTCCCATTCCAACAAATACGGGGGAGCATAAGCTGAATATCCGAGCTTACGATGAAGCGGGCAATGTATTGAATGTAGACGTTTACTATGTAATACCCACACCCATAGAAGATTTGTCTCCATATTTAGGAATAATAGGGATCGTTAGCACAGTAGGAGGGGTGCTAATATATGTCAAACGGGAAACAGTACGTAGTGCTTTGGGTAAAATAAAAGATGTCTTCAAACCCCCCAGACAAGTCAGTTAGATGGTAGCAACATTGAAACAGTTCAATTACAAGGATTTAGGAGCTATTCTAATTATCCTATTTACCATCTCAATAATTTGGTTGGTCTTTTTCTCCCCCAAAGATCAGGTCACCGATCCAGTGGCCATCCTCGAGTCGGCACCTTTTCTAGTTGGAGCTTTTTTATCGTCCCCGATGTTCTTCTTCCTGATACTTGGTGTTCTCATATATCTAGTTGGTAGTCCTTTGATGTTAGTTCTCTCGAAACCTATTTTGAATAAATGTGAGTATTGTACGAGTTTGAGGGGTGATGAGGAACCGTATTTAGTAAATGGGCATTGCGTTAATTGCAATCTTCTCATTTGTTCTGAATGTTTTAGTCATACGAAGCGTAAGACAGGTTGTCCTAACTGTGGCGCTCAAAAGTATAAGTTTCGCAAAAGATTAGGTTATTTCCGTCTTCGGAAGAATGAATGTGGATTTTGCACTCCGATAAGATCGGTCACATCTCCTCTTATCTCGAATGTTCAATGTAGAGGATGTCGGAGAATAATGTGCCACAAATGCTTCCGTTATGAAAAGAATGACAAAAAATATGGATGTCCGAAGTGTGGGAGTATCGAATTCACTTCAGGAGTGACGGTGGCGTACACCCGTTTACCCCGTTTAAAGAGAAGGATACATAAAACGCGAAAACGGGTAACCAAGAAATTAGTCCCCTTACAAAGCCAAATAACTAAAAAAAATAACCCCTCTACGGAAATGGTTGAAAAAGAGGCATACCCCTTCAAGAAGTGAGTGATCAGGATTTGGTGACATCTTACATGCGGTCAGCTAAACTCTTCCTCCTTCTGATCTGTCTTTCCGCTGTATGTACTCACCTTGCTCTCAGCAAGACCTCTAGGAGTGTTATGGGTTTCCATGTAGGAAAACAGAGTTTTGCTCCAAAACAGAGTTTTCGGGCCTCTATTAATGGAAGGACGAAAATAAACCAAAATGGAACTCCCCAACAAGATCCCATTAATCTGAAATCATTTCCGCAATCTATCGACTATGATATCAACATAGCATTCCTTGGTATTTTCGCTGATGAAGTCAATCTGACCAAACTAAAAGAATTGTCACCTAAAACGTCCCAGATAAGTCGTTACGTCCCATTGTCGTATTTATTTGAGACCTACATCAATTACTCATTAAATTATAATTATTACTTCTTCGGGAGTAGTGTAGCTGGTGAATTTTCAAATGTCCTCTCTAGATATGGGAATTTCAGTTTTCCAGTAGATATGGCACTATACTGGTCTGGTAGGACCAGTGTAAGTCAATACTCTCGTTTGTCCATCAATGAACCAAAAAACTATTTGTCAACGCTTTTTGATCCTCAAACGCCCACTATTTTCATTGCGAATCTCTTCCACAACGACTCTACTTTTTATCAAAACCAGAATGCTGAACCACACACATATTTTCTGGAAAAAGTAGATATTGATACCCAACAGTTCTCAATGCTAAGACAAGATGGGAAATACGCGCCAGGGTTTGATTGGGCGGATCGAAGATGGATTTTCATCGATATATCCAGTGGCCCTTCCCCCTATGAGACTTCAAGCGGTGATTTTACTAACTTCGTTGAATTCCGTGAAGGATCCCTTGATGCCTCTGGTGTGGCTACTGTTTGTGCTAAGATAATAGAGGCAGTAACGTTTTCGAGATTTGTCCCAACCTATCTATATGAACCCACTTGGGATGCAGAGGTTGAGGTAGCGCTTGGACTCTTCCACGAATCGAGCTTTGACATTCAGAGTTACATAGACATTGTAGAAATACAAAATTCATTTACTGGACTGCTACCATACTCTACGATTGAGATAACGACAAACGATCAAATTTTTCAAAATAATAGTGAATTAGATACTTGGTTACAGTACATTGATAGTTTCACGGATTATACGACGTGGGCATCGAAACTTGTAGAATTCATGACAAATAAAGAGGATGACCTGTTTGGTGCTGCTGATAAAAAGCGGGTGATGGTGGGGGTATTCGCATTAGATGTTATAGCTGGCCATGATGATGCCTTGGGTTTCACCTATGCCCCATTAGGGAGCTCCCATTCATCGGGTAGTGTTGTCACGATCACTCCTACGACTATAACGACTAATGGTGAAGGATTAACACAAACCATCATCCACGAGATTGGTCATAGTCTCTCTCTCAGGCATCCACACGACTATAGATATGATGGTACTCTATACAAGTTTTGGACTGGGGACGTGAGTGAAACCCCCCTCTCATATCTGCATAGTGTGTATGAGTGGGGAGAATTAGATAAGGATATGCTGCACAGGGGGCAATATCGTTACCTCTTCAACCAGACATCTTGGTTATTGGATGAAATCAAAGCAGAGTCGTTATCGAGAAATTTTCCTGAAAATAGATTCCCTAGGGATATCTATGGAGAACTGAGGAGTGGATCCAGCTCTTTTAATCATTCAATAACCCTATTTACCAGTCACAATTACACGGCTGCTTTGCAGGAAATATATCCCGTCTTTCAAGTTATGCAAGACTCCCTCGCAAATGTTTCGGCCCTGTCAGATTATTTTGCACCAATCGTGAACGTCTACAATGCAAATAATTCGAAAGTTGAATACGGTGACACACTCACCATTACAGGTAAGACGGTAACTTATGACATACCGACAGTTCAAATCCTCACGAGTTACAGGGACTATAATGCCAGTCTAGATGTTACTAATTATACGCTCTTCCTTTATGAAACTGAGTTTCTAATAAGCATACCAACCCTGATTTTTCCCCAAACAAGCAATTTAGATCTTTGGATATGGGTATATGACGGTATTGAATATTATAAGTATAATCTTACATTCATTACTCACCTAGTCAGCATAAATATTATATCTCCGATGAACAACATGCTTTTAGATGCTTCTAATGCAGATTCCCTTAAGATCTTTGGGGGGTATCAATCCATCTCAAATCGATCCCAACTCCAAATATTGTATGGTTCTTATTGGTATGTAAAAGACCGGGATTTTGAAAATTCAAGTTATTGGGTTCCCGTGAATAAGTCTACTGCTTCCACTTGGGAATATACAGTAAATATTTCATCGTTCGTCAATGGTGACAATACCATTAAAGTTCGTATCTTTAATAACAGGTCAGTTCATACGGATTCTGTCAATCTAAGGATACAAGGGTTACCCCAAAACGAAACAGTACCTGTCGAACCAGATAAACCCCCTCCCATAACCACTGATCCTCTTCAAGCCCAACCTCCGAGGTTAATTGATCAACTCCTAATATTTGGACTCATTGGAACCATAGGAATCGTCATCGTTCAGGGGGTAAGACAATATTTTCGACAAAAAGGGGAAGAAAGAATTGTTGGGGAGGATATACCCCTTCCTGGACTCTCACGTGAGCTTGAAGAATTAAAACAGAAAATGGCCGAAAAGGAGAAAAAACGGGTTAAACCCCCCAAAAAGACCGAATTTGTACCAAAAAGAAGGAGATAACCATTGTGCGAAGAAAAACTAGCATTCTAGTCTGTTTATTAAATTTAGTGTTGATAGCGAACGCTACGATTCAAGGTACCGTGTTTACCATCGATTCATACTCAATAAATCAAGTTTGGGAGATAATGCAGACAACCGACGAATTTCTGATAATCGATGACAGGCCATATTCGGAATATGTCGAAGGGCATATCCCAACAGCTATCAGCATCGAGCTGAAGGAGACGGTCGATCCCACAGAAGTAGATACAATCAATGCTTACGGAAAGGAGTATAATATCCTTTATTGTGCCTGTCCAAATGGGGAGAATTCGGAGCATCATGCTGAAGAGCTCGTCAAGTTAGGCCTTGATTCTATCTCTTACATGCACGAGAGTTTTACTGATTGGGGATATCAAATCGTTACGGGTTCGGAACCAGGCGTATTGGTTTCCACGACAATTCCCACCTCTACCCCCGATGGGGGATCGCCTCCACCACCGCTTTCGGATTTAATTTTAGTAAATCTGGTTTTGGTCATGGTCGCTGGACTCATCATCTATTGGAAGAAGAAATGAATCAAAACGGATAAAAAATGCGAACTCTGGTAGTTAGACACAAAAACTGGTTTCTGTGGATCATCGGATTCGGAGTAATGATTACCTGGATTGGATTTTCGGTTCTCATGGGCTGGATTCGAGTGGATCCTAGGGAATATTTCCAAATTCCCGAAAGATCGTTTTATGGACTGACTCATCCCGTACTATTTGCTTTTGGATTCTGCATAATATTTGTGAGTTTATTCATTATATTTCCAGCTTTGGGATCAGAAAGTCTCAAATTCCTGAAAAAATTAGACGTCGTGTTCGTATTAACTTCCATACTGGGATTGGACATCCTGCTGTATGGGATTGCCAATTTCCACAGTGAATCCATCCCTCTGCTGATGGATCATCATACATGGTTTGATTATTCCATTATAGGGATTTTCCTCTTCATCTTCGGATTTACACCCATGGTCTTCATCGTCCAGGATTTTAAAAACCACAAAATTCTCAGGTTCATCTTCGTTGGGTGTACAATCATTGGGTTTTTCTTCCTAGGAGTAAGTTGGATTGAGTATAGTTATCTATTTTATCAATGGGGGGTTCCTCGGGGAGCTTGGTTCTTCCATTTCATTATTGGATGCTTTTTATTATTTTTAGGGGGACTTCCCTTATTAGTTACTTATATGACCCATCATATGGGATTGCTTGATGGTCTGCGCCGAATATTTTTATTCTTAACCCTGCTAGGAACTCTGGTCTACCTCAGTCCCACTTTCGCATTCAACGGGATCGTTATCCCATTAACCATCTTAAGACATTTTAGTTATTTCGAACTCTTAACGGCAGGCTATCTATTGATCGTGCTTGGGATTGTCCCTCTTGCTGTTTCTTACAAAAACTTCCCTCTCATTTACAGACTGAGGTATTGTTGGATAGGGTTTCTGGCACTCGGAGTTATTCAAATGCTCATATCGGCTGCCTTTGTTAACTTCGCAGGGTTTTTCATTGAGATCCCTCTTGGTATTTATAGTATAAGATCCCCTTACGGTCCAACTATTCAGGGAATGACTTGGGATGTGTTTTTTTACAATGGAGCCTTAGTCATGACAATTGGGCTGATCTTCATTGCCTCTATCCTATTTTTCGAGATGGTAGATGATGGACGAGGGGAAGAAATGGATCCTTCCCCAGTTTCTTAATCTCCTCCTCCTGCTTCTACTTTTATGGATAGAAGCTTATAGTACATTATATAACATATATGATATTTCAGGATTCCTAGACTATCAAATATCCGAATTTGTGTTCAGAAGAAAGTGGGCAGGATTAAAGTAGTACCGATTCGCTTTCTTCTTGTATGGGTCTTTTTCAACCAAAATAAGATTTACCGCATTCATTTCGGAAAGACGACGTCGAACGGTTTGAACATGAAGTTTCTTAGAGTTGTTATTATTTCCTAGTCTAACAAGACCATTCTCTAAGATTTTCAAGATCTTTTTTGACGTTATCCCGTTTTCATGGACTAAAATCTCAAGAATCTGATAACATAGAGGGTTCATGCCAATCGGGCATAGGGTCTTGTCAGTATCAAAATCAATTAGATTAAGAGCATAACTGGGGTTTAATGTGTAAAGAATCTCATTCTGTTTGTATCCCCTCACATTAATGCCGAAATCTTCAGGAGAAATCTTCGATAAATTGATTTTAAGCAGTAATCCCTCAATCATGACTAGTCTGTCATTAATAATATTATAGAATGTTGTGTATCCATCTCGTTCATAGATATAGTATTTCAGAAAACTCTCGTGAAATTCGGTGAGCGGAAAGAAGTGCCGCCCCTCCTTGGCCTTCAGCAGGAACAACTGGATGATGGCGATCTCTTTGTAGGACAAACGATGACATAGCGGTAATAAGGAACATCCTTGGCAGGAACGGTTAGAAATCCAGGTTGAAAAGATCATAGGTAATTTAGAATTCTTCGTATCCGTTGCTATCATACTACCCTCCTTCGATCCTGAGGATCGGATTCGATACCTACTGTTTGATCATATTCAGTGTTATTTCGCCCTTTAGTTTGGGTTGTAATCAACCTTCCATCTCCTTCTCATCTCTCTCAAGAACCCTCAAAGAATCAATGGTTAATGGTAAGACAATTTGGTTAGAGTTGTGGACAAATAGTATATGTAAAGTCCTATCTAGTACCCAGTTTGCTATCGGGTCTGTCGCTATCGTTAGGGACCCCCTTGGGAATTGTTTTCTAGCGTATATGGCCATTGAAGAATACTATCATTCATGTAGTAGACATTCTGCATCCCGAGTCCGATCAGCTGCTCAGCGTACCAACGGGCTGATCCACCGCCGTAACAAGTACAGTATAGTACGTTCCTCGACCGATTGTATCCTTCCAGGAACACCACGTCAGCAGCATCAACAGTCCCATTGAAATGAAGATTGATCGCGGTGGGCAGATGGGATTGGGTGTATAAGGCCGATGACCGAGTATCCACAATCAACCAGTTCTGGTTCTGTTGGATACCAGCCCACACTTCATGCACGGTCAAATGGGGAACCACTATGGTTTGGTGTGGGAGAAACAGGGGTGCTACCAAGAGTCCCACAACACTTGCCACACTTCCTATGGCTAACACAGCAATAATCTTCACTTTGACCATCTTTCACACCTTGCCTTTAGGATATGGGGCAGAACTGTAAATCGTGGAATCACCCCTGATGGAAGACCGACCTTTATATATGCGGAAACGGCCACCAGATCTATCACAGTTCAAGCGGAAGTGTTCCGCTCTTATCCATGGCGAAGTCCTCATCTATTAAATCTCCAAGGATGATTCATATTTGGTATTATCGGTCGAAATATCTCCTGTTGACGGATTATATTCCGACGAGTTAGCGGTACCCCGATCACTTGGTTGATAGTGGTTAAATAACCGTCTGGAAGGGTTCGTCTACAAATTTCCAAATAAATTTCAATGAGCGCGAGATAGGCGCCAAACTGTTCTGGAGGAGTGATTAACACGAATCCATCCGTATCGTTGAGGAACCTCGTGAGGGATGACAGTAGTAGCTGGGGGAAAAACTCAATTAATCCCCCAGGAACATACCTACGTGGCCTCATGACCCGATTCCTCCATTCATAGCTAACTGTAACTTGTGCCATCTTACCTGTAATAACCAGTAATACCAGTAATTAAAAGTATTCCCAATCATTGCTATCCATCGCTGATATATAGATGCAAAAACCCTGCCGACGCATTCCCTCAAAGGTATGGATCTGAATGTCTGATGAATTACAGAGCGACCACTTCTTGGTTCTGTTGGCTTTGGTGCTTCGCCCCGAGGTGAGTCAGAAGCAGGAGATTGCCAGACTCGTACACCCGTATATTCGATCTCCAAAGACCGTGTCACTGAAACTGGCCCAGCTCGAAGATCGAGGATACGTAATTTCCACCCAGATTGGGCGGCGGGTGGTGTACAAGGTAAAACGAACGGGACAGACCGCCTTAACTGCCTGGCGGAAATCTGACGTTGGGAAAGAGTTCGGGGGTTCTTGGGCGGAGCACATTCAGGAAAAGGAATTGGAATAGGGGTTTGGGGAAGACATTTTCTTAAATTTAATTTTAGATTAAACCTCATGGGGAAGGGTCACCGTCTCTCCGTTTCTCTCGCGCAAATCCCAAGCAAAGCAAATGCGCAATTGGTGGGATGTGGGATCCTGGATGAAGTAACATTGGCATCCCGTGGTAGTGTTGACTAGACACAGATAGTGGCGGAGGAGGTGTTTCTGATTATCCTTGGAGAGGTGTAGTAATTCGGTGCTGAGAGTGAGGGATACGGTGGTTCCCGAACGTTCGATGGTTGAGAACATGTGCTTACTCAAAAACAGCAATTGGAAGATTCTGTCAATTTGAGTCGGTACCTCGGGTATCCACTGGTAGTCCCACATCGGAACCGTTAACGTAGGTCTGGGGTTTAAATAAGCATAAGTTAGTCATTTCGGTCACTTTTTCGAAAAATCTGTCCATGTAGCGCTGTTGGGAAGCTCGAGGCGTGGTCTCCTCCCATTTGGAAAATCACTTCATTTTTTCCGATTTCGCTTTTTCATTACGCGAGGGCACGGTAATTACACTTCGGTTTTCGTAATCTACGAGGAGAGGCTGAATAAAGGCAGTGGTCTCGGCCAAGGTACTAGAACGGAGTCTGATGCCCCTACCATCGCTTCATTCTTCTTCTTGAAGGTGATGGTATGTCTTTAGGAGGGAAATCCCCCACTTGAAATGGTCTCTCACCGTATTGATTTTCCAGTACAATTTCATGTTAGCCTCCCGTTGGCCCTCGAGGATACGATCCATGTTGCGGGCGAAGGGCTTAATCCACTTATTGGGTAATTTGAGAAATCCAAAGTAGGTATGAGTCGGCCTGGTCTTAGAAATGAAGACATCCACCTTAGGAAAAGTCAAAAAGTGGTCTAGCCAGGGGATTGAGCTATCTTCAGTCGATAGGTAAAAGTAAATGCTGAGATCCAGGCCAAAATTGAAGAATTGGCTGAGCCTCGTCGTTATTTGGTGTTTGGCGTACTCAGGCAATCTCTGCGAAATGGTACTTGTGGACACTCCTGTGGCCTGACTCAAATGAGTCAGATTCTCAAGATCCCCCATGGTACTCAAGAAATCAAGAATCTTCACATCCGCAGGAGTAAGTTTGAAGGATTGATGCTGTACAGCCAGTGGACAATTAAATCGTGGGGAGGGACTGGTGATCTTGACCTGAGGCTCGCCATAGATTAGGGAAGGTGGTATTTGCCACGGATCCTCACCTCCTACCAGGCCCGATAAATTCCAGTTTATAACCCTTTGATTCACAGGGTAGACCAAACTGTCGGGCAGTTGCTCCTGTATCGTGTGCAGGATTTGTGTTTCTTTGAACGGGATCTGTACAAGACTGAAGGTTCCAACTGACATGTTCGCGTTCATGAGCAAGACATCAAGAAACCTCTCGGGAAAACCACCCGTATGGACGATCAGAGAGGTCTCATATCCCAACTGTCCCATGTCCAGCACGTGTTGCACGGCAACCATATCTAGCAGTCTAAGCCTTTTAATTCGGCGAGAAATCGTCTTGATCGATCTTTTCTCAAGACCAATATAGTCTCTATATGGATAGAAATCCATGAATAGGTTGTTTGGATCCCGTTCAAGTTGGAGGTTAGCCCGAAGAAGGGCGATATCTATTTTGTCTAAAGGGACGATAAAATTGGTGAGGACGGGGAGAAGATGCTCAAAAATGACTTCTTTCCTCCCTGGAATCCTTTTAGTATATATACCTTGGAGAATTACATGAATGACGCTTTTGGGGTGACAGCAAACTTCGTAGGTGATGAGTTGCAATGGCATCATGTACCCGCCTCTATCTTTCCAACGAAGATGAATAGAGGCGTGCGTTTTTAACCACGGTTCAACCAATCGCAGAGAGGGGTCATGTTTGAATTTTTCATAAAACGGAAGCACATCATCCACGAGGATGCGTCTTGAGATTCGGAGAACATCATCCAAGCTAGTTTCCTTGGCCAGGTCGTGGATTTTAATCCAGATTCGTAAGAAATGCTCAACATACGGTTCAAGCTTGTACTCCTGAGGGTTGTGGAGGACAGATTTAATCTGAGAACTGGGAAGTGTCATGATTCACGAGGAAGAGGAAAAGGGTTTTATAAAGAGCTCTAGAACCATGGGATTATTTTATGCCCAAGAAATATCCGTGATGGATGGTCATACCTGGTCTGTGAGTATTCCTCGTAGTAGCATGCGCCGTTTGAGCACGTTTCGTCTGTGTTTCAATGATAATTGGAATGGTAAACGCGAGTTTCCTTTCGTCTCCTGGTATTGCTGCGCCAGAATGGCGTAGGCAAGGACTTCGAGATTGGCCTTTTTGATGGTTCTAAAGTACGGATGTCGCGCGAGCAGATCCACCATCGAATAGGCTCCAGTCTGAATTCTCTTTGTCTCACTCGTGGATAAAGGAAGACTAAAGTGTTTGCTCAGATGTCTGATCTGTGCCTTAAGACTCTTCACCTTCTGCGCCCGCTTCCTTTTCCACCCTACCTCCTTTTGAGCGGCGTTTTTTCTATCACTTGATGATCTCAGGAGATTGGACAAATGCCGGCGTACTGTGTGACGACTGGCTCCAAGATGATCCGCAATCTCCTGCAAGGTCATTTGCGTGTAATTGGCCTCCAGGAAATCCCTATCCTCTTTTCGCCACTTCTTCCTCCGGCCCGACCGTTGTGGAATCGCCCCATCCTCCTCCTGCGTCTCCCCTTTTTCCTCTTTCTGTGTGATCCTATGCAGGTCTTGCAATCGGGCTTGATAATATACGGCTTCTGATGAACGATCCAATTTCACCGCGATTTTCTCGATGGTGTCAGCATCGTTGCGATAGTTCATTTCCAAGTAGTTCAGGTCAGCGGAAGACCACCGCGGTTTTAAATCGCGGATTTTGAGGGCGAGTCTTTTCATTTTCTTATAGACTGACGTATCTGGACGATTGAGTGCCTTTGCCATCTCTGGGATACTCATGTGCTTACTCTTGTCTTTAAGAAAACGGATTTCCTCATCGGTCCATTCTTTCCGTAGGGATTTTCCTTCGGTCAATTGCAATTGCGTCAGCTTCGTTCGGATTGAGACATACGGGCGGTGAAGAGCTTTTGCAATTTCAGAACTGGTCATCTGTTGATAGTTTTCTCTTAGAAACTGGATTTCTCCGGGACTCCATGCTTTACCTTTTCGCCTCCTTTTCTCTGCGGCTAATCCAAGTCTCTGTAACTTTCTGGAAACGGCAGCTGAGGAACGGTTCAGGGCACTAGCTAGTTCGAAAATGGGCATTGCCCGGCTGTTTTCTTTTAGAAAAGCGACCTCGGACCGTGACCATGCTGTCATTCCAAATCGGGCCTCTGGTATGTCTTTTGGAGGCCAATGCCCCATTTGAAATGATCCCTGGCTGTGGTAATCTTCCAGTGAAACTTCATGTTGTCGAGCTTGTATTCTTGAGGTCTCTGGAATATTGATTCAATTTGAATTCTGGAAAGTGTCATTGGTCAACTGAAAATGGAAAATGATTTTATAAAGAGTTCTAGAATCATTAACATCCTATTCCTCTCATCAAAACAGAACACACCCAAAATCATGGTTAACCCCTCTTCGTCTTAAAGCGAGAATGTCCAAGGAGACGGGCAAAATTTTTACAGCCTGCTATCTCAGAGTGATAACTTGGCTCACCGTATCACAAGTCCCAGGACATACCCCCAGCTGAACTTTAATCGATCGGTGGGGCTGCGGACTGGGAGGAGTTTCGCCCGTCACACCTAAAGGATCCTCCAACACAAGGGGATCACTGACTAGATGATTTGAGGCGAAGATTAGCCCATATAGGAAAATTTGTGTGCCAAAAGCTTTTGGAAAACCCTAATCAGCCATGGGAGGATTCGGTCCAGAGCCATTACCGCTGGCTGTGCCAACGGACAGGAAGAGTAAGACCAGCATTATTACCCAGGGTAATAGTTTCCAGAAAGCAATGCCTACATCGGGTGTTCTGTCTCGAAGTCTAAGTTTCTCTTTCATCATTTTCACCATTTTCAGTCTACTAGTGCGTCGTAACATATGCGGAGAGATTCTCTAGGTCTTTTATGCGGAGAAATTCTCTAGCCGCAAGTACAGCAGGGATATGAAATAACAAAGTTTAAATGTTTTGGAGATCTCCTCTAGTGTTAAGCATGTCTCCTTCCTCCCTTTTAACCGCATACTTGGAAAATAACCGACAAAAACAGGCTGGAGACTCGTCTACTCAGTTTATGCAAGAATGTCTTCTGGTTTGGGATTACATCCATGAAAAAGCACCTGAACTTTCGGTGTCCGATATCAAATCATTCTCACGATCGATCTATAAGACGTTGACGCTGCCGCTCTATGAGAAATTTTCCGCTCTAGATTTTTTGGAGAAACAGGAGGGATGGGTTAAAGAGTACGCCAGCTTGACGATCAATTGGGCTGACAGGGGTCGGATCATTTTCCCCCTCCGCTTGATTACTTATGAAGTGGTCAACCACCACAAACGCATCTTTGAGTTTTTCTTGCAAAAACTGCGAACAGGGGAGATGGAGGCCACCGCCCAGAATTTATTTGAGTTCCTGTTTCCTAAATTGTTAAATATTCCCATCCCTCTGACCAATACGGATCTACTTATTCTCAAGGCTCTTCAACCGTTACAGGATCGAACTGTGGACTATTTAAAGGGCGTTCCAAATGAAGAACTCGCTGACTATTCAGGCAAATCCTTTCGGAACATTGTTCGACGCGTAGAATCCCTACGTTTCTGCCAGATTCATGTTCCCATCCATTTCTTGGATCTCGCGCAGCTAGGATATGAAACCTTCCTATTGTCCCACGATAGTCCTATTCCTGCACAGCTTGCGGACTATACCCTGATGTCCACCGACCTTATGATTAGTACTTTTTCCATTGTGCAGATCCCAATTAAAAATAAGAAAATCTTCGTGGAATTTCAAGACCGACTCCAGCCCACCATCTTTCAACCGATGGCGGATCGGGCACTAAACTGGAATCTCACGGGATTACGAGCCGGAGACGACGGGTGGGAAGTCCCTCCGTCCTTCATCTATTGTGATCCCACCATAGATCTTACTGTACCATCGCCAGCGCTTGGTATGTCTGTATTACCGGAACTGGAGCGGTTTCGCTCGCTGACTGCCGCAGACATCAAAATACTGGAATTCTTGACCACAATGGGGAGTTTTACCACGAAGAAAAGGTTAAGTGACGCGGTCAAGGTCTCAACCAAAGAGGTCACCCAGCGTGTAACGGAGTACCAGTCCGAACGTCTGCTCCAGAAAGTCTACCAGTTCTATAACATCGGACTGGATCTAACCGTCTTCTTCTTCATTGCCAGCCCTCAGGATGTTGGAATTTCGTGGCTGAATCATTTTCTGACCTTTCCGAAAATGGACGTTTTTTCCAACACAGAGCCACCTACCTCATTCTATTTTGGGCATCTCAAACTTCCGCCGAAATGGTATAAAGATTTTACTCGAAAACTCAAACAGATCAAGCAGAAGTTTCCTACGGTCAAAATTTATTATTCAGTGGAACCACCTCTAATGGCTAAGTGGAACCTGTCCCTGAAACAGACCTATGTGTCATAATGGAAACCAACTCCTCCATTTTGACGGACAAGCCACACCCATCCACCACACTTGCCCACACTGTGCGCGGGCACCAGTGAAGTCGTTTTTTTTTGACCAAGATCTTAGCATCCTCTGGTTTCGAGGGTATTTGGAAGGAGGTATCGCAACTTTTTGCCATGATCGGGCAATTTTTGGCATGATTTCGAACCTTCGTGTTTTATTGTTGGAAAGTACCTGGAGGGGACTGACGAAGTTAGTTACTTGTCAGAGAAGGATATACTCGTGACTCTCCTTACAAAGCAATTTGGGGTTACATATCCCTTAGAACACGTTTTTCAACTGATTTATCTTAGTGCGAACCTCTTTTCCTCATTTGAGGTGCAAGATGCCCTGGCTGAATTAAAATTGCAGGATCCTCATCGATATTCTCCCGAGGAGCACAAGATCGTGCTCCGTTACTTCCTGGATCTCATCGAGAATCTGACGGCTGAACGCCTCAATCTCATCCAAAATCCCACGGACGACCAATGCTATGTACTCGTCGGTTTCGCGGCAGGAGGCCCCTGATGGTGTATGTCACCCCCCGTTTCATGGAGACCCGAAAAATGACCCGGCTAAAACAAGTTGTGCGAACCGAAGAGGACATTCAGTCAGGGCAGATGACCCAGCTGGCCGACCGGGTACTCATCCTCTTGTCCTTCAAGGACGCACCAGTCCAGAACTTATCGTTCATCCTCAAGGCGCTGGGCATCCAGACGGTGGAAGAAAAATCCCAGATCTTACACGAAATTTTCGGTTTGATCCGCCAAGGGATCATCTACGTGCCCGACACCGGTTTGCCGGAGCTGATCCAGAACCGCCTCATAGATGCGCAGTCCTTAGATAAGATTGATTTACGTCTGCTCCAACCTTACGATAAGATCATCGAGGAAATCCAACGACAGGTCAGACTCGCACGGGAAAAACACGACGCAGTTGAAGCGAACCACCATGTCTAGTAACACCTCTCATTCTAGTCCACGGGGCACGGTCGCCCAAATCCTGAGGCTCTTAAGCGCTCTACGCGACGGGGCCGCCGTGACCGTCCAGGAACTGAAGGCCTCCATCAATCACAACCTTTCCTGGAGCCTCTTCCTCTGTGGCCTGGCCTACTTGAGTGAGATCAGGGCCATTCAGATTTCCGACGCGGGCATGGTGGCTCGACTTTCCACTGCCCCCATCACCATCCCTCTCGATATTGAGACCCGTCTCCAGGAAATCGTCCGAAAATATGATGTCACCCAAAACCAAGCATATCGTGTGATCTAAATGGTGTGTGTACCCTTATGGTATATCATAGAACGAAAAGTTTTTCGATGGTAGAATCCTTGTTTCCCGTCCCCGATACCCCTACCGAAACTGTGAATTGTGATCTGCTGATCGTGGAGGATAACGTGGATCTGCAAGAATATTATCACATTCTCTTTGGCATGACCCCGTGGAACATTGTCGCGCTCCTTGCCGATGGACTGGAAGCGATCAGCTATTACAAGGATCTCTACCCCAAACCCTCGGTCATTCTCTTAGATATCGACCTGCCAGGCTGCTCAGGGCTTCAGGTCGCTGAACACATCCTGCAAGCCCACCCCGCCCAGAAAATTGTCTTTGTGAGCGGGGTGCGTCGCGATCTCGTCATCCCTACGGCCCTCCAGGGTATCCCGTGGATTGACAAACCTTTCCGGATAGATGATTTGCTTGACACCCTTGAGACATTACGCGGTCAAGAGACTCCCGAACCTCCAAGGGATGGGTAGGTGGTCCGGGGGGATACCCCGCCTGTAGTGATCGACGGTCATAGTGATATCCCAGTAGAATTTCATGTTGCAGAAGAGTGACCAGGGAGGGGGGATCCGTCAGGATGATCCCTCCTGAGGATAGGTGGTCGAGAGCGGAATACCCCAATTCGCCCGATCAACTGGCGTATAGATCTTCCAGTAGAATCTCATATCGGCATCTCGCTGTGCCTCAAGGATGCGATCCATGTTGCGGGCGAAGGGTTTAATCCATTTGTTTGGAAGTTTGAGATGTCCGAAATAGACTTGAGAGGCCCCTTCGTTGTGAGAGAAGACATCTGCTTTGGGAAAAGTCAGGAAGTGATCCATCCACGAGATAGACCCCCCCTCTATGGAGAGATAGAAGAATATGGTCAGATCCAGGCCCACTTTGGCAGGATTGCCTACTCTTACAACCAGGTGGCTCTCTACCATTTCCTTAAGTCCCGTCGATATTCGGGTAACGGACACTCCAATCGCCTTACTTAGGGCACTTACCGACTGAAAAGATCCTTTAATACTGTAAAAGTCAAGCACCTTGATATCTGCCGGTTTAAGGGGAAAGGGAGAAAATACAGGGGATAGCGAAAAGTCTACATTCGGCGTGGGAGCGATGAGATCGACTTCAGGTTCGCCATACAAGAGGGACGGAGGGATCTGCCAGGGATCCTCACCCCCCATCAGACCAGTCAGGTTCCAGTTAACTAGACGGCGATCCATCGAAAAATTGAGCTTGGTATCCGTCAACGATCGTATTGAGGCTAAGATCTTCGGTTGGGAATAAGGGATTTGCAGGAGACTGAAGGTTCCCAACTGCATCGTGGATGAGAGTAACAAATAATCCCGATATTCTGCGGGAAAGCCGTCTGTATGGAATAACAGGGTGGTTTCGTACCCGAGCTGCCCCATGTCTAGGGCAAGCATATCCTGAAGCACACCTACCTCATCTAATCGTCTCAACCGACGCATGACCGTTTTTTTGGAGGCCTCAACATGGGGGAGATAATCGGCCTTGGAGAATTCGCGGAATGGGTTTTTTGCCCTTGTTTGCAGGAGGGTCCGTGTCTTCAGGAGCGCTACATCCAACGGGTCCAGGGGCACTATGAAATTTCCCAACACAGGCAGGAGCGTTTCCCAAAGGGCTCGCCTTGTGCCCTTGATCCCGCCACTCCGCAATCCTTGTAAGTAGAAGTTGAGGAGATTGTCCTTGTGATAACATATCTCATAGGCGAGAAATCTCATTGGGAAGAGATAACTTCCATGTCCCTCCCACTTTATGGTAATAGAGGCGTATCGCTTTTCCCAAGGTTCGACGCGCTCGAGTGAGGGATCCGGGGAATATTTTTGGTAGAACGCGAGAACATGAGAGTGGAAAATGCGTCGGGAGATAGGGTACAGGTCATCTAATGTGGCCTTCTTCGCCTCCTCATGGATAATGACCCAGATAGACAGGAAATCGGCCACGAACGGCTCGATGAAGTGTTCCTCAGATCTCCCGAGGACACTGTCCAGGAGAGTGGCCAGGGAGGGGAGATCCGTTAAGACAATCCCTCCTGTGAAAAGGTTTCGGACAATGAGAGACTCCACTTGAAATGATCCACTGGTGAGATTAGTTGCCAGTAAAACTTCATGTCTGCTTGCCGCTGCTCGTTCACAATGACAGCCAGATTACGGGCAAATGGTTTAATCCATTTGAGGGGTAACTTGAGATAGCCAAAGTAGGCGGAAGTAGATGCCTGCTCGTGGATGAAAAGATCCACCTTGGGGAACGCTAAAAAGTGGTCTACCCAGGGGATAGAGTCCCCCTTGATGGATAAGAAGAAGTAGCACGAAATATCGAGTCCAATGCTAAAGAACTGGGTCATTCGAATGATCAGATCTTGCTGTGAGTACCTTTTCAGGGCGGCGGAGAGATGGGGTACGGATACGTCAATGATTTGACTAA
The DNA here is from genome assembly GCA_048882505.1 of Candidatus Thorarchaeota archaeon. GTDB lineage: Archaea > Asgardarchaeota > Heimdallarchaeia > Hodarchaeales > Hodarchaeaceae > Hodarchaeum. The sequence continues at coordinate 74,455 of JBHLRO010000014.1, forward strand.
ATTCCGTGAGCGAGGCAGACCCGCCCTCACTACTGATAAAATCCAAAATCCTGATATCTGCGGGAGTTAATGGTATGGGATCAAATTCTGGAGGTAAAGACAAGTCTAACCGAGGAGTAGGGGTAATTAAGTTGATTTGCGGATCGTTATACACCAGGGAGGGAGCAACCTGCCACGGGTCTTCGCCCCCGATGAAGCCCGTCAAATTCCAGTTGCTAATTCGGCGCAGCATGGGATATGAGACAAGAGACTCCAACTGATCTTGTAGTTGGTGTAACGTACTGGTCTTCTGAAACGGAATTTGCACCAGACTGAAGATTCCCAGTTGCATACGACTGGACATAAGTAAATAAGGGCGAAACTCCTCGGGAAAATCATTGGTATGAAAAAGGAGGAATGTTTCATACCCGAGCTGCCCCATATCAAGGAAGTAAAGGACTCCCATGATCTGAAGCAGATCCAGCTTGGCCCATCTTCGTGTGATCGTTTTTTGCGAGGTGCGGACAAATGTGCCGATCTCGGTTTTTGAAAAGTCTCCGAAGAGTTTTCCCCCATTGTGTTCTAACCAGAGAATACTCTTCAATATGTCAATATCGACTGGGTCCAGGGGGACTACAAAGTTGGTTAAGGTGGGAAGGAGAAAGTTAAAGAGTGCGTCCTTTGTGCCTTTCATCTCGTTGGTCCGTAGCTTCTGCAAGTAGAGCCAAAGAAGCTTCTTCTGGTGATAAAAATACTCATACAACAATAAATGAAGTGGAAGGTAATAAAGTCCTCGCTTGTTCCAATTGATCAAAATTGAAGCGTAACGCTTTTCCGTGGCGGGAACACGCTTGAGAACAGGATCACCGGCATATTTGTGGTAGAACGGGAGAACCTGTTCATTAAGGATTTTCCGACACAGTGGAAGGAGATCGTCAAACGCAATATTTTTCGCTTGCTGTTGGATAGAGGCCCAGATGGCAAGGAAATCCGCGACAAAGGGATCGATCTGGTGTTTACCCTTATTGGTCAAAGCGACATTCAATAACTTCGAGAGAGCGGATTTTCCTGTCATCATGCCACTTCCAAAAGCGATTTGGGACAAACCATGGACTTGACCCCGCTCCGTACTCTATCTCAGGTTATTGATTATGTTTCGTTGACTCAGACAGTTATAACCTCCAAATATTTTAAAGTGCTTTGAAATAGAAAAACACCCCGTTCTTCTAGAACAGATGGGCCTGACCACTTTGGTAGTGCTATGGTCCAGGGTAGCAACCGCGTGCGGCCTTCAACAGCGCCACTGGGAGATCCCGTCATGCCGGGTCATGGTCGGACGGAAAGGAAAACCTAATACCACACAGGCCTCTCCGACCGAGTCCTCGAGCCGTTTTAATGCGCCCGTCTTGTCTGAGGGAAGGGGGTCGAGCGAAGGAGACTCATAGAAAGTGACCAGTTCCTTGACGAGGTGGATGAGCTGCGAGGAACCGATAATCGTGTAGGGATCCACACGACTGACAAGGCGGTATCGGCGGCGTTCGGCGATTTCAAGGGCGGTCACGACCGCAAAAGGCGTCATTAGGGGGGGTTCGCACGGCGCATAGACTGTCACGCGACGCTGGAATTCACGACTCGAGATCCGACCTCGTTGCGAAAAGTACGGAAATAACCGATGGCGGAGGTCGTTCGCCCAGAGGTCGGTGTGCTTCCAGGCTGAGAACAGCATGTGTGCTTCCAATGAGTACCAGGGCCAGGGAGAGGCGATTCGGAGAGTGGCAAAGGCGGAGTCAATCGTTTCGGCCAGTTTGGCTCGACATAGGTACGTGACTAGGATCGGCAGTATCTGCTCCATCGAGGACACCAAGTCGTTATTGATGAACAGCGTGTGCGTCCGGCTGTGTGGATTGGAATCCAGACAGATCGTCTCTCCCCTCCAGACTTCAAAGAACACCCGCCACTCCAGAGCGAGTCTTTTGAACACAGGCTGGGTTTCAGAGCTGAGCTGTCTCACGAAATAGTGATAGGGCATATGAGATCCCCGTCCTGCGGGCCTTTTAACTGGTGAAGTTGTTGGGCAATCCACTGGGCAAAAGATTCGAAATGGCGGGGTTGGTTGCTTTCTACCCAGGGAAATTGTTCCACAAATCGGTCGAGAATCGTGTTGACGCATTCCAGGATACCTGGGGTTAGCGCTTGATCCCGCGAAACGAGGGCCACAAGATGCGTCTTTTCCCCCTGACGAAAAACCAGCTTGCTGTTTTGGAGCTGAATCTCGTCAATGGTGTCCTTCAACCATTCCCTGGCAAGCTGGACAAATGCCACCAGATATCCCCCGATCAACTGCGGATCCTCCGTCAGTTTGGGTTCACAATGGACATCGATCAGGCATCCCAGCGTTTCGTGAATAATAAAGATGGAATGGATCATCGATCACACCTAGTTCTAGGTATTTCTTGAAAATGAATTCAACAGATTTTTTCAGTTTCTTCAGAATGTAAAGAAACTTTTGAAGGAAAAATTTACTAGATAGTTTTTAAAACTTTGCCTTCTGTACCTTCGCCTGAGGACAATGGAGAAACCAACTGCTACGGCAAAGCTAACCAGTAACAACCAGATCACACTGCCGAAAGCGATACGAGAACGGCTGGGGGTGAACGTGGGAGACATTGTCCTGTTCTTCATTAAGGACGAGGAAATTGTGATCCGTGCCAAAGTGCAATTATGATCCTGGAATGCCTATGCTTGCCTAGTCAAAATTGCATCCGAGAAGGAGGGTAATGAGGGCACCACACCAGATTGGAGGGTAAAACCATGAGAACCAAAACGCTCGTGTATGTCAATCTGGCGTCGTTTTGGGCTCTGTTCATTATTACCGCTGGTCTCAGATTTCTAAGTACTCCTCCTGAAATCGAGCCTGTACAACTTCTGGCGTTTTCAAGTTTCCTCCGCGCCATTTTGGAGTATCTTCTCCTGTTCAGTTGGAACCTGGGACTTCTTACCCTTAAACGTTATCAAGACGAGCGGAGGATTAAGCGGCAAAGACTCGTGTTTGGAGGTGCAATTATCTTGATTGTTACATCGTTTTTCGCCGTATCCATTCTCGATACTGCCCTGCTTCCGCCTGTAGAAGGATCCCCACTCAGCGTGCGGTCATTCGAATATGGTTTCAACGGAGATGCACCCTCGTTCAACATTCTCCGATTGACCCTATGTAATTCTGGTACTGAGCAGATCCTGATTACTTCTCAGACAGTGCAAACGTATGACGGTACCCGATGGAGCGATGCGCCGTATGTCTATAGCTTTTTCCCATATACGCTCAAACCAGGAGGTTGTGGCGGGAAAAGTACCTGGTTTATCCCCCCCTCCGTGAATCCGGTTGACTATCGTTTTGTCGTGACCTATCGGATTGGAGAGGGGGAACTTCAGGTATTGATCGGCCCGCTCTGGTCGGAATATAATTCAAGTGCCATCGCTTTTTAAAAGGAAGATAAGGTTCCGACACTCACTTTGCCCCACTCATTAGACGATGATTTTTACCATGTGGAGAGTGCTAACCCTGTGCAACGGGTTCTTCGTCCCGTATGCAAGACGTGTGGCACCCGCCAGATTGTGTTAGCCAAGTATTGTTCCTTTTGCGGAACCGAGATCGTCCCCCTCGATGTTGAGATTACACCTCCTCCTTCACACAAGTGACTGTGCTGACCCCCCCGGGGGTATAATTTTCAACACAACTCGGGTTACCATCCTGGTCAGACCCTATTTTTCATGCGCTTCGATACATGCTTTGAATAAACGTTCAAACAGGTTGTCCGAATTGAGAAGGTTTTGATAGAAGCGATGAGAATGGCTCAATGCCAGGGACATATCGGGGTTGACCGTAATCATAGACGTCTTTTGGAGCAATTCGACGATATCTAATCCCATGTCGCAGGTGATCCCAAGTAGTTCCCGTACCTCCCTGAGGTAGAAGGGGATGGCGAGGCGCTCCCGCTGGAACAATAGAAACATGACCATATAGGCCTCAATGGGGTAATTAACGGGACAATCGTTCTGCACCCCGAGACATTCAGCCTCGGGGGGGGTGGTGAGGGAGGGATTAAGGTAGTAGCGCGGGTTTTCTGATCTTATACCTGATCTAGGATGTTGGATGAGCAGCTCCTTTTGGACAAGTTGTTCCAGGCTTTTGGTAACCTGAGCTAGCTCAGGCATCCCTACATATGACCCGCACATTTGGCCGTAAATCTGGTCGAAATTGATATCCATGCTAGGTGTTCGTTGCTCTAAGCGTTGGACAGTTTCTAGCAGGCGTAAGTCCAGCTCATCATGGCACAGCAGACATAACGGAACCTGACATCCCCCGCACGGATTCATCCCAGCGTGTTGAACGAAACTGACGGTCACCAAATTTTCATGGAGTTGACGGAACAGCTCGCCTGCCCCAGGAGTATCAAAAACATCGCTAAGCGGGCGGTGATTGGCCCATTTCGGGTCATCAAAGAAAGACATTTCGGAGCCATCCATTTTATGGTTTTTATCACTATAATTAAGCTGCTAACCACCCCGTCCTCAGGGTGAAATCTGACCAAATCGCCTCAGCTGACATCTATCGTGCGCTGCAAGATGATGCTTTTTATATATGAAAACACATCGACATGCCTCGAGGTACTGTTGAATCCTGCAAGTGACTCCAAGCCCTTGGCTTTTGACCGAACACTCATGGGATGGTTCAAGTACTCTGGTTCGGTGTAGGAGGATGAATTTGGAGTCTGAAAGGGAAGAGGGGTTAGGCTGAGTTTCTTCATCCTTGGATTCCTTTCAAAAAGGCCTCCACCACCAACCCTGCAATCTGGAGTTGCTTGGTGCGGGAGAATCGGGAAAATTCGGGGAAGACCATGTGCAATCCCTCCAGAATGTGGTCCAACACCGCCTTTTGGTCGATCCTCAGGTGATTAAAGTAGTCCTCGGGACCGTAGGTTTCATACAGGTTATATATTTCGTGATATGGCATGTTCCTTCATTCTCTTTGCGAAGTGACGATACACTAGCTGATAAACCTGTTCTTCTATTCGTCTTGGATGGGAGACTCGGTGGTTGGAATCTTTAGGTCAATGGCGAGGTGGCGATACGGGACTGGAAGACGTGCCTTTGTCTGGGAAGGCCCTTTTCCGAGGATCCAAAATTTTAATCCAACATTGGGATCCTCTTCATCCGGCGATTGGAACCACACGAAAGTGGGTACGACTTTTGATCTCCATCTGATCTATCGCAGGTTTATGCGGATGATCTGGAACATACTTTTATATATTCACGAAAAGAGGAAAACAACGCGGAGAAACGTAAAACCGACCAGACGAAAATTGACGGGAATATTGGCACTTTCGCGAAAACCTCCCTTGAGGATGACGTAACCCTTTTTGTAAAATGTAAATACTGAATTAGAATTGCCTAACAGGTAGCACTTTGAATGAGAAGTGATTTTCAAGCAGTTATCGTTTCCTCGATTAACAATTTTGAGAATTGTTCACTTAATAAGCTTTTGTTGTGGTCTAGGAAATCTATTACAGCATTAGCAACATTTAAGATCTTTTCATCAAATGTAATAAATTGTACAGGTCTTTTACCAGAACAACAAAGCATAATACAACCTATTAGATGAAATCTGTCCTTTTTCCCAATATTTGGTGTGTTTTTCTGGAACAAGAAGAAAAAATTCTTGAAATCTATTGCCCATAACATGATACTATCTTTCACCCAACGTCGTACAAATTTGTGAGTAATAACATCAAAACTTACTACTGCATGAGAAGGGAGTCTATGCAAAAGCCTAAAGAACTCTCCACGGAGGCTAGGATTATTATAAACATTGGAGAATCCTTTCCCCCTCCATTCAAAGTAATGATAGATAGAATTAAAATGTGGATTAGATTTTATTTCATTAGATATCTCCCGAAAAACTTCGTTCTTATTTTCACCTTCCTCAATTCTTTTTTTTGCATTGAGAAGATAACGTCGTATCAATAAACTAAATTCTTCAACTTTATGAGACACCATATCTGAGAATTCCCAACTAATTGTATCAAGGACAGCAATGAATTTATTCTTGGATGAATATTCATCTAGTAGTTTTAGAGATGCTTGCCCTAATCTTTGCTTATGAGAATCCTCACTTAATTCTTCTTCAAAGATTCGGGAAAACCAAATAGAAGTGTCTGGTATTGATTCTGTTGAACTTGAACCTGGGTGAGGAAAATCTAGAAAAATTATCTCTTCTTTTTTCACAACTCCCAAAGATATCTACCTATCCAAAAAGGGCCTTTAGGACTTCTTGTTGAGGTTTTATTTCAGCTCTTATCTTTTCTTTCTTAGTGGGGAGAATGAGTGAATAGTTAGATACCGTATTTAGATCCCAATATAGGAGATCTTCCATTTGCTTTTTCTGGGCTTCATTTGCTTCCTCCCAATGTCTCCCTATTTCACTTAGTCTTAATAGAACGATTAGCATAGCGGTCAAAATATTTACTACTGAACCCAATTTTGTATGAGAACGTCTAACTGTGACTCTTTGTAAAGATTCTTTTACTTCATTTGAGACCTCCTGGAAATTTATAATCGCTTGAGAAAAAAGAAACAATAATTTATGACCATCTGATGAAAATTCGTTATCTAAATCTGCAAAGTAATGATTTAAGTCAACTTCTAGTTTTGCATAGGATTCAGAAAATCGTTCAAAAGATTCTTTCTTTTCTTGTCTCCAGCGATGATAGGCGATTGGATGCTTCCTTTCTAGATTTTGTAAATCTTTAGTAAATTTCCCTCTGAGTTCCTGTAATCGATCATCAATTTCCTGAAAAGCTCTGAATTTTATGTTCTCAGTTTCTTCTGCTATAAATTCATCTATCTTTTCTCGGAATTTCGTGTCTAATTTATTCAGTTCCTTTTCTTCAATGTCTTCATCTATCGATACTCTGTATTTGAATAGATCAAGGATTTTATCTTTAAATTCAGTTGGAAACAATAATCTTACCCCATAAATGTTAGATATAAGTACAACAAGTTTGCCAAACGCGAATCAGTTCTTTGGAATGAGTAATTCAACTATTAGATTCAATATGTTTAAATGTTTTCAAATTTAAAATGACCCTGAAAGAGGCATCCTATACAAACCGAAATAGCAATGGAAAAAGGGATCCTCGCTCCAGATGATCAGGAGAATGGCTTGATCAAGACAAGGATGACGATTTCCTTATTGTCTTATTTTGCCTCCGTAGCCGCTGAGTTTCTCGAAAAGCCCTTAACCGTTTCTAAACCGGCGGACGTGTCTGGGAAAGCCTAGTACCGGTGTTTACATGACCTCACGAATCCATTCCTGCGGATCTTTATAAGTAATAAGACGGAGATCCAAAAAAATAAAACGGGGACAGAGCTGGATCTGCGATCGATCGCCAGCTCAGCCTGTGCGGGGGGGAATGGGGCCACCCGCAGGATTGCCCGTGCTGGTCACAACGGCCACCAGCAGGATTAGCAACCATACGGTAATCCCCACCAACTTATAACGGTTGATATGGAATTTCATGGAATTCACCTCTTCGAGGGGGCTGAATACGCCCACCTGACAAAGATCACCCCCTATCGGCCTGGGCCTTTAAAAAGGTGGAAACACGGGTCTCATTTCACGTATATAAAGCGGAGTGGCGTGAATTTGCAATTCACTGGAACTCTCCCCATTGTGGCTTGGTAATTCTGATCGGAATCAAGCCCCTTTAGATAGGTGAAATGAAGACCATAGGATGTAATTCGGTATCAGAAAAGGAATTAATCGTGTGCCTTTCGAGCCTGTACTTGGACAAACCGTTTGGTCTTCTCCTGTCTCGATCGTTCCGTCATTGTAATCAACGGAAACTGGGTTTGACAGTACTCCACGATAGTCAACAGGTTTACTGCCGTAGTATAATCGACATCAGGTGCTGGTTTCTGGGCAAAATCGGGAATGAGCAGATTAAAGTTGCCCGCGTCCATTTGTTCGTGAATATAATCGTTCATTGTTTCTAAAATTTTCATAGTCGGGCGCCGCTTCGCGGATTCATCAGGCACAGCAAAAGTCTCCACAAATCGTGATCTATGAGGTTTTTCCTCACCTCCTCTTTTTGTGTGTTTTGTTACTGATGAAATTTGGCTTATGGTGAGATTAATTAGTATTTAGTAAATTATGCTATATTTTAGATAATTTTATAAATACATCCTCACAGAGTGGAGGACGAAAATGACCTCGCTCCTCAGTCCCCCAGCCAGCTTGAAAGAAACGCTGTTGCGTGAATTGCACGCCGTTAAAATTCGTCGTGCTATTTACGAAGCGGCGGCCTCACCCTCACACCCTCCAGCGTCAAAACGTCGGCCCTGTTGGGGAATCCCCTCCCCCACCCGAAAAGGGGATATTGTCCGAAGTAGGGGCGAGCAAATCATCGCGGACTTCCTGTTTAAGCATCAGATCCCATATGAATACGAACCCCAGATCGCGTTAGGGGAACAGCGGCTCCATCCCGATTTCTATCTCCTCGGTGCAGACGTGTATATCGAGTACTGGGGAGTGACAGGGGATCCCTACTACGCGAAAAAAAAGGGGCAGAAATTGGCGCTCTATCAACAGTATTCGATCGCCGTCATCTCGTTATATCAAACCGATCTCCCCTACCTCGCATTGATTTTTGACGTGGACGGGAGTTAAGGGAGTGGCCTCTGTTCCAACCTCCTCAACTCGAACCCTGCTCCAAGAGGCCTTACGTGGTGCCCGTCGGAGACTGACAGCGTCCAGCCAAGGCAGCTGTGTTTTGATTTCAGGGGGTTCCTCGCTTTCGTGCTTGATTTGTAAATTCCCTATCCAGGATGAAGACCCCTCGCTGAGCTGCCCCGATTGCGGTCAACCGTTTCATCGATCCCACCTCTTGGAGTGGTTGAAGGTGAAACGCCAGTGCCCAAAGTGCCGGACGGCGCTTCGGGTGTTTGGTTTCCCTACTCCCTTCGAGTCGGTGGATGTCGTAGGATAAAAGACAGGGTTTCCCCATATATAAGGGTTCAGCAATTGGTGGGTGAATCGCATAACCCTGCATTAAATGGATGGAACCGAGTATGACCTCCCAAGCTGAAGACTTTCAAGCCACGCTGGAACAAACCATCGATTATCTGAATTACAACGGCCCCATCAGATCAACTGCTTCAGTTGAGACGATTACGGTCAAGGACCCTGAAACCTCGATCCATTCTCCGAGAAGAGAACGCTCGCACGATTAGGACGAAATATGTTCTCCATCGGGAAGAATGGAAGGCAACGTTGCAAGACCTAGAGAAACTGGCTACCCAGCAGTAGGTACTGGCTACCCAGTGATCCCGAAAACTAGGTCACTTGGGGGAACAATTGGGCATCATCGTCTTCAGGCCCACCTGGAAACCTCGATGGCAGAGGTCAACCAAATCCAGGAAGAAATCCTAAAAAGATCTCGGTAGTGATCATTAGGAGAACTCGGGATGCCACGTCCAGACCAACCCGGTATTGAGTACCACCAGGACTTGGGCGAGGGTACAGTTCAGACACAGGGCCCCAATGAGGAACAGTTCGATCCAGATGAGGTTGACAATCGCCACACACATCATCGCATATTGGAGAATGAGGAACAGATACCATCGCTGCAACCACACTGGATTGATGCCGAGGGCGATCGAGGGCCGCGACGAGAACCCGCCCACTATCAGGGTCTGGATCAACACACCTGTGATGCCCACCGCCCCTAGCAATGAAATCGGGATCCCAAAAAGCGTCCCATATTCCCGAAAGGCCTGAATCAACTCAGGGGTCGTCGTCCCACATCCACAGGCCCCCGCCAAATAGTCGAGGGTCTGTACTGTGAGGATCACAATCGCCAGGAGGGAACCCGCCGCGATCAACCCGAAACGCCATCTTCCCAAAGCCGGGGACACGCCCATCTCTCCTTACGATGTCAAGGCCTCGTCTTCCTCTTCCAGCTTCTCCTTTAAATGGGTGACGCAATAGTATTGGCGCTTGTAGCTGGCATACATGGGTTTCTCGCAGCGTGAGCAGAGCTTCGGAGCGTCTTCCACGTGTACACCCAATTTATGATTGGTGCAGAGTCCTTTATGTAAGATCCCCTGGGAACCGTCGGCCCCTTCCCAACGCCGCCCGCCCGATTTGGAGCCGGAGCTGGTGGGGATCCTCGCCTAATCGGGCCGCCAGTACTTGGTAATGCACTGCTGGGTGGTGAGGGAGGGGAAGCCGCTTATCCATCTCATACCTATGGATCACGCGCCACAAGCCGGAATTAGAAGTCTCGAACATCTTTGTCAGCAGGATCGTGGGGAAAGTCGGATAGAGTTCCATCAACGCCCATAGCCGAACTCCGCCGAAGGCCCACCGTTCGGACTCGTAGCCATGGAGGGTCATGGGGCGATAGTTGAGGCGGAACGCCGCTTTTTCTAACATGTCCACGAGGACAGGGTCGTCCCGATCCACATACATCCCCTTCACATAACGGATGAACACCACTCGCCAGTCCTTGGTGGTCAACGGGGTGTACCCCATCACCCTGAGCTGTTGATAGACGGAATTGTACTTCCGCTGGAGGATTTGGGCCAGTTCGACTACCAAGAACTTGTCATGGTTCGCGTGCAGGAATTTCTTCTCCTTGTCTGTCCAGCGTTGCCGCGTATACTGCCATTGCCAGTAGTCCCCGAATTCGTCCTTGACATACCCAATGCAATAGTCCCGTTGAATCCCCAATTGGATCGCTTTTCTCCGTACTGCCCCAGGGGACATATTCACATGGGCCGCAACGGCAGAATACGACATATGTGCCACGTTGTCCTCTAAATAGCGGACTTTGGTGGGTGTCCACTTCCGTTTGCGTTTGGGTCGTTTCGGTCGAGTTTTCTGCATTAGTTCCGCCATCCTGCCACGCTCTGTAGCACTTCGATGTCGATATGGCCCACGACCTTTATATAATCGGAAACGAATGGAGAGCAAAATGACACCCACCCCCTTTTCTGAGGAGCTCGAAAGAATCCTGGCTCATGCTTGGTGTCACCATGTCCGCCGTGATTATCGACTAAACAGGTTGTGGGGCGGTGAACGGGCATTACAAGTATCCTTGGGAATGGGATTAAGGCAATGGTTAGATCCCTACCCCGAGATTCGGGTGTGGTTCGAAGCCACTCATCCGTATCGTAAGCAGGGCAAAGATTCCACAAAGATCGTGGATCTCATCATTGTACGGTTATCCCCAGAACATGCCAAACAGGGAGACCATGTGTATGATGAAATGGCGGATATCCAGTATGATGACTTACTGATCTGTGAATTAAAGTACAGTAGTTCGAAAACAAGGTCAATTGATACCGACCTCGCTTTTCTGGAACAATCCCAAGTACAAACATCCGATGTGGTTCAAGTATTTGGGTGGATTCCCTATACCGACGAGAAAACGCGCGCCCAAGAGAAAATCGATCTGATTGTGGCGAAGACCGCTGCTTTCCCGTTAAGGTTCATGCTGGGGAGACCAACCAGTCCGTTTCGATGGTCATATTATGGCAATGGAGAAGAGATGTATTTCTCCCAAGACTAGTCCGTAGCCATCCCATGTGGCTTGATCAGAATGGACAGACTGTTTAGTACTGTTTACATTCTCTTGAATCTATATCTATGACGCCAAGTATAAGCGAGTAGCAGTAAAGCACCAAGAAGGGGGAAAACGATAAGACTCGTTGATTCACTCACCACTAGTCTTGAGTTCTCGATCGAATAGTCGATTAGCCGTTCAATATGCGCAGACTGCTTGACACTAGCGACGATTTCTCTTTTTAACGCAGAAGTTGAAATACTCAAATTCCTAGTGATTTCGATGGGTAATCCAATTTCGTTGGCATAAACATAGACATTGCTTCCCGTGTTTGCTCCTTCCCCAACCAAGGATTCTTTTCGATATTCATACCAATAAACATCCCCGTTCACATCTTGAAAATGGACGTAAAAATCAATTTGTCGCAGGGTTTCTGTAATGGTAACTGCTGTGACATTGGAACCTTGCCAGAATGTCGAATACGGATCGCTGGGAACGATCAGAAATGTTATCGTGATATGAAATTCAATGGATTGATTTAGCGGTTCTTGAACCTGAAAGCCATATTTGTTGTTCCAGAATGTCAGGATTTCGTTTTGTGGTTCCCCAGTCACAATCGCGAGATTCTGACTCCCCCGCGTGCCTATATTACCGTTATTGACCCAAATGGCTCCTGAGATATTTTGTTCTAAACTTTTATTACCAAAAAGAACAGTAATGGTAGCTTCCCCATCCAAACCATGCCAATAGTTTCCTCTCGTTGAGAAATATTCTTGGAAATCATGTATTTGAATACCTATCGCGAAAGGTCCTGAAATCTGCGATCCTGGATCTTCTGTCGAACCATTCTCAAAATAGTAGGAACTATCCTGCCAGGAAAAAAACGGGAGTTGGGGATTGGTGACATTACTTAGGATCAGATTGACCTCTTTATCAAATCTATTAACAATAGTTCGATCGACCGTATAATTAACGAATCCGCTAGGAATCTCATATACCCAACTGTCACCTTCATGGATTCGTACTAATTTCGTGATGTCTTGGCTCGCTCCAGGAGTGATAACGATAAGAGATACCAATAGTAATAGAAAGGGTGCTTTTTTCATTTTCTCACCTCATGTCTCTTTGATTAGATGTGCTTTAAGTTATATCTGGGAAACATCAGTAAATGTAACTGCCTCATATAGCAAATAATTCCACTTTATCCATAAAATCGTTGAGCTTTCCATTCATCACTTCATTGTATTAAAGATATGCAGTAAAAGCACTGCATACACAGCTCGTTCAACCTTCATATACCCATATTCACAAACTCGATCAGAAAAAAAGAGGTGGGGTGCCCCACGTTCCCGTGCCCTACCCGCACGATGCCCCCAAAGTGTCTGGGTAGGGGAAAACCGGGGGCGGAGTACTTTCCGCGCGGATCGTCCACCACTCGGGTGCGTGCCCAAACAGGTGAGTAGTGTATGATACTGGGAAAGTCACGGTGACCCCGTCATCCATCCCTACCTTCGGGCCCTATATTAGCTCACAGGCCCAACTTTTTGGTTAATATTTGATAATGGTTTTGGAATTATTGGTGCAATGAGAGGTTAATTACCGTAATACATGCAAAGAATTAGATTTATTAGATTGAAAAGAATAGAAAAGTATAGTGGCAAATGAGGCTGGAGGCAACCGTATTGCGAGTTGCAATAGTAATAGGAGTTAATAAATACATAATCCAAGGTTATCGATCTTTAATTTCCCCAATTTACGATGCAGAAATATTTCACACTTTAATAAGTGCCTCTTCCTCTTATGAGTCTAAGGATACATTGTTGATCAAAGTTTCAAGCAAAAATTTCCAACGATTTGGTGTGAATTCTGTTAAAAATAGAATAAAAAAGTTTTTATCCAGGTATGAGGGAGTAAAGGTAGACGAATTGTTGTTTTATTATAGTGGACACGGTATCCGAATGGACACTGGTGCGAGGGGGGAGGATTTTCATTATGTGTTTACAGATGGAGAACTTAGTGATATTGCTTTGAATGAAATCCTCAACCCAGTAAAGCGAACCCGAGCAGTGAAATTCATCGATGCCTGTCATTCGGGCTTACCTATGGAACGTGCTAATCAAATAGTTCTTTCTTCTTGTTCCGATTCTCAACAGACAAGGGAAGGCATAACTATTCTTAGTGATTTCACTTTTGCTTTGATAAAGGTCATGTTTACTAAAAGAAATTTAGGAACTAGGCTATCCTATAACTCGTTATTCAATCAGGTTGGTGAGTTCTTGAGAACGCGTAGAGAGTATATCTCTGACCTACCTACAGCGAATTATAGTACGGCTGCAACAGGGAACTTTATCACGGTTACGCAAACTGTAATTGATGCTGTGCACAATAAGATCTTCAATATTTACCAAATCCGACCAGACACGATAAGCAGAATAATAAATGCCTTATATGTACGCAATGATCTTCCCAAATTAACACATTTTTTGCTGGAATGCTATGAGCATTTTTCGAACTTCTTTTTGAAAATTCTGGAGTTACCTCTGGGTGCACAACCAATCAGTCAGGATAATGGAAGACGATTTAGGGGATTATCGAAATCTTTAATCAAGAAAATTCGTCTTTTGGTTACCCGTATAGTAGAGATCTATAGGAGTGATGCTATCTCCTTACAGGAGAATTCCTTTCCAAATCCAAATTTACTATACGAAAATATGTTGTTTTGTGCATATTTTTATTATTTCATCCATGATTGGGAGGGGGCAAGGAAAATCTATTCCATATTGATCAACAACAAACCAGAATGGGATGATTCAATCATAATCCCCGAATCCCGTTTGCATCTCCAGTATGGGAATACATTGCTAAAAATATCGATGATCAAAGGAAATTATGACATGATTGATGAAATCGTCAGTCATCTAGATCGTAGCCGTGATTTGACTAGGAAAAAACGTGAGAAAGTCGCTGCATGGTATAACACTGCTCTCGCTCTCCGGTTTAATGGAGAGCTTGAGGATGCCATTGAGGCAATTGACGAAGCAGAGAAATTATATCGGCAACTAATGAACAAAGGCGAGGAAGTAGAGACATTTGAAAACACTCTAAACGAATCAATTTTGTGTAGACTCTCATTGTTTTGGAGAAACACCAGAGAAGGATCCGCCGTGGTAGAAAAGGATCTGGAAGAGATAAAAACCAAAATAAATGATTTTGGATCCTATCCCGACGAAATTGGATGGGCTAACTACTACCTTGCAATATTTCGCTTCATATACTCTAAAGCTAAAGGTATTAGCCAAAACTATAGAGAAGAGATTTTGGATTTCTTATCCAAGGCCACGCGATCTGGAATGGACGTAGAAGAAGAACTTAGAAAAGAGCAAACCTTTCCTGAAATAGCTAAGGATTTAGAAGTAATTCTAAAAGAATAATGTATTCAATGATGGGATGGAACAACTGCTAATGAAATCCACCAAAAAGATAATCCTTGTCACCATGATTTTATCTTTTGCCTTCTTCGGTTCATACAAGGGATTTCATGGACATACGAAAGGGGAGATTCTCTCTTACCAGTTCACGGAATCGTTTGACACCCAAACCTATCTCGACACTAGTGCTACAACCGCTCTTGGGTGGGGCGGTGGGAACCTTTCTGTCCCTTTGAAGAACTGGAATAGCATGATTTACAAATCTGCCAAACGGGATGGAAACATTTTCATAAATGGATCAGGAATCGGGGTGATGAATTCCGACGCTGGTTCAATTGGCATCTATAATTTTAGTAATCCCTTGAATCCTATCGAACTTGCTCAAAAATACACCCCTTGGACCGATGAAGCGCTATTTCTGTACAAAGACCATGTATATATTGCGAGTGGGGGAAATGGTGTAGGCATCATCGATATCCGCGATTTATCCAATCTTTCGGATCCCTTGTACGTTCCCACGAGTCTAAACGCCAATGATCTGGTCGTGGAGAGGGATTTCGTTTTTGTTGTGGATAAAACGAATCTTGCAATCTTCAATATTACCGACCCGGTCAATCCTGGCCCAGTTATTTACCAAACAGCAGACACAGCAGATCATATTGCTGTCTACAATGGTTTTGCGTATATGACGTGCAGGGATAGGATTGGAATCGTCGATGTTTCAGATCCAACCAACCCCTCTGGTATTTTTTATCGGGATGGCTTTGGGGGGTATACGCTCGAAGGAATTCACATCACAAATGATCTTGCTTTCGTGGCCGTAGATCATGGAGGATTAGCGATCTTCAATGTGAGCGATTCGTGGAATCCAAGTGTTCCAGTTCTCATAGATACAGGATTCCTCAATATTATAGACGTACGGCCTTCCGATATACTTGTTTATGGTGATGTCGCAATCTTGGTGATCTCTGACACGAATAACGACTATTGTGGGTTGGTAGCGATCGATGTTTCCGAGTTGAACGACCTCAAAACCATGATCTCAATCGAGTTGAATCTTTACCAGGCATTGAACTTAGCCATTTTCAATGATTATTTGTACGTTACTGGGAGGGATATTGTGAATTATCAATCAGAACCATATGTGATTATAACGTATTTCAAAGATGTTCTCAAATGGGATTCACCCGTTATTGCTCAAACTTCATCTATTCATTATGGTGGGAAGGTTCGAAATGTTACTGTACAGTCGAACGAATTGGTCGGATTAAATTCGAGTATTACTCACCATGTTTCATTCGACAAACGAACTTGGTACAATGTATCACTGAATGAAACTCATTCGTTCACAACCAATACTGATTTTAACTTCTATTGGCGAGTAGTTCTATTCACTGAGGTAAATGAGACGACTCCTCCAATTATTTATGAAATTTCGATTCAATACGATGTCTATTACTCCGCAACTACTACTAGTGCTCCGACCACAGCGATAATTCCACCTGGTGAAACTAGGATCTTCGATTTTTCAATCCTGAATATTTATGATTTCTCCTTTTCAACCTCTCTTTCAGCGGGTTCCACTCAAATCAATCTGAACAACCTCCAATCAGGCCGAAATTTGCAGATTATCGTTTCTCCACGTCCAAACTTAAGATCAACAGTCTTTCTTCTCTCTAATAGCGGACTCCAATCCGAAATTACCTGGCAACTCATAAATCCTCAAGGATTTCCCAAATTGGCCGTAACTCAATCAGCTGGTGAGACTACGACTAGATCGATAACCATAGATGCATCAGGATCATGGAGCCTTCTGTTTCAGTGGGACGACTCAATTGAGGCCACGCTTTTTGATTGTCAGGTCACATTTACACCCGTGTCAGGAAATCCCCAGTCGATCAATCCAGATCCCCTGTTTCTACCTGTATTGATTTTTACGATACTGCTTTCAATAGTAGGAATTATTCTTTACAGATCGGTTCCCGCTTGGCGTCGAGAACAGCAAAAACGTGCTATAAAACCACCCCTTCAAAAACCGAGTTTCCGACTGGATATTAAAAAATCTGGAAAGGAAATCCCCAAAACTCAAACCCCTCAGCACAAGGTTCAACTTATTAGACAAAAGGCGAAACAAGACCCCGTTCCCCTCCAACCTAGGGTGAAAACTGAAATACCCAGTGAAGTACCAATTTTAATTTGGGCTATTGCTGGTATGCAGATTCTAATGGGCATTTTTTCCCTATCTTTTAACCTTTTACTTGGAATCTTAATATTGGCAAGTGGGATTCTGACGATTCCTGCTTACTCTCAAAACATGGAAGCAAGGAGAAAACGTGAGCGAGAAAGTGTTGGTCTTAAGGCGGTAAATAGGATTACACTGGACGGTACGATCCCCGAACCTATAGGACGAATTTCCTTCTTCTGCCAGCTCGACAACCTACAACATCCAAAGACCACAGCGGGTTATCAGTGTCAGAATTGTTCACGAATGGTTTGTGCGGACTGTTATGAAAAGAGTATCAAGGTGGGGGTGCCTGAGTGTCCGTTTTGTGACGGTCCATTGAAAAGAATACAGTAGAAAGTTTTTTACACATCATCCCGTGCTTCCTATCCTCATGGCCGGCGCCATAACGGTTGGGTCCTGCATAAGTATAACACGAGTACAGTATCCGAAGGCGAGATCCAAGAATGAAGCATTTATTACAGAAAGAAGATTTATTGCGAGAAATTTTGGTTATCATTTGCTTCTTACAGCTTTTACGTGAACTATTGATTGTCATATTACCTATTGAAGTAAACATAGTTAATATCTACTCACCAGTATATTTGATCATTGGAGGGCCAATATCTGAAGAACTTCTATTCCGTTTGGTTACCATGGGGTGGATTGGGCGTGGAAATGGGTATCCTTCGGTTACTGATACCAATAATAGCCTATCTAGGATAGTTCAAACAATTTTCATTGTAACTGGGTCAGTTATCTTTGGTTACGTTCACACGTTTACCTATGGAGAAGCGTCCTTTTCCTATTACATGACTGGAGGCATCATATATGGGATTCTATTTTTTAGATACGGCTTTGTGATGTGTCTAGGTTGGCATATGTTAAACAACTTGACAAGTTTTATTGAAATGGAAATGATCTCATTTCCTCCTGTTTTTAGTGTTTTTCGAATTGCACTGATCGGTTTTTATGTTTTCATCGTTGAACGGCGGAAGGGGTTCATCTCTGATTTGTTTCAGAAACTAAAACAGCAAAGACCATTCTTAGTGGCTTTTTTGCTAATTTTCTCGATACTAGGTACGATATTCGTTGATTTAGGTTATTCCTTGTTTATGATAACGTTAATCTTCAGCTTAGCACTAATAGATTCATTGGAAGTGATTTCTTGGAACTCAGCACATCGCATAATAAACCATATCAAACGGGATGATCGAGGGAACCATCTCTCTAAACAGGGAAAGTAAAGTGAAAGGTAGGGAACGGGAGAGGTGGCCCTACGTGAGGAAAAAACTTAATAGCGCTAGATTCATCCATCATCCCACTCCTCCCATTCCTCCTGATCATTTGTATCGATTCC
Source organism: Candidatus Thorarchaeota archaeon (assembly GCA_048882505.1). GTDB lineage: Archaea > Asgardarchaeota > Heimdallarchaeia > Hodarchaeales > Hodarchaeaceae > Hodarchaeum. The sequence goes on from JBHLRO010000014.1 coordinate 93,067, forward strand.
CCGCACATCGTACTCCTCTTCCATGTCGTCCTGTTCCAATAATGCCGCGCGGTCTATGGGGTGCTCGTAGGTGGCAATGGTTTTTATGGGAATGTCTGCATACTTGGTTGGAGCCACCCGTAATGTTTCGTACCCGATTCGTTTCTCAAACAGGTCTGGGTATTCCTCTTTCAACGTCTTCGGGGAAGCCTTCAACCGCCAATAAGTAATGGGGCCAGAATAACTAATGCGGAGACCTCGGGTCTCAATTGTCCTTAGGCCATCACCCGCCATGAAATCCTTCATCTTCTCAATGTGTGTGTCTAATTGGCGTTCTACTTGACGTAACTCCATTCTGAGCTCCATCCGTCTGAGAACTCGGATGCCTGTTCACATTTTTAAAGCTGGCCACCCTATTTTATTTGTTTAAGCAAACCAGGATCTCACATATTGATCCGTCCTCTCGATTTTCATCTCGTTTCATTCGCTTGAATCATAGATAATCCGTTGTAGCTCCTTCCTCAATGATACCAAAATCGTAAACCAGATTTCCGCTATGATCCGTATCGATTGCCCCTTCTGATGGTGTTACAAGTAACATAGTGCTACCACTTCCACTCGGTCGAGTGGCCAATAAGGGAAAAATATGATATTAAGGTGTTTTCCAGCTTTTTACGTAGTCGGAAAGCAATTCCCATTACGATCATCGAAGTAAGAGGTTACTCAAATCCAGGATCCATATCTGAAGGTCTTCCGACAATGAGTAACACCTGTAGAGTCGATAAATCCTGGTAATGGGTATCTGGATGCTTTTTGTTATAAAGTAGAATGCGAACAGAGTTGTCGAGTTTAAAAGGGATTACCGCTAGAGCCAGCGAATACCAATGGTATCCGTCCTGCTGTGCAAGAAAGAACCCGAAATCTTGGCCACCTACCTAGAACAATACCTTCACGATGTGCATCGTAAGGTACTCGAGGGTAGAGACTTCGAGAGTGCGACCATTATTGGAGAAATTAAAAGGACCGAAGATATGTTCAATTCGGTTCTAGATCGCCGCTTAATCAATCAAGCGAAAAAAATGTGGTTGAAGAAAGGAAAACGGGCTTTTTTGATCATGGCAGGAGTATACAGTGATTCGCGTCTACGGTTGGAGCCTGTCATGGGGGCCTTAGTTAAAGCCGCTTATGATTACAATGTCACAGCCATCCAAGTTCCATTAGACGAACAAATTATCGCGTGGGTGATTCATACTCTCCTTAAATACGACGGGAAACCGCCCCGCCCGAATGATTGGAAGATGATGGAGTGGGTACCCAAGCTACGGGACAATGTGACCGAAAACATGCTTAAATGCGTCCCTGGTATAGGATGGAAGACCGCCAAGGCGATTGCGAACGTCCTCCCTACCATCAAGGAGGTTAGCGCGGCCTCGATTGGTGATCTGCAGAAGATCCCCACCATCGGCCCGAAAATTGCGACCTCCGTCCATAACGCAGTTCACAAGGGAGAGGTCTCTGAGTGACGGGTCATGCCCCAGATTTTACTGCTGCCGAAAATGATGTCATCCGCCGCTACTACCCATGGTTGAACCGAGACAGTGTGAAAACCAGGCTCTCAGGGCACCCCTGGTCTGACATCCAAAGACAAGCGCTTGCCTTGGGCGTGCCACGGGATCCCCATCTGTCCCGTATCCGCCTGACCGAAAATGAATTCCAGACCGTCCTTCACCGTTTCACTCATCGCGGCGGGGTGCTCATCGAGCTCAGTCGGATCTTGAAACGACCTACCAAGGATCTGCGGCGCTTCATAGAAGTATTGATCGAACAGAAACAGCTACCGCCGGACACGGGTACTCCTAAGGAGCGACGCCAACGCAAATTCACCTATCTCTGGCAATTGCTGGACGAGATACTCGTCTTTCTACCGCCGCGGTTTGAGCGTGCTCAGATCACAACCTATCTCGAGGAGGTCATTGAGCAGTTGAAAACCAATGGATGGTTTCAGCATCGGGCGGCCTCCCACACCATCGCTTATGCCCTGGTGTGCTACGTCTGCCACCAGGTGGCCTCGCCCGACGACCCCAAGTTCATTGTACCCGCACCCAAACGGAATGCGGTGGACAAGATCCGATGCCTGATCGGAAAACAGATTGAACCCGTGACCCAGGCCAAGAGCCAGTCCGTGGCCGATTCGGCCTCCATCCTGGGTTAAGGATCGCGGGCCTGCACGACCGCGTCTAAACTGGGACGGGGGAGAATAATCGAGACAATAGAGATGAGCAGTCGCTGGACGCCATACGAGACAAGAGCGACCAGGAGGCTGGAAGGCCAAGGAACGGCCTGAGTCAGACGCTGAACCTTCAGGCTTCCGTCTCCCCTACCTCGGCCATTGGAGGGATGACCCACCAATCGTATTTATTCTTGGATTCGGAGTGTTCTCGTTCTTCCTTCTGGATCACTCCTTCGTTGGCCAGTATTTCAAGCGTGTTATAGAACGTGTACTTGTCTATGTCATACCCTTGGCTCGTGAGTACGTCATACGCCCGGGATTTCGAGATCCCTTGCCCCGCCAGCTTGGTGAGGATCAACTCTTTAAGCTCGTTTTCATCCGTCAAGGAATCTTGGTCTTGTTCCCCCGCCGCATTTCGGAATTCGAGATTGAGGCGCCGCCCTTCCACCAAGAACTGCTGCAGATAGGTGGTGACCAAAGCTGTGGGGCCACTGCAGGGCAGTCGTACTTTGTCACCATACGTGATTTCGTCATTCGCGCCTACACGGGATTCTTGGATCTCGATGGAGGCCCGCGCTATCCCCCACTCGGGATGTGGGCTCGGGGGCCAGAGTTTGACGGTCACGAAGCGTTTCGGACTAATTGTGATTCGTTCATACATAATGGGTCGATTTTCGGAGGTCATACTTGATTCCCTCTGGACTTTGTAAGGTTCAACCCCCATTGCTGAAGATCTTTTTATACCTGGAAACGACCAGATTTTTTTTCCACCTATATAAAGGGGGTTTGGGGATGGTGCGTGGAAACAAGTTCTTGTTTTCTCTCCACGGCAACCCTCATCTCTTTTGGAGGCCAGCTTGCCTCTGGCCTCACCTTTCCTCCTTTAAATCAGTTCAAGACCTAATATAATCGTAGATTTCAGCTTCATTCGTTCTCTATTCGTACTAATGTTTTAAGAAAGGAAACGTAACCCCTATCTTTCTCTCCCTGTAAAATGAACAAATCGAGCCTCTTTTCCATCGTTCCAAGGCCCACTAAAAACTTCGAGAGATTCTCATAGAATCTAATGACCGACTCGTTTGACAAAATCGATGGGTCATAATTTGCACGGTTGAGGGCTTTTTCAATCCAATAATTGTATTGTTCCCAATGCACTTTCTGATGAACCGTGTTTTGGGAGAACAGGAGGTAGGGGACTCCTTCGGGGGGTTGTTCGGTAAATAAATATCGAAAAACATTGGTAATGATTTCTAGAGTTGATACGATCGCTTCAAGTAGCGTTAAGGCTTCCATGTCTCTAAAGCTGAAGTGATACGATAATCTGATTCCAGATAGAGCCTGATGTGCTGCCATCATATCTTTTTGAAACGAACCAAAATAGCTGGTACTATCTATCTGTTTGTAAGACAAGAACGTAGTTATTTGTTGAACTCGAGATATTATATCGCTTTTAACTCGTTTGAATTCAACCAAAAACCTCTGCCTGAAAAGAGGTATAGCTTTATTCAGATATAATGTGTTTAACTCTTCAATGGTATCACCAGAGGTTGTGACCACGGTCAAATAGTGTTGAATGAGTTTGATGTCATAGAAGTTTTGAAAATAGCGATAGCTCATTCTGATTAAAAGAAAACCAACTAACAGCCCACAAATCCAACCTATGTAGGTGTTAAGCTCATCATAGAAACTTATCAACACTGGATCGAAGAGGGGGACGGCATTATTGCGTAAAATAACAATAACAAACGCAGAAATTAAATAAATGTCCCGTATTGTCTCGTTCAGGAATCTCTCCCAATAAGGTTGACTCAGTGTCGTGCGAAGTAAGAATGCCCCCTTAGGCAGATGTCGATCATAGAAGAGCCAGATGGGTAAGTTAATACACAATCCTTCAAGGAGAGGTAAGATAGACAAAATAATGAATATTGTGCCAGACCAGAATAGCAAAATTTGGATGTTTTGTAAGAGAGAGGACAACGGTTGGAGAAGAAGGGCAATGGAAAGACAAATGGAACAAAACGCTTTAGCCGCTGTACTTGTCTGGGTTCCTGATTCCAAATGAATAATAGACAATCCTTATGTCACTCCATTCAACACTCGTTTTGGATTTAATTATGCTCTTTTATTAAGATGGTAGGTCTTGAAGCGCTTCAGGCTGCTGCGAAGAGAGGATTCCATTGCCTAGACATTGAAAGAATGAAGGGTGTGATAACAAAAAAAGGAGGGAAAAAAGAATTAGGGGATTTAGATTGTCTGTTCGTCCATGACCCACTTCACTTGCCGCCTTAGAGGCTCGATGGCATCCTGTGGTGTGGCAAAGCTTCCATTACCAGCATGGCCCAAGGACACAATCCGTTGAACACCATGCATGACCAACCGATCCCGAATGTGAGTTTTGAGGGTTTCAGGGTAAATGCCCGCCGTCTGCGTATAGGCATTGGTCGATTGGACGGCGGTTTCAATGGAATCAACAGGGACTATGTTGGCCACGCGAGAACAGAGTTGGGCAGAGAAGTCCACAGGTTCATCCCATTGCGAGACGATCACTGCGCCTTCATTGTTTTGGCCACCATACACCTGGTAGAAGTCGTCGGTCAGGCGGATCGCGTCAATCTCGTTCTTCAGTTCGGCATTGAACACCTTGGGTGCGGTGGAGAACTCTGGCGGGAGGTTCATCAAGGCAGAATACAGGTACTGGCCAAACTGATTGGCTTTTTCAATGCCTTCCGCATCCGTACCGCTCTCCACATAGATCACCCGAGCGCAGACGCATGCTTCCTGGTTGAACACCCCGACGTCTCTGGCGGCTAACGCTGCAGCGGTGTAAATAGCATCTCGGCTGTTAAAGGCCTCTTTCCCGACAATGGAGGTGGATAAC
>JBHLRO010000015.1:0-61695 GCA_048882505.1 Candidatus Thorarchaeota archaeon
ATCTGCTATACTGGTGATTTATAAATGGCCTATGAACCCAAAAAGGTTGGAAGTATCAAGGTTGGACGCTATATCATCGATCCAGATTCTAATGAACCTTGCAAGGTTATTTCAATTGATAAAAGTAAACCTGGAAAGCATGGATCAGCTAAAGCACGAATGATGATGGTAGGTTTATTCTCCGACCAAAAAAGACAGTTTATAAGTCCTGTTGATCGACGCGTGAACGTTCCAATTATTAATAAGCGAGTTGGGCAGGTAACTGATATTGAGGCTGATACCGGCTTTGTTCATGTGATGGATACTGAAACATACGAGACGTTTGTAGTCGAACCTCCCACCGAAGAGGAATTGAAAACACGCCTAAGTCAACTCCATAATGAGGGTAAAGGTATCGAAATCGATTACTGGGACGTCATGGATCGAAAAAAGGTTACCCAAGTCCGAGAACTAAGCATATAGAATTGCAGTTTCAAAGCTCAAAAGGTCGAAGAGTCATTGGAGAAAAAAGGGAGACTTTCGAGGATAGGAATCTTTTCTCAAGTCCTTAACGAAGGAACCGTGGAAGTTATCGGACAAGTTCTGTCTCTTGGAGAATCAGAGAGCATTGCTTGGTTTTTAAATCCCGAATTGCGTCAATATTTGGACTCTCTTGCAATGACAAATAAAAGCACCTTTACAGCCTGTGTAAGCTCATCACTTGAGGAAATGCAAGTAGATGCCATAATCTGCATTGGAGGCGACGGTTCGATACTGAGAGTCGCGCGAACGAGACCAGATCTTCCTATTCTTTCGGTTAACAAAGGTAGAAAGGGTTTCATGACCGAGATCCATCCAAATGATGTTTCATCAAAAATTAAAGAGTTTCTCACAGGAAGATTCGTGCTCGAAGAACATACTAAGATCGATGCTTTTCTAAAAACCAAATATTTGGGATCCTGTATTAATGAGTGCGTTATTACCTCAACAGATTTGCTTAAAACCATCGATTTTCAGTTGTTTGTTGATGAAATGCTCACTTCGCGATCCCTTGCAGATGGAATCATTATTTCCACTCCAATCGGTTCTACGGGGCATTGCCTTTCAAGTGGAGGAATCCTGATCGATCCTGCCCTGGAAAACTTTGAGGTCGTATGGATCAATCCAGTAGATTTGACGGTACGTCCCATTGTGCTTTCTTCAAAACGAAAAATAAAAATCATTAGTACAACGCGAGTAAATCCGATTAAACTGGTGTTCGATGGACAAGATAGTGTGACTTTTGAAGAAACCCCTATTGAAATCGAGTTTCGTCCCTCTTTGGAGACCGTGAAGTTCTTACGTTCAAGTCACTTTACCTCCAGGTGGCGACGAAATTTCCATCCTGGCCTCCGTGACCAATCGTGAGAAAGCAAGGCCTCCAGATTTATGTACTAGATTCTACGGCCTTTATCCGGCTTGACTTTCCTGATCTACTTTTTTGGGGGAAATCAACAACGATTGAGTTCTATACCACGCCTGGCATTGTTTCAGAACTAAAGGATTTCCGTTCACGAGTAAACCTAGACCTTTTGAGTCAATCAACAAAGTTCAGTGTTACTGAACCTTCATCTAGCCTTGTACAAAAGGTTAAACAAGAGATTCAGGTTTTTGATCCACAAACCTCCCTTTCTCAAGTCGATATTGGAGTAATTAGTCTAACGCTCGAATTAAGAGACCGATATAATGGGATGGTGGCCTTGATTACAAGCGATTACCGCCTCCAAAACGCTGCTGGCCATCTTAAAGTCCCTATTCACGCTTTGACCGACCAAAAAATTCTCCAGCTCCGCCGCTGGCAGCTCAAATGTAGAAGTTGTGGGGAGACAACTGATATTGGTGGACAGATCTGTCCGTCTTGTGGCGGACAATTATCAGCTGTCCGTCTTTCAGCATCAAGGGGAAATATCGGAGGCAAAGAATAAATAAACTTTCAGAATTTCTCTGGTTCAAGCCAAATTACAACGAGGCCTATTGAATGCCTGAAGAACTGAAGTCAAAGGAAGAATTCATGACGACATTGGAGCTAGCGTCTAGGTGTTATGTCAAACGTGTGAAAAATTCCAATATTGTAAAATTGAAATTGAGGACAAAGAAACGGCTGTACACATTTAAGACAACACCGGAAGAGGCGAATAGAATTGTATCTAACCTTAACATAGAGGTTGTTGAGGTCTAACTTGTCGATTGCAGCCAATTTTCTCTAGAGAATAGAAAGGATTAAAGTATTAACGGAGACAGAAGGATGGGGAGAAGTAAAAGATCAAGCTTCAGAGGAAATGGTCTCAAGGAGCGATAAAACGTTCCATATGGTCGTACGCGCGAAAAGAGGGCAGTTCGGATCCTGACTAATCTCATCTAAGATACTAATCGCTAAATTGGCCCTTACCTCTGGGGGATCGTCATCGGGAGTGTTTTTTCCTACGATAGCAGAAAGAGCTTCTTTGGCGGCCCGTCTAATATTCTTTGGTACACTGTGGTCGCTCGAAACTTGTTGTAATAGATTTTTAACGTTGTTAATTTTATCTTCCATGATTTCTCACCAAAATTAAGCAGATAGGCTATTTTAAGTGCAGATCCGGATATTTCTTCGCCAGTTAACGGTAGAAAGGTTAGGAAATCTGTTAAGCCATGCGTTATAATGTTGATTATTATGCTTATCCCCGTGTACGCTGGCATGCAAATAGATATATTTCTACTCAAAATCATCGCAAAATAAGTCACCTGACGGAAAGACGAGGAGAAATAAGGCAATTGGCCAGTGAAGAGCGCGAGATCGATTTATATATGATTTATGATCTTATGTTGCAAGGTGGTGGACTAATCTGTTCCCACTGCGGAGGAAACCTAGACATCGAGGATTTGATGCAGCAGAATATAGTGCTAGGCGATAATGAAGGGTACTTAAGTCATGTTGATTGCTTGATACAGTTTTTGATGCAAGCGGAGCCCATAATCTCATCAGGGCTCTCCTACGGACTTATATCTGAAGACCAGGTACGTGATGCCTTGTTGTCTCAACCCTGGGAATCAGTTCTTTTGGATATTCGTAGAACTTGCTCTAAGAGGCAATTGACTCACTCTTTCCAAAAAGCCAAACAATTTATTGCCACGCAGGCTCACCATATCGAGGCCCGAAACGTTCACAATCTTGGGCTATTGGAAGACTACTTAGAAAGAGTAGAACAGCTCGCTTACCCCCTTGATCTGGCCTCTTTGTATTCTGATTTTAATTAGTCGAACAAAGTATATATCTTATTCGTAAGTGTTTTTTACTTACAAGCACTGTGAAATGCAATGAAGGTCGATCTCTCCGAAATCCCTAATGACGAAGTCCTTGATAACCTTGTTAATTACATTAAGGATAAAGAAGGCATTAAGGTCAAGAAAGAAGGAAAAACGCTCAACGTGCCCAAGATTTCCGCACGCAAGCTCAAATTCTATACTAAGAAAGTTCTACGAAAGATAGATCTTCCAGGTCACTTCAAAGTGATTTCGAAAGGACCTGACGAAGGATTCATGGTATATTTTCGAGAATTTTCCCAATGAAAAACAAAAAGACTGAAACCTCTTGGGGGAGTACCTATTCGGGACAACTCTCAAAAGGCTGTCGGCAATGTCATCGTGGAGAGAAGATGGTTGTTCTGGTATCCTCACTATGCAATAGCAAGTGTTTTTATTGCCCATTAAGCCAAGAGCGTCTGGCTTCTCCACATTCCTTCGCAAACGAGCGTCCAGTCATTAATATTAATGATTTAACAACTGAATCCATCTTGATGGACGCAGCAGGAGCAAGTATGACGGGGGGGGATCCCTTCGAATCCCAATCATTCTCTAAAACTCTAGAATATTGTCGGACATTGAAGAACAATCAGAATCAAGGTTTTCACATCCATCTATACACCCGTGGTAAGGAAATTACACGTACCAAACTTGCACAAATTGTACCGTACCTAGATGAAATCCGGTTTCATGTCAAAAATATTGACAAGGATTTACCTTCCATAGCTAAAGCTCTCGAATTTCCTCTAGATGTCGGAATCGAAGTTCCGGTCCTTCCTACAAAGACCTTGGAGTATTATCAGGAAATGATTCTTCGTTTTGAAGCTATAATTCCAGAGAACGACCAATTCTATTTTGTAAACTTGAACGAGCTAGAATTTAGCGAAACCAATTATCGTAAGCTTATTGCACAAGGATTAAAATCGACTCAGTATAATTTAGCGGCTGTCAAAGGCAGTTTGGAACTCGGACAACAAATTGTAACTTGGGCCTCAGAGAACTGCGGTATCCCTGTCCATTTTTGTGCATTAGCAACAAAGGATTCCATCCAATTGCCTAATCGCCTCCTACGAATTGCAAGGAATGTCCAATTGCCAGGCGACGTTATCATCGAGGAGGGGCCCGATAAAGGGTTGTTGTTACGTGGAATTATACAAACTCCAGAAAACAATCTTCCCTATGTTCGCAGGGTGTTGATAAACAGTTTTCAGATTCCAGATGAGTGGATTCACCTAGATTATACGAATAATCGGCTATTAACTAATGCCGCCTTAATAGAGGAATTAAAAAACGAAATTAAGAACATTTTTCCCACGGTTTCGCTAGGTATCATCGAAGAATATCCGACACATGATAAACTCCAGACAATGTTTATCCCATTGTGAAGTTTTCCGGATTATTGTGAATAATTCTAATAAATGCTCTAATGCAAATATAGATTGTTAAAACCTCTTTCTACCATCACAAATGCCCATTTTGAAAAATAAATTACGAAAATAACCCACATATTGAGAAGCAGCAGGTGTAACGATCTTAGTTCAGGTTTCAATGGTTGGAACGATTATTCAAGTAAAGAAAGCAACACTGTATCAAAGATTTTCCTTGACTTCACACTGCTTTAGGATACTTCTTGCCAATGAATACCTAATTGATCCGCATAAGCACGACTGCGTTCCATCTCCTGTCCCGTGATTCGCCGCCTTATTGATAAATATCTGGGATCCGTGTGTACTTTATGCTCTGGTCTATACTGTCCCATTATGTTCACAAATGCTTGCGGAATATTCTCAGCACACCATTCTAGGATGGGGAATGTATCAGCTTCAATCCGACCTGGCATAACCAGGTGGCGAACTATCATCTCAGTAGAACTGTTTTCATACGCCCATTTGATGTTGCGGGTTACTACCTCCCAATAATTCTTTGCCCGGGTCATTTTTTTTGCGAAATCATTATCGTGAAACTTCAAATCAGGTAACCAGAAGTCTATGACATCCTGTAGGAGTTCTATCCCTTCTATCGTCATGTACATGTCTGAATTCCAAAGTTGTGTTATATTATTACGAAAATGTGTCATAGATTCCAAAATATTGTGTATATTCGGGATGGGGTCTCCTCCGACATAATTAATGTTCTTGCTTCCCTCAGATGCTAGTCTTTTCATGATTCTTGCTAGATCCAAAGGCGAGACAAAATATCCTTCGTTTAGGTCTTTGATCGTTCCCCATCGTTGGCTGATCGTCCAATTCTGACAAAAAACGCATTTAAAGACGCAGGATGCGAAAAAAATGGTTCCAGATGGGATAAGCGGAGGTTCCTCACCAATATGTAGAAATGCAGAAGTCACCACGCTTCTATCATCTAGTCGACAAAATCCTAGCTTACCTGCCGAACGGTTTATTCCGCAATTCCGTTCACAAAGGTTACATTTTTTTAATAATTCCCGAGCAATGTGTGTTTTCAAATCCAAAAAAGATACGGATGGAGTGCTTACCGTATTTATCCCAACCTTCCCCGTATCAAGGTTATGGAGCATATCCTCAAAGCTTTTTCGGGTCAACTGATGTAGAGGCCAAAGTTGATCTAGATCCAATGATCGCAAATCATCTGCTTTAACAGGGGTTTTTTTGGCCACCAGATACTTGGCAACCTTCTCCTGTTTTATTATTCCATGATATCGATGGAATCTTTGCTTAACTATTTCGTTATTCCAAACTGCATCGGTATCCAAGCGTAGCAGCCTAAGCATAGACTAGCTCCTTGAAGGAAACTTTGGTTATCTCGACTCAAAGCGAGGAAAAAACCGCCGTGAACGTGATTGGCGCGCATCCTCTAATAACAATGACCTTTATAAATTCAGAATCCCTTTACCAAATGAATCACAAACCAAAGCACAAATAATATTACCGTGAAATCTCCCATCAGAATCAACCTTCAGCCCAACACTCATAGATCGAAAAACAATAAGAAATTCCATTTGGAGTATGTTTGAACAGTGGCGAAATGTCCTGAATGTGGCGGACTGGCAAAATGGCGAAGCCCCTTTTATGTCTGCACCGTCTGTGGTCTTGCCCTCCGAAGACGAGAGTATGAACAGATGCATGATCGTCAACGGGCAATGGTCATGGAGGCCCAGATAGATAGGGTCGAAAACGAAGCCGATTTTGGTGACCAACGCAAAAGAAAACGTAATAAGGAATATTTAGATTGGTACCTCGGTAAAAAAGGCTAAGTTAAACTCTAAGTGACTAGTTTCCGCTCAATATGATCAAGAAGAATAGTGTCTGACAGTAACCCAGAACTATGTACCGCTCTTATCCCGTATTCCCTTCTCATCTGCCATATGGAAGATCCAATATAGTAAGTTTGGAGTTATAGCTCCACGAATTTTGTGTTAACCTAATTTTCCCAATACTTTTTTTTCAATTAGCTCCATCCCGACATCTCGAGGGATGTCAAAACGGGCCCGATGGGATTCGAACCCATGGTCTCTGCGTTTCTCCAAAATCAAGTTCTCCGGAAGTTTCCGGAGCGCAGTACTCTTTCTGAAGTGATCCAGGCTAAGCTACGGGCCCTTACTAATATTAGGTCATTGATTTGGATATGTAACGGACTCGGAGGGAATTTCCTGTTGCTGATCCCACAAGATCCGACATTTTGAACCCTCGATCACCTGCTCTCACCATTAACGCGTGCTGCGTTATTGATAGGAGGCAGGGGCTTTATCCAGGCTAAGCCACGAGTCCTTTTTTTCTATTCATATATGGCGGATCCGGGGGGATTTGAACCCCCGATCTACGACTTAGAAGGCCGTCGCTCGAGACCGAAACTAATATCCTAGGTTTCTTTTATCCAGGCTAAGCCACGGATCCAATGAATGCTGTTGACTGTTTAATTTGAAATACCCTTGAGATAATGAAGGCTATGTGCCCTTTAAAGATATTTCCGAACAGTAACATAAAGCTATTTCATGTAAACTTATATCGTCTGTAAACAAACAGGAGTTGGGTATGGGTGGAAAAAAAGCACTGTCATTGAATAGAAAGACAGAGTTGGCAGCTAACTGGGCGCTGCAACGACGACGTAAGATTTAGATAAGTCTCAGAGTGTGCTGGCCTACGCGGGGGTAGGTACGGCCGATACATGTTTGCTCTTGTCCCACCCCAGAAGCGCGTTTGATAGTACATCATCCAGGGTGCGAACAGGAATTACTTCGATTTTGTCTCGTATGCTATCATCTAAAACGACATCTTCAATATTTGCTGCTGGGATCAGCACGGTTGTGATCCCTACCTGTGCTGCACCTTCTATTTTGGCTGTGGTTCCGCCTACCGGGAGAACTTCTCCACGAACAGAGATTGATCCTGTCATGGCCAGGTCCTGTCTGACAGGGATATTCTCAATGTCGCTCATGATCGCGGTGGCAATTGTAACACTAGCACTATCCCCCTCCACACCATGTGCACCTAGAAATTGGATATGAACGTCCATTTTGGAAATATCTTTACCTGTGTACTTTTTGATAAGTGCAGATACGTTTTGAACAGATTCACGAGCAATAACCCGCAAGCTCCCAGTGGCTATGGTTTTGCCTCCCACACCTTGGGCTGGAACAACATTAGCTTCAATTGGCATAATATGTCCGCCTCGGGCTCCACCAGTGGCATCTGATAGAACTGCAAGGCCATTTACACGCCCAACCACTCCACCTTTTGTTTGGATTACTTGATATTCTTTCTTATGTTCGATTTGCTTGTCAGCAAGCTGGTTTTCCAAAGAACGTGCGAGGTCGCGCGCCCTGGAGACATGATCGGGCTGAGTGAGGGGCGCTCCCTCTTCTCGGGCAATATCGCCTGCTGCTCGGATGAGGCCTCCCAGATCTCGTAATCGAAGAGACAGCCGGTTTTTTCTATCAGCCCGTTTTTTCGCCTCAAGTATAACAGCAAGGACTGCAGATTTATCAAAATGAGGGATTTTCCCGTCTTTGTTAACCTCTTGAGCAACAAAACGAACAAGTTTACGACGATTTTCCATAGTATCGGGCATAGAATGGTTAACAGCGATTTCATAACCGTACCCTCGAATACGAGATCGGAGGGCAGGATGCATGCGGCGGACTGTATCAATGTTTCCTGATGCTACGAGGACAAAATCGCAAGGTACAGCTTCGGTCCTTACCATAGCCCCGCTGGAAAGTTCGGATTGTCCGGTGATGGCAAGCTGTCGATCCTGCATTGCGGTCAGGAGCTGTTGTTGGGTTTTCTGGTTCAAAGTAGCTACTTCGTCGATGTACAGAACACCCTTATGGGCTTTATGGATCAGTCCAGCCTCAACCCGATCATGTGCCGGAGTTCCGAGTCCCCCAGATTGGAAAGGGTCGTGTCGAACGTCACCCAAAAGGGCTCCTGCGTGAGCACCAGTTGCATCGTTAAATGGAGCACTCGTACTTTCGGAGTTATCTACCAAGAGCTTTGGAACCAAATTCTCGCGACGGCTTCGAAATTGGCCTATAACAAAAAAAGCAACAAGGGCTACAAAGATAGAAAACAAAAATTCACCTGGGGCCAAAACCAGACCTAAGAGGATAATTAAAGCCGGGATTCCTAATAGTAGGAAATTACGCCTTTGGTCAGCAGTTCGAGCCACCTGTTTGTAATGATCCACAATCTTTCGGCCTTCATGAGCAGGAACGGTCATAATTCGAGGAGTATGGGAGTCATTTTGATTAGGTAGACATAAAATGTCTTCAAGCTCCTCTCGAGGAAGTAATTCTGCCAAGGCTTGACCCAACATGGATTTCCCTGTTCCTGGATCTCCTATTAAGAGCACATTTCGTCGTTGGATCGCTGCCTTCTTGATAATTTCGACTGCGGGATCTTGGCCTATCACTTGGTCGACTAGACGTGAGGGGATTGGTATTTCCTGCGTTGTACGAAAATCCATATCCACATTTATGACAGCACTTTTTAGGACTTTAGTTGCAGCTACGTTCATTGACTCATCAGCTACTTTCATTGACTGTATTCATAACCGGCATGTAATAAGATTTGCTATCTTGAATTAAGCGTGTGAATAAAACGCGAATAGATTTTCGACCCATTCTTTATTCGCTGAATCCCAGGTACTTTAAGTTTCTTCATGCTTTTAAATGACTAGGTTAACGGAACAGTAGTACGCCCATTACTTCGGATAAGGGGCAAACAAGGTCTAGACCAGGTTCTATTCCTTCTCATCAAGGCTTTTTCAGGATGAAGACCAAGATCTTGCGGGTCAGCGACTTGTGGATATATTGAAAAAATGTTTTATAGGTGGCATTCAAAATTCGGGCAGCTTGTTGTTCTATTTCTAAAGAGGAAGGTGTAGCCACAACAACACGACTTTGGGGTCGCAAAATGGGCTGGATTTCTCGGAAGAATTCTAGCAAGAGTTCATCCAAGCCTCGTCCTTTAGTAGACGCCGCGGATCCATAGGGTGGATCCGTGACCACTCCATCAATCGCCCACCTCCTTATTCCAAGGCGAATACCGTCAGCGAAAATAAGGTGCGTAAATGATTTTGTTTGCACATCCGATTGAAGATTCTGTCTGGCTCCCCAGATAATTCGTCTATCGATTTCAATTCCCACAGAACGTATCCCTAATAGGGCTCCTTCTAATAGGGCTCCTCCAGTCCCGCAAAACGGATCTAACATCCAGTCTCCAGGTTTAAGCGAAGCAAGATTAATCATTGTCCGCTGCAAGATTGGATTCATTGCACTTGGATGGAAAAACGGGCGGCTATGAGCACTACGAAGGCGAACCTTCTTCCTGAATGAATCCCTCAAGTGTTTTCCTAACCACATTCCGTGTTCACTGATCAGAATGATGAATTGTTCCATAGGTACGTCTAAATTAACCCGTTTGCCTGGATTAAGTTCTTGGATGAGTTTCCCTACTAGCCCAGAAATCTCTAATGTTAATTCTCGGTTCCTGAACGGGGCAATAGGGCTTCCAATACGTTTTGTTGTAACTGCAAATGTGCTTTCCGGATCCATTCTCTGGAAAATTGCCTCCGGAATGGCGGTGACAAATTCCTCTCCTGATTTTGGAATCGAGGTACTGAAATAATCGATTTGAAATAAATTTTCACAGCAATAATGGGTAAGGGTGACTCGATCCATGATATTATCAAGGAAATCCATATCCTCATTGCATTTATTGCATGAAGAAAACATAAGTTCAAAGATACGATTATCTCGACTTATTTGAATGCGGAACGGGGAATCGGTCAGAAGATGAACTAAACATTCTAGCTCGTATGTTGCGAGGCTGGGATTTTCCCCCGATAACAGAAAAAAAAAACCTTTAGATGACATTAGAATTTCAATTTACGATTTTATTAATCTAATAGATTATCCGTAATGGGACAAAGGTTCTGGGGTGAACTTATGTTTCTCCATCATATTGATAACATTTTGCATTGTGATTTGAGTCTTGTCATTAAGGATTGCTGCATGAATTGCGTTCTTTATGATTCGCTCTTTGAGATCCCGACCAGACCATTCTCGGGTTTTTTGAGCGATTTCTCTCCAAGAAACCCCAATAAAGGGGATTGGAGAAATCTCGGCATTCATCCGGAGAATTTGGACCCTTTCATTAACCGAGGGACGAGAGAATTCGATCATTTCTTCAAAACGTCCTAGAACAGCGGTATCGAGAATTGATGGTTGATTCGTACTCGCTATGGTAACTACACCTTGATTCCGGGTAATACCATCCATTTCTCCCAATAAGGCACTCACAATCTCGACAACATCGCCCCTGATGCTTTGGTAGTTTCTTTTGAGCGCAATGGCATCTAGTTCATCAATGAAAATGATGGCAGGAGCCTTCTTTCGGGCCTCCGTGAATAGGTTCTGTATTTTACGTGCGCCATCTCCCACGTAAATCCCCAACAATTCGCTGGCTTTCACCAAGAACATCGGATGTTTCGTTTCGTACGATAGGGCTCGTGCAAGCATAGTTTTTCCACATCCAGGTGGGCCATAGAACAAAACATTTCTGGGAGCCCATGGCGAATCGATTAGCGATTCGTCATTTAGAAATCGTGCGATCACTTGGCATTTTTCTTTTGCCTGCTTTTGTCCAACAACATCCTCAAATGTTACTTGAGCTGTGGATCGAGAAATCGGAGCCTCTGGCGGAGAGAAATCGATAAAAAGAGAAATTTTAGTGGTCTCCGAAATTCGTGAACCATCAGGTTCAACGGTGACCGCACGAAACGCATAATCAGGAAATAATAAAGAATCGAATAGAAAATTCCCCGTTCTCACCACACTCCCTGCCCATTGTTGGATTGCATAGTGTTGAAATAACGTTGGGTCATCAGTTGTTAATACAAAGGGTGTGGCTTCCTCCCCTGCCCCACCAGCCCGTAGAGGATATCCTACAGGGGTTAACACTAAAGATTTCATCTTAGGCGTTCGTTGACGCTGAAGGGGGTCTTTTTTTGACAGGATTTTCTGACCGCGCTCCATCTTCGTCTTCGTCTCGCTGGTTGTGTATCCAGACCCTTCAGGGGAAATCTCCTCTAAAGGTTTGTTCAAACGAAAACATGGAACATTTTTTTATCCAAGGATTTCGCCCAAGATCTAAACAGTCTGGAGCTGGGCCGTATCATTCAAGATCGTTTTCTTCAAAAAGTTGGAAAAACCATTTAGGAAAATCCAGATCTAAATCCATACGGCAAACTAGGGATATATATTTAGATAAACGGGAAAATAACTGGTAAATTGCCCAGAGATACCTGAAAATGCCGTGAAACAAAAGGGTTCGTGGTCTAGTTTGGTAGGATCCGCGCCTGGGGCGCGCGAGCTCGGGAGTTCAAATCTCCCCGGACCCATTTATCTCCCGTATTTATGGGATCAAAACGCCTAGCTGCACCCTTGGGGAAGGGAACGACTAGAAAAGAAGAGATTTTCTTGGTATTATCCCCATGTCATGACTTGTTTTGTATCGTTTTTGTCGAGAAGTCTTTAAAGACAGATGACGGATGATTTGGCAGATGGGTTCGTTATTAGAACGTTTGAAAGAAGCAAGTGGGGCACTTGAAGAGAGTAGCCCTTTTTCGATCCAAAGTGGTCCAAAGTTTGATCGTGTTTCACAATTCACTCCTCCACAAGGGGTAGATCATGAAATTGCAGATGTCTTGACCGAGCGGCTGCCAAGGGTCCAGGTGATTGGTGTTGGTGGAGCTGGAAATAATGCCGTCTATAGATTGATGAATTCCGAGGTTGATGCAGAATGTGTTGCGGTAAACACGGATGCACAACATCTACTATCGACTCGTGCTCATCGTAAACTATTAATCGGCAAAGATAGTTCACGGGGTTTTGGAGCAGGGAATAATCCTGAAATTGGAGAAACAGCCGCCCGGGAGTCGTTAGAAGAAATCAAAAATGTTCTTCATGGAAACATGGTATTTATCACATGTGGACTCGGCGGAGGTACTGGAACAGGTGCTGCACATGTCATTGCAAAGCAGGCCAAAGAAAAAGGGGCGCTTACGGTGTCAATTTGTACCTTACCATTTCAGATGGAAGGAGTAAAGCGATATGAAAACGCCCGAAGCGGTTTGAAGAAGCTGTATGAAGCCTCTGATACTGTAATCGTTGTTCCAAATGAGAAACTCCTGCAAATCTCAGAAGAAATCACAATGATGGCAGCGTTCCGAATCGCAGATGAAGTTCTCTTACGCGCGGTTAAAGCAATTACCGAACTAATAACAAAGCCCCAGCTCATCAATCTTGATTTTGCCGATGTACGTAAGATCCTCACCGAGGGGGGAATGGCCATGATCGGTCTTGGCGAATCAGATCATCAAACGGTAAAAGTCGAAGAAGCAGTTTTCGAGGCATTAAAAAATCCGCTTTTAGATGATCTTGATATTAGTCGTGCAAAGAAGGGTTTAATCTGCGTTTCTGGCGGTGAAGGGCTTGCCCTCAAAGATGCTGAGGAAGCGGTTATGAAGATAGCTACTGAGATTGATAATTCGGCCGAAATTATTTGGGGCGCTACGATAAATCCTGATTTAGGTAATAGAATTCGAGTAATAGTAGTATTGAGTGACGTTCATTCTCCGTTAACAGGAAATGATGGACTTTACTATTCCAATAATGACTTAAGCGCGTTGCTACCGGATCTTGACACCCCATTCTCTGTTGTATCGATGCAAAAGTTATCAAATTCTAAGGAGAAGAAAAATATTCAGGCTTCTCCGTTTGATCTTGAAAATAAAATCCTAAACGAAACTAAAAAGACACGAAAGAAATTTCTGGGTCTATTTTAGCTTTATCATAAAGCAATCCTTTGTCTTTATGGCTATTCTTGTATTAGACATCTATCTTCGCTTTTGTTTAGCACAACACCCAGTTCCTTTTTACTCAATTTCCATATTAATCCTGTTAAAACTGAAGAAAATTTAACTAGTATTGTTGTACTAGGGGAATTTATTTATCTAATTCGGAGAAATCTGTTTTCACACTCTGAGAGGATGAATATCATGTTCAGAAGTCGAAATTATGATGCAATGAAACAGTCATTTGATAAAATTGATACTTTTATTTCCAAAACCATGAATGATTACGGGATTATCTTGCTTCGAATTTCTTTTGGGATTGTATTCATTTGGTTTGGGATCCTAAAACCGTTAGGTTTAAGCCCCGCCGAAACATTGGCAAGTGATCTCGTAGCTCAAGCTGGCTATTGGATTCCCCTAAACGAGTACCTATACCCCTTACTGGCCCTTGTCGAAGTTTCTATCGGTATTCTATTCTTGTTTAGACCAACTTTGCGGATAGCAATATTTCTATTAGCCATTCAGATGCCGTTAACTTTTATGCCACTAATCGTTCTTCCTGCAGCAACTTGGGTTACTTTTCCAATTGTACCTACCCTAGAAGGGCAATACATAATTAAGAACTTGATACTGGTAAGCGCAGCAATTGTCGTCGGAGGAACAGTTCGGAAATCTCAGGACAAACAATAGAAAATCTGGAAATCACCAGAGTGTCTGATTTGGCCAATACAAAGAAGGTATCTAGAGACATTCCATAAACGTCATCTTACCAGACAATCAATTCGTTTGTTCTTAGCGTCCAGAGTGCAATGGAATTTTGCGCTCGTATAGGGCGGGTCAATTTGAACGCTGTCATTTTCCCAGTCCCAGGTCACTACTACCATTTGGCCTATAAGCCGCCCCTCTGCAAGATTGGGTTCCCCCTGCATAACAACCATGGAGTGATCCTCATAACTCACAAAAACTACATTGTTCTGTTTAAGAGTGTCAACTACCCGATCGAGCGCATGGATCTCCTCACGAACTTCAAATCCAGTCGATATCCACTTGATTCGGGTACGTATTCCCCGTTCTACCTGTCGGAAGGAAATGACTCGAACTTCCGATAAAATAAACCCCACTTGGGACTCGGGAAGGTTTTGTCCAATGTCCTTGTAGCCTACAACCTGGAACCCTTTCGTAGCCGGGGAACTCTGATTGCTACGAGTACAAACGATCCGTTGTGCAGCTATTCGACGGGGAGACACTGTTATCAACCACACGTTTCATCGAGACTTAAAATATTAAAGGATACCGTGAATGGGAACTATCAAGTTGAGCTCTCTCAGAAGCTAAAAGGAGGGCTTTTACCTCGCTTTTACTTCTAAATCCTTCATCAACCTTTCCTACCTACCTGAAATGCTTTGGCTTTAAAACGCTACTTTTTGGTGTTATACTACCAATCGGGTTTACATCAAAGAAAAACTTTTCTAGGATCTAAGGATTTTATCTCATCGGGCCATATCATGGTGAATGTCCGTTTCATTTCAAATCAATTAGCAAAACATCATTCAAACGGTAGGTTCCATCCCGAATCCCCTAAAAGGATAGAAGTTCTTGAACATTGGCTCCAATCCCACCCAGATGAAAGAATAAGTTATGAGACGTGCAGTGAATCCGCTTCGGAGGCCGAGATTACTAGTGTACATAGCCCCAATCACTACCGTTTGGTGGAAAAAACACAAACAACAGAGGGATTTTTCCATTTCGATGGAGACACCGCCGCTAATCAATTTTCTTTTGAAGCTGCTCGTCAAGCTGTAGCAGTAGGCAAAAAAGCTCTTTGGGAAAGCGATCGTAGTAGTTCTATATTTTGTTTGACGAGACCGCCTGGACACCACGCTACCCGTGGCGCTGCGCAAGGATTTTGTATCTTTAACAATATTGCTATTGCCACAGATCTTGCCATTCAAAACAAAAAATGCCATCGTATTGCAATATTAGATGTTGACCATCATTTCGGCAATGGGACGGCATACATTCACGAAGAAAATCCCAACATCCTATATGCCAGCATACACGCGAGCCCTCGGATCGCATACCCTGGTACAGGCTTTGTCGATGAAATAGGAGAGGGAGAAGGCCGAGGATACAACATCTGTGTTCCACTGGGATTTCGGTCCACCGAAGCCGATTTCGGCCTTGCCTTTGACCAGCTTCTATATCCCATTGTCCATGAATTCAATCCCGATTTCCTTGCCATTTCCGTGGGCTTTGATGCCTATGAAAAGGATCCTATTGGTGTTCTTGGTGTTACAACCGAGGGATTCGGCCTGATTGGAAACTACCTACAGCAACTGGCATCTGAACTACAAATCCCCTGTGCACACTTCTTAGAAGGAGGATACAACATTCCCATGCTCTCCGACCTACTGAAAGCTTATATCTCTCCCTTTCTTGACCCTGGGGAGAATCCCTCCAAATCAATGACACGATTAACACCCAAACCACACACGGTGGCCATCCTAGAACGATCAAGCCAGCTTCTAAAAGACTATTGGGAACTTTAGATATTGTGGATTTCACGGGGTAGCTGAGGGGACTGACCACCTTAAGAGAGCAATAATTCCGCCGAACGTCTTCAATTTACCAGCAATTTCACTGCTAGATGGTACAATTGAAATTCGGCCCCTTATCCGTTCGATCTCGTGCAGTAAGTTGTTTATATGCTCGGGATGGATTTCCGCTGTCCCCTGTAACCAAGAATCGATAAGAACGACCGTTTCGATAGCTCCCGTGCCAGCTACTTCCTTTATCCCTTGAAATCCATAAGAAATGTCAGTACTCCCGTGATTTAGCCTTTTAAGAAACTCCTCGATTATCCGTTGATCTTCCAAATAACGAAAATCCTGCGCAAGCTTATCAATGGCCTCCATCTGTAATAATTCCGATAGGCCCACTCTATTTCCCCCACTCAAAGAGCCAACAATCACGATATTTAGGGCTTCTTTGGGAAATTTCTCCTTCAATACAGTAGCCAGCCGCTCTTTAATAAATCCTGGCCCACCGATCACTATGTTTTTTGTTACTGGAATCACCTTTCGGTCGATAATTCCGATTATCATGTCAAAAAAACCTTGGGTCTGTCTAAGACGCGTTTTGTCTTTTGCAAGCTTCCGTGAAATGTGCGATTTCTCCTGCCCAAGAATATTTAATTTATAATTGTCTAACAGACCAATACAGGCTTCTGTTTTGTCTACCGCAATCAAACAAATTTGTGGCTTACGACTAGCCTCCTCCGCCTCCTCAAGAAGTCTTAAGTAGTAGTTTGTCCATCCTTGAGGCTTAATCAAGGTTACTGTTTCTGTTAATTCTATATTAAGCGTATGATATGTCCCTAGAGAGACGTGTTGCTCAGGCCCTCTATAGATTTTCCCCTTCACCCTCAACCGATTGCTTACCGAGCTATCCTGAAACGCAAAATCCTCAACTTCAATTCCGAGAGTCATGGTAATCCGCTGGCTCTCCTCTCCAGATCGGCCATCACTCCCTGATCGCCGAATTCTTCTACTTGTTTTCGCAACCACTTGATCCCCAGGAGCGATAAGATTGGATAAGATATAAAGATCCGTGGAAGTTTCAATCCTCAAAACAATACGGTGATTCTTGAGATCTTTCTTAAGAATGCGCATGAATCATCCCGTACTTAAACTAGTATAGCTTGAGCGTTGATGTAATCTTCTCGACATCTTCTCTGACATGGGGCCCGATACCGAGAGCTGTAGTTGTCCCCGGTGGGAGTTGTGTCCTACCCGCATCATTGATCTTCTCAACGATAACTCCAGTGGATCGTAGTTGCTTCTCCAAATCCAATAACTCGGTTTCGGAATCGACCCCAAGAATAACTTTCATTTGGCCCGTCCTCCACCAGGCTTCGAACTGGTCTCGTTTTTCTCGTAGCACTTTTACCGCTGCGGCCACGCTGGCATGCGATGCCTGCGCCGCGGCCTTACCTCTCGACATCTTCAGGTCTTTTCGAAGGATGATAACTTGTTTTGGTTCTACCATTCTGTGATCCTTATTCAGTCATAATACTAGTACTACCCTAACGCCATCCCATAGACATAGATCTGCACAACTTCAGCAGTATTGACAAGCTTTCGGTGAGGTACATGAACATCATTAACTCCAAGCTCAAAGGTGTCCTAATCCGAGCTGGGCTTCAGTTTAGGTCAGTTTCGTCACAGCTTGTCAATTGGCCCTTTCACTTAGAATGGTTTCTTAAGTTTGCCTTGAATAAAAAGCCCAGGTTCTCCACGAAGGAACCACGATATCTCCAAATCGGAGACCCAATGTCTTCCCCTCCAATTGATTCTTGTTTGATTCCAAAGGCCGTTTAGTTGAGTAATTCCATCCCTTTTGTGACCTTAATTCGGCAAGGCACTGGAAACTTGGCCTTGCCTCGACGTAAGGCATCTTTTGCAACCTCTACATTCTCTAAATCTGTTCTGACAAAGAGAAGTCTCTGCCCTTCGTAAACTCTCGCCGCTACACTGATTACCTTACCAAAGGCCTTACGCATACCGTTCTGTATTCGATCCGCGCCAGCTCCAGTCATCATTTTATTCTCACGAATGCGATGATGCGGATAAACACAAATTCGATAGTGGTAACTCTCTCTACCGAGTTTTCGGGTCAGAAAACGGTTTACGTGGATACGTGCGGCTTCGAGAGCGTTGTGACTGATTTGGCAGCGTTCATCAGTGATGAGAGAGATTTCAATGGGGAAATCTTTACCTGGGTCTCCCAAGTCAAAGCTGCGGATTTTGGGGTCTGGGCCCCCTTTGATATACTTTTTTCGAGTGTAGGGAGGTCTGTCAACGCGAGTATAACACGATGCCGGTCGCTTGCCCATAAATATCGACTCACACAGTTGAATTCTGTCAGGGTGGGCGAACCAAGACTGAATTATAAAGTACTACTTGAAAAGCTGAATATTGGAGGAGGTAAAATCTGATGGATCCTTAAAAATCCCAGGCAGAATAGTAATCGAGCGGTTTTATGATTCTGACCGTCGTATGGGTGACATAAGTCTTGGTTGAAATCCCCAATTCATCTGTTGATCGAATTATCAGGAAGGGAGGAGCATATAGAGTCTCCAAATCGGCGATTGAGATTTTACAGCAGGAACTAGAAGAATATGGGTTCAGAATCTCAAAATTAGCGGTTGAAATCGCGAGGCATGCGAAAAAAAAGACCGTAGAGGGCGACGATATTCGGTTGGCGATTCGAAAATTAACCATCGGTTAGTTGGTGTCTAGGGAAAATCCGTTCACCGAATTTTTAAGTGAGTAGAATGCCTGTGCTACACACAAGCTGTCGAAGCAAGCTTGAGTAAAATAAGATCATTTGACGAATCTTTCGAATTAACACAGGCCTGACAATTTAGAACTTAATTTCACACGCTATTGGTTGGTCTTGAGTATGAACGACCAGGTTCCTTGACAGAAATTGATTGGGCTATTGGAGAAACGAATTAAAGACAAAAGAATTACTTCGGGTAAAAAGCTGGAACACTACATTCTCATTATTATCTCATGCTTGATTACTTTATGCGATTAGTTACGGATTTCAAGAAAAGTCACATTTGCAGGGTGAAAAGGTTGGGGATCTTCCAACCAAATTCCTAGTGGATCGATTTTAACCACGATTCCAAGAGAGTACAAGGGATTCCGAGCTTATAATGGAATGATGCTTCCATACTTTTCAAATCCCCGGAGGTGAAGATAAAAAATGAGTGAAACAGATATTGATACTAGTACAGTAAAATACCTCATCCACGAGAAATTTACCATCAATGGAGTTGCAGAAAAGAGTGATATCATTGGTGCTTTGTTCGGCCAAACAGAGGGTCTCATTGGGGAAGGTCTCGACCTCAGAGAACTACAAAAAACGGCGCGCATCGGACGGATTAGTGTTAAGCTTTCGTACCAGAAAAAACAACGCAAAACGACAGGAACGATTATCGTCCCATCCTCGTTGGATCGAGTAGAAACGGCCCTTCTCGCGGCGGCCCTTGAGACGGTGGATCGGGTTGGGCCATGTGTGGGGAAGATGGTCCTCCAGAAAATCGAAGACGTTCGTGAAAGTAAACGGCGACAGATTGTTTCCCGGGCTTCTCGCATTCTTAAGACGTGGGATCAAGAAGTTACCCCTGATTCGGTCTCCGTACTGGACGCCGTGTTAAAAGAGGCACGAGTTAGCATAATCCAAAAATACGGGAAGGAAGACCTTCCCGCGGGGCCTGGGATAGATGATAGCGACAATTTGATCCTTGTTGAAGGAAGAGCAGATGTAATGAATCTCCTGAAACATGGGTTTAGAAATGTGCTAGCTGTTGAAGGAACAAATGTTCCAGCCGAGGTAGTGGAGTTGACCAGGAAGAAGGTTACCACCGCATTCCTTGATGGTGATCATGGGGGGGATCTTATCCTCCGAGAGCTCATCCATCTTGCAGATCTTGATTTTGTTGCGAGAGCTCCCCCGAATCAAGAGGTAGAAGAGCTTAGTAGTAAGGAAATTCTCAAAGCTTTACGAGGAAAAATTCCGATAGAGCAGATATTGAAGGAGCTGAATATCACTCCTGAAGATCTCGAGGATACAGAGGAAATAGATCAGGGGGATATTTCTGATACGGCCTCTAAGGATGTTTCCATCATTGTCCAAACGAAAGGAGACATATCGGGAAAGATACCTCAAGATTTAACAGCTTTTGTTGAGAATCTTTCTGAGCAAGAAGGGCTTTTATTAGGGCAAAACAAAGCCATTCTGAAGGAGAATATACCGATCAGTGAACTTCGCGATACCATTCTGGCGACTGATAACATAGAAACTGTAATTTTTGATGGCATAGTCACTCAGAGGATTTTGGATGTTGCTAGCGAACGCGGGGTGAAAACAATTGTTGGTGCCAGAGAACACGAGGTTACAAAGAAACCAATGGACATTACCGTATATACTTTTGGCACCTAATTAGGTTCAGTCGGAGGGAGTTTTCGGGCTTTCTTGAAAAGAACAGGAATGGATCCAGTTCGAGAATCATTCCTTGATCCATTTAAAAGCCCTAAATCTTCAAGTTCAAAAGCGGTCAAGGTAGAGGGTGTTTAGTGACAACAGAGGAGGTCCAAGCTACTAACAAAGTTTTGCCATAAGTTATTGGGAACCCTCTAAGGTTTCTCAGACTGGGACGGCGTCGTCACGGACTTCGGTTAAATATTAATCATCATCGAAACTTGATTTCCAATAATTATGAAAGATCTTGTTAAAAGCACTGGCACGGTGCAGGTGTCCGGTGCTCAACAGTTCCTCTTTAGCAGTTTTGAGAGTTCCACTCACATTTTCCGAATAAGCAAAAAAGGGATTTTGGTTCCATTTCTGAACAAAACACAATGCCCCTCTGACACGATGGATGTATTTATGGGCGACCCGGAAGATACCGCCCTGGGTTTTTGGGTCAAAGAATGCTAGAAAGAGACCTATGTCTGCCGCACCTACTGTCCCAACTAGACGTCTAATTTCAGAGGACACAACATGCCACGCGTCCTTTTCTGTTAGTGAAGATTGACTAATCATCCGAATATTGATGTAGCGAACGCGTTCATCCATAGGAATCACTCTTCTTCGAATTTAGGTTGATTTGATGGATTAACTTTGAAAACTCCAGGGATAACATAATCTGGGGTAATTTTACGAAGGTTTTGAGTGAGAAGACTGTGAGGCGTCACGCTTAGAGCGTTTAGAGGAAGTTGGGTACTGTTCAATAGGATCTGCCCTAAGGATGCCAGTTCGCGTGGGGTTCGCAGGTGTTCAATATTGGCTGCACCAGAGGAGAAAATGTAGGAGACGTGTTTCCGGATTATCTCAGTAAAAGCATTTCTGATATTTCGGATAGCAGCGATGTGACTACGATAGGGAAGGGTATACAAATCAGCCAAGGAAATTTCCAGACATTTATTATGGTTATTCATGAGTTTAGCTACCGATCGGGTGAGTAACTTGCCAATCTCAAAAGGACGGAACTTTAAAATATCAATACGGTTATCTTGAGCTGCCCATGCGGTAATATCGGGAGTAGCACAAGTGATGGCGATTATAGGAAAGTGACGGCGTTTTTGTCGCAGAGTAGATATTATTTTTGCTTTATCATTATCATTCAGCCCGATATCGATCCGTTGAAAAACTTTGGGGTATTTTAAGGTACTTGATTGCTTTAGGATATCCTTGGTGGCTTTTGTAGGATTACTAATCCATACCTGTGAAAACCCTAGGTATTTTGCAACCCTTAAGCATATCTCCAGTTCGTGCTCGGGAACCTCCGCGGAAAAAGAGTCGATAAACTTTCGAGGCAGGCCAAACACAACCTCTGATCGGATCGAGTTGATCTATTATCGGATTAATCTTCTAATAACACGGTGAAAAAGACAATTTCTGGATCATTGAAGAAAGCAAAGTCGCTAGGTACGTTATCAACGATCATAAGCGGGTCGAAGATGCTCATAACCCTTTCCACGACCTCTAAGACCACGGCCTTTACGGCCCGCGGAAGTTTTTCCACGGAAAACGCGTCCCCGATGGCTTCGATCACAAATCCAATTGATTTTTGGATCGGATTTTATTTCAGGAGCATGGGGGTCGACTAGGATTACTTCGAACCATCGAAATCTACCATCCTCTAGGACAGGATAGCTGTTAAGGATTTCTAGATTAGGAAATCGACGGGCTGTTCGCTCTTCTGCAATCCACTGACGGGATTTCTTTGGAGTTATTTTATTAATTCCCATTCGTCTGGAACGACGCCCACCCACGGGGCGGGATTTCCTACGGCCTCCTCTAGGAACACGAGTACGAGCAAGTATAAATCCCTTTTTTCGACGATATCCAAGTTTTCGTGCTCGATCTAATCTAGTAGGGAAGTCAATTCGAATAACTGATGGTTGGCGCCGCCACTCAATCAATCGCGCAATACGTAGTTGCTTAAATTCAGAACTCCGTTCATTCCAGAACGCGGATATAAACTTGTAAGCATTCATTTAAGTGACCTCCTTTAGGTTCTGCGGTACCGCAACATTCCACACGGAGATACGTAGGGAAGCCTTATTTTAAGAGATTAAAAATGTCTTTGATCTGTTAGCTAGGTTTATGTGACTGGCGATATGAGTGCGAAACGTCCGATTCCAGAAAGGATCAATGGCACTATGGGAGTATCCATATGAAAATACTAGTTTCTGATCCAATTTCATCCTCAGCGGTTACGGTATTGAAAAACGAATTTCATGTAGTGGAAAAACACTACAGTCCTGATGAACTCCTGCAGCAGATTGAAACTTTCGAGGCCATTATCGTGCGAAGTGCGACTCAAGTTTCCCGAGAAGTGGTAGAAA
This sequence comes from Candidatus Thorarchaeota archaeon, assembly GCA_048882505.1. Classification (GTDB taxonomy): domain Archaea; phylum Asgardarchaeota; class Heimdallarchaeia; order Hodarchaeales; family Hodarchaeaceae; genus Hodarchaeum. The sequence continues at coordinate 23,055 of JBHLRO010000015.1, forward strand.
GGGGAATAAAGTTGAGAGTTATAGGACGAGCAGGTGTCGGTTTTGATAACATAAATGTGAAGGCTGCAACGGAACGACAAATCTATGTAGTGAATTCGCCCCACGCTTCCACAATTTCAGTGGCTGAATTGACCATGGCTTATCTTCTTGCTTTGAGTCGAAAGCTTGTTCATGCCACGAACCAAACTAAAGAAGGATTATGGCCCAAGAAACAATTGAGCGGTACAGAGCTACATAACAAAATTTTAGGATTTGTAGGTTGTGGTCGGATAGGTGCAGAGGTGGTAAGACGCGCCCAGGCATTTGGCATGAGATGTCTGGTTTATGATCCCTATTTGCCAGCAGATATATTCCAGAAAATCGGAGCGGAGCAAATTACCGAACTTCCGCATCTATTTGAAGTTTCTGACTTTGTTACTGTTCATGCCCTTCTAACCGAAGAGACTAGAGGAATGATTGGTACTCGCGAATTTGAAAAGATGAAAACGACTGCGTTCATAGTTAACTGTGCTCGTGGTGGGATCATTGATGAAGAAGCATTATATATAGCACTTACTAAGAATCAAATTGCGGGGGCTGCCTTGGATGTGTTTACTGTTGAGCCTGCCAGAAAAAGCAAGCTTTTTGAACTAGAGAATCTTTATGCCTCCCCACATATTGCCGCTTCGACACAAGAGGCCCAAGATAGAGCGGGCCAAGTTATTGCGGAACAAGTTCGTTTGGTTCTTACGGGACAAAAACCTACATCTTGTGTTAATGCTCGAGAACTAGGATTATCATGATTTTCCCAACCTAAGCATAGCGGTGTCGCTGAATGCCCAAATCAAAGAAAGAGAAAGGTGTAAAAAAGGAATCGTCCTCGAAAATACCTCGTGAACAGATTGAAGTCGCTCCTCGGCTCTCGTTTGACAATTTCGAGGAACATTTTCCAGCCCTTTTCAATGAAATTAAAGCAGAGAAAATGGCATTGGATCAAAAGCTGGAGGAAATATCAGATGCTGATCCCTTGACCAATTACTTTCCGGATGTCTTTGATTTTTTGGCTCGAGCGAAAACTGATCATGAAGGGCATGAAATCATCACGTTTCTTGAAAAAGATGGGCAAATTGGACCAGAACAAGCGGCTAATTTACGTGAACAATTATCAAATGATGGAATCCGTAGCTTCGGGCCCCTACGCACGAGAGATTTTTACTTCCGCAAAGCCGCTGAAGTTCGTCAGCGTAGATTGATCGAAAAACGTTACAATGCCAGAAGACATGGGTAATGATTCACATTAACTCATCTAGAGCTTAGGCCGCGGCCTGGATTTTAATAATATCATTATCCTGAATTTCGTACTTTTCTGACAATTTTCGATTTGTACGGGCGTCAATTCCAAATAGGAAATGTTTGTAGAGGTCCTGATGCACAATTCTCGCTAATTCTTTAACACTAGTTCCCTTAGGAACAAGATAAACGTCAGGAAGGACGTTTCCGTCCTGATCACTGAGGTGCGATACATCGGCCACTGGATAAACGCAGATTAATCCCAAAACATCGAATATTGCCGTATTTAGGGTAGTAAATATCCCCGTGTTTTTATACGGGACTAGGATTTCCCTCTGTATTTTTGTCACGATTTCCTCTTCCTTCGGAGATAATTGACCCAGTGAGGTTAAATGTCCGCTTTCGGAAACGTATTTCACTTTTTCATTGGTTTCTAAATTCTTCAGAACTGTATCTGTCAAAGCTGAGGTTGGAATTATTCTATTTCCAAACTCTTTCTTCAATCTTTGATAATTATCCTTAGCGGTTGGCCTGTCAATTTTATTAGCAGCCAAAATAATGGGTTTACCAATACTTTGGATTCGATTACTCAGTCGAAGGAGATCGGTTTCTTTCCACTCTTTGGCAGCGGCAGGATCTAGATCGGCCGTATTAATTGCCTGTAACACGTGTCCGCGAGAAATTTTTAATCCTGTCATTTTATCTGCAATGAACTCAATGATACTCTTTCGTTCGGTCTCCGCTTTTCGCACTGCTCGCTGCCAATCTTTTTTGAGGATTCCAAGCATCCATTGGGCAATCTCATCCTCTAGGAAGTGAACATCTTTCAAGGGATCGTGACTTCCTGGATCTACGGGCTCTCCCTCTTCATTCAAGGATCCAGAGATGTCTAAAACGTGGATTAAGATATCTGCCTGAGCTAGATCATTTAAAAATTGATTTCCCATACCCCGTCCCTCATATGCTCCAGGTACGAGTCCCGCTACATCGATTACCTTTACAGGGATCTTTCGTACACTGTCTACACACTCTGAATTACGTGGATTACAAATCACGTTGAGTTCCTGATGCACACAGGGTGTCGTGACAAAGCCTACCCCTTGGTTTGGATCAATAGTGGTAAATGGATAATCGGCCGTTTTTGCACTAGTACCGCAGAGAGCATTTAGAAAGGTGGTTTTACCAGAAGAGGGCTTACCAACGATGCCAACAAGCACGCCCATACTATACTTGACTCCTTTCTTTATTTTATGCGCATAGGATTCTTTAAAAGAATCCGTCTCACCTCTGGGTACAAGATTAATTAAATTTCGGATTTCGCACTCGTTCTTACCATAAGCCAAATTTTTTAATAATCCTCCGCGAACGCGGGAATTAGTGGAAAATAATATGCCTAAGCTTGCGTATCGCTTGGCTTATCCTACGGAGCTTGTCTATTTTAGGGATCTAATCGATAATAAATGGCAAGAAAAGATTTTTACTAGCCTCTCCGAGGTTAAACAAGAAGCTAACTTAAATATTTGGTATGAAAAAATCCGTGAACTCCTTTCACGAGAACCAGAAATTCCTTCTACAATTTGGGCGCTGGCTGCAAAATTAGCATGGATTTTAACTGATATCCAATTCTTTAGGGACCACGCGGAACTGCTACAAAAACAATCTTCAAATGATCCACTACTGCAATTTTGGCTGGCGGCGGGAATCGCAGAGTTTCTTGATAGTCAGGCTGGACTAGATCTGTTAAAGCTTGCACATGACAGGATAGTCTCAATGAAAGATTGGCATGCGCTGGTTGACATTGCGGCTGTCTACGGATGCATTACCCTCAACTGTGATGCAAAAACCAATTTTCAGGAGAGTTATTTCACTGTTAAACAGGTTTTCGAGGAAGAATTGAATTCTGATCCAGCTTATCTTCATTTATTCATTCCCCTCCAGCTTTTCGCTAGAAATGCCAAATTAGAAACCACTGATTTAAATCCCGAGGGCGCTCTTGAAAAGATGAAGAAGTCGAATCATCGGCTTTACACAGCCTGGACCTATAATTTTCTGTCCAAAGATCTGGGTGAGGATGAAACCCCTAGCTTTCTGGAAGCCTCTATAGCTGAGCTCCATAAAATTGATGCCAAATTTCGTCTTATTATCGCTTATACAAATCTAAGCCATTTCTTATTTGAAAAGGGTAAACGGAAAGAGGCAAAAAAGTACCTGGAAATTGCCCTCTCCTTGATTGATGAAAACGCACGTAATCAGCCTGACGCGCACGGGTTGTTCCTATATACAGACACAACGAGTGCCTGGATGAATCTCGAACAGGGAAAGATCGAAGAAGCACGATCGCTTTTAGAGGAAGCTCAAAAGAGGGCTGAAGCCTATAAAAGTCCCTATTATCAAGTGAAAGTTGGTATTGGTTTAGCATATACAACATTCTTAGCGCTCCAATATGAAAGAACTCTTGAGTACATAGATCAAGTTTTGGAGGCAATAGAGTTCCTTCCCCCAGAGCAGCAGTCAATGGGCCTCTTTAAATGCATAGATCTCTTACTCGACCTGAATTTTTCTGACAAAGCGAGAAAACTGCTTGATAAAATCGATTTTAGCCAGCTCCAGAAATGTGCCGTCCCTACCTATTATTACATTCGTGGAAAGTTCGAATTCAGCAGATACAATGTTGGAATTGGCAAAGAATACCTGATCAAGGCAATGCAAGATGACAATCTGAAAGAGTGCAGGGATTTGGGTTCAGAGTTAAGGTTTCAGACTGCACAATGTTATCTTCAGGAGTTTAAACTCTCAGAAGATAAGAAGGTTCTTGTTAAGGCTCAAGAATTGATTGATGAAGGTTTAAAGGAGATTTCTGATGTACCTACAAAAGCAAAGGGCCTGTGCTTATCTGCAATACTTTTAACCGCCCAAGAACGATTTGAAGAGGCTGAAGAAATACTAGAACGAATTATCTCATCTTCAGAATTTGCTATCCCCAGATTTCAAGAAATGGCCGAAAATATATGGGATAGTATAAGAGATGCACGTGCTGGAATGATCAACTCGCCCATCTCGCACTTTAAGGATATGGTTCGCTATGTGCGTGAAGCAAAAACCTTGATTGATGGTCGACCCCGCTGAAAGAATGAGGCAAATTCTACATACCAATGGAATATTTCTTCGGGTAAACTGGTTTGGCTAGGTATTGAGTGGAGCTCTTACCTTTTTGAAACGGGTTAATCTCTCTAATCCGAGTGGGCTTTAGATCAGCTGGTAACCAATCCACCTATTTAGTGCGAGTTTTTTCGACATACCCAGATTGAGGATCCCAGTAAGCTAGAGTATTTTCGGGAATGTTCTTGGTGACTGGAGTATGGGCACCTATATGAGTGTGTTCTCCAATACATACTCCGGGCATAAAGGAAACATTGATTCCTGTCTTCACATTATCTCCCATGAAAATTCCGAGTTTTTTTCGTCCCGTTTTGACTTTTTGCCCCTTTATCGTCATGCAAATTTCGCTGCTGTCCAATTTAAGATTGGCAATTTTGGTTCCGGCCCCAAAATTACAATTTCTTCCTATGATGGAATCTCCTACGTAAGAAAGGTGCCCTATTGTTGTCTGGTCTAATATAATGCTATTCTTAATTTCGACTGCATTCCCAATACGAACATTCTTTCCGACATAAGTTCCGGGGCGAATAAAACAATTTGGTCCAATTAACGCGTTATCATCTATAACTGCAGGCCCTTGAATAAATGTACCTGGCCGTAAAATTGCTGTACTTGCGATTTGAACAACCCCTTCAATGGTTACCCCTTGTAAGGAAATTTCTGATTTCAGTTTTGTCAGATGATCCATGCTTAGCTCATTTGCGCTAAGAATATGCCAGGGGTAACCAATATCAATCCAATAGTCCTTGATAGGATAAACGGTGAGTCTCCCCTTAGTCTGAATAAATCGATTGATGGCATCGGTTAACTCGATTTCACCTCTAGGAGATTCGGCTGTTTTTGCTAGAAAATCGAACATACCAGAGGGGAGAATCATTACTCCAGCTGAAACTTGATTACTGGGAGGTTGAGACACTTTTTCATGAATTTTATATAATTGGCCCTCGCTAAATTCCAAACACCCATAATCTTCAGGATTTGGAACTGTTATTCCTGCTAAAACACCAGTCATAGGGTTATAGCCCTTACTCATTTCGATCATGTTGTGAATTACTGTACGGGGTGTCAGAATGTCTCCAAAAACCATTAAAAAATGTGAAGAGGTAATATATGGCTGACAAAGGCTGATAGCATGTCCTGTTCCTCGTTGCTCCTTTTGGGTAACATACTGGATTTTGAATGGAAGTTTTCTGTTAGCGATGCTCTGTTTGACGAGATCAGCTTCATGCCCGATTACTACAAACACACGCTCTATGTTGGGAGGCAAGCTATCCAACAGGTGAAAAAGAAGTGGCCGCCCAGCGATCGGAATTAACGATTTTGGGAGAGTCTTGGTAATAGGGTAAAGGCGTGTACCTTTACCAGCAGCGAGAATCACCGCTTCCATGTTATAGACCTCAATCAATAAACCCTGTGTGACTTAAATTGTCTCACGTGAATCAAGCTTTCGTAGATAAATTTCATTGAATCAAAATTTAGGAGTGACACTTAGTGGAACCTAGGTAGCTCCATGATTTATTCCCAACAACAGACATCGATAATTGCCGTTTTTAGCCGTCTTTTGTTAGCATATGTTAAATGATAATTTGGATGCGAAGAATAGTGACAACTAAGACACAGTATTACAGAGAATTGAATTTTAAGGCTGGTATTGAAATACACGCGCAATTGACTTCCAATATGAAGCTATTTTGTCATTGTCCAGCAGTCCTAACCCAGGCTAAGCCCCGAGATATTGTCCAGAGGAAATTTCGCCCCGTAATTGGAGAAATGGGGCTTTACGATCCCGCTATGCTTATCGAGTTTAAGAAGGATAAGACCATCTTCTATGAGGTGTTTGAAACTGTATGCACATATGAACTAGATGAAACGCCTCCTTTCCCTATAAACACTGATGCGCTTTATGAGGGCATCAAACTGGCAAAAATGCTGAACTGTTACATCGTTGAAGAAACAAACGTGTGTCGTAAGAATTATCTGGATGGTTCAGTTCCAGGTGGGTTTCAGCGAACAACACTAATTGGCCATGATGGTTATATTACCTTTAAAACAAATAACACAGAAGGGAATGGTGAAAAACGCCTCCCCATAACGTGGTTTTATATCGAAGAAGATGCGGCGCGTAAGAACAATGTCCTAACGAAGGGTAAGGACGTGTACTTTAAACTTGACCGCCTTGGGATTCCTTTGATTGAAATAGTCACCTATCACAACTTAAAAACCCCCTTTGAGGTCGTTCAGGCGGCACGTACCCTAGGTATGTTGATCAAATCCTCGGGAAGTGTACGAAAGGGATTAGGGGCGCTTCGACAAGATATCAATGTTAGTATTGAGGAAGGAGATCGTGTTGAATTGAAAGGAATACAGCAACTCCAGCTAATCCCCGATGCGATAGATTTGGAGATCAAACGTCAGATCGGCTTGGTGAAAATTAAAAAGGAGTTGGAAAAACGCCAAGTGAAACCTGAAGGTACGCCTCTTCGTCTCAGGGATATCACTGACGTTTTCAAGAAAACAAAATCAAAAATGGTCAACCTTGCCCTAAAAAGAAAGGAAAGGATATTTCTTCTCTCTCTTGAGGGATTTCAGGGATTGCTAGGCTTCGAACTCCAACCAAATAAGCGATTTGGCACTGAGCTATCCGATCGGGTTCAAGCTTTTACCGATCTTAAAGGAATAATCCACAGTGATGAAGATCTAGGAAGTTACGGATTTTCACAGGGAGAGATTGACGACATTCGGAAAGAGGCTTTCTCTAACGATTCCGCTTTTATTATTGTAATAGGTGAGGAAGAAGAAGCCAAACGAGCATTGACATTCGTACATGATCGTATACTTGATGCCTTTAGAGGAGTTCCTCAAGAGACAAGACGAGTAAATGCTGAGGGTATTTCTACCTTTATGAGAGATCTTCATGGTCGAAGCCGCCTATATCCAGATACTGATCTGCCCCCCATTGTAATTGACCAAGAAAAGGTTTTGAAAATTGAGAAAAACCTTCCTGAACCCTTTTGGGATAAGATCGAGCGAATTCGTTCCACTTATGGTATTTCGGGCAAGTTAGCGGAAGATCTGGTTTATGATGATAAAATCGAAGTCTTCGAAGAGTTAATCGCCCGAAACGCCCCTATAAAAACGGTAATAACAACATTGACGCAAACTTTGACTGCTTTATCACGAGACAAGGTTAATATCCATGCTATTCAAGATAGGCACCTTCTTGAAATGTTTGAAGCAATAAATCAAAAACAAATAGCAAAAGAAGCTATTCCAGATATTTTGACACTGATAGGAGAGAATCCCACTCGAAGTATTTCAGCAGTTATCACGGATCTAGGTGGAGGAATGTCCCAGGAAGACTTAGAGCGGCTTATCGAAGAGGTATTGGACAAATCAAACAAGTTAATCTTGGATCGGGGTATGGAAGCGCAATCCCCGTTGATGGGTTCGGTGATGAAGCAGGCAAGGGGAAAAATCGATGGCAAAGTTGTTAGTGAAACCTTACGACGGTTGCTTCAAGCTCGCTTAAAACACATTAATGAGGTGAAATAGAAATGTCCAAAGAGGAATACGCGGGATATCTGGGATCAGCACTGCTCTGGCTTCAAAACAACCAGCTTGAAGTGTGGGATGAAATTGAAGTTGTCAAAAGGGGTTCAACAATAAATGGCGTCATTCTTCCCCGGAATGAACTCGCCAATCCAGAATACGTTACCTTGAAACTTGCTACTGGCTATAACATTGGAATTAGTACAGGGGGAATTCAGTCAGTAAAAAAAACAGGTCGAAGAAAAGGAAAATATCGTGTTCCTCAGACCGATGCGCCTCTAAAAACTGATCTTCCGTTTATCCCAATTCTCGGGTGTGGAGGAACCATTGCTAGCCGTCTAGATTACGAAACTGGAGGAACCATTCCTGCCCTATCCCCCGAAGAACTGTTATCATCGTTTCCAGAAATTGCAGATTTGGCAAAAATAGAAACACGATTGCTTTTTGAGTTATTCTCCGAAAATATCGCATTTGAGCATTATGCAAAGGTTTTAGCAGAAATAGAACAAATAATAAAGCAAAAAAAGGCGCAAGGAATTGTATTGACGCATGGCACTGATACAATGGCTTTTACAGCTGCAGCGCTCTCCTTTGCAATAACAAATTCCCCCATTCCTATAGTCATTACCGGTTCCCAACGATCTTCTGATCGCCCCTCGTCCGACTCATTTTTTAATCTGTACCATTCCGTCATGTATGTTTCATCACCGGAGGCCAAGAAAGAAGTCGTAGTCATTATGCATGAAACATCCTCCGATACCGCATGCTCAATACATCAAGCAACACGTGTACGGAAGATGCATAGCAGTCGGCGGGATACATTTCAAACAATCGGCGCTGCCCCTTTAGGCCGAATTGAAGGCGGCAAGATCGTGTACAACCAAGAAAGTACGCCCTTCTTACAAGATAAGGCCGCCGAAACGAGGAAATTTCAGATTAAAAAGAAGTTTGAGCCGATGGTGGCCATGTTTCACCATTATCCTGGGGTACGACCGGGCAACTTAGAGTACCTCTTGGAAAACGGCTACAAAGGTATCGTACTGGTAGGTACTGGACTTGGCCATACTTCTTCAGAGCTTATTCCATTGGTTCAAACAGCCACCACAGATTTGGGAATGGTGATTGTAATGGCCACACAAACACTACATGGTTTCACTGGAATGTCTGTCTACGAAACAGGCCGTCGTTTGGTAAAAGCTGGGGTTGTACCAGTAGGGAATATGCTCCCAGAAACAGCCTATATTAAACTTTCTTACCTTCTGGCCAATTACAGCGTTGATAAGGTCAAAGAACTGATGCCTACGAACCTCAAAGGAGAGATTCTCTCTCGGGAGCGTTATAATGCCTTTCCCTGAAAATATTATATCAAATCCCTCTCTGTAACTCCCCATTCTGCTCGTAAGTAAAGGTTTATTTAGGAGCGAGTAACAGGGATAAAATGGTGGTGTTGGAAACCATTGGAAATTTGGTTCATTAATACAATTTTTTAGATCGTCTATTCACATCCACCTACTTGATTGAAAGGAGACATTATCCAATGAACGACACCGAATATCGTGTTTCTACTTCTGTTTCAGCTGAGATTAAACGCTTAATGCGTAATATCGAGATATATCGTGCCCAAACCTCAGATTTTTACGAGGAATTACGCAAGCACGCCGCATATTTAAAGGCTTTCAGTGAAGGAGATGGTACCGAAGCAAAGAAAGCCTTGGAGAGAATTAATGTCATAATTAATGAACTTCTTGATCAGTATTGGGAATTGAATGAATCTCTGGTAGCTTTAGAAGGGGTCGAATTTCTAGAGAGCAACCTTCCTAGAACTGGCATCCAACTCTCTCGAGAAATCATCCAAATCCTTAAGCAAATGGAACCGACGTTACAGAATGCCCATAAATCACTCCACTCAAACACATTTTCAGGAATGACCGAAATCTACACGGTTATCAACAACAAAAAGTTTTCTCACCTAGATGATGTACTAAAAAAACTCTCTACGGTCATTGATCAAAGGGCAATTCGCAAATTAGACCATCTAAGACAAAAGAGAATTATCTAGGTTCGCGATACTGAGGATTACGGGTTTAGTGGTAAACGGAAAACTAAGAGTCCACGCCCCTCTTTTTACAAGTTAAACAGAAAAAAGACATTATTCGATAACAGGTTCACCACAAGATGGACAGCTGAACGCACCAGGAGGAATTCGGTTTCCACATCGCTTGCAAGTCCATATTTCCTGTTTGGATTTTGCCCAAACCTTTCTAGTTCGCTCTTTTTCAATATTTGGTTCCTCCACGACTTTGGTTGCATTTCCCGTCACGAACGCGGTAATACAAGCAACCAATGTACATGCTGTGGTTCCCAAACCAAATTCAACAAGAGCTGAATTGGTGCTTAAGGCGTTAATATTGGCTGAAGCAAGAAATCCTGCTCCAAGAATGGTCCCTAGTAATCCAGCAAAGCCCCCCCAAAACCCATTCCTAGCCCGAACTCCTGCAATGGCACCTGAGATTCCCCAGGCCACTAAAACAGCCCAAAAGGATGTCAAAGAGTCCGATGAGAGAAACATTCCCTGAAACATACTTTGAAGCACAGGCTGAAAAGCAAGTGTTGTTAATGAAGTAGCATTGGCAGGATCAAACACTAATTGTGCGATTTCTAGAGCAGATAGGCCAACGGAAAAAACAAGAATCACATTGATCAAGGGGTTTGTGGTTTTCGCCATGATACTCAACCTGAGTGTTTTTCAGCCAGTAATATTGCCATACCATAACTACGATATTAACAATTTCCTTTATTTCGATCCTAAGATTAGCCTTTTCATGAACAATTACATAATTACTAACCTTCGGATAGCAATTATCCAGTTTACAAGGAGCCGAGCTAGTCGATGCGCCAGATGTCCAGTTTAGATATTTTTTCGATAGTACAAGAGTTACAGGGGTTACTCAACTACCGAATTGACAACGTGTATCGAGACTCCTTAGATCGTTTCTTTCTCCTAAAAATGAAAGGACGAGGACCCTACAAAAATCCCTTTCTCCTGATCGAACCAGGCATTAGAATCCATCTTACCGAGTTTAAGCATTCTGTCCCTGAGCGACCCTCTGATAAAGTATTGAACTTGCGAAGTCACATCAAAGGAGCCGAAGTAATAGAAATCAGTCAGATCGATTTCGATCGCCTGATAAAGATAGAGCTCAAGGGAAAGCAGCGATATATACTCTATGTCGAATTGTTCGGAAATCGACCAAATTTCTTGGTGGTTGATGAAATGGGCAGAGTTATTTACGCTTTATGGTATAGAAAAATGAGACATAGAGATATCTTGCCAGGAAAAGGGTTCGAACTCCCCCCTTCACGCGGAAAAGCGATTCTGGACATGGAAATGCCTGAACAGCTAGAAGGGATTATTTTTTCTGGTTCTGATCCTAATGAAGAAATTGTAAAGAGATTAGCTCGAGGATCGGGGGGAGGCGGGCATCTCATGGAGGAAATATTGGCGCGGGCAAATATTCCCAAAACGACTCCAGTTAAGTCCGTAGGTGGTCAGGATATCAAGCAGATAGTAAACGCCATTATCTCCCTTAAGGACGATCTCCAGAAGCTGGAGCCAGCCATAATCCTCGATGAAAAGGGGGAATTATGTGGCTATCAACCAATCAACTTCTATTCGAATCCTCATCCCGTTAAGCCTGTTGAGAAGTTTTCAGAGGCCCTGGATTTCTTTTATTCCAATATAGTAGAAACTAAATCGATCGAATTTACTCGGGAAAATCAGCAAAAACAACGGCTTCTAAAGATTTTAAGCAGTCAAAAAAAGACCGTAAAGGAATATGAAGAGAAACAGAAACGTTTGAAGGAATTGGGTGATATAATCTACAAATATTTTGATACTATTCACGAATTATTGTCAACGATTACCACAGCGAGAAAGAAAAACATCCAATGGGAAGAAATTAAGACCAAATTAATGCAGGCCAAAAAACAGGGCGTACCTTCAGCCATGATTCTTGAAAAGATTTTTCCTGGCCGTGGCGTGGTCCAATTGAATTTGGGATCAACCCAAATCGAAGTAAATTTCCGGAAATCGGTATCCGAGATTGCGAACGAATATTACGAGCGGGCCAAGAAAGCGGGTAAAAAAATCGCTCCTGCTCAAGATGCCATCGGAACTACAGAACAAAAAATCGCAGTTTTGACTGAAGGCCTTGAAGTACAAACGCAAACCGAAACGGTGGCCTCCAGGCTGAAACGCAGAAAAAGAAAGTGGTACGAAAAATATCATTGGACAAGAACCAAAAACGGCTTCTTAGTGATCGCTGGAAAAGATGTTTCTACGAATGATGAGATTGCGAAGCGCAGAATGGGAAAAACTGATCTTTTCTTTCATGCAGAGTTACAAGGGGCTCCATACACCGTCCTTTTGATGAATAGCAGCGAAAATGAGCTTTTAGAAGCTGACATCAAGGCAGCAGCGCGCCTTGCGGCTGCATTTTCGAGTGGTTGGAAAGCTGGATACGGAGCGGTTGATGTTTATTACGTTTCCTCAGAAAACGTTGGATTTACCGCTCCTAGTGGAGAATACCTGCCGAAAGGAGGAATTATGGTACGTGGTTCCCGAAAATACGTTAGAGGTGTCCAAATGAACCTAGCAATAGGTATCGAAATCCTTGAGGAGAACGCAGCTGTGGTATACGGTACGGAGGAAGATATTCGAGAACTTAGTTACATCTTGGTGATTATAAAACCTGGATCGACGTCCAAAGGAAAGATTGCAAAACAGATCAAGAATATCTTTTTAAAAAAGGCCGCAGATCCGACCGTGAAAGCTAAGGTACAAGCGATCGATCTGAATGAATTTGTAAACGCAATACCTCACAGCTCTATTGTTTCAGAGGTGGACTAGCTGGTTAATACAGGCGGATTACATTATGTCATCATCCGTGATATGATCATCATCCATCGGAGAACCGAGGAGACAATCCGGACATAGAGTGTATCCGCTCATCGATGATAATTCCTCAGAATAGTTGCCACAGTCATCACAGAATCCTTTAAAGAGAGTTTTTGTATGGTTCACATCATTGGGGAGAGATTCAATAAGAAGTCTTTCACGACGGATCCGAAGAAGGCCAGGGGAAAATCGTAAGATATCATTTGTAGAAACAATAGCAAGAGGGCGATCCTCCTCGTCTACGACAAGCATCCGTTCGATATCATATTGACTCATAAGAAGCATCGTATTTTCTAAGGTTTCATCTTCAGAAACGATATGAACCGGCGATGACATGACATCATCCGCTATTATTATTCCTGGGTCGAGTCCTCGCCCTACCACCCGAGTAATGATGTCTCCCTTCGTAATGATTCCTATGATGTCTCCATTCACACCTTCATCAGCTGTTAGAAGGACAGAACCAATCTTATGATCCATCATCAGCTTTGCCGCTTCCGCCACTGGGCGATTTGCGGACATTGTAACAATTTCTTTGGTTAGAGAAGTTAATAGAGTACGAAGTCGAATATCGCTCTCACCTATGTCGTTTGACCTCAGTGTGTCGCTTTCGTCTAACCCATTACTCGGATTCACTCTTGTTTCATTCCTTGTTGTTTATTAGAGGTATAAAGACCTCTAAGTATGTTGACTTCGAATCCTAATAAAATGTTCGTATTGGTGCGACCAATGTTTTGCCATTCGAGAGACTCAGATAAGTTTGGTGGGCCGTGGGCCTCGGTCAAACAGCATTTGCTTGCGTAGGTTCACCAGTTTTATCCAGGCCTTGGAATATGCCGATATTTCAGTATTATATGTTTCTTGCAGCTGTTCAATGATATGTAATAATCGAACTACCCATCCTGCCGATAACGATAAACTGATTAAATCGCTATGACAAACAGGACACAATGAGGAGAGTGGTATGCGTCGAAATACCGTTTTACACCTAGTACAACGGAAAGGTTGAAGAAAAAACCGGTTCATCGAGTTTGAAGTTTTGATCATGAAGTCATTCTGGAGGATTCCATCCACGAAATCACTTTCTTCAATTCCCCGTATCCGTGGAAGGATTTTGAGGATGGATTCAACCTTAGAAATAATCGTTTTGGTTTTAAACTGGTTTTCCAAGCGAAAAGATGAATAATTATCTATTATGTGGATTTTGGGTATGGAAGGGGCCAGATAGGATTGTTCGTATGTCATAAGATCTTCTCTGAGTGGATTTTCGTTCAATGATCTGTAATAAAGAAGATTCAGGGGCACGGAGCTATATTTGCTTGCTAAGGATAATCCCTCCCAGCTTTCTGGAAAATGAACGATCATGGGAATATCCATGCTTCCCCCCCGCTGAGTAGGGTAGAATTCTTTGGAGAAATTTAATAACACATCGAGCAGGAGAGTAATTGAGTCAACATCTCCATTGCAATTGCGAGTTTTTAAGCTATGCCAGAGCGGATGGGCCAGAAGGACATTTACGTCTTTGATGTGTCCAATTACCCTGCCAACCACTGCAATTGCAGAAAATGGAGAGAGTCCCACAATAATCGTACCAATCAGGGTTTCCAGTGTTTTACGTCTATAGTAGCGTGGGAGGCTGTATAGAGAGGACAATTCATCATCCACAAACTTTGTTTGCTTTATTAGAAAATCACCAGCGGACTGGTTAATGATCACATCAAAAGGGAAGAGTTCAACCATCTGGTCTTCATTTTTTAGCTCATCTCCATACACATCATGCGAATATCCAAGTAATTTTAGATCCGAAATGGATGTATTAATTTCTTTTGGCGTAAAATGCGTCAAAGGGGCATTAGTCATTTCAAATCTCGAAGTGCCATCCTTATAGACGAGAAGATCGTATTTAGCTCTTAATATCCCTTTGGCTAAATGTTCAGGAATATGGTTACGACTATTAAGATAAGCCACCCCCTTAATCTTATCTACTTTAGCTTCTCCAGTCAGTTGAAAGGCCAATTCCAGTTGCGTTGCTAGATGAATGGGTTTGTAATGAGAAGGAAATGCATATTGCCCGCATGTGGTGCAATTTCTTTCAGCGGAAATATGTCCCTGCTTGCATACGTAATGTTGGTCCGTCTGTTCATCGCATTGAGGACAGAATACCTGGTAGGTAGATATCTCGCACGAGGCACAATACCGCTCTGCGAGGCGTACGTTTATTGTCGATTCACCTGCCGCCTTTAAAACATCTTTTTGACTTCCCCCGTATGATCCAATGGGAAATAAGACGTGAGCTGGCGGATTAAGATGTCTCGGTTCTGCTTTCTCTACTCGGAGGATCTTTAAACCAATTCTACGGTGGCATAGAGATTTTATCTGAATGCCAGTTAAATGAGAAAGTATTTCTTCAATTGTGGGCGGTTCGGGTGATTTTAAGAGAATCTGGGTTAATTGTTGCTTTTTCCCCTTGAGGGCTTGGATAAATAGCTCAAACCGTGGACTACGCAGTTGATCTCCTTCAATTGTAAAGGGAACTCCAAGGTTACTTAAAATTTTAATCAAATCCGCATCTTGGGGAAACAAATCACTGTTCGACTTATCGATCAGTAAAAGAAGCTTTTCAAGGTTTCCAATAGCAATTTCATTCCAGTTGAAGGAGTAGTAAGGGTGAAGAGGGGTATTAGATAATCTAGATAGTCCTACAGCAACCTCTTGAGGAGGTGGATTTAATATGGGAGATTCGAGATATCGCTTCAACGTGTCTACTGGGATGCTTAGTTTTGCTGCTAAAAATTCTAATCCTCTAGCTTGTTTAATCATGGCGGCATAAACTTCTTGACTCCACCATTCTTCGGTCCAACTTGCCTCTTCAATAGTTTCAGTTGCAGGGATATCGTCGGGTGAGAGAAGTAGGTCTCCCATCTCCCAGACTAGCTTGATCTTGTCCTTTAAATCACTAAATTCCGTAATAGATTCCACTCTAATGGTGGAACCATCCTTAAGCTCTATATACGGACCAAGTAATGAAGATACTGGAAATAAAGTGATTGGACGATCCATTACATCAATAATAACATTCGTTCCAGGTGACAGCAGCTCTAAGAAATGCATAGTTGCTGGGTGAATCCCTACTGCACCCTGTCCAGTATTACGGGCTATTCCATATCTAAGTCGGAATCCACCAGGAGCTTTTGATCGAGAAAGTAACGGCCTTGTGCCCCTGGCATCCTTGGAAGAAAAGGATGGTTTTTTCCGTTTTTCAGTTACATGAGGTTTAAGCCATTCCCATTCTAGCAATTCGGCCGTCGTACGTTGTTCAGCGATAATGTTAATATTATCCATGAGTTTTTCTAATGTGACACACATTCCCATGCGTAATTGATTGTGGATATTGGGTAAATTTCTAAATCTTCGAACTTCGATCCGTTCCGATGGTTCTCCAGTAATCTCAACCCCAATACTTTGGATTAGGGTCTCCACAAGATCCCTACGCAAATCTTGTGACCGATCTATTAGGGCTAGGAATAATTCCATCTCCTCGATATATCGGTTAACTAAGGCTGGAGACGGTCGAAATCTCTCGATGTGCAGAAGTCTCCTAATATAGTCTGCGATGAGAATGACGAGGCCGATTATATCTCCTCGAACGTATCGTACAGTATTACTAAAAAAGAGGGTGAGATGATTTGTCCTATTCGAGATAAAAATCTTCGGAATAATCTCTTGGGGAATACTGATCAAACCTCGACTCAGAATGACAAGTGCACTGTGAATAGCCAGGCGGATTAATTGGTTTGGAGATAACTTGACAAATCGCTCATTAACGATTTGTTTGGCAACCTCTGCAGCAAGTTGCAGCGCATTTTCGTGACTGAACAGATACTGAGGAAGATGTTTGTCGAGACCTGGGATATTAAGGATTGCTAGGATGTTTTCTTTGGAAGAAAAGGTTAGGCGGGATTCAACTGAATCCATAGGATCGTATTTTCTCGCCCTAGCCTTTGAAGCAATCGTCAATTGAGTATTAATGTTATTTCTTAAACCTAAACTATATTGTTCGAACTCTGGCACATTCATGGGTTTCACGAGAAGACTCGGACACCATTTGGGAACGTTACATTTAGAATGCCAACATTATCTAGGGTTGGGATGGAGGGGAATCGATAAACACCCGAATGATCCGAATTTGAGACGGGGAATATAGGCGTGGTTCCATTTAAGATATAAATAGAAAATACGTCTTGAAAAACGAATTGTGTACCAGATGACTGTTGTACAATAACGGAGTTACCCTTAACCTCGGCCCTGGCTATGAACGATATATTAAAAGTTTCTATGATCGTAGCCGACGGCTGTAAGGAATTCATTTCTAAATCAAACTCAGCAAATATCTCACTAGTGTAAATTTTGTCGTCTGAAACATTTGAAAAAGGGGGTTGATTTCCTATAAGACGAAAAGTGATAGGGTTAAGGCTAAGAGAAATGAAAACTTCTTGTACGCTATTGAGATCTTCAAAATCAGAAATAAAAGTCTCAATTTCGGCCATTGCGGAATCATTGGTGGTAACGCTTCCATCGATTGTATAATCTGCGAGTATGAGTTCTAAGAAATGTTGTAGCTCGCGTTTAGTATCACCATATGGCTCGATAAGCCCTTCACGATCCACCGCAATCCGGGTACCTCCATAATTCACTAAAACCAATGTCATAGCAATAACATAAATGGCTATCAACATAGTTGCTAAAATAAACATTTGTCCTTTTCTATTCCCCAAATGGCGGGCTTTGAGCAAAGTCATTTTAGATCTTCTCCCATAAATAGAGCCTCACAACGAATTGACCTCGAAACTGACCGAGAGCAGCAGAGGCGAACGAACTGAGAAAATAATTGGCTGTCACACTATTCCCCCCCTCAGCTAGGGATCCGATCTCACTTCCTGATCCGATATGTACAACATAGTTGGGATCCATTGTACCATTTGAAACTACATGAGACAAAAGGGCATAACCCGTTTTTACGGGAAGAATGGTGGCAATATAATCATTTAACAGGTTCCGATAATTCACATATTCCGTGATGAAACTAGTATCATTATAGAGGTAAATGACAGGTCTCAAAATACCCGCTTCATCCGCAGTGGTTAAGATGTCCGTGGCCATACGATCCAGGCTTGAGGTATCTTCTGACTGTTGTACAAGTCGTTCTGCAGAGTTAATGAGTAGAAGAGCAAGCACCAACATGAGTGAAACCGCGATGAGCGTTTCTGAAATCTGAAGCTGCCCACGGTGGACGCTTCTTCGCTTAGCAGTTCGCACTTTTTACTCGCTCCAAAGAGTAATCGTACATTTCATCAACAAATTTCGGACTAGAACCGGATATGTCCTAGAAAGTCTAGATTCTGCCGAAAGTTCATCCTCTTGGGTTCCGAATATATCGTAAAACACGCCTGTCGTTGGAGTATGATCTAAAATCGCTGGATAAGAGCCTATTGCCACCTGATATGTATCACCGATTTGGGCTATACTGAAAACAACTACAAGCCCATTAGTTGGAATAGGAATAGTTTCATTCCCGCGTACACTGGTTGATAAGTCCAAGGTGGTATTTGAAAATCCTCCAACTGTGTCCTGGTATAGGATGGAAACATAATGCTGATCTGGGCTTTGTATGAGTTGATCCGAAACCAACAAGGTCGTAGAGTTTATACCTCCACCCCACACTGTGCTCGAAGAAGCCGTTCCTATTACCGCTTGACTGAATGCAGGATTGGGATCAATATAGGCCCAGTTCACACCCCAAAGAGCCCCTTTTTCTACAATACTTAGAACCATGTGCTCTGCATCAGGAATACCTGCATTAGGTATCAAATAATTTTTGGATGCCTGTCCTGCCGCATCAGTTATGGAAACCCCTAGGGAAGCGATCGTTCCAGTCGTAAAGTCAACCACAAAAAAATTGGCCTTTGCGGATGATATCGGAGACGCGTGTGCATTCCAGGTTCCTACGGTAATAATATTTGTATTATTATTGCTATTTAAGACCGCAACTTCGACAGAGGTTTCAAGAGTAGGTAGAAGGGCAAGCTGGAAATCTCTTCCTGAAGGGAGATGGATGGCCTCTTTTAGTGCTGTATAATCGAACGTACTATATCCAGATATTTGAAAGACTGGGAAATCTGTTCCTGTAACCAATCTGGCCATTTTTGCTGGATCTATAGTCAAAGAAACGGTGGAAATATCGCTACCCAATCCAAAAGTGGTAGGAAGTGTTTGCCGATATCCCCAATCTGGATCCCCCTCTTCCAGTAAGATTGAACGGGCAAAAATGTCGAGTTCTTCCACGGTTATTCCTTTTAAGGTGGAGACTTGAATTCCAGCTTGAATAGTGACAATTATCAGGATGAGTTGGGATAGCATGAGCATAAAGAGTAAAAGACTCACGATGAAGTCTACTGCTCGTATCTGTGCTCTTCTACGTTTGAAACGTCCATGGTATCCCATTATAATGCACGTTTAACAACTAATTTTCGACTTTCTAATAAAAACCCCGATTTTTATACCGAATCTTCAGCTTCAGAAGCACCGATATTTGAAACCTCAAGTTGAATAATGACTTCCTCCACCCGATCCTTGAACTCCAGCAGTGTTGTTTCCAGCTCTGTTAACTGCAACCCTTTTTCCAACAAGCTTGTGGCCTGGCCTATCAATTCATCGGCTTTCTGTGCTTTTCCACTACTAATCTGTGCGGTCAGTTCGGACAATTTGTCAACCTTAGTAACGATCTGATTTACCAAAATTTCGATCTGGGAAATCCTTCCCTCAAGCGGGGCTAGATCGACCTCAACAGGAGCAGAAACAGGACTTCCAGTGATTGAGGAGAGCTTACTTGGATCCATTGTTCCTGCTCCCATTCCTTGGACAAGCAAAAACTCCATATTCTGGATTTTATCCTCTAGTAAGCTGACTTTCGTAAGCAATTCTTCCAACATTTTTTCTTCTTTACCCATTCTACATCACACAGAGTCAAATTTAAACCAAGAACACTATTGATCCTTTGAAGATAATGTAGCAGGCCGCTAATAAGAAACACGAATGTCTGAGACCGATTTTTGCATCTCCTTCTCCCATTTTTCCTGCAATCAAACCTGAAAATACCGCCTCAATGACCATCAGATGAAAAAATACGAGCTGGAGGCCGGCCAAATTAAATGGCAGTCCAGCTGTTGGACGTTGACCTTCCGTAACCGCAGAAACAATTTGGATTGCCAGCGTTTGAAAGAAAGAAACCAACAGGATAATCATAACAATCGAAAATACGATAAAACTGGCATAAATAATCCAGGTATATGGTTTCATCGCACCGAGTCGTTCACGTTTTAATCCCAGGATTTCAGAGACATGAGTATGAGCAGATTCGAACACTTCCTCGATTGCACCGCCTGACCGTTCTGCTTCCAAAATCAATAACGAAGTCCTTTTCATGAGGGGAGTATCAGCATGCTCTGTTAATCCACGCAAAGTATTGCTGAAAGGAATTCCCCAGCTGATTTTGGCTGCCATCTTCTTCAGTTCAGGAGTGAGCGATCCATACTGATGTTTGGATGCCTCCATGATGGCGCGAGGAAGCGGGAGGCCAGTTTTTTGGGCATCCGAGATTTCCCTCAGCAATGAAGGAATGTGGTCGTCAATATCGTCACGCCATCGTCTATCCGAGGTATAGGCCCAAGCGGGGACCAAAATCAGTGCGAAAATCGTAACTATTGTTGCATCAATAATGTCAAAGAAATTGAGGATTGGGTCTCGGATTACCTCGCTAATGGATCTGAGAAAAGGATGAGCTTGCCCCTCTGGAATGGGGGGATCCGTTGGCGATGGCATTGAAACAGATCCGATATGTTCTAAAACGGGAATATAAAAACCGATAAGGACAATGACTGATATAATAATGAAGAGGATGCCAGAAACAATCCAGATTCTTTGTTCACGTTTTTCGGTTAACTTTCCCATGCAGTATCCTCCGATGTGTTTAGATTTCTCTTGAAGCTGATGTAACCAATAGAATCATAATTGACAACATAAGTGGCATAAGGAAGTAGGTCAATAACAGCATGACAGCTGTCCCCAACTGAGTGGCATCTGGGGATATCACAGCAAGAATAGCTAAAATGACTACAAAGAAGAGTGGAGCAACAACACCTAAGATCATGAAGATTTCTGCGAGAACCCCCAATTGTTCAATGAATTCCTTGGTCTCTTCTTCTTTAAGTTTCATGTGAGCCTTAGTTTCCGCAGCAAGATAGAATGTTAAGTCTCCACCACTTGTGATGGTTGCCGATATACCATCCAAGAATTTAGAAAATCGTTCACTGGGCGATCTGTCACTTGCAGTTCGTAATGCTTTTAGTATATCATATCCAAAAATTTCTATGTCGCGTGTAATCCGTTTACTCTCCTTAGAGATCTCAGGGGCCACAGACTCTTCACCTGCCAGAGAATAGAATAATCGGTCAGGAGGAACCCCACTGGAAGTCATAGCGGAGAGATAGGAAGCTGTGGAAGTAAGTCCTGCATCTAAAAGGAATTTACGATCCTGTGCCCGCATTGATGGCCAATACAAGAATGGAAGATATGTTAATAGTCCAATTAGGCCACCAAGTATCAATCCAATTATAATAATAAAGATTAATAGATCGGCTCCAAGAAAAGTTAATCCTCCAACAATTGAAAGAATCGTGACTAGGATTCCTACGAGTATTGAGCTGAAAATCGCGGTTCCTAAGTATGATCGAACAGAGATATCCATTCCAGCCTTTTTGAGGCTTGTACCCAAGCGATCAAAGCGGCCTTTTTCGATCCAAGGTTCCAAGTATCTGCCAAACCTCAAATAGCCAACTCGGCGAATAACTTTACTCACAGAGAACCACCGAATGTTATCAATCCTTAAATTGCTTTTAGTTCACGTTTTGCTCGCTCAACGGTCTCTAGGGGGTTTTGATAATAGCTTGTGACCACCTCGGCCACTTGAGAAAAGTGGGCCAATTTTTTCTTAACCATCCAACGTATTACCGTCTTTCGCCGCTCTAGCTCATCTAATACTTGAGCTTCGGTCAATCCTTGCCCTTCCTGAATCCCTTCTAATGTATATGAGCGTCCATAGTTTGTGAAAGTATCTTCCCGCGCGTTCCAACCAAAAACCTTGTTGGTTATTAGCTCAGTCGTTACTGGATCTATTCCCACAATTTCGGTGCACTCGACAACCCGCCTTACCTGTTTTTCTCCCCGACGTACCTTTCGAAGAACCACAAGCATGTTTAATGTCTGAATCAGGGTTCTGGGAATATTCATTGGTTCGTTTTCGAGCCGCCGAATGGTACCTGAAACACTGTCTCCATGTATCGTACCCATGCCTGTATGACCTGTAGCCATCGCCTGAAAGAGGTTGTAAGCTTCCGCTCCTCGCACTTCTCCTACGAATAGATAATCAGGTCTTTGCCTTAAAGCGGCACGGAGAAGGTCGTACATTGATACTTCTCCGCGTCGACTACCATCTGCTTCCCGACCTCCGTACCCTTCTCTAGCTACTGCTGGTATCCAGTTCTCATGGGGAATATGCAGCTCCGCGGTATCTTCGATTGACACAATTTTCATTCCCGTTCTAATAAACATGGCCAAACTGTTAAGTAACGAGGTTTTTCCTGCTGCAGTACCACCCGCAATAACCACAGAATTTCTATTCTCCAATGCATACCAGAGAAAAGCGGCTAGGTCAAAATCGATGGTGTTAAAGGTTACCATATCAGTGATAGTTAAGGGATCCGAGCGGAACTTACGAATTGTAAATGTGCTCCCACGCTGGGTAACCTCTCTGCCGTATGTGAGTTGAAGGCGGCTCCCATCAGGGAGGGCCGCATCGAGGAGCGGTCGAGCAACGCTAATGTGGCGTCCTGATCTTTGGGCAAGTTTGATGATAAATGCGTTAAGATCCTCTTCATTTTCAAATTTAACATTTGTCTGGATACTTTCAAACTTTCTATGCCAAATATAAACTGGGATATCAACTCCATCGCATGATATGTCTTCAACGTTATGATCTTTCAGCATGGCGTCGATCCTGCCAAAACCCACGAAATCTCTTGATATATGATAGTTGATTTTATCAAAAGTCTTTTCATCTAACTTTAATCCATATTGTTTGGCAATCCCAATAACCTTTTGCCGTAAATAGTCCCGTGCTAATTCAGGTGATTTTAGGACATTGAAATCGACGTCTAGCTCTTCCTCGAGTACGTCCTTGATCATAGTCAGGATATCGGACTCCTTAGAGCTTAGAGGAACCTCCACCACGGTATATTTTGTTTGCTTTGTATCTGGATCTGTTGCTACCAAAGCATAGGAAAATGGGGGTATTAGGGGATATGTCTCCCGAATTAAACTACTTGACTGTGCCATTTTAAATCACTTTTAGGTGTAAAATAATCCGCTGGGGGACACCTAGCGAGAGGAATGTCACCATGGTTTTTTTTCCGCAATGAAATAGATCTTTGGGGATTTTAATGGCGACATGGTTTGGTTCTTAATTCTCGTTACATTATCTTTTGAGACTTGTGTTTTTTTAGGCTTGCTATTAGGTTTACTAGACGGTGAACATATGCGTCTTGTTAAGGAATCAAGATATAATGATGGTGATATTATTGGAAATTCTTTGACTGTAAAGCGTGATGAATGGTGAAGTACTTACGAACTCTCCACTGGCCGACGTGGTATACCTAGGACCAAGGGAGAAGGTTACGGCATCGTCTATTTCTAGATTTCGGGTAAAACCTCTGAGTCTAAGCCGCCCATCCGCAGTAGTTGACATCCGGATCGTATACCGAAATCCTTGGCCCAAGAAGTCAGGAAGATCGATTTGCATCTGGATAGTTTGATGAGACGCACGTAGGCCTAATACATTCTGCAGAATCTGGTTTTGAACCAATTTAAGGGTCTGGGTCATTTCAATATTCCCAATATTGACGCGGAATTGCTCACTCATATTCAGGAACATCGCATTAGTGATTATCACTAGACTAAGTCCCAAAACGAATATTATTGCAAAGGTAATGTATTGAGAGGCCATTATGGCTCACTACTTTGATATTCACTACGAACTCTAGGGAGTTGAGAGATTTACATGGTAAATGACTGGCTGTACTATCACATCGAATCCCGCTAAGTTGGATATTCCTTGGAGACTTCTTGTACTCCAGATGGTGCTATCAATAGCTGGACCTCCCGAGCTCGAAATTCTTTCCCAAACAAGATCCAACTGCGCTAGGCCGCTCGTTCCTGGTACCACCACAGGAGGGGTACTATTCTGTTGTACATGCACAGAAACCTGCTTGAAATCTGTGCGAAGTGTGCCAAAGTCTCCCGATAGAAGTACAAGGAAAATCTGGAAGCGAATTTCGGGGGTGGGAGAAGTTTCGATGCTAAGATGGATAGCAATCCTATAATTCAAACTAATATGGTGACGGCGATCATTCTGATGACTTAACGTTAAATTCGTGATATCAGGCCATGCTGTGGTCGAGAATGGACCCGTTATGAAGACCTGGTCACGAATTTCGTAAGGATTTGGGCCTGTAAGGTATTGGAAACTTCCACGCGGTAACACGGCTTGCGGGCTGTTATAGACCCAATCTAAAATTCCTATGTCCAAAATTCCATCTTGTGGATCGATATCATTGAAGATGTTATACACTAGCTGGTCATTTCGATCGACAAGCCTTAATCCGACATGATAGGATTCAGGAGTATAGTCGATCTGACCAGAGGGAACCTGCATTAGTATCGTGCTGAATCCACCTGGAGCTCCACTCTCACTAATCAAGGACTTGATGGTGGAATCGAGTTCCAAGAAACTATTACGAACCGCGGTAATTGATTCCTCGGTTTGAGCTCGGTCAATAAAAGGTATTATTTGGATATATGTCACCATTACTCCAACTAGTATCAACGCAAAAATGATCACAGCTGCTAGAATTGGTGAAACGGAGCGATGCCTGGATATAATTTTGCTAAATGACGGTTTTAATGTAGGGATGAATTTTTTGGACAAGAAATATCCCATTTCATGTGCTTCTTTGCGAACAGCCCGTTTTGATTTAGGCGTACTGGTGCAATTCCATCCTTTTTAAAAAGGATTTTCGTTTTACTACGTTCCATTCCTAATTATGTGTTACCATTTAAAATGGCCCGATCTTTGTTATTATGGATTCTGATCATAGGCGGCATTAGGCCAGAATGAAAGATCAGAACTGGCATACGGATTCAGTACTTTCAAAAAGGATAGTAAGTGTGGGATGCAGGTAAGATTGATAGATGAAAACCACTTTAAACGGAAATCAAATTTTTAAATCCCTGCTAATGTAACTGTCCTCAGTTAGAATGGCCACATATCTAGCTTTAGCAATTTTAATCGTATTACTGAAACCATATAGGGTGGAAGAACGTATGCATAGAATATGTGAGGTTTTTGGAATTCTTTGAAGGAGATCCCGTAGTGGGGTACAAACGTGGAACGTTATTTGATGAATATGACTGGGTGAGGACACAATAGTTTTATAGTATAGTAGTTTTATAGAGTAGTACGTAGTATTCCTAATACGAGACTCACCTTTAAGGTATGGGAAGATAATGCCTCCCAAAAAGAAAACTGAAGAAACTAATTCAGAAGCCAAAGCCAAATCGGATAAAAAGCCTAGGAAAGCAACAACAATTACTGAACTTCCTGGAATAGGGCCATCGACAGCAACTAAACTGATAGAAGCAGGCTTTTCCACCCTGGAAGCAATAGCTACCGTTTCCATTGGAGAATTGATGTCAGTAGCAAGCATGGGTGAAAAAACCGTAACCAAAATCATTGAGGCGGCGAGAGAAGCCTTGGACATCGATTTCGAGACTGCAAAATCGGTTTTAAATCGACGAAGTGGCTTGGCTAAGATTACCACTGGTAGCCAAAAGCTTGATGAGCTCTTCGGGGGTGGTATCGAAACAGGCGCAGTTACAGAACTATATGGCGAATTCAGGACTGGAAAGACGCAGATTGCACACCAAGTTGCCGTGACTACCATGCTTCCGAAGGAAAAGGGGGGATTACGAGAAGGGGATGAGTACCCTAAGGTGGTGTACGTCGATAGCGAAGGAACCTTTCGTCCTGAAAGAATCGTATCGATGGCTGCAAGATGGGAAACTGATCTTGATACGAACCAGGTATTAGATAACATATTACATGGCCGAGCTCATAATTCTGATCACCAAATGGTACTAGTAGAAAAAATGGTTAAGGAAGTGCTTCCTACAGAACCAGTTAGACTGATGATAGTAGACTCCTTAATTGCACATTTTAGAGCTGAGTACGTCGGTCGTGGCACTCTTGCCAAAAGGCAGCAAAAACTCAATCAACATATTCATACGATACTTCGTGCTGCCGAGATGGCCAATCTTGCTGTAATCGTAACGAATCAAGTGCATGCGAAACCTGATCAATTTTTCGGTGATCCGACCGCTCCAGTCGGTGGACATATCGTAGCCCATGCAGCTCAAACCCGGGTTTATCTTCGAAAATCCAAAGGAGAAAGACGTATTGCTCGGATTGTCGATAGTCCTCTCCTTCCCGAGAATGAGGCCATTTTTGGATTAACCGCTGATGGTATTGTTGACGTTACATAACATATTAGTTTTTGGGTCAATTACGTGTTGATTTTCAGCCTTTTGAGGGATCGAAACGTCGAAATCAAAGGGATGGTGGCGATGCGGGAATTGTGGTTACATTTATAAACCAGAAATCGGCGACGCCGTTGCTAAAGTTCCCCCTAATACGTCTTTTGAAGATTTACCATCGGATTGGATCTGTCCTGTCTGTTTTACGGATAAAAAGGCATTCTATGTTTTTAAAGCCAAGAATAAGCCTTGAGAAGGCCCGATTTTGATTGGGACAGGGTTACTAGAGTTTTCCGTCCTGAAGATATTCTACCATTTTAGAGCCGGCTCCTATCCAATCATCAGCTGCTTCAGCGAAAATCTCTTGGGCACGCTTAGTAGCTTGTCCCAGTATCTCTTGTAAATCAATCAATTGAAATTTTTTGTCCTTTAGGATGATTTTTCCATGTATGATAACATCATTCACCTCGTGCCCCGTCATCGAATAGACCAAATTGGGAATAAAATTATTAAAGGGGTAAAAAACCAACGGAGTCATTTCAAGCTCCTTAAGGTTGATTGTGATAATATCTGCCGCCTTTCCAACCTTTAATGATCCGATTTGCTGTTCAAGTCCCAGCACTCGCGCGCCATTAATGGTGGCTAACTCAAGT
Organism: Candidatus Thorarchaeota archaeon; assembly: GCA_048882505.1. Classification (GTDB taxonomy): domain Archaea; phylum Asgardarchaeota; class Heimdallarchaeia; order Hodarchaeales; family Hodarchaeaceae; genus Hodarchaeum. The sequence goes on from JBHLRO010000015.1 coordinate 50,343, forward strand.
GACTGCCAGGGGGGAAAAGCAGTTGGATCCTGATGAAGAACCTTGGTTAAGAGGGCATTCATCCTAATTTCCCGAAAAAGGTTCACGTGTCCCGTGCCTGGTGCCTGATCAGATCCTACGGCTGCGTTACCTCCAAGCTGAATGTAGTGGCCTATCGGCGGGATAATACCATCGATTGAGGAAATGGCCGATGGGCACCCTACCATATGGACGCCCCGTTCAACCATTAGTTTTCGCTCTGCTACATTGGTTGCATGAATGTGAGCTGCTACGAGAGAATCACTTAGAAATCCGTATTTGCTTAATATACTAACGGTTGTTTCAGTTTCCCCGTAACGGCCCTTGATCTGAATATTTTCACGCTCGCCTTGAGCGATGTGCATGTGAAAACGACATCCCCTCTCAATTGCTTGTCTTTGGACCTCCTCAAGCAAACCCAATGAAATCATATCCAAAGCCTGAGGACCATACATACAGGATACTAAGGAATTATTACCAAATTCTCTAAACACATCATTGGCTCGTTTTAATGCTTTTTCCCCCAATTCTCGGTCAAATTCATATAAATCCGTGGGGCCAAGCCGTGTACGATCTGAAACCACCTCGTGTATCGTTTCGATGCCCACAACCCGGGCATGAAACGGTAGATATACCTCTCGAATAATAGATCCAACGGACTGGCTATATTCAGCAAATGTCGTTGTGCCGGTTCTAATTCCTTCCAATACCCCGAGTTTTGATCCAAGGATTAGATCATCGAGTGATAAGTGTCTGGATATCGGCCGTAATCCTTTGGTCATCCATTCTATTTCTGGAAGATCCTGAGCTGCTCCCCTTAGAAGTGTTAATCCTGTGTGGGTGTGGGCGTTTATTAATCCTGGCATAGTAAGTTTATTGGCTCCATCAATAATTAAATCCGCATTACGACCCTTTAGATCCTTTGTTAGTCCAACATACACAATACGTCCATTAGTTACTCCTATTGCTCCATCACGAATAACTCCTAACCCACTATTACCTTCTAACGTCATTAACCATGTATTAAGAATTAAGAGATCCATTTTCGTATCATCCTATTCGGATTGTGTGAAAAGATTAAGAAGACTTGATAGGTCCCCATCTTGGCATACAAAATCTGCCACTTCTGCTACCTTGAAGGAGCTCGGTTCTATGGCGATAGCTGTTCCTGCCGCTTTAAGCATGGAGATGTCTGAAGCAGAATCACCAAAGGCGATCGAATTGTCTGGTGAAACATCGAAGCGATTCAGAAGATTTTTTAGGATAAGACCCTTTTTTTGGAATTCCACGTTGATCATTACTTCACCTGTGATACGTTGATTTCGACGTACGATTTCATTGGCGATCCAAAAATCAACATTAAATCGTGCTGCAATCTTTGCTACGATATCGCTTAATCCCATGGAGATAATGACTAATATACACCCATTTTGTTTGAAAAATGTCATGATTTTGTCAATTCCCGTACGTAATTCCACACTATTGAGTGCAGCCTGATACTCTGTCTCATGACGGTTAACCCAGGCTCCTGCATCGATAATACAGAACTCTTGGTATGAAATTTCATTTTTCATGAATCTTTGCAGTGCTGGTTTTCCAATAGATTCCCATGTACCGAAATATTTGTGAACCACCTGCCACGAAGACCGGGAGGCCCTAGTAGTGAGTGTTCCATCGCAGTCAAATGCTACAAGCCATGGTTCTTCTTTGGAAATGTTGAATTGCCTGCGTACCATTGGAAAACTCTCGAAAAAGAAATTCCCTCGCTTAATCACAGGGAAAAGTTGCATTTCTTCGCTCTGGATCTATTAGATTAAGATTAATAGACTCCTTGAAAATCTGGCAAATAAAAGGATTTTGCTCTCCATATCTGGGTACTGTGAGAAATATGAGAGTAATCGTAAGTGGTATATCTGGCTCTGGACGATCGGACTCCCTTGCTGACTTGAAACAATATATCAAGAAGAATTACCCTAATAAGAAACTTATCATCTTTAACACAAATCGTGCCATGCGTGAGATGGCCAAAGAGCTCCGCATTGATGTTAAACGAGAGAAAATGCTTGATCTCTCACCAAACACTCTTCAAACACTTCGATCTTCAGTATTCGAACGCATTTTGAGGGAAGTAGAAGATTATGAGGAAAAGTATGAGGATGTTGCGATAATTCTTGATACTCACGCCACTTATCGGTGGAAAGAGCATTTGGTTGCTGGTTGGGATTTTGGATATCTCACGAAATTCAATCCTGATCTCTTTCTAACCATTATAAACGTAATCAACGATATATACGAAACCCTAGAGGCGAATCCCTTATGGGGAGGAATGAACAATCGGCTTCAGTTGGGAATCTGGCAGGAAGAGGAGGCCTTTACTACAAAGCTTATGGCGGACATTCTCAAAAAGCCCTTCTACATAATTGCCAGAAAACAACCTCCTGAAACTCTGTATCGTTTAATCTATGAGCATGAAGTTAGCGATAAGGTGTATCTTTCATATCCTATGACCCATATACGTGATCCTGATAAAAAAAAAGAAGTTGAAAATCTCGCCCAAGAACTACGGGCTTTAGGTTTTGTTGTGTTTGACCCCTCAACAATGGAACTTGAAAAAAACCATGGAGACATTCCTGAAGATATTCGTGTGTATGATTTCTATCAGACTGTTTATAGAGATTTCCAGTTGATAGATCAGGGCACAATGGTGGTTGTATACTATCCTGAGATTGTACACTCGTCAGGAGTCGTTAATGAACAAGCGTACGGGTTTAGGAATAACAAATATGTCTTTGCGGTCTTTCCTGCCAAAAATTATAGTCCATTCACGTCATTTTTTGCAGACAAGACTTTTTTTTCCGTAAAAGAGCTAATTCAGTTCCTCAAGGACGACTTTATTCCTGCACGAGAACAAAGAGCCTAACCCGGATATTCCTGATCCTGATAGTTCTATGGCATCAGATCTGCTTCAATGTTGCTAATGAGACGGCAGTCATCACACTTTAGATGACATGACGGTTCATCGAAGACAGTTTTCGAGGGATTAGGCGATAAAGGTATCCAGAATGGCTTCTCCGTGAACACTTCCGATTCCTTGGCAAAATACGAATTTTTTCGTTTAACACCAGTAAGACGGCCTAATGGGAAGATATCCAAAAAATGGGCAAGGTCCTCTCTCTTCTTAGAGAGAAGACAAATAACCAGATTATATTCAAATCCTGATAGGCTGAAAATCTGAACGGCAAGTGGACACGAGGTAAATCGCTCTAAAATCGCTTTTTCAGTGAGTGGATTTGCAATCTCTACAAATGAGAGGGCGTGGCAAAAATCTAATTTGGAAGCATTGGCCGTCATCTGGATTCTAATATAACCTCGTTCAACGAGCGATTCAAAACGACGTTTTACAGTAGCTTTTGACAGTTTAAGTTCATTGGCGGCCTTATTGAAGGAATTCCGGGGATTTCGTTTGAAATATTCAACAATACCCTGATCTTTCTCATCTAACATTCAGGCCAAACTCTTTTCTCTGTTATTCCTTCTTAGTTATCAATATTCCTTGATCAGATTTTCTGTTATTTTATCCAAATCGGTTATTTTTGCGCGATTTACGCCCTTATTGGAACTGCAGTAGAGCGAAAACTTCCTAAAGGTTCAAGTTTGCCTTTCATGTGAGCTTGCATGCCCTTAACAGCCATTGGCTTCAGGTTGGACATCATCTTAGGAAGCATGGTTGGCAATAATTTCTCCATCGTGTAGGGGAGGATATAATCCATTCGATCTTGCATCTGGGGATATTTGGCCATGCCCGGAATGGTTATGGACATATACTCCTTGATCTGAGGTAGCATCTTCGGTAACATCCCTGGTAACATCATCTTGAACATCGTTGGCATAATAAAAGGAAGTTTACCCATTAATCCCATTATAGGGGACATTACGTAGCTCAATCGAGTCACTCGCATGAGCTTGAACATAGTTTTAAATAGTCCTGGCATGGACTCCATCATCTCGGGCAAAAGATGAGCCATCATCTCATTTAATCCTTCAGGAGTCATAAGGAGAATAGCAGGCTCGAATACCTCGTTCCAAACATGAAGAACTGTTGCCGTTGGATCGGTTAATGGGTTCTCCCCCATACTTTCTAGGACTATGTCTGTCATGTCTCTGATAGGCAGATCAATATTATTCTTATCAGCACCAACACGCATCTGGAATTCACAACAAGGACATGTCGCATAAACTTCTTCGGCTCCAGAATCTATGGCTTCAGTCAGTTTTATCTTCGCAATGTCATTACTTGCGTCCCAGCTGCCGATTCGAGTCAATACGGATCCACAACAAAGCGATTTCTCCCTATTGTGTTCCATTTCACGAAATTCTACTCCAGGCACGGCTTGAAGGACATTACGGGGGTTTTCATAGTAATCACTAGGACGTAAGAGATGGCAACTATCATGCCATGTGACCTTTTTATTCCTCTCATTTGTCAATTTAATCTTGCCTTCTTGGATTAGCTCGTCTGTGATCTTAGAGATGTGTGTTAGTTCGATCTCCTCCCACATCTTTTTCAGCTCAGGCTTTTTATCAGACATTTTCTCTGTGAACGCTGGATAATAGTGAGCCATGGCTGCAAAACATCCTGGACATGAAATTACAAGGTTTCGAATTCCCTGACCATAAATAGTCCTGATATTCTTCTCCATCGTGTCTTCCCAAACATCCCATAATCCTGCCATCAGGCTGGGTACACCACAGCAATTCTCCTCTTTCCCTAATAAGGTGAAATCGAGACCACCTTTTTTCATGATGGTTACTGCACCATGGGCAATATTTGGTTCCACAAAGCTGGCCGTACAGCCTGACCAGTACCCCAACTCCGCTTGTTTTCCAACATTTTCCAAAGCTTCAGCGGGAATCCAATCATCACGATGCGCTGGATCATGGGCCCAAATGTTATTCCCAGTCACGATGCCTCCGGCCATCATATGAAAGGCTGGAAAAGTAGCACAATTCTTATTTTCAATCAAAACCCCTCGCATCTCATCCCATAGAGACTGGATATTGATATCTAGCTGGCAAACGCCGGGTTGCTCACATCTGTTACAGGTTGTGCATAAAAGGAATTCTGCAGCCATTTCATCGGTCATTTCGGCTTTTCCTTTCGCCAATTGTTTCAAATAGTAAAATTTTCCCCTGGGCGAGGCTTTTTCTAGTCTCCTTCCTTCAAAAATGGTGCAAACCTGCTGGCAATATCCACATTGGGCACATGTAAAAGCTTCCCAAACCAAATCATCAGGGATATATTTTGCTCTACGACGGCCACGAAGTTTTCTGGTCACGATTTCCATTGGAGTTAAGAAGGAACGGATAATGGGGAAGTTTGCCATGAACATTGCTAATCGTAGTGTGCGAGCTTTAGGAAACAGAACTTTTCCTGGATTGAGAAGGTTATTAGGATCATTCTCAATTTTAAAAGCCTTTAAATTATCAACAAGATCCTTTCCAAAGATATTCGGAGCCTCTGAGACAAAATATAAGCCAGTTCCGTAAGCCCGTCCACCACGCTTTTTCAGGATGCGCAAAAACCTCAAGCTCTTTGAAAAGCTTAATGAATAGCCCCATGAGCGTTCATCTCCAAGGTTAAAGGTCAATAGAACGCTCTCATCTGGGGTGGACATGATCCCTTCTATTGCAATTCCTTTCAACTGCTTCTCGCTAAGCGAGAGAACCTCAGCCAACTTAGAAGTCTGTGAAATTCCTTCCGAAGGAACCAGCGTTGGGCCCAACCGTTTTATGCGCATCATGTAATATCGTTCATCCCATTCATGAGTGGCAATTTCCTGAGAATATCGAATTCCGCCATATTTTCTAAAAAGGGTATCCAGGTTTGATTCGATTGATTCCAAATCGTGCCCCTTAACAGCGATTAGGATAAAATATCCCTCCTCTGGCAATAGAACGGGGCCAAGATAATCTGGATCTCCGTGAGAATGTTCCGCTGCTCGTTCTGCCTGTTCTTTCATGGCAAGATTCTTTAAATGGAGATAGTTTGGTGTTAAAAAGCTAACATGCCAAATCGGAAAATCTCCCTCTGGCAAGGCCATCAGTACCTCTTGCAATCCCTTTGCTGTCGGAACACCAAAAGCAAGGGGAATAATGTCGTGTTTATTTTCAACTCGGAGGGTTATTTTGGAGACCAGGCCCGTCGTCCCCTCCAGGCCATAATAATACTTTAGATCCTCACCTGATACTGTTTTTATTGAACCGTCGAGATGAACAACCTCTATTGACTCAACAACGTTCAAAAATGATCCATTTTCGTACGAACCGACTCCTGAACCCCCCATGGCGAAGAATCCTCCAACAGAACTACCAGGAGCTGAAGTGGGATACATCTTCAAGGCGAGATTATGTTTTTCGAGTTCATATTCCAGATTCTTCCAAACGATTCCAGGCTCGACCGTGACCAATTTAGACTCGGAATCGACTCTGAGGATCCTTCTAAACCATCCGAAATTCAAAACTAATCCTTTATTTATCGGTACGGCTCCTGCATAGCCACCAGTACCCTTTCCACGGGGGATTAGAGGGATATTGTAAGTACGTGCTATTTCCACAGAATGTAGGATATCTTCTAGACTTTCAATTCGTATCACCGCATCTGGTGTTGTTTTCAAAAATTTTAAGATGGGTGACGGCAAAACTGCCACATCATGGCTGTTAACCATGCGTTCTACTTTATCAAAAGAAATTTTGTTGTTAAAAGTTTCTTTCAACTTGGGAATAATGGCGGATTTCATGAGGATCAATCTCTGGAATTGTTTACATTAGTTACAATAGTTGCATCTGAAATTTTGGTAAAATGCATAAGCATCGTTGATTTCAGACCTAAGAATGCTCAAGTAAATATGGTCAGCAATCTTTTAAATAGATTGGCACTTTCGCCACTTAATCATTGAATAGCTGTCAATTCCGCCAGTCGATGAAAGATTCTTCTATAAAATAATGATATTGTAGAGGGACCTTCACAAGACTCCAAAAAAGGGGCGTAGTCCCCAAAAGTACATTTCTAGGGAATCGTGGAGAATGAATTCCCAGAATTTTTAATATTTTAAACCGAAAATCCGAGATACCTAATCCTCGGTCCAAACCATAATTAAAAAACTACCAACGATTAAGATTACAAGCGGTATTAGTAGAATAAAAATTTCTGGGATTGTTGTTTCGTCAAACGGTTTGTTGGTTGTTACAAGATCTATAGGATAGAGTATTAGTTCCAAGATCGAACCCAATAAAGAAACCAAAAACGTTAAGGAGGCAAGGAATACATCAGCGGGGAAAAAACCTGTCGAATCTATATCTTGAGGCCTGACAACAACGAAACCTCCGAGAATAACCCACATCAGTAATACTAGGAGAGCACTCTTAAATTCTACAATCAATGAGACTAGTTCTGACAAGCTGCGACGGAGTTTGGCCAGAAATGGCCTTATGTATATACTCATCCTACTGGAAAATCTGCTCTCTGACAAAACTGTCATCCTCCAAAAGCTGTCCCTGTTCTCTCACCTAAAAGCCTTTGAGTAATAGCCATACCTATAGTAGCAACCAATAATTGAACTAATCCCATAACACCTGATATCAGGAAATCCCCATCTTGAATCCTGTCATAAAGGCCTTTTGTTAGAGGTTTAGATAAACTTGAACGGGGTAAAAACGGAAATGGCTCGAACGGGTGCTTTATTGGAGTTAAAACGATCGAAGTGGAGACCTCTGTAAAGCTCGTGATGAATGACAAAATTCCTCCAGCTAATACTCCACTAGCCATTAAAGGTATAGTAACGCGGCGCAGAGTGGTAGCTGTTGTTGCTCCCAAATTGTGGGCGACTTCTTCTAAGGATACGTGTACTTGTCGAAGCATAGCTGTTGAAGATTGTACTGCGTAAGGCATTCGCCGCATAGCATAAGAAAAGACGAATACGAACCAAAAGGAGGTAAAACGAAAAGCAAATGGACTGTCAGGAATACCCTCACGAAGTGATTGACGTAATAGATTGGTTATGAGACCTAAAATTGGAATATAATCCAGGTCAGCAGGGATTAACCCCCAAATGCCGTTCAATGCCGTTGGGGTATCGAAAAAGGCCACATAACCTATGGCTAACACAATACCTGGGATCGCAAAGGGCATTGTAGCAAATATCTCCAAACATCTTAGATTTAACGTTGTCCCTATGAAAAAAAACCCGATAGCCACGATTATTGCGGGCGTAAGCATCAAAACTAGCTTTTCGGATCCTGGCGTGACCTTCGCTGACAACTGGGCCCCTAAAATCAATCCGATGTATCCACCGATAACGGCCATAATCACACTTATCCCCTTTAGATTCTTTTTTCGAACAATTAGATACGATACAATTATTCCAACGACAATCGTAAGAATCATCGCCAAGGCGGAATAGATTAATGAATTCCATATCATTCCCATAATTTCGGTGCTTTCCAAAATTTGGGTAATCCCATCTAAGGTCCATAATGTAGGAATGTATTCGCCAATTTTTATTCTCTCCACAAAAGCAACGAGAATAATTCCTATATGCGGAAGTAAAGAAATAACGAAAAGAGTTGTTAAAACCAAATAAATGAGGAGTACTTTTCCTCTGGAAGCTTGTTTCATCATTCTGGCTTGTTCCATTCCAGATACTTTTTCTGGTGAATAATCCCTCATGCCCACGACTTTTGATGCAAAGATCAAAGCTATCAAGCTGATAAAGAGTATGATTATGATTAATGCATAAGCTCCCTCAACATAGGCTTCTTGAGTCTCAATGAGATCTCTAAAAGCTACAAAAGGTGCATATTCAAAGAAATCCAAGACAATAGGAGTTCCTAGATCGCTTATAGACCACATGAATACCAGGACGGCACCTGCAACAAATCCTGGAGTAATTAAAGGGAGTATAATCTGTCGATATAGACTCACGCCAAAGCTTCCTAGATTGCGAGCTTGTTCTTCCTGCGCCGGATCAATCTTGCTATATGATGCGGACGCATTGAGAAAAATAAGCGGCCAGAGGTGTAACGATTGCATGAAAATAATTCCCCATATGGATTTTCCTAGAAAGTCAGGAAGACCAGGAATAAACCAAGGGAGCGTATCATCTTGAAAGAAATTTGATACAACGCCGTTTCGATCCAATAATCGACTTAAAGCAAATGCTCCGACAAAGGGAGGACTTACTAAAGGTAAAATAGTTAATACTTGAAAAAATCTTTTTCCTCTAAACTTATACCTGCTAAAAATTACAGTAACAGTGAGTCCAATGACACTAGTTATGATTGTAGTTGTTAATCCAGCAAAAAGCGCATTTATCAGACTCAGACGATAAAAATCATTTTCGAAACAATATATAAAATGCCTAAAGAAATCTAACGGGTTGGCGGGATCTAGATCGCTAAAATTAAAGGCCGCAACTGAAACATTAAGTATTGGTAAAAACATGAAAACACTAAAGATTATCATAAGGATGGTGAAAATGCTGAGCGATCCTAGCTCATATTGGGAGAAAAATGTTCGAGTTTTTTGTCGTATTCCAGGTGTTATCTTTTCTTGCTTCGCTGTTACAGCGGATACCATCAAAATCCCTTCAATTGAATTAAATTGATTCAGAAAACTTCAATTCAAATATTTTCGTAGCATTCATTTCAAACACGCTACCAACCATTGGATCAGAAGATCCCAACAGAAGAAAAACATCAATATTCATTCAAAGAATCAAAAAAAAAAGGAAAAAAGGGGGGATAGCCAGAGTCAAGAGAGAAACAGGTTATAGGGGAGATCTATATCTATTTTCTCTTTCGTCGGGATACAACCATGGCACCGAAGACTAACAGCAAAAGGATGGCTTCAAAGCCTGGACTTGGTCCTCCAGTTGTCGTAGTGGTGGTTGTAGTTTGGATTGGATTGCCATAGTCTTTTGGTGCTTCTGTCTTTGCGGCATCGAAATTGGCTGCACCTTCAGAGGCCCAAAGACCTGTTACAGCTGAGTCATGATAATCCAAGGAAAGTAGATCACCAAAAGTACCATCGAAGTTCGATGGTAATTTCGTGTACATTGCGAGTGCATTATCTCGTGCTGTAGCGTCGGTGGCTTTTCCAATCGCATCATAGGCATCGGCTGCTTTTTGGGCATTGTCTCCCAATACAAACCAGTTGGCAAAGAGTTCTCTTGCCCTGGAGTGAATTGCGCCATCGATGGAAACATTGAATGGATCAATTAGTGGAAATGCTGGATTTATATTTCCAGAAGCATCCCAAGCTCTGGGGATCCGGTTACTTTCCGGTACTGCTTCCTTATTGGCAGGAATTCGATATTTGCCCACTTTTGCTTGCCCTTCTGTACTGGTCACATAATCAACGAATCGCTGTGCCTGAGTCGGATTGGGGGCACCCGTAAGGACTGCAATAGGATCAGGACTGAAGGTGGAAGCGCCTCCATAATTGAATCCTAAAACATTACTCAGAGCAATGTAATCCCAGGCAAAATAATCGATGGTAAGAGCAATTCCATATGTTCCTTCAAATACACTAGCTGGCGGCTTTGAGCTGCCCACTGTAAATTCTCCCATGTTACCTGCTATTTTCGCCCAAAGACTCCATCCTTCTGACGAATTGCCATCAGGAGTTATAGCAGCGCTATCTGCCTGGGTGTTAAATTCCTGAAGAATCATTTTTATGGAGGCTGTGGTTGATCCACTAGTTTGCGGGTTCGCCATGGTGATGTGCCCTTTATAGGAGTGATCGGCTAGATCTTCCCACGACGTGGGAATTTCCAATCCTTCCGCTTCTAGGTATTCTGTGTTATACATGATGCCAAATCCAGATATCGCCGCGGCATACCAGACGGGCTGGTTTGGCGTATCACCTGAATCATCTTTCAGATGCCACCCAGACAAGAATGCGGAAATATTACCGTCTTCTGTTACGTTATAGGGTTCTAAAAGACCTCCTTCTTGGCGCCTCTGCTCAAATTCAAACTCGCCACCACCCCACCAAACGTCAGCAAGTGGAGTACCACCCCAAGCCGAAACTTGTGTTGAAGAAGCGGAGGAGTCCTTTTCTATTGTATCGACAGTGATTTCGACCGCGAATGTATCGTTATACCATTTTCGAAAAGCACTGATTACATGCCCTGCAAAATCTGCAGAGTGTGGATGTATAATAGTGAGAGAATCCACAGCAGGAGCAGCAGGAGCAGCTGAGCTGTTGCTCATTGGTAAAAGTAATCCCAAGAGCATGAATCCAAGCAAAACGCCTGAAGCATATTTTTTCATCTGT
>JBHLRO010000015.1:61795-64290 GCA_048882505.1 Candidatus Thorarchaeota archaeon
CATGTTTTATCTAATGAGAGCTGAATTCATAATATATTTGAACCGGTTTTAAACGAGATCAATTTTTGAAAGATAAAATCGCTTTTTGTAATTGTAAAGTGTTTTTTTTGTCCACAGTCCGACAAAAACCGTAAAATGCGAACATGCGATGGATTAAAAAACCGACAAATTCGGTATCAATGAATGATTTCTTTCAATTGGTTAATTGGGAACAAAGGACGTATGAGACATAAATGGAAAGCTCTCACCCTCTAAACAGCCAGTTGAAAAAGAAATTTGGTGAAATCTAATATGATGCCGAAAAATAAAGTTATACCAGTGATATGCACTTTGTTCCTTTTTTTGATTAGTGCTATCACCCTGCCAACTAGTTCGACTGTAGCTGAGACAAAAGACGTTAATAAAACCGAACAGGTTGACGCTACAATTGCCTTGGTGCTATCTACTGGAGGCCTCGGAGATTATGGTTTTAATGATCTTGCAATGCTAGGATTGACGAATGCAAACCAAACCTATAATCTGGATACTGACTGGGTTGAACCAGATACAGTTGCAGAAATTACCACATTTATTGAGCAGTTTGCAACAAGTACGAAGACCTACGATTTGATCATTGCTATCGGGTTCTCATCGTTTGCAGGAGTAAATGAATCTGCGACAAAGCATCCAAACCAACAATACATGCTACTCGATGCACAGCTGAATTTAACTAATGTGGCGTCCACTTCCTTCCTAGAACATGAAGGTTCTTACTTGGTGGGAGCTATGGCAGCGATGACAACGAAATCCAACACTATTGCCTTTCTAGGTGGAGAAATTGTTCCGCTGATCAAGAAATTCCAAGCAGGCTATGAACAAGGAGCTAGGGATATCAATCCTAATCTCGAAATACTAGTCCAATATGCTCCAGATCAGGCAAATCCATGGGAAGATGTAACCGGTGGGAAGACCGTTGGAAATAACTTTATCGATCAAGGAGCTGATGTTCTCTATGCCGCTGCTGGTAAGACTGGCCTCGGGATGTTTGATGCGGTCGTAGACGCAAATGATGCCGGAGGGGACAAGGTTTACGCAATTGGCGTAGATGCGGATCAGGACGGGCTTCATCCTGGCGATATTCTTTGTTCTATGGTTAAGCGAGTAGATACCGCCGTTGAGCGTAATATCAAAAGAATCGTAGATGGGCTAAAGCCGGCTAATTTTCTTGACCAGGGACTGGATACTGGTTTGATTGACATATCTAATATGACCTACACGACATCAGAGAAAGATGCTGTTTGGAACAGCACCACGGGCCAAACTCGTTATGAGAAGGTTCAAGAGCTTAAACAAGATATAATTGACGGAGAGATAGTGGTTGCTTCCACAATTGCGGCGACTCCTGGATTTGAATATGCTGGAATGGTCTTTGGACTATTTGTGATTGCGAGTATGCCCTTGTTTAGGAGAAAGCGTAAACACTAAGCGTCATAAATCCCTTCAATTCATTTTTTTTTTTTATTCAATTTTCTAATCCTAAACGTGAAAAAAATGGCCTCAGTTTCTTCAGTATCGCGCAAATCATATCCAATATTAAGATTGCATGGTATAACGAAAGAATTTCCTGGAGTAATTGCTAACGATAATATTTCCTTACACATAAACAATGGGGAGATATTAGCAGTCTTGGGTGAGAATGGAGCAGGTAAATCGACGTTAATGAAAATACTTTCGGGTTTATATCAACCTGATTCTGGGACCATCGAGCTAGATCTTGAATGGTTCCAAGGAAATGGAAGCAGCTCAAATGCAACGAGTAAATTAACTCCTTACGAAATATCAAATCCTCGCGTTGCCATCGATTTGGGTATTGGTATGGTTCACCAACAGTTTCTCCTTGTCGAAACTATGAATGTTGCCGAGAATATTGTGTTGGGAAAAGAAATTACTAGAGGTAAAAGCCCAATTTTGGACCAAAAACGGACTAAAACAGAAATAAAGTTGTTAGGTGATCGTTATGGTCTTCCCATTGATCCATTAGCTATTGTTGAAGAATTACCCGTTGGATTGCGTCAACGAGTAGAAATTCTCAAGCAGTTATATCGAGATGCCCAACTTTTTATCTTTGATGAACCTACTGCGGTTCTAACTCCATCTGAAGTCGAAGAGCTTTTTAAAACGTTAAGGGAATTAAAAAGCGCAGGTAAAACTGTAATATTTATTAGTCATAAGTTGCGCGAACCCTTAGCAATCGCTGATCGCATTATAGTAATGAGAGGGGGACGACTGATAGGCGAAACTACACCTGCAGAATCTTCAGTAGAATCACTAGCTGAAATGCTAGTTGGACGTCGTGTTTTATTACGAATGGAGCGTAGAGATATTGCTCCAGGTGCTCCAGTTCTTGAGGTCAAAGATTTAAATATAAGATTATTGGAATCTCCAAAAGAGGTGGGAGATGAGGTAAATTCGTATTTTGTTAATAACGTATCTTTTACTGTTCGGGAGCATGAAAT
>JBHLRO010000015.1:64390-94706 GCA_048882505.1 Candidatus Thorarchaeota archaeon
AATCAGCAAAAAGTTATTCTTGGCAGGGAGTTTGCCAAAAACCCTCGTTTGATTATTGCAAGTCAGCCTACGCGGGGTGTCGATATCGGAGTAACCGAAACTGTCAGGAATAGCTTATTGGCAATGAGGGATCATGGTTCGGGAATATTTCTTGTTTCGAGTGATTTAGATGAAATCCTCGCGCTTTCTGATTATTTATTGATTATGTACGAAGGAAATATCGTAGGTAGAGGCCCGACGGACAAGTTTCCTACCTTACGCATATCAACATTAATGGCAACAGGAAAAGATATCGATGTTGTGGATCAAGAACAAGTTGAATGAAAATAAGAATCCAGCCGGATTTTTTAAGGAGTTGATGATTTGACTTTTAGTCTACGAACCAGTCTATTAAAAGCACAAAATCGAACGGAAGGACTCTTTATAACCTTGATCTCCTTCGGTTTGGCTCTTATAACGATGGTAATTATCCTTTTTTTATTTAGCCTAGCAAATATTCGATATAACATCAGTGAAATCATTAATAATGCATTTATTGGCATTATAATCGATGAAAGCGGGGCTATCAATTTTGCCAGTATATTTGATGCTTTCCGTTGGAGTTTACCTCTGGTTCTGACTGGCCTGTCAGTCGCGATTGCGTTTCGTGCCGGAGAGTTTAATATAGGAGGACAAGGACAAATGATCGTAGGAGGGGCATGGTCAGGGATCTGGGCAGCAGCTCTGGTACCCAACATAGAATTTCTAAAATTCCTGGACACCCCGATTTTGATAATTCCATCGACTCTTCTAGTCGGTATTATAGCTGGGGCAATTTGGGGAGGTATCCCAGGCTTATTAAAAGCATATACGGGAGCTCATGAAGTTATTACTACAATATTGATGAATTATGTTGCTTTTGAATTTATCTGGTTTTTAATAGGAAGCGATACTGCACCCTTTGTCGATAGGACCGTTGGAGGAGATGCTTACGGTCAAACAGGCCCAATCTCCCATTCAGCAATTATCTTTCCGATCGATTCCTCGATTAATACTTTCTTAAGTTGGACTATTCTTTTCGTCATATTAACAGTCATTGCGATGTTTTTTGTGCTTTGGAGGACCAATTTAGGGTTTAAAATTCGTGCAGTTGGCTTTAGTAGTACGGCGGCACTAGCTGCTGGAATAGATAGCAAAAAATTAACGTTTATAGCAATGGCGATTGCAGGTGGCTTGGCAGGTCTGGCTGGCGCAATTGGAGTCATTGGAATTCCTCCTTATAGATATGTTTTCAGATCAGAGGGTACTGCAGGTTTTGATGGAATTGCTGTTTCATTAATTGGTCAAAATAACCCATTCCCAATCGTGTTAGCTGCAATCTTCTTTGGATTTTTGACTCAGGGTAAGATAAACCTGGATATAAAAACTGATATGCCATCAGAATTAATAGATTCGTTACTAGCTGTTGTTATATTGTTTGTAGCAGCTCCCGTAATTGCTAGTGCGATATATAAAAGAATTGCAAAAGTCTATGAAGTTAGAAAGGTTAGGGACATCTTTAGAAGAGAAAATATTGAAAAATTGTCTGCTGATGCAATAAAATATACAACTGATCTAATTCAGCGTTATTGGCTCTTGGTAGTTTTTGGAATTCTTTTATTAACTATTTATCTGTTTAGAATAGATATTGGGGCGGTTCTTTCTTTATCTATTGTCTTGGGTCAATTTATGGTTGGTTTAATGCCAATGACCGCGTTATTTGTGCTTCTAATGCCGATTACCTATCTGGGTAGAAAGGTCTTAAATTCCAGAGAAAAACTTCGATCTGGCCAACCTCAGAGAAGACTTATCTTTATTGTTGGTATTATCCTCGCCCTTTTTGAATTATCTACCATTATTATATTTGCATTTGCCTTGGCCACAGGGGTTTCAGCAGACATAATCGATTTTCATTTTGATGTACTGAGAACCCTAGTTTCTACACTGACATTTAAGAATATGTTGAGATTAGGTTTTCCGATTATGTTTGCAGCAATGGCAGCCACCTTTAATGAACGATCAGGGGTAATTAACATCGGTCTTGAGGGAATTATGCTGTTTTCAGCGTGGGGTGGAGCATTTTTTACTTTTGCATCAGGCGGAGACCCTTATGCAGGAATATTTGGAGGGATACTCTTTGGTACAATACTGGGTCTTGTACATGCCATTTTTACAATAAGCTTTAAGGCAGAGCAGATCGTCACGGGTGTGGCGATTAATCTATTTGCTTTAGGAATAACTGACTTGCTTACATTTGTAATTTGGAATCAAAGAGGAGGTTCTCCTACATTACCCAAATTTCCAAATTTTCTCCTTTCTGATATTCCAATATTAGGCGATTTTTTAGGTTCCCTGCAATTACAAAACTTCTACGGAGTTATCCTCGTTGGCGATCTCGATCTCCTTCGACTGATCCCCGACCCTCTTGCAATAATAAACAATCAATCAGTATTCTTGCTGACAGGATTGCTATTGATACCCGTTTGTCACTTTCTTCTCTTTCACACAACCTTCGGTTTACGTCTGCGGGTAATTGGTGAAGAACCTCAATCTGCCGCAACAGCTGGAATTCCCGTGAGAAAGTACCAATACATAGCTGTCATTTTCTCAGCGTTCTTGGTTTCAATAGGAGGTATATTCTTACCAATAGGGGATCAAAGCTATTTTTCATCAAATATGTCTGGAGGAAAAGGGTTTATCGGACTAGCTGCTATGATTTTTGGAAAATGGACAGTTATTGGGAGTGTTCTCTCCAGTTTGTTCTTTGGATATTTCTTCAGTTTGGCTGTTCCCATAAAATTACTCGTTCCCACGGTACCGCAGGACTTTTTTGATGTTTTGCCTTTTATCATAGCCATATTCACCTTGGCTGGAGCTATTGGACTGGCAAGACCTCCAAAATCGATTGGCAAGCCCTACGACCCACAAGAATAGTAAAAATAATGTTTAGGGCTATTTCTTAACCAGTATTTTTCATAATACTGGAATATCTTTTTCTCCATATACTTAGAAGGGAATTGGACTATATCGTGCCCCAAACCCTTTGCAGATCTCGCTTCCTAGTTTGACTCCGAGTTCAACAGATTTTGGGATATCTCTTTCCAGGGTGGTATATCCAGTGATAAATCCAGCACAAAATCCATCCCCGGCTCCAGTGGTGTCTATAACTTTTATTTTAGGGGCTGTTATGTGGCCTTTCATATCTTTCGTGACATAATAACATCCGTTTTCTCCATCAGTAATTAATACCGTATGCAATTGGGGGGACTCCTTTATTAACTGTAAACCTACCTTGCTGCACTCAAATCCGACGGAATGTTGAACAAGCAAGTGGAATTCATCACGATTTCCGATTAAAATGTCCGTAAATGGCAGAATTCCTTTGATGATTTCATCCCTACAGTTTTCAACCGTTGTAAATGAAGCTAGATTAAATATTACTTCAGGAGACTTTTTTTCTTGTTGTTTAACATGTTGAAATAATCTCATCATGGTACTTTTGACGGGGTCTTTTTCCAACGTATACGCTGAGGTATAAATTATACTGCTCTGGAGCATTTGCGTGAGGGGAAGATCTTTCCAAAGTAACTCGTTTTGTGATTCACCATTCAAAACGAAGGATCTTTCTCCGTTAGGTTCGATTATGGCTAAAATTGAAGCAGTGGGGTAATCTTGAGACTGTTTTAGAAAACAATTAACTCCTACCTGTTCTAAATCACTACGTAGAAACTCTCCCATGGGATCTTTTGCAATTACCCCAAGAAAGGAAACTGGTCTCCCTTTAACTGCAAGCCAATATGCCACATTGGCAGCATCTCCACCCCCACACATCACTAAATCTTGAGATTGTATACACCCCCCGATTTTTGTGGAAGTTTCTTCCAAAGTGGCCCGACTGATGAAAATATCTACAGATATGTGGCCTAAACAAAATATCCTGTCACTTAACATGATGAGTCACTGCCATGAACTCGTCAACCAAATTTACTGAAAAGAATTTAGCTCGAATTTATAGATCATTTAAGTTCGATTAGGAACGCTCAATCATTATTGATTAGGGGGATTATCCGACCAAAGCAATTCAATGGCAGCAATAGCACATTCGATAGACTTCTGAACCCCTTGTCGAAACTTATCATCAATTTCACTATTTACCCCCTCGTCTTTTTGTGTACCTTCCGCTAAATTTCCATCGACAACAAGAATTGATCCTGTTTTCACATTTTTGGCAATTCCAAAAACGAACAGGAGGGCTGACTCCATTTCAACGGTATTTGCTCCACATTTTGCCCAAGTTTTGTATTGATCTTTGACTGTTGAGTAATAAATGTCGGTTGTCCATACAATTCCAGAATGAAAATCTGTCTTTAACTTCCTTGCAGAATGGGATAACCTCTCATAGATTTCAGGGGAGGCAACCGCCGGAAAAGCCAAAGGCGCAAAATTCAATGACGTTCCTTCGTCTCGGATCGCTGCATAAGGAATTACTACATCTCCAATCTTCATGTCCAGTTTCAGAGCTCCACATGATCCTATCCGTATAAATACTCGGCCTCCTGCTCGATATGCCTCCTCAAGTATTATGGCTGTACTCGGCGAACCCATTCCTGTAGTAAGTACAGAGACCGAGACGTTAAAATTGGGTGTTTTACCTGTATACGATACTAAACCTCTGTTACTAGCCACTTTTTGGGATTCTTTTAGATTGGAAGCTATTATTGGCACACGATCTGGATTCCCACTTATAAGACAAAATTCACTCACCTCGGTTATCCTGAGGTGTGGTTGGATCTTGTTTTCCTTCATTACTAAATCTACTCCTAAGTGAGCGTTTACGTCAATTATTCCGATTAAAGTATCGATTATAGAAATGATTACTGTAAAACATCCATATTGTCCATTATAACCTGAAAAACAAAACTGTAAATATCGATTGTCAATTCTTTATCTGCCTTGAAATTTAGGCGGCTAGTATTTGGTTATCAAATCTTCGTATCCTAAAGCGGTGTATCGTCAAATGATTCATTATAAGCCAATCATCTGGGTTGAAGGAATAATTGGTTCAGGAAAGAGTACTTTTAGCAAAATGCTCGCCGATGAACTAAATCTAAGATTAATCTCTGAACCCGTTGATGATGAATATCTTACGTTATTTTATAAGGAACCTGAGAGATGGGCATTCCCTATGCAGATTGACTTGCTTCATAAACGTTATTCCTTACAGAAACTAGCTGTTTATGAGGCAAGTCTTGCGGCTGTTGGTGAGAGTCCCTTCCAAGGTGTGGTACTGGATAGAGGCCTGCCTGGAGACCGAGTTTTTGCGAAACTGCATATGTTGGAAGGGAACATTTCCAAAGTTGAATGGAAAACATACTTACGCGCGTACGAGACAATGACATGCTCTTTAATTCCACCAAGTTTGATGATTTTTCTAGATGTTGAATCTACTACTGCTTTTAAACGAGTTTCTGATCGTGACAGATCCTATGAACGTGCAGGGGTACCTTTGGAATATCTGGAGAAATTACAGCGTGGTTATTTTGACCTATTGAGTGAAATTGAGTCTGGACAACATTCCTGGAGCCGTGGGATGGAAATTAAGCGAATTCCTTGGAATATCGACCATCAACCTATCAAAGGTATTGCAGATGATTTACGGAAGCATTATGACTTGAAATAGACAAAAAAGCAGTTTTTAAGGAAATTACCATATTCAGAGAGAATTGGGTTGCCAGCTATTTATAGGCCCGGATATTTGGAAGCAATTTTTGGACCAATGAAGAGCGGAAAAAGCGAACAACTTATCAGATTCTTTAGGGAACTAAATTATTCGGAAATTAAAGGAGTGGCTTTTAAACCAAAAGTGGACATACGGGATAAAAAAATAGCTTCCCGTGCCTTCGATTTTGACTTAGATGCCATAATAATCAACGAATCACACCCAGAATTAATTTTCCAACATCTTGAGGGTTCTGATTACAAAATCATTGGGATTGATGAAGCCCAATTTTTCGACAATAGATTGGTCGATGTGGTTGACGACCTATTAAAAGCAAAGTATCATATTATAGTCAGCGGATTAATGCTTAGCTTCAGAGGCGAGCCATTTGGTCCTATGCCTTGGATCGTTGGCAGAGCAAACAAGATCGTACGCTTGACAGCAATTTGTGATTACCCGGGATGCAATCAAAGAGCGACACGAACACAAAGATTGATAAATGGCAAACCAGCTCAATATAATACCCCATTGGTACTCATTGAAGGTACAGTTTCGGGTGAAACACATGAAGCACGTTGTGTACTCCATCATGTCGTCCCAAAATGATTTTATTCTGATTTTACCCATTTTTCTCGAATTTACGCTACCGCTCTCATATTAGTTTAACCTCCTGAAAAACGCCCAATTATGTGCTTGAATTTGCTTTGGGAGTTACTTGTGAAATATAATGAGACATATATCGGTTTAAATCAAAATGTCAGCTAATAAGTTTCCCCAGTGGTTTGGTAGCTCTGGTATTCGCGGCAGCCTTGAGGATATTAGTCCAAAGCTTTGTTTTGATCTTGGAAAAGCGGTGGCTTTAACGCTAAATAGCCAAAATCCCGTATATATTGCTTCTGACATTCGTTCTACATCAAGCTTGCTGAAAACTGCATTCATGAGTGGTTATTCCAGCTACTCTGGAGTGGTGATAGATATAGGTTTAACGACAACACCCGTTCTCTCGTATGTCTCGGCAAACTATGAAACGCTTGGAGTAATGGTTACAGCCTCTCACAATCCCCCCTCTGATAATGGATTCAAATTTTTCTTCAATGGACGAGAATGTGTTGAGGATTTCGAACGAAAAATAGAAGAAAAGCTTCATTTACGAGTCGAGAAAAAAAATTCTCCTCATCCAGCAGTTCCTTGGCATAGAGTGGGTACGATCTCTTTTAAAAGTAACGTTCGCTACATTGAGGAATACCTAAACTTGCTATCTAATAAAGTTGAGATGGGTAATATCGAATATAGAATCATTCTAGATTGCGCAAATAACGTTCCGAGCCTTGTGTCCCCGTTTATGTTCCAAAAACTAGGTTTTACTGGCGTAATTACAATCAATGAGGAATTTGATCCGTTGTTTACAAGTCGCCCAAGCGAACCTTCACCAGAAAATCTTGAATTATTGATAGAAACAGTAAAGGAAGAGAAAGCTGATATTGGCATAGCACATGATGGGGACGGAGACAGATTTGCCATAATCGATGAAAAAGGGAATTTTGTATCTTCAACCTCTCTCATTTGTTTCTTTTTGGACAATTTAAGAGCTATTGGCTCAGACAGAAAAAAAGTAGTGTTGACAAGTGATTGTACAATGCAGGCTTTCGAAATCGCGAAAAAAAAGGGGGTAAAGGTCGTTACTAGCCCGATTGGAAAACTCAGAATCTATGCCAAAAATCAGGAAGCATATTTTCTGGCTGAACCCTATAAATTGATTTTCCCGGAAATAGGCAATTGGATAGACGGAATATTCCCTGTACTAAAACTTCTGGAGATGTCACATATGAAAAAGATTTCAGAGCAGATCAAGCCTTATGATAAACGAAAAATCTTAAGAAAAGCCTTTAGACTACCAACCAAAGACAGACCCCGTATTAAAAACCTCTTAAATGAACTCCCTGATATCTGGGAAAGAAAGATTAAGGAAGTTTCGACTCAAGACGGGATAAAGATCTTCTTCAAGGATGATTCAAATCTATTAATACGATTCTCAGGAACCGAACCCAAGATAAAATTCTATATCGAATCATCTCTAGATTCGCGGAACGAAAAAATACTCAAAGAAATAATTTCTGTATTTGGGTTGCCCCCTCCTGGCTTTGATTGTTAATCCTGGGAGGTAAAACTGTAGACACATTTTTTAAGGTGACAGAAAACTTATGCACTACCAAACAATGAATCCAAAACAGAATTAGGCCTTCAAGTACTGATTAACATTGAGTCTATCACCAAACTATTAAAGAATTCGACGAAAAAATCTCTGGGATTCACATTATGATCGAAAGAACACCAATCCTAAGGCTGGAGAACCTGATCAAGAAATTCGGAGAGGTGATTGCTGTCGATGACGTAAATTTGGATATTCATGATGGCGAAATTATCACTTTGCTTGGACCATCGGGTTGTGGTAAATCCACAACATTACGGTCAATTGCAGGTCTGGAAAGAATTGATGGGGGAGACATTTACTTCAAAGGTAACCGAATCACCGATCTAGCTGTACGAAAAAGGGATATGGCCATGGTTTTTCAATCTTACGCGTTATGGCCACATATGACCGTGCGAAAGAACGTTGAATTTGGAATGACAATCGGAGATCGTCGAGTTCCAAAAGAAGAGAGAGAGAATCGCGTTCTCGAATCATTAAGACTAGTCGACGCCAAAGAACTAATTGACCGAAAACCCTCAGAACTCTCAGGAGGTCAACAGCAACGAATTGCTGTCGCTCGAGCTATCGTGGTCAACCCCGCTATCTTGCTCCTTGATGAGCCGTTTTCAAACCTTGATGCCAAGCTACGGATTGAAACTCGATCTGAAATTCGTCAGCTCATTAAAAAAATTGGCCTAACTGCCATTTTTGTCACCCATGACCAAAGTGAAGCACTTTCTATCTCTGACCGGATTGCAATCATGAATAAAGGGCGAATCGAGCAGGTAGGTACCCCCTTGGAGATTTGGGGGTCTCCTCGAAATGCTTTTGTGGGAACTTTCATCGGAGAAGCCAATCTGATCGAATGCATGGTTAAGGAAATCGAGGAATCAAGCGCCTTGCTGTGTTTGGCAGGAAGTAATGGGGATGAATGCTTTAGATCGAACCAAATTAAAGCGTTGAAACCCAGATCGAAAGCACAGGCCATCCTGCGCCCACAAATGCTCGAGATAAATCAAAAAAGGGCCCCCTCAGAGAATTCTATAACGGGGCGAGTAATTGAATCGATGTTTATGGGAACTCTTGAATATGTCAAGGTTGAATTGGCGAATAAAGCTGTGATTATCATTCACAGGAAGCTCATACGGGGTAATCCTCTCGGACCAAACGAATCAGTCTTCATAGAAGTCGATCCCGACCAAGCTTTTGTGTACGGTGGGGAATATCAAACCTGAGAAATCAACCTTGAATTCACATGGAAGAACCTTCATGGTTTCCCAAATGATGAGAACGACGGTCTTCCGAGGCTAAATTAGCCTATGAAGAAAGTTGCACTTGCTGAATGAGCCGTTCTTTAATGTCATTAACGATACTCAAGATCTTCAAACAATTGAAACCTATTGATTTTCGGGTTCTTTCTGTTGTAGAGATTTTAATGGCAAAATATGAGGCAGTCCCTGTAGAAGAAATCGGGGGATATCTGAATTACACCGAAAAACGGATTGCTTCTCAGTTAAATAGATTACGAAGGTTAAAACTACTGACATTGTCTCAACAACATTATTTAGGAACGAGGTTAACCTTTAAGGGCTATGATGCCTTGGCCCTTAAAGCCTTGGTTGAACAGGGAGTACTCGCCCAGGTAGGACCAGAAATAGGAGCAGGAAAGGAAAGTAATATCTATTTGGCGGTGAATGACGATGGCCATGAATTTCTCGTCAAGTTTCATCGCCTTGGAAAACTGAATTTCCGGTTTACCAGAAAGGCTCGGCATTTCATTGCAGATAAAGGCCATCTTTCCCCACTCTATCAAAGTCGATTATCGGCACAACGGGAATTCACGGCATTGTCACGGCTACACGAGGCTGGGGTTAAGGTTCCACGTCCAGTGGGTCATAATCGCCATGTTGTTGCCATGGAAAAGGTAATTGGGACTGACCTATATCGGATCAAGAAAGGGGAACTGGAACCTGAAGCCATTCAGGCACTGATTAACAATATCGTTGAAGAGGTAACCAAAGCAGTCAAGCTGGGATTTGTCCACGGAGATCTTAGTGAATATAACATCCGTTTAAATGAAGAGGGTTATCCTGTGTTATTCGATTGGCCACAATATGTGGAACCCACTTTCGACCAGGCTGAGACAATTCTTGAACGAGATATACAAGGAATATTCAGATATTTCACACGCAAATACCAGATTGAACTCTCGCTTCAATGGCGGGAAGTTTTGGCAAATCTAAAGACGGTGTTAATTCAATATGACGAATCATAATCATAGGATGTAGGCTCACTATTCGAAAAGAATTTCAACGTGCAGATGAGATTCGGACAAGAATCGCTATTCATTTTCTTTCGTGATTTTTTTTGGACCAGTCTTCACCCATTATCTTCGGTTTAGACATTTTAACGCACGGAAAGCGTGAAAGTAGGGAAAAAAAATCTTCCGTTTTTTCATTGGCTGTATTACAAAATCTACATCTTGAAATACATCCTAAATTAAGCAGACGCGCTTTGTTTTCTAAAATTATAGCCCTGAAGCCAGATTTCCTGGCAATGGACAATATTTTCGAACTATCCCCCAATGCCCAAGGTATTATTCGACTACTGGGAAAAATTCCGGCAACTACAACCTTGGTTCAGGTGACTGGGAATCCACGTACTGGTATGGAAAAACTCACCACGTTGGCAAGAAAAAATCACCTCAATAAGACATTAAGCTTTCATTTCAACTCTCGTAAATTAACCTCAGTAGAATCAGCGGAAGTTTGTGCCAGATTATGTCAAAGGCGTGTTGGTCACGAAATTGTGGCATTTGAAGAGGAAATCCGAATCGCTGTTTCCCGAAAGAAAAGTTCCAGACGAGGTGGCCAGAGTGCGCCCCGTTATGAACGGAATTCACGAATTGCGGTTACTCAGGCTGCGGGGGAAGTGGAAAGAATTTTACGTGATAAAAAGGCGTCCTGGGAACTCTTTGAGTACCCACAAAGACGCGTATACATTGTACAGGTAGAAAAACGGGATCTGGCTCAAATTCAGGCAGTTCTAAAATCCTTAACAACAGAGTTGGTTAAGGTCAAACTAGAACGTATCACGAAATCTACGTTGGATTTCAAACCCTTGGATGTTGCAGTAGCACCTGGCACGCGACCGCTGAGAAACGTGATTCTTGGGATTGATCCTGGCACTACTACAGGAATTGCGGTCATAGATCTAATGAAAGGGAGGGTATTATTTCTAGGTTCAAAACGTGAGTGTGGGATCTCAGAAATCATTCGAGAGGCCTCAAAGCATGGTAAAATATCCTGTGTTGCGGCGGATGTGACCCCAGCTCCAGCTACAGTAGAGAAAGTGGCCCGAATGACAGGAGCGCGATTAATTATGCCTCCTAACCTCGCATCGGCTTCTCAAAAGCGCGAATATCTGCAAAGTTATCGAGATTTAACTGTTAATTATGGCCGGCTGAATAATCACGAACGGGATGCCCTTTACGGGGCCTTACGCGCCTTTAATTCCTTGAAGGAACAATTAGGCAGAATCCAAAAAAGCATAGACGAATCAGCTCCGCATCTATTGACAGAACTGCCCGAATTGCAACGTTTGGTATTGGCAGGAAATTCAGTTGCAGCTGCTATCGATGTTGTACAAGAAAAAATAAACACACGCGGGCCACCTCTTGTGGAAACCAAGCAAGATGGCATTATTATCTCCCTACGACATGAAAACAGTCAATTACAGAACAAGATTGATGCCGTTTATGAGGAACTACATAAGCTTGATCAAGAAGTTACTTTTTGGCGGCAGAAGGCTCGTAAACTAACCACAGAGCTGAAGCGGATTCGGGGCGAGCAGGAACGGCGGCGACTTAAACGTTCAAAGGATATGCAAAAACTGATTTCTGAAGCAGTCAAAAGAGAAGTGGGGCGAATTCAGGAGGAAAACCTCAATATTCGTCGTCAACTCCGCCAAAACAAGGTGGAAATGGGGAAACTACGCCAAATCAAAAATTTTTGGATGGAAGGACGTGAAATCCCTTTAAAGGTTCTAAAGACATTCTCAGATGACGCCATACGCGAAACCATTAAAAAATTTGGAGTTAACGAAGGAGATATTGTTTTAGTTTTGGATCCAAGTGGTGGGGGGGCACAAACTGCTCAAAAAATTATCGATCTCGGAATTAGGGGGGTTCTTGTTCCTGAAGAAGCCTCCAAGTTTAGTGATCAGGCCTTAAGAGCCTTTGAGGATAACTGTATACCTTTTCTTCAACTTCCATTGAGAAATTTCTCGAATAGAAACCTTGTATATGATCCACAGGATCCTGTTTTGGAATTACTGGTGTACGATGGCGTATATCTTACTGATATCGCCATCAAAGAGGAAATTCGCAAACGGGAATTAAAACTTCGAGAGAGATTACGCTTAAAACGCCTTGCAATGGCTACACCTAAATCATCCTTGCTCAATGAGACCACAGAGGATAAAGATCTTGATATAGATCGTCTGTTAACCGAATTTAAGGATGATTATGAACGCCAACATGGTGAATCCAATGATATATCCTTGAAGGATAGCGAAGAAGAAGAATAATCATAATTCGTAAGATATGGAGAGACAAAGCTTTTTAGAAGTTGAAAAATGAGGGTGAAAATAAATCAATAGCGGGAAGAAAAACCAAATGCCTCAACCATTAGCAGTATTGGAGAAAAATCTCGGGAAAACCATCACAGTGCGCCTTAAAAGCAACCATAATTTCACAGGACGTCTCAAGGTTACCGACCAATATATGAATCTAATTTTGCAGGATTGTTCAGAAGTTCAAGACGGTAAGATGACGAAACGGTATGGAAAGGCATTCTTACGGGGGAACAATATATTATTCATAAAATTAGATTGACCATCGCCTGCTGGGCCTATTATTAGCTAATTTTGGACCCTTAAAGCATCAAAAAAGCAAATTATTTGAAATCATCGTCTAATACACTCACAATCTAGTTGGGGTCCTTGGCCCAGAACGACCTGTTTGGGTTTTTCCTTGTTATCCAATGATTTTAATTCATTGCCATTCACTGATTTACAATCGAAATTATGATAATTTATGAATTATCATGATAATGACAGTGGCTTTACCCGTCTACGGATGTATTCTTGTCGGTCAAGGATGATTTCTTTGCCGAAATTACCTGTAACTCCCTTTCTCTCTATTAATAGTGAGGATAGACTTGATCCGAAGGCAATTGCGTCCAATTCATTATGATGAGACACATAATGGGCCACGAACGAGTAAAGGAACACATCTCCAGCGCCCGTTTCATCACTAACCATAACATTCTTGTAGGCTGGAATTGAGTGGAAATTGAGATTTCCGGTATCCAGCGATCTAAATCCCAGTACCGCGCCTTTGGATCCTCGTGTCAAGAGAACAATTCTTGTAGAGGACTCGAGAATCTGTTGAATGGACTGAAGAAGATTATCTCCTTTTCCTAGGTGCTTGACTTCGATTTCTGAGATTTTCAAGCAATCGACGTGACGCAAGATTTCTGGTTCGAACCATTTTTGGAGGATAATCCGTCCTTCGGGAGTGAGGAAACGAAAACACCCTTGGGGGTCAAATGCGATAAAGCCTGTGTTTTTCCTCAAAAAACTAAAGATTTTTTCTGAACTAAATTCATGGTAAACAGATCCAATTACAACCGTCGGAGGAATGTCAAACTTCCACGGAAATTCCGTTGGATCGAATAACTGTGGGGGGTTCCTGAGATAGATCCTTCTCTCCGAGCTGTTCTTCAGATATTCCAAACGAAATTCAGGACAGGTGTCCCGTATTCTGAGGTTCTTCAATAATGGATTTACGCCGGAAATAGAACGTAAAAGATCAATCGCTTTTTGACACGAGTACGCATATACTATTGGAGGGAATGCCCAGGGGAATAGTTGAGAGATGCGAAGACCCGTAATTAGGCTGAATGCAGGAGGTCCACCAATAGTGAACTTCCTTGGAAGCTGTCGGCTTTCAGAGAAGGAATGCTGATTGGCCTGCTGATGCAATACCGTATCTAATACTATTTGGCCAATACTAATAATCGGCGGAGTTAAGTTCATCGAGGGCCCTCACTTCTATGGCCCTTAAGATTATAATCCCGACTAAGGTAATAATTCATGTAAACTCGTAGAACAGTGTTCATCCCAAGGTTCTTAATAAAGGAAGGTTTATTAAAACTTCATAAACGGGGACATTCTGAACAGTGATTGGGATCACTTCATAGAAAAAAGACCAAGGGTTTTCATTCAATACCTGCGTATCGGTTTTTATGAAGGTGGAATAATGGCATTCGCGCTGACCGTTGAACTTTCTAGCGTTATTCACAGAAAGCGCTTAAATAATCTAGATAATATGAGAAGTGTTGTCTAATTCTGGCACTAAAAACCCTGTTTTTTCGTTATTACTAGCCCTTAGAAGCAAACAGTTCTGTCACACGATAGTCTTGGATTTGACATATCATTCATGGTAAATCTGTATGACTTGACCATTCAGATTGTTTTCAATAAATATGAAAATACAAAAACACTCGTTTAGAGACTTCGGATAATAATTCAATATCTTCTCGTCATCTCTGTATTGAATTTTGACCAGTAGTCTCTGATTGTCATCAAAACATACAGTACATCGTTTTATAACACGATCATGAAATATATCGAACCTTGTAGCATAAGCCTCTTCGACCTTTAAAAGAGTGTAAATCCATTGTTTAAGTACTTCATAGGAGTTTGTATTCGGGATTGGCATGAAATGCCCCAATGGTGCATAAACAGCGGGGAATCTTTTTTCAGCTCGATCGTCAAAAAAATGGTTCATCTTCCATTCGACTGTCGATATTTTCTCATGTCTCCAAAGAGGCCTCCCCGTATATTTTAAGGCCGTGTCTCTTTCTGGTCGTTTTTCTCCCAAGTGAAATAGCTGGCATAGGTGTTTATAAGACCCCTTTAAAGACAAATCGGGAGACGGATGCTTCTTTTCAACCAAGGTAAGCCTCCCATCCGACCCATAGTTTAAATGACAATATAATGAATTTTCTATATCTGATCCTTGAAAGATTTGGAAATTGACATTTCCAATAAAATTATCCTGAATGATGCGACGGACTTCATCAATAGAATTCACGAAATCAACATATGGTCTAATGATTTCAGGTATCACATATTCCTTCGATATCACCGAACGGTTAAACCTAGACTGCGTAGAATCTGGACTCCATGTTTTGTCAATCCAGTGGACACCTGGTACCAGATCGAGGAGATAAGAGTCAGGAGATAGTTTTCTTCCCGATTGTAAAAGTTCCCAATACATCCCTTTTATGTAATAATCATATATACGGATCTTATCTAAAGTTTCACCTGGTATCATAGAGCTTGCGCCTTTAGGAGACTTAATTGTTAATGCAGAACAATAAGGCGGATTCTCTCCCGTAGCGTAACTCTCTTCATACTGCTTCCTGAATTCTGCTAAGTACGCATCCGAAAACGTATCCAAATCAGGTTCCAGATAAAATTCTAAGAAAGAAAACTGTTTTGTCATTCTTCATTCCGGCATTAAAAAAGATATAAGTGTTTTTATAATAATGTGGCTGTTATACATATTGATTGCCCCTTATATAGGGTTTGTCGTGGGTGTAATCGTGGTATTTTCTGCTTAAAATCCTCCAAACACCCCTTGACTCGTGTTTTTGGTGCATTTTAATGACTCGACCAGAGGATGAAGGGGAGCCGTCTGCGGGGTGAATCTGATTGGGATCTGTGATATAACCCTGGTTAGGAGTAGTCCTGTTAATTCTTGTGGAACCCTGCTACCATCACCACAAAAAACTTCTCATTTTGGATAAGTTTGAATAGGATGGCTGTTGAATCTTGGCCCGCGCCAAACGAAAGCAAGGTCAGTCCCTGTTCTGGTTCGGGGACGTTGACGAAATTGGAGAGTCGGGTTTGACGCTTAATGGCCATGGTCAGTTTCTCCCCAGAGGCCGTTCTTCGAGCTTCACCATGGACGGATCTGCCGCCTCTGTTTTCCCAATTCGAAGCTGATTGAATTTTCATGAAGGAAGGTATTCCACCAGGGAACCCTCGCGGGTATTTGGTGCCCTGAAACATCAGGGGATAGGTGTTCGAGTAGGATATAAGATTTAATGTGGAAATTCTTCCTTAATTTCAAGGTAATTGGATGATATAGGTAATTGTCAAGATCCCACACGATTGCCAAGCGAAGGGACAACGGTTCCCTAGGTTCTTTATAAAGGAAGGTTTATTAAACACACCCACGCGGGAACATTCTGAACCGTGATGACAAACGCCTTACAGAAAATTTCCGTCCTGTAGGGTTTATTTATCAAATAACAGCCTCTAAGGCGTCCAAGGGTGATTTAATGGCATTCGCTTTGACGGTCGAACAGAAGAAGAAACTAATCAAGTTATTACAGGAAATAGTCCGTTTTGCAGATCTAGAAGCTCTCGCACTTGTAACAAGAACTGGGATGAGTGTTGCGTTTTTCTCTGAAAAAGATGCAGATCCGGATCTTTTCTCAGCCTTATCTGCTGCGGTGCTGTCTACTGGTGGGATGGTCGTGGATAGGATGGAGCATGGCCAACTTTGGGAGGTGCTAGTTCGCGGTGAAAGCGGATACACTGTGTTGAGTTCTGCAGAAGATTTCATATTGATCGGAGCATCAAACGAGGCCCACTCGTTGGGGCTCGCAGTTCGGGTCCTTCGACGATACTCTCGTAAGATTCCCGAGATATTCAAAGAAGAGGAAAAGGACATTAGCTCCTTGGTCTCAGAATTGAAGGATTTACTATCTTAAAGAAAGCGGAACGACGTATATTGGCTTCTCTTTTTTTCTTTTTATTTATTCTAGATCTAGCCTTTCTAACGATCATCAATTCAATTGATGGAGCTATCCTACTCATTCTGATTGTTCCTTGGACATTTGCAATCTATGGGGTTCTTTGTTTTCCAGGCTTTCGATTTTCAAGAGCTGATATCCTCCATCATATGACAGGGAGGCTTTATTGGCTCGGAAAAGGGGCGTTCCAGTCTACATTAATTGCCGTTTTTAATCTTATGAGTGTTGGAATCTTGGTCTCCGACCAGCAGCTTGCGCAAGTCGATCGTTATCTCGGGGGCGTTACCTCCCTTCTCATCTTGCTTTTTTTACCTCTTCCAGGTTTTCTAATCCTTTCGCTCAAACAGGAAGATATGAAACGCGTTAGCGATCTCATATATCGAGAAATGACAGACCAAGGAGAGGTGCCCGCCTTTCTTGGGGTGATGGCTGAACTCTTAAGAACATCTGATAGATTTTCTGAGGTTTTTCGCTCACAACTCGATATTGTCCTCCAGGATTCGTCTCGGTTTCTCAAAGCGAATTTCCAAGCAATTTCACCATATTTTAGTCAGGATTTGGCATTTCATCTCAGTCTCGAAAATCTTGTCGTTCTCTTAACAAAAAAAGTCTTTGCTCCTGAAATCCGCTCTGAATTCGGTTGAGATTTCCCAGCTCGATGTGTTTGGTTTTTACGGCTAAAATTTAAAATTCAAGGCAAAGGTGGGGGGAAACAGTAGCAAGGAACGATTAAGTTTCACATCTAAATTTAGGAGTATTGAAAACCAGCTAAATTTTTAGAATGGGTTCATTTAAACAGGGTGTAACCTTTATGGGTAAAAAACGTAAATCCGGTGGAAGAAGTAAAGGTGGGAAAGGAAATCTCGGTAAGGTTCAGTGTTCCTCATGTGGGCGTCTAGTTCCGCGGGACAAAGCGAAACGAAAGACATCATACAAATCATTGGTTGATTTCTCGGTTGGGAAGGAACTACGCCAAAGCGGTACTCGTATAGCTCGTGTTCCCTACGTTCGATATTTCTGCGTTTCGTGTGCTATTCATAGACATCAGGTAAAGATCCGATCTGCTGATGAACGAAAGTCTGGTAGGTAAGCCAGCCATCCCAAAACAATTTTTAACATATCCAGAATTTACAAATTTTCGGGTGGAAAACCTCCGGTTTTCCTTTCAAGTCTTAGTTATTTCTGAGTTGAAGGAATCGAACTTTGGTTCTAGTTCCATCATAATGAAGTTTGTGGTTTATGAAGGGCTCGTGGCTCAGCATGGATAGAGCATCTGGCTTCGGACCAGAGGGTCGTGCGTTCAAATCGCACCGAGCCCGTTTTCAAATCACGCCATATGTCACCTCGTTCACATCTCAGTAAGGCTTTTGGAGCGAATTTCGTGTCACATAAGAAGCTTCTCTGGCTTGAACACACTCATCGATGCTGTGATTGTCCTTCGAACCATTTGAATTGCTTAAGTGCGAAAGAATGGACAAAACACATGATTGGGGTATGGGAATTCCGTTATGAGAAGCGAGACATACGTGATAAAAAGATACACCCTGCTAGCTTCCCGATTTCCCTTGCTAAGAAGATTATCTCGACCTATTCACACATGGGCGAAGTAATACTGGATCCATTCAATGGTGTGGGTACAACGCTCGTAGCCGCAAAAGATCTCCAAAGACATGCCCTTGGATTCGACCTCAATCCAGAATATTGTAGGATTGCCAGGGAACGTATTCAAACTCCAGTTCTCACAGATTTTTTTGAAGGTTCGGAGAATCAGCTCCGCTATGAAGTCATTAATGATGATGCAATGAATTTACTTGATTATATTCCTCCCAGGTCAATAGATTTGGTTGTAACCAGTCCACCGTATGCAAACATCCTTGACAAGGAACGTACTAACAAGAGTAAACATTCCACAAAGCGAAAAGATTCACGCTTAGGTATTAAGGAACAGTATAGTGACGATAATCATGACTTGGGTACTCAAATCCCGGGGGTATTCATTGTTACGCTTCAAAAGATTTGTTCAAGGTTATTGGAAGTTCTTAAGCCGAAAAAGCGGTTGATCATTAATATTAGGGATGTGGTTCCTTTTTTCATTCAGCCAGCATTGGTCCCTTCTTTGGAAGAAGTAGGATTTAGTCTAAAGAATATTATAGTGTGGGATAAAAGACCACTCATTCAAAATATGGGAATTTTTGGTTGGCCGTCCAATTTTATTGTGCTGAACAGTGCGTATGAATATATTTTCGAGTTTACTTCTCAATAGAATCTAGATTAGAAAGCATGATAGAAAAAGAAATCGAGCTGGCCGAAGGTGGGCTGAAGAGCTTCCTCGGCTCTACAATTTGTCGTAATAGTCTTCTGGCTTTGGTGGGAGTGGATTGTGGAATCCTTTTCGCTTTCTAGTCTCTAATACGTATTTCCTAGCTAAGCTACCCCCTTGCTCTTCATCCTTGGTCGGATCGCCCGGGATCTTTTCCCATCTGGCAAAGACCATCTGGGAAAAAGCAAAGCCTGATGTTTCTGATCTTAGTTCAGTGGTGATACCAAAAGATTCGGTGACCGGTACTTCAGCAATGATAACATTGAGAGGGGTTCCTTCGCGCTTTTTGGTGTCAATGACCCGTCCACGGCGCTTTGTAAGAACTTTGTACACATTACCAAGGTATTGTTCCGGAACCTGAACCTGAACTTTGTAAATTGGTTCCAATAAAATCGGCTCCGCCATTAACATCGCCCCAAAACAAGCGCGCCGACTCACGGGCATAACCTGCCCTGCTCCACGATGAACCGGATCTTCGTGGAGCTTGACATCCTCGAGCATAAATTGAATACCATAGAACGGTTCTCCGCAGAGAGGCCCTTCTTTTGCAGCCCATCTAAATCCTTGGACAATATAGTCCTTAACCTCACGTAAATATTGTACTCCTTTTGTACTATCAATGTAAAAGTTTGGGGAATCTTCCTCGGGACCCATTCCCCACACCTTACGCCCGATTTTGGAATCCCAACCCGCTTCATCTCGTAAGATGCGACCCATATCACGGCGGTCTGTGTACTGTCCAATCGTTTTGTTCTCTATCAATCTGATAACTTTGGAATCTAATGGAGCTGCTCTGACCCACAATCGGTTGTGTTTATTAGGTGATTTTGCTAATGCCTGCATATAAGATTCTGATTGCACTGATTCTCGGAAAACCACGATAGGATCAGATTGAGTTACCTCAATTTTCTGTAAATCTTGAAGATCCTTGACTGCGATTTCCAGATGTAATTCTCCGGTTCCTGAAACTAAAAATTCCCCTGTTTCTTCATTAACCTTAGTACGGAGTGAGGGATCGACTAGTTCCAATAATTGAAGTCCTTCTGCGAGTTTGGGAAGTTCGCTAGGTGATTTTGCTTCAATTGCAATTGTTACCACTGGCTCTACAGCATAAGAAAGAGCGTTAAAGGGTTGAACCAACTCGTTAGTAGTTATTGTACTACTGGCGGTTGCTCCACGAAGACCTTGTAAAGCTACAATATTTCCGGCCGGAATAGCGTCAACTTTTTCAGGTTTAGCCCCCATTAACATGGAAACTTGCTGAATATTCGTAACGAATGTGCGTTCTTTACTTCCCAACTGATATCCTGGTAGAAGTGCTGTAATCTTTTGGCCTGCCCTGACAGTTCCAGAAAAAATACGTCCCATAGCAATGATACGTTTAGCTCGGCCTGGAATCATTTTTGAAATTGAAATCATTACAGGAGCATCTTTATCACATTCAAGTAGTCCCTTAGCCTCTTTACTCTCCATATCACCTTCCCAAAAGCTTTTGAATCGATATTCCTGGGCTTTTTTGGGAGACGGACAAAATTGAATAACCATATCAAGAACTGCTTTTTCTACTGGTAGCCATTTCTCTAAAAGGGCTTTAGCTATGCGTTTTGGGCTTTCTAAGTACACAGATTCGTCTACCTTTAGAGTGAGCTGATCAGCAACCTTTTTAAGTGCGTCTATATCCTTTGCTTCTGCTTTTTCGTAGATTTCATATGCAGGTTTGAGAACTCCGTTAACAAAGTTTGTCTTCGTCCAGAGGTTCTTTATCAATGTATCAAGTGGTTGGCCTGTTTTTTCATGCCATATATTGGCCAATGCGGGGATAGTAAGTCCGAACCGGTGAATGGCAGAACCAAAAGCCACGGTCCCCTCTCGAGGATCGACCCTCCAAGCTTTTTTATACTCTTTAGGAGCGTAGGTTTCAATCAGGGTATTAAATTCCTTGATAATCTTCTTAAATTGTTCATAGGCATCGTCTGGACTCATACGCATTTCAGTGATCAAACGATCGACCTTGTTGATGATCAATACTGGTCGAACCCGTTCTATCAATGCCTGCCTAGTGACAACCTCCGTCTGGACCATCACCCCTTCAACGGCATCTACGACCACCAAGGCCCCGTCTACCACGCGCAATGCTGAAGTTACCTCACCCGAAAAGTCAACATGACCGGGAGTGTCCTGGAGATTAATTAGATATGTTTCACCAGCAAAATCATGAACTAGAGAAATTCCCGTAGTCTTGATAGTAATACCTCGTTCTTGTTCATCCTCTCGTGTGTCGGTGGCCCGAGCTTCTCCTGCTACCTTTTCCGCCAAGAGGCCACTTGCGGCTAGTAGGGAATCAGTCAAGGTACTCTTCCCATGGTCAATATGAGCGATAACTCCTAGATTTCTGACCAGGTTTTGGTTATAAAGCAGTTTTTGGGCTGCTTCAATGGTAAATTTTGGCAATGATTACACCCTATTTAAAGAAAGCATGTTAAAGATGATTATTTCCGTTTTGTCTTTGCAATACATGAATTCTTATTAAAATAATCCTATCTGGTCGTTTTTAGCTATCTTTTTTAAAAAAAGTTGATAATCGTAGGCTTAATTGCTTTTGTCAGAATAAAGGATATTATTACTATCAAAAATCCGATTTTAACGACGGATGGTTTTATTGAATGGGTGATTCGTCTTTAAACTCTCAATAAAACCATAAGCATCCTGGAGGTATCCTTAATTCTCGATAAGGAAAAGATAAATCAAATTCTGATTGAATTTCAGAATATTTTAAAAAAATATAGACCTAATGCTCAGGAATTACAGTTGATCAACACTAAGATATCTCAGATGACAGCAAGAAATATCGAGAGGCAATATGCCCAAAAACCGTTATCGACAAAACAAAAACAAGTGAAACATCCCCAAAAGCCGCAAAAATCAAAAAAGTGGCATAAGATTAAGATAGATTGATGGGCTCTCCCTTCCGCACATGGTACGGGTCAGTCGGTTGATTTTTCCACCGCGGGTTTTGTTAAATCATTCAATAGATTCATAATCGGTATAATTTTGCCCCTATGATTTGCAAAAACGATGGACATATCCCAATTTGTTCCAAAAGTAACACCGCAGAGAATGGATTGGAAACCAACCTCGTCACATTCTTCAAACATGCTTTCCTGATTTGGCGAGAAATTATATTGAAATGGTGTCCACATCTGTGACGTTGTTCGTGATTTAACTTCGATCGTAAATCCCTGTATGCGAAGTATGGAATCATCACTTTGCAAAAATCGAGGCAAGCCTTCATTCATATAGAACCAAGATGTGAGGAGGTCTTTTACAGATCTTTGAAGTGTCATATTTTCAGTAATCGGGCCTAAACCGAAGAAATCCATGGTTTGTTGGTACTTCCGAAGAAAGTCGACCTTTCGTCCCTTAATGCTTGCATCGTCTAAGAATCGGAGGACGTCTTTCGGACGAAGAACCAGTAACGGGAACTGCTGGCTGATAAAGTATCGAACAAACTCCTCTGCTATTAATCCCCTAAGAACTGAGTTTTTTCCTGTCAAAATATTGTATGAAGAAGCCAGCAAAATCACCCCGGAGTTGAAACGAAATACACGCTAAAGAAGGGTCACTGTACCATTTGAAAGGGCCATTTCTTGAGATTCAGGAGTTTTTAAGATTAAGTGACCATACTTACTGAGTCCAATAGCAGTTCCTTTATATTCTTGATCTCGAGTAAGAACTTGAATCTTCATACCGAGAATATTGGGAAATCCTTTCCATGCATCAAGAAGGGCCTGAACACCATGGATCTTTAATTCATCAATACTAGCCACAATTTTCTTAATGATCTTCGCCAACAATTCATCGAGAGGGATTTCGCGTTTAAGTTCCTCTAATGTTGAAGTAATACGATCCCGAAGTGATCGTGAATATTGATTTAAGTGGGTGTTGACGTTCAGGCCAAATCCGATGATCAGATAATTTAAGGAAAACTGCGTTACACTACTTTCAACGATAATTCCCCCCAATTTTCTATGACTGCCAGTAACCAGAAGATCATTGGGCCATTTAAGAAGGGGAGTAATTTCAAATTTCTGCAAAGCTCGCGCAATTCCCACCGCAGCTATTAATGGTACCAATCCAATATATCGTAGTTCGATCTCCGGCTTGATTGCCAAAGAGGCCCATAGACCCCCGCGCGGGGATTCCCAGAAATCATCCTTATAACCTTTACCGGCAGTTTGAGTCGCTGCCACGATAGCAACTCCTATTTGGGCTTGTTTTTCCACGAATCTTTTTGCAAGTCTGTTTGTCGAGCCGATTTCATCGAAATAGAAGATGGTATGACATAAATCTACTCCGATTCTATCCGTTTTCACTGGATCAGGCAATATTACACATCTTCCGACCAAAGATCTTTGGAAACGGGCGAATTTAATCAACTACTCACGAAAAAACCGTTTAATACGATTTGCAACAATGATAAACGTACCAATCAAGGTGAAAGCGAGAAAATATGCGGAAAAAAAGCGTTGGAATGGGGAGAGGGCACTAATTTCTGGAGGAAAAAAGGGTTCCGTTAGAAAGAATAATAGAAAGCCTCCAAAAAAGAGGAGCATAAAGAGTATGGTGAGGGATAGGACGCGTTGTAACGTAGGAGGCGCGGCAGATGGCTGAATCCACCAATCTTCTGAAATTGTGCAAACGATCGTAGTAATCACGATGGATCCGCCAAGGATACTCCCCGTCATTGCAATAAAATAGGTACTAAATTCAAGGTTGAGAATTAATAACGCGAAAAGCGAAAGGGGGATTTGAGCGACCAAGGTTAATCCGAAAACTACAAGGATCAGGCCAATACCATCTAACCGAGACCATGAAAACTGAACAACGGAGGTCATATTATGCGTTACCTTACCTACCGTCGTTTAAATGTAATTTTACTTTCGCGTTTGGTTTGGGTTAGTTGCTGCAATAGCTGTTTCAGCTGCGTATCATTTATTTTCTCTGAAAGCCTTCTTGTCTGGGCCAAAGTAATCAATTGGTTTTCTAGGGCTGTTGCTTCGGAAGGACGGGCTAGTTTAATACGAGCTAACCGCTCACGAGCAGCATTTGTTAAGATCCCCTTTAGGATCATCTGACGTTGTTGTTCTATTTGGCGCTGTTGTTCTTCCTGTTGTGCTTGGGCCACTTGCTCATTCTGGAGCTGAGCTAGACGTTTCTTTCTGAGGGCCTCTAATTCAGGATCTTCTTCCGACAACTTCATACCAACCTTTGAGGTTGTCTCTCTATCTTGATTTTGTTCAAATAGAGAGATATTTGCGTGCTTTTTTCTCATTATATGGATTATAATTTGCCAAATTAAAATCTTAAGAAATGGATTCGCTAATACTTCTCGAGTTCGGGGATCTGTTTTTTCACTTGGAAAGCAATATTATCTACAAAGGACCGTCCCTCTGGAGACATGACTCGTCCCTTATAGCCCGCTCGTGTTGTGACATACCCAGCTTTTTCTAATTGATGAATTGCGTGCCTAATCACTGCACCAGAACCGCTATACGTTTTTTCTGGCTTACCTCCCCTATTTCGCCTTCCTCCGTACATCTTCCGTAAATGTAAAACACCAATGGGTTCGTGAAGATATATCTTCCTTAATACTGAAGCGACACGGATGTACCACCAATCTCCCCTATTTTCTGGGGCATTTTGCCTCGAAACACTTAATTTAACAAACGGTGCCCATTCTGGGGGCTTGAAAACATCCTCATTTTGCTTTAATTCGGCCGACATTGCTTCAATCAGTAACTTGCTAGGAATCATATTAGCTGTAACCATAATTGCTTCTCCAAATAGGATAGAATTCCTTAACTCGAATTTTAAACCCGTTAGAGGAATCTGGTGTGGCTTTTTTAGTTGTTGTGCATCCTTCTCTTACATAAACAAGACACAAAAATCTAAGATTTTCTCAAGGATTCGTATAAGAAATCCAGAAACGGACGTAACCCAGACTCTATCTATGTCGAGGAATTTGGTGTGCCTCTTAAACAAAGAAAACGCATGATTTATCTATTCCTCTGTTTATTCTTCAGCTTTAGTTTTATGGTGGAAAGTTCGTCAGCCAATCCGAAAACAGATTACACTGGAATAGTGGTTGTTTTTGACGAGGCCCATGGCCAGTTATTCAATCGGTCTTTATATAGTCAGGCACTGGCCGCTCTCACCGATTTGGGGATAAGAATTGTTTTTAACACTCAACCAATTAATGAAACATCGTTAGAAGGTACCGATCTGTTTATCTCAACCAATCCTACGGAAAGGTTCTCTACCACTGAATTTTTTTACATACAAGAGTTTCTTCTTTCCGGCAAGTCTGCACTCTTACTAGCTAATCCTTTAAATGAAGAAAACGATTCACTTACAGGGCGCGGGGATATACTAAATGGAATCCTACGAAGAGCCCAAATTGAGGCGGTAATTGGGTTTTGGACTTATTCGGAGGATGTTGGTATCGTAAAGCGGACTGATAGAGTTCTAAATGATTTTAACAATGCAGGCATGGCAACTCACCTGGTTATTGAGGTGAATTCCTCCTCTCACGAACTTTTGGGTTTTGATAACTCCAATGTTACCACCCTAATTACAACCAGCTGCTCAGTTGGCAATGATGGTGAAATCCTAATATCTGCATCCTCTGAGGCTTACGCTGAAACCGTTCTAGGCCCCCCACATTCGTATTCAACTGAGATTACGTTATTTGCTTCTGCGGGAGAACAGATCGAAGAGGGAAAAGCGATTGTTGGTGGTTCAAGTCTAATGTTTAGTGATCTTTATGATCCAGTCCTGGACACTACATGGTACTCTAGTGCGGATAATTCTGTTTTTTGGAAAAATCTTGTCAAATGGCTTGTACAAAAGGAAGATGTATTAACAAGTCCTACTCCTCAATTTACCGACGAAATGCTTGCTTATTTACTCATTATTGCGGCATTTGGAGTCGTATTTGCCCTTGGTGGGAGTAGCTTGTTCTTGGTTGGATCAGGGAGAAAGCCAGATCTGGTTAAATCAGATGAAATTATCCCTCTTATTACAAAAAGAAGTCCTACCGCTACCTCTGATAATCAGCCAACTAGTGAAACACAGCAAACATCCAAAGCATCGAAGAGGGAAAGGAGACTTAAACAAATAAAAAAGCCTCCCGCTCGTTCACGAGGAAAGAAGAAGTAGGTGTATATAATTGGGTCGTAAACGCAAACGTATCGTCCGTACGAGACCAATCCCAACCCTCCCCACAGTTTTTAATTGCCCTCTCTGCGGAACAACAAATTCTATCCAAATTGATATTAATCGAAAAAACCAAATCGCTCTAATTTCATGTGGCAAGTGCAAAACCAACGCATCAAGGCCGGTTCGTCCAATCGAAGAAAGAGTTGACGTATATGGCGATTGGTTGGATGAATTATTCTCTGCAGATGCAGAAAAATAAGTTCATTTGTAGGACGTCAGTTAGAGGATAAGCGGTAATTCCTCTCTATTCTCGATAGGTTACATTAGATTGAAAAATTCCCGAGAGAATTGAGGTTTATGGAACAAGAGACCAAACGAAAGGTAATTCATATCGCTATGGGCTTTTTAAGTCTTTTACTCGGTATTTTTCCCCGATGGATATCCATACTTTGTGTGCTGATTGCCTTGTTTTTTGTGGGAATAATTGCACGGCCATCTGTTTGGAAAACAGGATTTGACGCCATGGCATCACGGTTGGAAGACCAGGACAGCGGTTCTCTTCATGGACCAATCCTCTATGTCCTGATGGTTTTGCTTTCCGTAATATTTTTAGATTTACGAGTAGCTGCTGCCGTTTTTGTCATCATGGCTTTTGGAGATGGACTGGCCAATGTTGTGGGAACGAGATATGGAGTCCACAGGTTTGAACAATTGAATGGAAAGAGTTTTGAAGGTTTCATAACATTCCTGGCCTCCGCATTTATCTGCAGTGTGTTTATCGTTTCTTGGGTTTCCATGAATCCTGCTGTCAACCCCTGGATTACCTTGTTCGAGATACGATCTATTGAGCAACTTCCCCTTGAGCAGATTGTTATAAGTTGTTTTCAAACATCTTTCGTTTGTGCAATCATTGAACTAACAACTGGAAATTTCGTAAATGATAATATCTCGGTTCCTGTAATTGCAGGAGCCCTTTTAACCTTTCTGTTGAAGTAAGATTATGATTCCCTTTTCTTATATCCCTATCAGTGGACGTCCAAATGCCGGAAAGACTTCTCTGATTAATTTCCTTACCAAATCAAAGAGACCTGTAGGAAAACGACCAGGTACAACCAAACGGATTAATTCCATCCCATTGGTTGAAGATCTATACTTGGTCGACCTTCCAGGGTTTGGGCGAATCGAAAGGCGATCCAAAGAGACAGAAGAGAGGGTAAAGGACCAAATCGTGCAATACTTTGATGATTCTACGCGTAGATTAGCTATTGCGATCCATATTATTGATATTTCAACCTTTCATCTAGTCGTTGAAAATTTGGAGAAAAAAGGAATAATCCCCATCGACATCGAGATGATTCGTTTTGTTGCCGAATTCTCCAAATTTCCGCCACTCGTCATTTTTAACAAGATCGACAAAGTGAAGAAGAGCTTGATCGATTCTAACAGACAATTGCTTAAATCGTATCAGCTTCCTCCCATGCGGCTGTTCTTACTATCCCTCAAAACGAAAGAAGGTTGCCAGATTTTTCGTAATACCCTGAAAAATTTTGTTATTGCAAGATATGGACAAAAATACAGCCATTGGTAACAATATGTATCTGATAACAAGAATTCAAGACCATTTAACGAGAGAAAATGTAATAATTGTTTAGGCCCCAACATTGAAGGTGAGGAAAAAGTTTGGATATAGTTGCAACTATTTAAGAAAGCTGTGTCAATATTAAGTATAAGGAGAGGATTTTGCATTTGGTGAGCATCCATTGAGTAATATTGAAGAGTTGGTTCAAAAGATCGCTCAGAAATCAGGTTTATCTAGAGCGGAAATTCTCCAAAAGATTGAACACAAAAAGGAGGATTTAGGATTCTTTGTTAATGATATCGCTGCAGCGTATATCATTGCTAAGGATATGAACATTGAGCTTGAGAGGCCAGAGCTCACTAAAAAATCGACTCTCACAGTAGGAAGACTCAAAAGAATGGAACCCGGACTATCCGGGGTGAATCTCACAGGAAGAGTATTACGGATCTATAAACCTATTGAATTCGTGAGAGAAGGAAATAAGAATATTTTGGCACCATTTCTTTTCCATGATGGGACTGGTCAAATTCGAACTATCCTTTGGGGGAACAAGGCCCGTCTTATAACAGAAAAGCAGGTGGAAAGAGGGTCTATCATTAAAATTCGCCAAGGATACACAAAATTAGGACGAAGTGGTGATTTAGAGCTCCACGTTGGTGATCGCGGTTCACTTGATATTGAAACGGAAGTCGACCTTTCCAATCTTCCCAATCCCGAGGATGAGGTCCTCAACATCGATATTCTTGATGAAGAAACGGCCGAAGCCGACGTT
Source organism: Candidatus Thorarchaeota archaeon (assembly GCA_048882505.1). Classification (GTDB taxonomy): domain Archaea; phylum Asgardarchaeota; class Heimdallarchaeia; order Hodarchaeales; family Hodarchaeaceae; genus Hodarchaeum. The sequence goes on from JBHLRO010000015.1 coordinate 93,099, forward strand.
CGTGCTGTTGTTCATAAGATCGGAAACCTAGTTACTTTTGATCGGAAAGATGGCTCTCAAGGTAGAGTAACTAACTTGTTTCTTAAAGGAGATCAAACTGTTCGAAGAATGGTTTTCTGGGATGATCGAGCTGAGGAACCATTTAATTTTACGCGGGGAGATGAGCTGCTTATCCAAGCAGGTTCTGTTAAGCTAGATCGTGAAGGTAAACCTGAGATCGTAGCGACACGGAGTACTAATATTACAAAGATTGGCCATCAGGTTCTTCCTGATTTGGAGGATCGTACAACTACTGCACATATAGCTACACAAGAAGTGGTACAAAAAAAGATTGCCAAAATTAATTCCGACGATAGTGTGATAGCGGTACTAGTCCGAAAAGGACCTTCTGACGAGACTGTTCGAAACTTTACGCGTAAAGACGGATCCCCAGGATCAGTTAAACGGGCAATCGTCTTTGATGAGACCGGATCAACAACTTTGGTGCTTTGGGACGAAACAATCGATGCATTTAATCAGGTGACGGACTCTACTATCGAACTTACAAAAGTAAGGGTAACAGTGTCACGATACAATACACTTGAACTTCATACCGTGAACGATACGGAATTTCTCCCTCAGGAAGCGTCCCAGATCCCTCAAGATCCTCCTATTCAAGATATTGAAAACCTCAATCCTCAACAAGGTCTGGCCAGTATTCAGGGAATAATTCAAGGAATTTCCGATCCTCGTGAATTTACTCGAACTGATGGCTCAGCAGGTCGGGTAATCTCAATGACTATCGAAGATACGACAGGTACTTGTCAAATTGTCGCATGGGGGGACTCTGTGGAAAAATTGGTTGATATGAAAGAAAAAGACCTCAAATATGTCAAGATTTTCTTTGGTCGCGTTCGTCAAGGAAATGATGATAATATAGAGCTCCATTTAACTTCCCAAACGCACGTCCGTCCCTCTTCTCGTATCCCCGCTCTGCTACGCCAAATTAAAATCCGTGAGTTTGAAGATGCTCAGCCCACACGGCCATCCATCGATTATGAAAAAATTCAGCTCTCCGAACTCTCCGAACAAGATGACGCTCGGGCAATCGAAGTTTTTGGTAAACTAATTCGGGTTTTCCAACAAATCCCGTATTATCGGGCGTGCCCCAAGTGCCGGAAAAAGGTACTTGAAACAGGACAGGAATCTGGCTGGGAATGTAGTACCCATGGAAGTGTCGAACCACAGATTATCATGCGTCTCTCTGGCATTGTGGACGATGGAACAGGGACAATAAGGGTTACCTTCTTTGGACGTTCTGGAGAACGATTAAGCTCGATTTCTGCACCTCAGATAAGGACAATGCTGGAAAAAGGTCTTTCTGACGAAGATATCTTTGATTCGGTTCAATCGGAAGTTGAAGGGATTAATATCATGGTTCGCGGCAGAATTCGACTCCAGGCGCGCGAAGTGCAAGGCGAAACTATCCAGAACCAAACCCTTATGGCTAATTCCGTCTTCCTTCCTGAACCACAGAAACTTGCCTATGAAATGATTAATAGTTTCCAAGATGAAACTGCCTAACAACAGGTCTAAGCCCACATGATGAGGAAAATAGGGACGGCGAGA
>JBHLRO010000016.1:0-94553 GCA_048882505.1 Candidatus Thorarchaeota archaeon
GCTAATCAAGGAGTTATCCAACAGCTGGCGCCGACAGCCGATGATGTTATTTTATCTGATGAATTGAACCACGGATCAATCATAGACGGTGTACGAACCACCAAAGCTAAACGGGCGATTTACAAGCATGTTGATATGGCCTCCTTAGAGTTAGAACTTACTAAACTTGCTAAAACTGAGCCTCGCAGGATTATTTTGATTAGCGATGGCGTATTTTCAATGAATGGGAACCACGCCCCGTTAGACGAAATTTACGAGATTTGTGAGCCGTATGCGCAGGCGTTGATATATGTAGATGACGCCCATGGGGACGGGGTGTTGGGACGGAACTATTCGGGGAAAGGGCTGGTGGATCATTATGGATTACAGGGCAAGGTGGACATTGAGATGGGGACATTTTCGAAAGCGTTTGGAACGATGGGAGGATCCATTGTAGGGTCGAAAGAGCTGATCACATGGTGTCGGAACAAGACTCGAAGTTACTTACTGTCAGGAAGTCATCCACCGGCAACGGCGGCGGCGTCAATCAAGGCATTGGACATCATCGAGCATGAGGAACCAGATCTGGTTAAAGGACTCTGGGAGAACATTGATTATTTCAAGGATCAGATAATCAGTATGGGATATAATCATGAAATAACAGCGGCTTCGACAACTGCCATTATTCCCATTATTTTTGGAGATCCACATAAAGCCGGGGAAGCATCTTCACTGTTGTACTCGGACTACGGAGTATTCGCCCTCCCCATAGTATTTCCAATGGTCCCGAGGGGATTAGATCGGATTCGGGTACAGATGAATGCCGCATTGACCAGGGATCAACTGGATACAGGATTACGGGCATTCGAAGAGTTAGGAAAAAAGTTAAAGATTTTTTAAACCAGTTTCCACTGAAAGACCATTGGGTCTCCCTTTCTTTCCCTTTTTATTTCATTAGGTGACGCAATCCGTGCCAAAAAACGAGTTCTGGACACTGCGTGATCAGGTTTCCACCTGTTTTAAATGCGGATTACACACCGAAGGGATTCATCCAATCTTTGGGGAGGGTAGGTTTGATTCTAAGGTCATTTTCGTAGGAGAGGCGCCAGGTGCTACAGAGAACAAACTCAAACGTCCATTTGTAGGCGCTTCGGGAAATGTTTTGAATGAATTTCTTCAGAAGATTGGATTATCGCGTAATGATGTTTTTATCACAAACATTGTAAAATGCCGTCCTCCAGACAATCGTGATCCGAGGATAGGGGAAATAAATGTTTGCTCCCCCTATCTTCTCCAACAAATTAAAATGATGCACGCAGAGATTGTGGTGACATTGGGCCGGTTTGCCGCAGGTTTTTTCGTGCCCAATTTTAAAAGTATGAACGAAATTGTCGGCAGAATCCATCAACTTGAAAATTACGATTTTTCACTATTACCCATGTTCCATCCTGCCACCACGTTGTATAGTAAGAAAAGGTACTTTCCTATCTTCGAACGTGATTTTATGACTCTAAGAGAATTTTTAGATAGTAAAAACCTTCCAAGGGTTCAGAATATTAGTGATAAAGAGAAGAAGGGTAGAAAAAAAGGATTAGATCGGTTCTTGGGTTAAATTAAAATTATTCCATTAGTCTTAATCTGGTGGATCTTGAAATTTAGGATTAGCATCATGAACCAGCTTTCGTCTGGGTTTAACATCTATATTCCCCGAAAAGCGGAAGACATGTCCACAATCTGGACAAAACCAATACTTACGGGAGGCTTCGTCTCCCTTTGAGAATTGATAAAACCCTTGAAAAACAGCATTAGGATGGCGACATTTCTCCCCCTTACGTCTTTGTTCATAAGATTGAGTGAAAATCTGAGGAATGGGAGGTGGGCCTCCCTCCACCACACGGGTTATTTCTTTCGGGGAATGTTTAATTGGTGTCCGCTCTTGGAAGAAGGTTGTATCTTCATTATCTGAAGAAATTTCTCGTTGACAGGAAGCACACCAATAAATGAGTCGTTGTTCTTTACCAAGTCGTTTAGGAACCACCAAATTTCCACATTTGTCACAAAATGGAGAAACCAACCTTTTTACTCTCGTCCATATCATAAGCTGTATCTAACTACCGTAAGAGAGCAATCTCACAATTCAATCATGTACCTTTTCTTTGGTAAGTCGGATGGAAGCTATCGTAAGAGTAAAGAGCATTCGTCCTCAATCCAAAATTACCGTCAGAATGAGTGAATGATCTGTGCGTATTCCATACCTAGGTAAGATTAGGTTCCATTGGTGTGATAGATGCTATGTACCCCTCATTCGAAAGAATTGTGGTCTTTGTGGCAAACAGGGCCGAAAGGTACAACTTACCCCACCAGGAGATATCCGACCTGCCTTTGAAGGTGATTTAGTAAGAATCGTAACAACTCTGGAAAACCAATTCGGGAGGGAAACTACCATGAGGTTCCAAAATCTAATAAGAAATCAGATAATTTTCCTCAACAAAGTACCATATATTGATAGAATGGACGAGATAGTCATCCAAGGACACATTGCAGCCGTGTTTAGATTTAATGTTGTAAGAGGGGATTTTGAGTTTATACCAAAGCTATGGCTGGCGGAGGAAATCTGGTCTCCTATGGCATTTCGGACGGTGGAGGTTGATATTGGGGCTAAGGAATTTATTAAGCATGGAGCTTCGGTACTATCGCCGGGTGTATCTTTGGCAGACCCAAGGATACAGGTGGACGATCCAGTCATCGTAACCTGTGAAAACGCGGTTATAGCGGTTGGGTTGGCAAAGATGTGCGGATCAGAGATGGGACATAGCCAACGGGGTGTAGCAGTCAAAACAAAACATCGAAAGCTAGAAGTTGACACTCCAGTTCAGTCCCTTCCAATAAGTTGGCAACAGATCATAAAAGCAAATTTGAACTCAATTGAAACATTAGAGGAGGAAGCCATCAGCTTTATTGAAAGTACAGCAAAAAAATACGAACATCAAGTAGTAGCTTACTCTGGCGGGAAAGATTCTCTAGTAACACTAGATCTAGTATCCCAATCTAAAGTTCCGTATGAGATAGTTTTCGCTGATACTAATCTAGAGTATCCTGAAACGATAGAAAATGTAAAATTGGTAGGAACCTATTACAATAAGGATGTCCTAAGTCATGAAAATGTGTCATGGGATTTTTGGGAACGCTTCCAAAAGGAACCACCCACTCGAAACTCACGCTGGTGTTGCAAATCAGCTAAACTTTTCCCAATAAACAGGATCCTAGAAGAGTGCTTTCCAAAGGCTCAGGAAGTGTTAGCATATATTGGACGCCGACGATATGAATCCTTAGGACGTTCTCGTGAGACACGTATATCAAGGAACCCTTGGATTCCCCGGCAAGTATCTGCGGCTCCTATTAGTAACTGGACAGCTTTGGAAGTATATCTCTATATTCTAAAACATAATCTCGTCTCAATACTTAATCCTTTGTATCAAGAAGGTTTTATCCGGATAGGGTGCTGGGTTTGTCCAGCTTCTTCACTATCAGATTTCAAGATAATGGAGGAAATCCATCCCGATCTACTGTCCAAACTCCGAACCAAACTAGAAATGAAACGAAAGGAAAATGGATTGCCAGCTCAGTACCTATCATGGGGTTTATGGCGATGGAAATATCTGCCCCAGAAAGTGATAAATCTCCTAAAAAGTAAAGATATAATGTATTCTTCTTCCTTCATTTCTTCCTCGAATAATGGCGAACTAAAATTTCGGATAACAAATGCACCGTCTCCATGTATAAGAGGGGGGTATTCAGCGTTGTTGTCAGCGAATCAAATGTTAAACCTTTCACGACTCGAAAAACTTCTACCAATCCAAGGAATAACGCAATATAATGAGCAGCTGGATATTCTTCGTGTGAATATGAAACGTGGACACGCTGATATTTTCCGAGATGGGTCCATAATTGTTAAAGACCGGTATAAAGAGGTCTTATTGACGAAAAGAATTATCTCTTTAATTAAGACTGTATACCGTTCATTTCATTGCGATGGATGTGGAGTATGCACATATCAATGTAGTGAGAAGGCCTTGGTCGTCGAATCCAGTATGGTAAAAGTTAGTCCTGATAAATGTATCCATTGCTTGGTTTGTAACAACTTTTGTCCATTACTGAGGTACAGATCCGATGCTTCATTTCTCGAATAAATTACTCTAGCCGCGGAGAAAAACACAAAATTGGTGGTTAATTGTGCTTAAATATACGTTTAACCGTAGAATAATTCCAACATACTATCATAATCCCAAGTAATGGAGATTTGGCTTTGGAAGGACGTAGAGAACGAGTTATAGATGGAGCAAAGTCCATTCTTACGACAAGAGGGTTTAAGATCACGAATGAAGCAGATAAGGATGAATACCACGACATCTATGGGAAGAATGATGAAAATCAGAAGATTATCGTACGGATCCCTTCCAAAGCGGTAGTCGGAGTGAGTGAGCTTCGAGAATACCGGGATGAGGTTGAAGAGAAAGGATATGATCATGCAATTCTTCTTGCACTTGATAAGTATACACATTACGCAAAGAAAGAAGCCAAAGCAGCCAATATTGAGACATTTTCGATTAAGTTCCCTTTCTTCAACCTTTTCGAACACTATTTGGTTCCCGTACATGAATTTGCCACGAAAGAAGAGGTTCACGAGTTAGAAAAGAAGTATTCTATCTTTAAATACCAGCTACCCAAAATAACCTCAGATGATCCGGCCGTACAATTGTTAGGTGCTAAAGTAGGGGATGTACTAAAAATTCGTCGTAAATCGCCGACCGCTGGCGAATTTGTCGTATTTCGAACCGTTGTTCCATAAATAAGGGTATATTATGGCTGCCTGACCTGTTTTAGTCAAGCTGATGAGATAATTTATTTCCAAGAGAACTAAAAAGCGGGGGCAAATTCGACCGATAGCTGTCTTATAACTTCTCATGCAATCGATATGGATAATAATTGACTAATTAGCCCCCATCTGGGCTTGAATAGGGACACTGAGGTAACTTAGGTGAATAAAAGGAAGAACGCATGGCTCCTGGTATTAATGGTGTTAGTTCTGACTACTATGACCAAAGATATTCAAAAAACTATAACAGTTCAGGGAGTGATTAAGCCAGTTCAAGAATCGGAGTTAATCATCGGGCTGGATCTAGCCCATCAGAATAATTTATCCTCAACTGAGCTGCTAAACTTAACTAATGTTCTGAATAAAGAGTTTGGATCAGTTATTCCCTACAGTACAGCATTTACATCGGCAAATTTGGAGGATCCAGATGTAATGGTTATTATTGCACCAACTGTGGCTCTAACAACTTCTGAACTCAGTTTGATGGAGGATTTCGTAAAACAAGGGAGATCCATTCTGGTGGCTAGCGGTTATCGAAACCAGACAGGCGACCCAGCAAACGAAATTTTACGCCCTTTCGGTCTAAGTTTCAATCTCACAAGCACTTTAATTCCAGAATCAGTACGTCAAGGTGGTCAATTCAATTCCTATTATTACTTGGCAAGAAATTTCACGACACCACTGACTCCTGTCTCAGCAAATATTACTCAGCTTATTCTTCCATCAGCATTAGGTATTTCATTCAATGAAACGAAATTAGAAACCTCTGAATCCCCTTCAATTCTCTTCCATAAACCTCTTCTACTCGAAAATTTAGATGCCTCTCCGTCTAAGAACAACACTTTGGCGTCTACACTTGAATTCGAAAACGGTGGTCGAATTTTGGCGATAGGAAGCGCCAACATGTTTAACAACAGTTTTATCGAACCATTAGCAAATGCTACGAGTTTTTTCTTTGATAATACGGCATTCATTGTGAATACAATCAAGTGGCTTGGGAAGAGTACCGGGATAATGAACTTTTACGATCCCTGGGTAGACATCGATGAGCTCACAGTTGACATTGGACGTATTATACGTGGGAACGTGACGTTGGTTGATGCTCAAAACCATTCGCTTTCCCAGATCCAAATTTCCATTAATCTAGAGCGAACTGGAACTATTCTTGAGTCTCGGGCAATGAGAATCGATCCGACCAATTCATCGAAATATTCTGGTTGGATAAGTACAGAGGGGTTGAGCTATGGCTATTGTGATATCGTTTTTGTAGCGAATCGTGTTGGTTATTTACCCGTCGAGCTAATTGCAGGGCGTATGTACCTCAATCCTCCCTTTCCCTTCCCAGTTTTTCCTGAATTAGCTATGTGGGGGCTTTTCATTGCCACCGTGATACTATTTGTATCTACTGCATTTCTAATTTGGCGGAACATTAAGACAGATACCTAATACGGGTTCCTTCCTCCTCGATGTACAACTGATAAGGGATCAAAAAAACTATATTCTGGGATTTATAGAGTTGGTAGTTAGTTCGATTCCTTCTGGAACAAGTAGAAAATAATCAAGCCTGCCAAGGTTGAGCATTTCGTATTCATATTGGCGTGTTAGTGCATTTAAGCATTGCAGGAATCGTTTTGCGTCCATAGGTCTTGTAATTCGAAATTCCTTGAAAAAACATACTACTATGCTGTGATGCATCATTTCCAGTTGAATATCATCGGTGTCACGAATATCCTGAACTGAAATGCATCTGAATCTTCGGTTTCTTTTTCTAGACCGAGATATCGTTCCATAGAGATTTGGGATTCTTGGACGCATTTTTTTTTCCAATTAGTACGGTTCTAAGGAGGAAAACAAGCGAACATAAACCGCTATATTGAGTTCTACTCAAGGGAGTATAACATCTAATCCAGTTAATATGAAAGCGTAATATGTGGAGGCTATTACAGGCGAGAATTCCCTGATTCCCTATCAGTTCGGCATAAAACTAGCATTTAGAGGCATAAACCGATGTAGCTGGCATTTAATCTATGCGACTACAATCTTTATCTTGCACTCAGCGCCACGCGTTCAATATCTTGTTTTCTTTTAATAGCATTCGAATTGAGGTTATTTGTAGAGGCTAAAATTAGTTGGTCGGCCAGTATTTCTTCAAGGGTTCGAACATTATTAAAAGTAGATTTTCTGGAGGCTTGGGCAAGTAAACGTAATGCGACGTCTACTCTTCGTTGTGGAGCGCTATCTACCGCGGTATGGTACACGATTCCACCGTATGAAATGCGGGTTGTCTCTTCTCGAGGGGCGCAGTTCACAATAGCATCCACAAGCACTTGGAGGGGGTTCTGATTCGTCTTTAATTCAATGATCTGAAGGGCTGTTTTCACGATACCAAGTGCGAGGATCTTTTTGCCCGTATTTTTTCCTGGACTCATAAGTTTGTTAGCCATACGTTCAACAATATGTACGTGTGACTTATGGAATCGTTTATGCTCATGACGACCACCAGAATGAGGAACCATCCGATCTTTTAGATTGATATACCGGACTAGACTCATGTCTCGGATTTCAATGTCTTTAGAATTCCATAATCCGAATATTCTCATATCATCGGCGGCAGCCATCACATCACCTTCACGATCTTAATTCAATTTCCACAAAGATAGAACGAGATACATTTAGTCTGATTATCTGGCGCATAGTTCTATCATCTGCGTCAATATCTATCAGTCGTTTATGAATCCTCAGCTCATAGGATTCCCAAGTCGCCGTTCCCTGTCCGCTAGGAGATTTCCTGACTGGTAATTTTAGTTTTCGGGTTGGGAGAGGAATTGGACCTCTCATTTTCACACCTGATTTATCAGCAATTCTCTTCATTTCAGTGCATATACTGTCAAGTTGTCCAACATCAGTACTCATGAGGCGAATTCGAGCGACCGAGACCAAATGCATAATCACCTTAACTAAATGAAAAACCACAGTGTTTAAAGTTTAATTGAGCAGTCTTATTGCTAAACTTGGGAGAATATCAAGCGTTTTTAATAGTACTCTCAGCGGGATAGATATCCGTGGATAGAGAGGAGGTTCACAGTCCTATAAGTAATGGGAAGCGCCGGGGAGGGGATTTGAACCCCTGAGTACATATGTACACTGGCTATCTTCCCTTACATAAAAGCCTCAAGGCCAGCGCCGTTGTGCGTGGAAGGACTGAGTACCAGTCCGCTTGGCTATCGAGTTCTTTCCTTCAGCGGCAGTTTCGTGAGTGGAAGAGAAAACCCCGGCAAAACGGATGGCTAAGGTCAACATTAGGCCCGTCCTGTTTTTATATTAAACATCATGAGTATTCCAAAGGTGGCAATGATCGCCAAGATGATACCTAATATTAGAAATACTGTCGATGTCCGCACGTCATAGGCAAATCTCGTCGAATGTCTGATCAAGTAGACGCCCACGCCCCCAATTGCGAATAGAACAGCAGCAATCAAGGACTCTACCAAAAATTGCTCACTGGATGACTGAAATATTGGTACTAAGGCATTTTGAGTTTGTCCCATTGGAAGGGGGTTTTCAGTGAGGTCATAAATACCACCCGCCAAAATAAAGATCGTAAAGACTAAAATTAACCCTAGAATGTATTTTCCTGGAGCTTCATATGGGAGCTGAATATCTGGAATTTTAAAAACCACCGTAGGTCGCTTCAATCCAGGTATCCATGGGAGACGGGAGCTGGACTCGCTTTCATCATCATTCTCTTGAGGTTTTGACATACTGTAACTCTCTAGGGGGCATAAATATGATCAGCTTAATTTCTTTTCGAGAAGGTATATATCAAGTTATCCCGTAAAAAAAACACTTATCCCTTCTTAACCAGATTCGTAAAATCCTCATCTGCCATTTGCTCTAGATCAGAAACCTTTACAACAATGAAATGACGAGATTTTTTTGATTGACTAATTGATTCTGGAGAATCATCTTCAATGAACCAAATGGTTTTTTTTCTTAGAAAATTGGAAAGTTTGTCAAGAAGGGTTATACGAACAGTGTCATTTCGGTCATCACTTTCAACTCCAGTGATGATCGGATAATCAGCATCCATTGATTCCTTGGTGGTTGTGAGATCGATTGTGGGGGCTGAGAAACCGTCAAACGGCTCAGATTTCTTAAACCAAAACACATTAAAGTTCTTATCTTTGAGATACATATCTATTTCTTTTTGTAATTGTGAATGAGGCTGTGTGAATGCTTTTAATGGGTTTTTCTGAAGAGCCTTATACTCCGTCTCCAATATATCCAAAGGGGCATCTAGATCGTCGCCTCCTAACGCATTGACTAAAGTATTGTAATTTGACAATTTAGGGGAAGTCTGTCCTTTTTCATAACGATAAAGAGACAGACGAGACAGTCCTATTTGTTGCGATAGAATAGTTAAACTCAGCTTTAGTTGTTTTCTCTTCTGTTTTAGCCGTTTTTCCGAAATATTGACATATATCCCACCACGATGGGCATACTGTGAGATTTTAGCAACTTGTATCCCCTTTTCATACTGAAGGTACTTATGCAAAGTCGGCAACGAGACCGCAGAAACATCGTGTCTCCGATAAAGCGTAGCATCTTCCATACTTTTTCCTGCGGCGGCATGGGCCACTACTAGAGGAAAACCCGAAATAAGCTTGGAGATCAGCTGTAGTTCTATCGAAGCTTGTTTCTTGAACATGTCTAGATCGACAAAGACCTTTGTAACAATTTTTTTCGATGTCAAATGATGATTCTTTTTAGCGATAAAATCGAAGGCGCTTGATTCAATTGTAGCATCAGAAAGGGCATATCCTGCCTGCTGAAATTCTATCTTTACGTCATCTGTCAGTATTTCTTTGGTTACTGGTTTTTGAAGGGACATCGGAGTTCCAAGAAAGGATTTTCTCAGGTTTATTCATGACTATGGTGGACCGACCGGGACTTGAACCCGGGGGCTCTGCCTGTTTCGGAAATCCACCCTTTTTGGATCAATTGCGAAGACAGCGTGATACCAACTTCACGTAGATACGAGTTCTCTCGCTCTATTTCACTATCGGCCCAGAGATTCATATTATTTCTCTAGAAACGTGCTTTTTACGGATTGACAAACCTAATCTGTCGCTTGTTTTTAAAAAACTAAAAGATTTTCTCATTTCACAGTCTGTGTAGACGGTGGATTATCGGTGTACAAATCAATTTTCAAGCGAACAATGAGAAGAAAATAGAGAAGAGGAAGATGTTGATCAACCAAATAGGGCAGACAGCCCTAGATCGTCACCCTCATCTTCTTCATCGCTTTCTTCGGATTCATCCCCAGTTTCTGCTTCGGCATCAGTTTTACTCTGGGCAGCACCTGCAGCAGCTCCTGATACTCCAGCTGGCATTAGAGATGCACCTTTGATTGCTTCTTCTATATCAATGGACTCTAATGTAGCAACGAGGGCTTTTACCTTTCCTTGATCGGGTGTTCCTCCAGCCGCCTTGATGATTGACTCAATTCCTTTCTCGGTGATTTCTTTGCCAGATGAATGTAAAACTAACGCAGCATGTAAATATTGCATGTTCAGGGTAACCTCCATACATATCTTGACGATAATTGGCATGTTGGAGCGTTTAAGTGTTCCTAGCGCTATTGAGTTGTGTTGAGTGTATTTTCCAACTCCATATTAACGCTTAGGACATCTTTTCTGCTTATTTGGTCGGCGGTTCAAGCGGCTTAAGAAAGTTGGTCTCTATAGAAAGAAAAGGTTCCAGAAGAAGAGATAATGGGCACGGTCGGATTTGAACCGACGATTTCTGGACACCCTGCTTTCTGCGGGGGTGACACCAGGTTTCCTCTTTTTTCCAGAACTTCATCATGAGGTCAGTAAACCTAGTGGAGTTCATAGGAGGTGATATAGAACTACGAGCTGAATTGAAGTGAACTTCGAGATGATATATGGAATATGTATATAAAGATCTAGAATATGTTCGCCATAATTTCCGAAAATATGCGGAGTATAATCGGCACATTTATATAGTATTGTAATTTTTCTTTCTTGAGAACGATGAGTGTTGATATTGATATCATTCAATTTCTGAGGACATGGAATCCTTGGTGGACAACCAATGAAGTACCCGGAAGTCTACTGGAACGCTTCAAACGAAGAGACTTTTATGTCATTTCTGAACGGATAGAGGAAAGACAAATTCTCTCATTGACTGGCCTTCGAAGAGTAGGTAAAACAACCTTGATTTATCAATTAATTGATCATCTATTAACAGAATTACATATTCCTGCGAAAAACATCTTGTTTATTAGTCTTGAAAACCCCTATCTGAAAACATTAAAGGTTCCTTTTCAGAGTATTATGGCATTATATGGAAAGTCAATTGTAGGTCATGATATCTTTGATCTCACATCGGAGATAGAAAGTCAGCCAATTTATGTTTTTTTGGACGAGGTTCATTATTGGCCTGACTGGGAACGGGAACTTAAGGTCATTTATGATAGAAAAATCCCAATAAAGTTTATTGTTTCTGGGTCATCCAGTCTTCATCTTCATTCAAAATCGTCTGAATCCCTTGTTGGAAGAATTGATCATCAATTGATTTTTCCGTTTAAATTTCTCGAGATCTGTAGATTCACTTGCCAAAACGATAAACCAAAAGACATACAGGCAATGAGGAAGCTCAATGAATTTAACTGGGAGTTTCGGGGGAGTATCAAAACCAGTGTTCTCCGGGATTCATTAACGCCAATCACATCTTTTCTTGATAGGACGCAACCCTATTGGATTATCCAGAGCGATTTCTGGAAGCGACTCCTAGACGACTATTTGGTTCGAGGAGGATTTCCCGAAACGTTTAGCCAGGATTTGGCCCGCGCTCGTAATTATATTCGCACCTTTATTGAGCTGGTAATACATAAAGATGTTCGTGATGTATACTGGAACATCAGACATATAGACAAGTTCAAACAATTGTTTCTTTGGATTACACGAGAATCTTCGTCACGAAGCAATATTATATCGTTAGCAAAAAACATTGGTATTGACCGTGATACTATTCAGAAGTATTTAGAAGCGTTAGAATCTGTTTACCTAGTAAATAGGTCCCCTTATTATACGAGGAGCACTTCTAAAGTAATTAGGTCTCAGATAAAATTTTATGTGACTGACATTGGAGTACAATCAGCATATCTGAATCTCCCCTTACAGATTCATTCTTATGATGGGGAAACCCTAGGAAAGGTTGTGGAAACATTGGTAAGTGATCACATTAGACGACTCAAATTCAATTTAGAATTTGGGTTATCAACAGCCCTTTACTATTGGTATGATCGCAAACAAAGACAGAAAGAAGTGGATATTGTCTTTGAGTTATCCCAGAAACCTATCCCTGTTGAGGTAAAATATCAAAACAAGGTTGACAAACGGGATCTGAAAGGCATTAGACGGTTCCAAGATATCTATCCTGAGAGTCCTTTTGGGATCGTGGTGAGTAAAGATACTCTTGATTATTCATCAAATGAAAAAATAATCATCCTTCCACTATGGTTATTTCTTATAGCGCCCTGAATAGTATTCAAGGGTCGTGACCGTAACTTTCGATTCTCAAATTTTCATAACTTTTTCTAAAACATCCTTAACTTCATCAGAAGGTTCAAACAAGGATCCATAATATTTTCATTACCAGGAATAGCGAATAATATCAAGTTTAGGTGTTTAAGAAGAGAGGGGTCATTGGAATTTCAAGTCTTTAGCTCCGTTTCTTTCCAACCAGGTTTTTGGTACCATTCTTTTACTGTGAGGATACGAAGTGCTGAAACAGGTGCACGTATTTCGGACAGAACGTATTTGGATCAAACCCCATCCAATGTTACGTAAATTATGTCATCTTTCCAAAAACGTATTTAATGAGGCCAATTATTTCATCCGTCAAATATATTTTGCAACGGGCACCTGGATAAAGTCAGGGGAATTCCAGGATCACTTAGAAGCCTCTATCAATTTTCAAACGCTACCACGATCTACTGCTCTCAAAATTCTCTCCATTGTTGAGGCTACTTGGAAATCATTTTTTGCAGCGTCAAGAGATTGGAAAGTACACCCTGAGAAATATTATCGACAACCGCGTCCACCCAAATACAAACGAAAAGACGGTGAATTTCTACTGTGGTTCTCTAAAGTCCAACTTTCAATTACAGATGGGCGCCTCCACATCCCGTCTCTGCCCCATCTTCAACTTCAACTACGACTAACATCCTTCCAATCTGTCCTCGGCATTCGAATTGTTCCCCAAGGTGTAGGTTATGTGGTCGAGATTCTCTATAAGAAAAAGGTACCTGCTACGTCTACGAGTGCTCCAAAACGGATTGTAGGGATTGATTTAGGCTTGGTCAACCTCATAACTCTGGTCAACAATATTGGACAAAAACCAATTGCTGTTAAAGGTGGGGTAGCGAAGTCGATCAATCAATTCTACAATAAGGAACGGGCGCATTTACAGGGTATCTATTCACGACAAGGGATCACCACGGGTACCAAACTCTTCCGACTCAATTCTAAGCGAAAACGAAAATTTAACCACTATTTTCACGAGGTCAGCCGCTTTATAGTTGATTGGTGTAAGGCCCATCACATTGATACCCTCATTATAGGTCGGAACAAACACTGGAAACAAGGAATTCATTTGGGTAAAAAAACCACGCAGAATTTCATCTTTATCCCCTTTCAGGAACTTATCAAGAAGATACACTACAAGGCCACCGCTGTTGGAATTCGGGTATGGTATACGGATGAATCGTACACTAGCAAGTGCAGTTTCTTAGATGCAGAACCTATTGCACGGCAGCAAGAATATCTAGGAGCCCGTGTCACAAGGGGACTGTTTCAATCCCAGAATGGCACAATCATCAATAGTGATGTGAATGGGGGCTATAACATTGTGAAAAAAGCAGTCCCGAATGCGTTTGCAGACGGGATAGAGGGTGTGTGGTTACACCCGATCAGATGGAGAGCCAAGGAGCAACCTGGCTTATTAATTGCTGATAAAAGTGGATGAAAACAGCTTTTCGTCGCTATAACTCTATATAACTGTTTCGAGAATCCTCCACCCTTTTTTAAGCTAAACTTTGTCATTTGCAACCATATTGATAATCATTGGTCTCATAAATCGTCGTAAATGGATTTTTCTCGGTTCTCAGGATCAAGACCTGTCTTCTAAACCAGAAAAAGTATTTTTTTATAGTCTATACAGAAAACCTGGGAAATCAGGTGAATCGGCACGCTGGATGTTTACGATCAAATGGTTTGTGATATTTGCTTTTCTACCTTTAAAAGGGTAAAGCACCTTGATAGGGAAAAATCGAGGTTTTCCTTATGACTCTTAAAAACACCGATATTTCGGATCACTTGATACTTGAAGGGAACCTTCCTCGGCAGGAGCCCCCTGAAACGGATTACTCCGCCCACTCTTATGTTGATTTGCTAGATAAATATGCCGCCGCCGCGATGAAGGGCTTTCTTCAGACTCAACGTCCTTTAATCGAGTTAGAACAACTACTACGATCAGGACACCAGTTTTTCATCCTTACGGGAGGCACGGCGCGCGGGAAAACGCGGGCGGCCCTCCTCTATCTCCTACACGAGACCTGGAAACACCAGACGTATGGATTAGCCATTGTCCGCAGTCGCTCCGACGGCGAGGAACTCCGGAAAAAATGTGCTAAATACCTAAAGTTGCTGGACGATCCACGACGGGTTGTGACCTATTACGGGGGTCGAGATCAGGACGAGAAAAATCAGAAATTGCGTAAGGAAATCAAACAGAAATTGAAGGGGAAACCCCGAATTGCTCTATTGATCACCACACTCTTTAAATATGACCAGTCGTTAACTGCTCACTCTGAACTGGGAGCATCAGCTCATACCAAGTACCTCGAGAAACTGGCATCTCCTGGGGACTGGGGAGAAACCTTTGCAAGTGCCGGAGTGAGCTGGTTTAAGAAATTAGCCAGTCCTGCTTTCGTGTTTCTGGACGAAATTGATTCTTACCCCCTTCATATGATTTATTGTTTAGCTATGATTGTTCGGATGATCCGCTGGCAGGACACGGAAACCCGAGTTATCCTCTCCTCCGCCACCCTTAGTAATCCCGAAGATTTGGCGGAGATGTTTTTTGGACAGAATGCCGCTTTTCTCCATCTATCTGGGACGGGACGGCGTGGCCCCACTCAAGTCAAGGTTTATTATGAGAAGAACCCCCAAGAACTGCTATGGGAGCGATGTGGGGCCATTCATACCTATATTGGCGCCGAACTCAAAGAAATCAAACCTGGTAAACGCCACATCCCCCGAAAAATCATTCTCTTCATCAATAATAAACGCGACATTGATACTCATCGGATTATTGGCACATTCACCGATAATTTCGTCACGGTTCACGGTGACATGCCTACCGAACTCATAGCGCAGAATCTCAAAGAATTTCGCGAAAAAGCCCTGAAAATCTGTTTAGTGGCAACCAATATTGCTCAATCCGCCCTGAACGTCTCGAATGTATTTTGGGTGGTGGGGTATGGTGTCCCCAATGATGTGCGACAGTATCGCCAGCAACGCGGGCGCGGCAGCCGCAACCCTGACCAACCAGGGTACCTCGATATTATTCTCCGCGCCACCCATACCCATGAGGTGGAACTGGCAAATCCACAGAAATTGGACGCCTGTCGCACGTTCATTCTTGGTGATACGCCCACCCCCTTGAAGATTCCCCGTTTTACCTCTGTGGGGTTAAAGTATGGTATCATAATCGGGCTCGTGTTTGGGTTTTGGGATGTCCGAGCTCGGTTGAAGAAAGAGCTGGCCAGCAACGGGAATTTCGAGGTTATACAGGCCTTGGGCCAAGCTTATTTGGATTTGCTCCTAGCTGGGAAAGTTACGGTGGGATCTGAGGAGCGGATCAGGCCTACCCCTTACACCAGACACTGGGTGTATAATTTTCCAGATCAATTTAGCACTGAACCTTACACCGTAGCTCTGAGACAAAAAGATGGGACAGAAAAAAAGCTAGGCACGATCAGCCTCTTGCATCTCCTCCGATCGGGCCTCCCCTCGCAGATATTCCCCTATATCAATGAAAATCTGAAGATAATCTCCATCATCCCGTGGGAACGAAAAGTAATTGTTGAGCGGGCTTTTCAACCTCTCGAGTATTATCACAACCAGGTTGAAACTACTCTCGAGATAACCAAAACCGTGGCCTATCATCCTGAAGCTGAGATCGGGTTGGTGGAGGTTTTAGAGCGCCATCAGGTGACATTTTTAGGAGTTGATAAGCGTTCGAGGGCTGAACTCGAGCCTTATTATCCTTTTCAGGCATTAGCGGCAGATCAAGATTTCAAGGCGATTTTTCTTCCCAAACGAATCACTCTCCCCGTTGTCAACCAGATGAACCAGCTATATGACCATCTGAATCTTGATCATGGCTCTTTCAGGCAAGTACGATGTCGACATGAAAAATATGGAGCTGGAACGATATTCACTGACACCACACACCTGGGGTTGGCGGAGATGATGTATGAACAGTGGTTGGTTTTGGAGGAGGAGTTTTAAGGCATGAGCGATCGATTGGCCCGCTACCTTCGGGATTATTTGTATTCGATTGCATTCTTGGCCGATCTGCATCTGGATGGCACTCCCATCCGTATCCGAGGCCAGAAGGTAGATTTTCGAGAGTTTTGTTATTTCCTCCTCACTCCCCTCACGCAGGCTTCCCTCATCGTTTTCCTTGGGGATACAATTGAAGGCATTGGGGAAAAAAAGGATTATCCTAAAGCGCGGGCGCAACTGTTCATCCTATATGAAGTGCTAGAGGATTTGGAGCGACTACAGCGTTCGATCTTTGTTCTGGGCAACCATGACCACGATGACCGCTATTTTACCTGGCGACATCCAATTCGGATCCATTCAGAACTCATTCTCCCCCTTCTCCCGTACCAAAATCTCATCATCATCCATGGCCATAATACAGGCCTTGAAAAATTCGAGGAGAAGGCCCAGCTTACCAAGGAGGACATGACTAGCTGGCGTGGAAAATTAAGATACAACGCCCTTGAGGATAATACGACACGCAAAAAAGTGGGCATCAAAGACATTGTGGTGGCAGGACACACCCATAGACTGGCGGGATGGTGTGATCGGACTCGTGACAACTCACTGGGTGTCCCCCCCGTACGCAAATTTTGGGAGACCACTCCACAGAGTAAGCAGGGATGGGTAGGGTTCTTTGGGTTTGGGACGTACGATGAACCCAGCGAGTCTTTAATCGCCATTGAAAACCCTACCAGCCCTGAGGCCTTCCAGGCTCTCTTGGACTAGAAACATACTACTTCCATTTCTTCTCGATAGATTCATCTTTTGTCCTCGTCTCCCAAACATTCATTTTGTAACCTTTCAGCTGTAATAGGCTTATTTTTTGGATGTTGATGGTGTAATTCAGGAGCCTAAGCTAAGGATGCGTCTCATAAATGATAATAACTGATCATTTGTGCCCTCAATTTGTTTAGTAATCTTCTTTGTGAGATAAACGAAGTTTTTTCCCACAACCAGAGCAATAGCGAACATCTTCCTTACCAAAGCAGTCGGAACAGAATGAAGCGAATTGTTGAGGTTTTATTTCCCCTATAATTTCACCATCTTTCATTTCATATTTTTTATCTCCGATTTGTGCGATTCCAGGGTCATGTGTAACTAAAATGATTGTTTTACCGAATTCTTTACTCAAATTTGTAAAAATATCTGACAAAACCTTAGAATTTTCGCTATCCAATTCACCTGTTGGTTCATCCGCAAGAATTAATTTTGGATCATTTGCTAATGCTACCAAAACCGCGATTCGTTGTCGTTCACCTCCTGATAAAGCATGTGGAGGGTGATTAGCACGATTTCTCATGTGAACCCATGATAAGAGCTCATTTGTTCTTTTTATTCTTTCCTCACGGGCCATCCCCAAAATTCTCATGGGGAGTTCAACATTTTCTTTAGCTGTCAAAATAGGGCTTAAATTTTCAAACTGAAACACAAAACCTACGTCTGATTTACGATATTCAGCTAAATCACCTTCAGATAATTCGTTTAGAATGCGATCGCAGCTAAGGATTGTTCCGGCAGTGGGATTATCAATTCCCCCGATTAAATGTAATAAGGTCGATTTCCCGCTACCCGAGACCCCCATAAACGTTATTAATTCTCCCGAATATACTTCAAGATCAACTCGATTTACTGCGAAGATGTCAGATTCACCCATATGGAAAATTTTAGTTAAATCTGTTGTTTGCACTATTATACTTTCACTCAACCTAAAACACCTATCTTGATGTCTAATTATCGATTAAATGGTAAGAAATATCATTCATTAAACCTTAAACCTCTAAGGATATCTTCTTTAGCCCAATGCAATAATGGAATTATAGTCATAACTAAATGACAAGCAAACATGAGTATTAGTAATACTATAGATCTGGTCATAGGACCTAGGGTGAAAATATTGTTATACATATTGAGTTCGGGAGACATGGATTCAATATAAACTCCCAACGTAAAAAGACCTGATATTAACCCAACACCAACACCAAATAGTTCAATCAACATGAAATATCCTATATTTAATTTCATGATTGATTTGATCGACATTCCCCGAGAGCGATTAATGGAAATTTTTTGTCTTTCTCTATGTAAGATTGAAACATAAAACCAAGAAATTCCAAAAGATCCTAGTATGATTGTGAAAAATATTAAAACGTTAAAAATCTCAGAAATTTTCCCTTCAAATGAGTTCTGGTGGTCAGTAAGAGCATCTTCAAGTATCTCGATTTGTAAGAAGGGGAAGTTATTCTTGAGAATATGGAAAAATTCTTTCCTGTCCTGAATTGTCATATTTTGGTTTAATCGAATTAGAAATGCGGTTTCTAAGTCATTGATACTACTAGTTTGATTGTTAATATAATCAAAATCACTTATGATCTTCTGAAACCGAAATTGACTTTCTTTGAATCCAAGACCAGGTAAAACGTCATAGAATCCTTCGACTGAGAATCTTATCGTTTCTTGAGTAATACCAGTTGATAGGGAAATTTCTCGGACTTCACCAGTATTCCAATGGTATTTTTCAAGAAATTCAAGTGGAACAATAATATTATTATTGCTTACAAGATTAATGAGATCTCCTGATGTTTTCTTGATTGAATATGCAATATCACCAAACTTAATTGTACCTAAGTAATCTGTCGGTGATTTTAATGCAATTATTATGATGGGAACTGTTCCAAGAGAACCTGCGAAGAAGGATCCATGTTTAAAAAGGAAAAGACAAGAATTATCAATACTTTGAGAATTAATGTCTATAAAATCTTGAAACGCATCTGTTTCAAATTGATAGTATAAACCTGTAAGACGAATATCTGCACCTATGTCTCTAACGATATACTTTTCTGATAATTCCTCATTTGTTGTCGAAATAAATACTAATGCAATAGATGAAGTAGTTATTAGACTAACTAAAAATGCTAGTCCCAATGTTTGTCTTCCTCGCCGCCAGAAATTTCTAAATAAATGAACAGTTAGATCATTTAGAAAGAAGGCAAAAAATGGAGAGAATAATCTCTCAATTCTCCTCTGATAATGATAAATTAACCCAAGTAATCCTATACTCAGGAAAAATGGAATAAATAGAAAAAAAACTGATAGAATCTTTTGAAGATTCATAAGAAGTAAACTCCAAACTCCACCAATTTCAAATATCGTCAAGAAAGCTAATACAAATCGTGAAAACACTAATAATAGAGGAAGAAGAAAGAAAAAACGCCAATAAGGAAAAAATTTCATTGTTAGATGGCTTTGTTCAGTCTGCAATATTAAATCCTTTATTGGTGTTTCGATTACTGGATAGACCAGCCCTTGTCCAAATAGGCCAATCATAAGCCCAATTAAACAATTGGTACTTATTATAATTTGAAAATCATTATAAAAATTCGAAAGTAAGAGATAGAAATTGATATGGATAATAAACTGATTGATGGCCAGGAATGAACCTATCACCAACAGATTCGCTATTAGTCCTCCTATAAAACCCTCTATCGCTCCTTCAATTAAATAAGTGGTCAGAATGGATCGATTCCCTAACCCACGCAGTTTTAACATCCCCAGAAGTGGTCTTTCATTTCGATATCTCTGATGAAGGAAAAGAAAATACAAAAATAATAACAGAAACATCAAGGCAAGTCCAAATAGGAGGAATATAAATGAAAGATCTGAGATTTTTGAATGAATATTTGTAATTCTGGCTCCTAAGTCACTAGACCAAATGATTTCTGCATTTAATGGTTTTATGGACTCTACTTTTTTCCAAAGATCATTATTTAAATATACATAGCGATCAATGATGGTAGTTATATTTCTTCTGTCCACAAGATGAAAATGGTCAACAACCACTGAAATGATCCCGTTGTTAACAATGGTATTAATGGAGACGGTTTGAAAGCTGGTGATCATGAAGCTAATATAGGTGTCAAGCGCCAAGATTGCGAAATCAACAAATCCTGGGTTTTTTCCTGGCTGTGTAGCGGAAAGCTTTGTAATTTCTAAGAACGCATCATCAGAAGGGACTAAATTCCAAATATCTCTAATTGTTAATTTGTAAGATGTTTGGGAGGTACTATCATTTGGCGATTCATAATGAAGAAAAAGAGAGTCTCCGATAGTTAAATTTAATCTGGTTGCAGTAGTGCTTGAAATTATCGTTTCATCTTTATCTAATCCAATCAATCTAGAATAATCTATAGTAACATCATTCAAATAGTTGAAATACTCATAATTCAAACCAGAAACACCGATCGGAAGAACGTTGAAACCTGATCTATCTAATATGGTATCCCTACTCAATAGGAAGAGGCCAGGAAAAACTTCTGGATTGGGAACTAATTTGACAAATACTTTCTCAACGTAAGAAGTAGTGGCAAGACCATTTACAATCTCGGTAATGTTAGTGATGGGGCTATCTCTATTTATTATTCTTAAATTAAAATCAATTGATATGGAATCAAGATCATCTGAAACCATACTTAATTGAACAGTACTAATGCCGGTGGTTAAACCCACTATAATTGATGAAATAAAAGCAACAAGCAATACAATCATGATTGTTATGCTTTGGCGCCTTTTCATTCTCAGAAAAGCCATTTGCAATCCAAAAAGCATGATTTTCCCGTTTTTTGTTAATCTCTAATATGGAGGTAATCGATAATCCTAGATCTGGTGTTCCAATAGTTTTGTACAAAAATACTTATGAAGTAAGTCACTGTAAGAATCAATAAGAAACCGCCAATCTTCGACCACGGAAAAAACAAGGTCACTGGAATTATAGGCCAAGGTCTAATAAGCACGTCTTTGTAAACAAATGCAGATGTTAGACCAAGCAATATCCCGAAAAAAGCTCCTAGGCTGTTGATGGAGAGCATTTCCACAAGAAATATGTTACGTATATCTCTTAAACTCAATCCTCGTGCTCGATAAATTGCTACCTCCGTTCTTCTTTCATGATATGTTTGAAAAAATGTTAAACTCAGTCCAAATAATGCCAAAACAAGAATTATAAAGAAAAAGGAATCCATGAGTATAATGATACTCCCCGATGCTGTGAATAAGTATGAAGAGAGGGTCTTATCCAAGGAGATTACTTCAAAGTCTTTAAATTCAGCAGTAATACTGTGATACAAATCTGTACGGATTGTTTGATTTGCTTCGGGATTGATTTTGATGAACCATGTCATTTGAGAATCAGGAGGGATATCCATTACGGATTCTATATATTCAATTGAAACAATAAGTGATTTCGGAGGGGTAAAATTTTGTTGAGTGAACCCTGGGATAAGGTAATAGAAACCTGCGACTGTATAGTTAATCAATAATGTCTCCCCATTTGTAGAATCCAACTGAACAGGTAAAACAGAACCAATATCATGGTGAATATAGTCACTTTGGTCTATTTCAAGATTAGTAAATTCAATTGGTGCTAATGCTGTTGGGCTCTCTGAACTTAATTGGACAAATAACCAATTTGGTTCGGCTTCAGGTATGAAATAATCTTCAAAGAATGTACTTGCTACATAATTTTCGGGTTGAATTGCTACAATCCCCGCTGGGTAGATAAAAGCGTACCCACGGTAGGAGCCATTATTTTCATAAGAATAATCTGCAGCAATAATATCACCGTCAATCCAGATCATCGGTGTACTTTCTTCAATATAGGATGAAAGATTATAAAGCAATGAAGGAGTAATATTCTTCATCTGTTCATAAGTGCTGGATATTCTAATATCAGATCCAATATCTCTTTTTATCTCCCGAATTGAAACATCTTGAGCCGATTGGGACAACATTATAGGGGTAATACCCATTCCAAAGGCTAATGCGGTTATCAATGCTAATTTGGAAAAATGTTTTGGTCTTCTCAGATAATTGTACCTCATAATCTCTTTACCACTTTCATTAATAAAATATGAAAAAATCTGCATATATTTAGAAAAAATCTTTCTATTTTTGGTGACAATCAAGGTTAATAATAAAACCAAAAGGATTGGGAGGAATAATAAAGCTGCTGACATAATGTCCTTTGTTACAATGATAAACCCACTAAAAATTCCAGAAATGTCAGTAAGATTAATGATTTCAAGAATAATGAAACTGAGCGAAATGAATAGAAGAGGAATAATGACAATAGAGAGACTCTTTTGTTGATCTTCATACCATTGCTCCATGTTCGAAGATTGCATCTGAACAGCATCAATAGGAGTAGTCTTGATGATTCTCCGTGAAATGAAATAATTTATCCCTACTCCCAAAAACAATCCCAAAAAAGTCGCATTTACAATAAAAGAAGGAAGTTGTGAGATATAAATTGTTACCCAGCGAAGAATGTCCATTTCATTGGGAATGACATTATACAAAGCTAGAACAAAGATCAAACACGTAACAACGCTGGCTAGGGAGGCTACTCCCGCAATTAATGTTCCTTCAATCAAAAAAGACAATCTAATTTCTCTCTTGCCCAATCCTCGACAAAGTAAAATTCCGTATTCCCTGATTTGGTGACTAATTAGGATAGAGCGTAGAAACAGTGTTATGAGGAAAACAAGGATAATGATTGGTACTGAAATAGCCAATAATGTGCTTTGTAGGTTTTTTATATCAGCTTGATTCTTATCTAATTCTTTTACCAATAGATTTTCTGCAAAAAATACCGTCCCAGTAGGTAAATTTTCCCTGAAATTCTGAATTATTTCCTTTTCGATGGAATTTAGTAGAAGAGGAGATTTTTTCTGATTATATTCCGTAATTATTTGATCTCGGTTAAAGAAAATTGAAATGATCAATCGACTTAATAATTCCTTAACATAAACCCCAGGAAGAGACTCCATAATGTATACTAAGGTTTCTGACTCTAAAATCACGAGTTCGTCTAAAACACCCTCATAATTATTGATAAATGGATTTCTTAAGAGATCTTTAGCAATATTACTTTTTGATGGGATGTAAACAATGTTCTTGATAATGAGGGGAAATGATTTGTTAAATAATGATTGATCTAATGCCCATGAAAAAGGATGGTTTATATAGTGTAAATAAATTGTGTCATTTATTTTTACATTCAATTTTTGGGCCAAATAGTGAGAAATAATTGTCTCATTTGTCTTCAACTGAACAGGGTTTTCCTTCTCAAATCTGAGGCCTAATAAGTTTGAATACTCCAAGAAATTCTGACTATCATACCCTACAAGATCAAGACGTTCTCCACCTTGAAACCTAAAATCAGAAGTTAACACCTGACTTGTATTAACCGTTAAATGGTGAATCAGATTTCCAGTTCCCAAATACCCTTTTATATGATACTTTATAACCGTTTTATTTGTATAGGGAGATTTTTCTGCTTCAACCGATAGATTATACAAGTTAGGGCGAAATTCGTCATTTGGAAGAGAAACTCCGAGATTTAAATCTGTAAAAACATCATCAATATCACGAAGTAAGATAGAGGATTGTAAAAAAGTAGTTCCATATGCAGTTCCAAACATAAAGGTGATAGAAAACAACATTGTAAGAAACATACTTAGAGTGTTCGATTTATTTCTCGTCAAGCGGCCCAAGCTTAATTTTAAGGCTATAATTTCAGAATTGGGCATTACTGATCCTCAAATTTAAGTAGTAATATATTATTCATACCTCAATTACATCAACCTAGTGTGGATTAAAACTATCTTTATCCTTTCTGGTACATTTGTTGTACAAATTTGTACTAAATGATGATGAGCTTGTAAGGCACAAAGCCCATTCATTGTTACAGATACACAAAGTGTCTTGAAAGAAACCACGCTTTTGAAATAGAAAAATAAAATTACCTATTCAAAGTAACTTCGAATCTTATGTCGCGCCCGAGCTGAATCAAGAGGATTGATCTCACTATTGCAATAGTTACTAGCTCTGAAAGTTTTTCGTTTACTTTCTGACTAGTTTGACACTTATGCGTCAAGGTGAGATTCATATAGCCCAATGAATGATAAAGGATATTTTTTTCCGTTCTTCATGGTTTTTAGTAGATAATCTTAGTTTTGGATTGTGAATAATCGTCCAGCAATCCTCGCGTATGGCACGCAACCACAAATCACGATTGTTACGTCTTTGAAAAAAAACGGGTTTAGCTTAATAACTTAGGTTAAATAACTCCTTAGATGACTATTGTAGAAGTTACAGTTGCGTATCTAGTACCTACTAAGTATATATACACTTTTATCTTCGAATTTAATTCAACTGTAATTCCGCCCGAGCCAGAATAACTGACCCAATCATTAGGTGTATCATCACGAGTGCCGCTTACCAAATAAGGATTTGAAACGGAGCCTGTCCAATCAGAATACCAACCATAGGTTCTAGAGTTTAATCCTACACGAAGTGTGTAACGGTTCCGAACATAATTTAATGTATGAATCCAAGGGGGGAAAAATTGGGTATTTTGTGCCACCCAATTAAACTTAATTCTGGTGATACGAGCGCGTACAATATCAAAGTCACCACTATATTCAACTTCAACTTTAACATATGAAGAGTAATCAGTCCCATGGTAAATATAATTAACTCCATAACTTGCATGATTAGGTGGGATGTCTTTTGTGTAAATGTAATACCAGGCGTTAACCCGAGCTATTGATGGTAACAATACTAATGCAAACAGTAGGGCTGAAAATAAAAGTTTTCGGTGAGTTCTCAAATTTCCATTCATTTTGAACATAAACCTCCTTACTTTGCCTGTTCTTATAGCAAGTAAGAGGTTTTTCTTTTTTTAAGGATTTATGAACATCCTGTGATCATTAGGTGAACATAAAGTGAACAAAAGTGAAAATCAAAAATAAAATAAACTCTGCTGATTGAAACAAGACTATTACAAGATTTATGAAGTAAGTACCATCTTGATCATAGCAATCCTCTTTCATATGCTTTACATTTTACTAATGGGGTTAATTGTGTTACATCTGGGAAAAGTGAGTAGAGTTTTCCCACCTGGTGATCCGTATTTAGACATGTAATGATTTGTTGTGTTTTTAGTGCCTTTAATGTCCTACAAATAGATGTTAAATGGATTGATTTCCCCTTAGCAAGATCAATTTGAACATCTCGAGCTGTTTTAATACCTTCAGACAATGAGATGAATACTTTAATGCGATTTACCCCACCTAAGATGAATGCTAATTTCTTGAGGAGTTTCTCATCTTTGATGAATGTACAATTCACCCACATTCACCTGTGTCAATTTTACCTACAGGATTTACAATCCAAAATTGGATTCGATGATCAAATCGGCACAGCTCGTGAACTGGCGCCATAGTTTGCTCTTTCTTGTGTTACTCTTTTGGAATGTATTTCAAATACCAGTTTCCCAGGAGTGATGATGCCTGTCACTTGAATGGCTAGATTTCTTTTATTCATTCACTCTATAACTTACCGTTTAAGGGAGTAAACTAGCTAGAAACCAGAGGTTCGCAGAACCTGCCTACATTGAGAATTCTGCTGCGAGTGTGAATACATCGCTTGCCGGAAGTACGAAAAGCGAGTTTCTTGCTTGATTTTTTCGAAATATGATTATTATAAATTGGGTTCTCATTTTCACTCTTCCTACCTTTCCCTTGGGTGACATATCCCTTTTCCCTCTAGTTAACAGTTTAAATAGTGTGTAAGAGAATTTTTTTCATAATATTTAATTATCTTTGGAACCATTTCTTAACCATATTATTGGGAAAAAGTGTAAAGAAGTATTCCCTCTAATTTAAAAAGGGATATTGGATGAATTAACTCTCTAGTGATGACTAATGACTAATGCACAAGGACTATTTCTGAGTTCTATTACTTTTCCAAAAGATAGATGTAAAACAGGATTCAGTAGCAACTAATTCACGATTAGAGCGTATTTTCAAGGTTGGAAAAATCAGGACGATAAATAAGGGGATTGTATGTCTTTCGAAGGAATTTAGTTCGATCCATAGCATCACTGTAGTCTAAACTCTGTACCAAGCATGAACAGAGATGGTTAACATGGTATTTGTGTGCCTCACTAAATGGCATCCACTGGTGGTTGTACCACAGCTTCCAGGGAAAAAGCTCCTTTTTGAGAAGATCTCTTCGGAGCCTTCGCAGTAAGTTTTCAGATGGAACATAATAGGGGAGATAATTGTCATCATAGCGGACTTGAAACTCATAAGGCTGAATATTTCCCTGGGCAACCGCCTTACATAAGACAAGGCGGGACAGGATTCGTCCCACCTCTTCCAAATCTAAATGTCCTGCTCGACCTGGGTTATCTGGGGTGGTATGGACAAACAAAGGGATGGTATAGAACCCTAATCCCTGTTTGGCATTCCAAATCCGAAGGCGATACCGCATGCTGCGATGGAGACTGGTCAGGGCTGCGTCATAGGCCGTATAGGCGCCCATAAAATCTAACCCGCGTTTTTCTTGTTTTTTGACGAGACGGGCAACCAACCGCCCATAAGGCCGCTGGATCAAGGAGGAAGTAGAGCCCCTGACTTGATGAGTCATTCGACGAATACCCTCCGCAAATGGACGGGAAAACCAGGCCTCAAATTGGGAAACGAAACGAAAACTTTGGTTTTTTAGGGGTTTGACCAGTTCTATTGTCAATCTATCCTCCAGGGTCGCCAATTTGGACGGACACAGGGGAAGCAGCCGATTCATCCACCTCAAATATCTGCGGCCTAGCTGTTCAACCCCAAACCTGATGGCCAGGCCTGCCAGATACCAGACCGCATTCATCTGGGAGATCAAGAGACCTTGGATATGTAGAGTGGTGAGGACTTGTCTCACTCCCCTTTGATCAACAGCGGCTTTGATCTCGTTCATTGGGGAGGAGGAAATTCCCTTTGTCGAAATATTCACTACACGTATCCCCCAGCGTTCGAGAGATTTACTAAGTCGCGGTTTTCCGACATTGTACACCGATTGGAGCTGGTGTAGGGGGTAAGTCTCGGGGTTTTTTTTACGGGGACGCTTGACAGAGAGGACCAAGCAGCGACCATAGGTTTGGATGTGGGCCTTGTCTCGTGGGGAAATTGTAATGTCAAATTGGCGATAATTGAATTTTACATTAGGATAACTGGCGGCCAGGTCTTCTAACCACCCGTTCCACTGTTCGGTATCTATCAGGGTCACATCCCGACCCTTATACGGTTTTTGGTCAACAACTAAGGATCCCTTCTCATACCAAACGTCGGCCTTTTCGGAAATAACTACAACTCCTGGGGTTCGTTTAAGTATCCAAGACGGGGGATCGATGGTCGGATCATACACCTGCCCTAGAGGTAAAGAGAACTCAGGTTTGAAATGCAGGTCTTGTGTAGTTTCAATGCCGATCCAGCCTAAATCGTGAAGTAAGGCGGCTGTATTGGCTAAATGGAACCCATAAACGCCTATCTGTGCCAATAATCCAGTGAGAAATGAGTACTGACTACTACATCTACAGACGACTGGCCTACCTTTGGTTGGGAGGTTAGGTAGAGGGGAGTGACAACGAATACAAACTGGAGTGGGAACCTGCGGAAGAACTAAAAAGACGGGGTGTGACGCTTGTGGGGACCAAAAGGGACAAGCTGGTTTCCGTGCGAAAATGGGTTTGACTCGTTCCGTAAATAGGGATTCTATATGATCGGGAATGGTAGTATACCCGAATTTCTGTAGATATTCTAATTTTTTGAAGAGCAGGCAGTCACATTTCGTGTATGTGGACCAATACTGGCAACTACTGCAGGTCTGACGTAATAACTGGGCTTGACGAGCGAATCGAGAATAATAATTGTGGCAAGTCAGTTTAATGCTTAATACACGCCGTTTTTTCCGCCCTCGATACTTTTGAATAAAATCTACACGGAGATTGGCTTGGAGAAATTTAATAGTTTTGCGAGCGCTCCACTGAACCTTCGGAAGGCTTCGTAGGATATCAGTGTCGTCAAGGAATTTCTGTTCTCGAGTGGTAAAACGGCACTTCATGATCCAGGTCACGGTACGGGTGTACTGGGAGACCTGGATGGATCCCTGGTTGGGATCGCCAGGGACTCGCAGACTTGACTGGCTAGCTGCCTCTAGAATGTCAAAATAGGGCCGCTCAAAACTTCCTGCCTGTCGGTCTAACGTCTCCAAGGGAACCAGCCAAAAATAAAGATCAGACAAGACTTTAGCCAACACCTCCCCTCGTCTGATTGATCGCGGTTCAGGGATCCGAAAAGACTTGAAACTCGGGACTTGGATCAATCGATCTTCGCGTGGGCGCTGTCGTAACGGTCGTCCGAGATGACGTCGGATGTATTCTTCCTTGCGAGATTGATCGATAATGGGGCGGACTTCATTTATGAGGGCGTCTTTGGTATCAGCTGAGTCAAATCCATGACAAATTGCCTCCAAAAAGACCTCCAAATGGGAGTTTGGGGTCGAGCTGCTCTGACGATACCACTCGCTCACGGCCACCAACACCTGCTTAAGGGTTGAATCTGAAATCTGGTGGGTAGGAGGGCGTTCTAACAAGGGGGTAAGTGTGGGGTCATCATAAAATATCTGAATGTATGAAACACAATTGAGGTCATAGGCCAACAGATATTGGCCGAGAACAGAGGTCTGATAGTACTTCCGTTTTAGTAGGCCTGTCAACTGAGCTAAAAGGATCAGTTCCTCCGTCAGAGGGGTATCGCTTGGAAACTTGCTTGGGGATACTGAAAGGGAAGCTATGAAGTCATCGCGTGTTTGCATCCGATGCCCGCATTCTAAGATTGTACGGAGTTTACCTTCAACACCTTGATTGGGAGGTGAATCCTGAAAACGTATTAAATGTCGTTGTTTGGTCAATAATAGTTATTCCAGCGCTTTTTTTATCCTTTAAACAGTTATATACTAATATATAACTAGAAATACATGGAAGTAAATTTATATGAAGATAAAACACCGATTTTTAAATTTTGATAAAAATATTCCTGTAATCCAATCTTCTAAGACTTGGCAGGAGGTACATCTCACTCGTCTGTTTGAAGCGATAGGTATTCCGTTTGAAAATCAGCGATTATTCGAAGTAAGTTTAGCTAATGGAAAAACACAGCGATATGTTGTGGATTTTTGGTTATCACCAGGGGTGGTCTTGGAGTGTGCAACTACTCAGATGCAAAAACATTACGTGCCTCTCCGAAAGAAATCACTAGAACTCGAGGTCAAAAGTGGACATCTCAAGAGACATGATCCCGATTTGGTAGTATGGGTTCTCCTAGAAAGTCAACAATCGATTTCTAATGCATTCTTTCTCAAATTACGTACATTGATGCCCTCTGTGGATCAATTATTCGTCTCCCGTCACACTCTGCGATTGGCAATAGAAGAAGGTCTACGTTGCCCCGCAGCGGGAAGTTTCTATCAATGTGTATTTGACCAAGCGATATGTGAGTACCTGAACCAGAATCTAGAAGTAACTGAACTAGATTTTCCAGATGATCAGATCCGACATTTTACTTGGTTGTGTAGTCACATTTACAGCAGATGGGCAATCAATCATAGAGCGAAGAAAGCCTTGGATGTCTATCTGCCAGAGAATGGGATAAAAAAGAGAAAAAGAAAGAACCCAATTTTTAAGAAAGATACACCCACCAAATCAAATAGCGTAAAGGATCTGATAAATCCCCCTCGTCAGAGAAAAAGGTTGGGAAGATTATCAATTGAAGATATTTATTCTGAACTTGAAAATTCTGGAAGATTCTCGGAGAAGGTCCTCAGAAAGATCATGGATTTACTGTTTAAATACAGGTCACATTACGTAAAAAACCAACCCGTATTTTGGGACAAAGTTTTCAAATCTCTAAGAAGTCTTGGTCAACGCACAGAGATTTTGAATATTGAGAGGGACGAAATCGTTGAACTAAGGGCAATAGCTAATGAATTAAGGAAGTTTACAAGTCAATTTTCTAAGCAGACTTGCGATAGAGATGAAATATCTATACAGACAGCTCGTCTTTTCTACGATTTTATTGATGGAAAAATCTCTCTTTTCAGTAGAATATTCAAGTCTGGATCATTATCAGATGAACATCAAGAATCAATGTATAGAGCACTTTGCGCAGAATTAACAGGAAATAAACCAGACAGTATGGTTACAAGGATATTAAAGGATAGATATGAATCTACTCTTCTGATAAGAGAAGGAATTACAATAATCCGTACCCACAAATTCTGTGATACGAAGACTCATCTAGGAATTGTAAGTGAGGTTTTGGATTTAGATGCAAATTATCCCGTCATTTCTGATGATTATGTTCCCCTAAGTAACACGATCCTAAGTCTCGACATTGCCGATTTAAACAGGCTAATCACTCACATTGGTAAAATTGATTATCTGAAAAGTTTTACTTTACACGTAATAGACGAAACAGGGAATTTTAGTTCATCCACATTGCCTGAGAAATTTATTGGTAAAATAACCAAACATCTAGGTAAATTGACGGGCTTAAAAGATGAAGAATTATATCAGTGGTTTATCGACCTTTTTGCGGATGAAAGAACTTTTTATTTTGATAACTTCGGTGATGCTAATTGGTTTAGGCAAGCTAGAAAATCGAATGAGTTATTAAGGCTCTATACGCAGCTTTATGAGACATTTGTAAAATTTCATTACACTGAAACACCAAATAACGATCAAATCTTGATTAAGAAGGTCAGGAATACACTTAATAGATTCTTTGAAAATGCCGAGTCATTCAAACTATTTTCCTCCAATACCAAAACTCTAAGAGGTATATCTAATGATTACTGGCTTAACTGCCTTAAATCCATCAGCCAAGATGAACTGGGATATATCCTTCATTTTGATTTTAAGGAGTTGCAGGAAAGAACTTCTTTAGAGCAAGTAAGGAACGGAAAAAGGGGATTTTTCAACAGATTAAGGTACAAACACACCACACGTAGTGAAATTTATCCCGATCAATGGGAGGGTGTCATTTATGATAATATGGGGAAATTGGTAGGTGAATCATACCATAAATCCCAAAAATATGACTTTCGGATAAGAAAAGAAATCAGGTTCTGGAATAACACATTTCGAGAGAAGATCCTAAATGACCTCAAAAACATGGCTAGAATTAATTTCAAAAGATTTCCACGTTATCTTGATAAAAACACGGAATTTGGGAGGTATTTAGTAAACATTTGGCTGGAGGCCGGATATCTAAGACCTGCAGAGTATCTGGAATCTCTCGTTACTCCACAGAATAATCCTTTAAACTTATTAAAGGAAAAAAGGGTCAAATTTCGGGTAATTAAAGCTGAAAACATCCTTCTCAATGATTACGTTCTTAAGAATCCTTCATTTGAGTTAAACCAGTTTGTCCAGAGTTTTAACAATGACTATTTAATCAAGAAGAGTATTCAGAGTGATAGCATTGTCGAAGAAGTTATTGAAAAAGGGCTTCCATATAAGTACTTGAGTGCGAGTACAAAAAGGCAAGTTCCAATTCCTAGACTATCGAAACGCCACGGAATTGCCTATGCAAATATCTTTAACGAAACCGAAAATGCTGCAGCCATTAGGATTTTTCTAGATCTGCTGATAAACAGTGACGCGGGTAAAAAGGTTATAAAAAGGTTAGGATTTATTTCTCAACGGAATCTTGAAGAAATTCTAAAGAGAGGAAATAAAACCAAACTTGTAAGTAGTTGGAAACAAGGCGTACAAACTTCTAATGTCAATATTAATCTTGGGGGAATACCTGATGGGGTGGTTGCCCTCAAGCAAGGTGAATCCTATTCAAATGAATTCTTTGTAGAATATATAGGGTTGGGAAAAGCTTCTCAAGGGACTTACTCGTTGCGGAATACTAGCCTATTTTCCAATCTAATCGCTGACTTACTGCGAGTGGCGTGTAATTCAGCGGGAGGTAAACCAGGTATTGTAGTCTATGGCAGCCTGGATGAGTTTAATGAAATTGCTTACACTATTTTCTGGTTCAACAATCAGTCCATATCTAGATTAAAAAAAGTGGGTGCCAATTTTGCTGTTGATTTAAACCGTCCTATGATCCAAGAAATTATAAATGAACCCCATAGTTCATTATTGGCCCGTTTAAATGAGGTTTTCTTTGATACTTCTACCATAGATTTTGGAGAAGACCTGCTTAAATTCACAGTTGTACCCCTAAGTCATAGAAATATGTTTGCATTATATTACAGGCTTTGTCAAATTCTACTTGGTCTGCAATCTGATTTTTGAATTCCATGAACGCAAAAAATTTAATGAAAACAAGTCTTCTAACTGCCCCATTCTAAGAAACAAAGATAGTGGGCACGGTCGGATTTGAACCGACGATTTCTGTACACCCTGCATTCTGCAAGGGTGACACCAGGTTTCCTCTGTTTTCCAGAACATCATCATGAGGTCAGTAAACCTAGTGGAGTTCATTGGAAGATCTGGAGCCTAGCGCGATACGTAGCCGTCCTTATTTAGTATAAACAAGGGCGCTAGCTTCGCTACGTGCCCGTTAAATCAAGCAACATGTATTATTCTTCGAAGAAAGAGGAAAGGGATTGATGTTAAGAAATTTTTGTGGATTCTTCCGAAACGTACTTTACACATGCAAGGAAATTGGATCAGCCTAGCGCGATACATACCCGAACCCGCTGTACGCGAGCGAGTCCTCTAGCTTCGCTACGTGCCCGAGTATAGCAGTTAACTGTGCCTTATGTCATGTTAAAAAAAGGCTTCTTGGCAGGTTATTTCCCGGAAGTTCAAGACTGAATTTCGTGGAACAGGATAGATATGATTGAAGAGATCAAAACAGCGCGAAACAGAGCATAGGATTGCCGAATCATGAGACAAAGTTATTCCTTTAGTCTTTTGTTTTAAAAGCGAATCGACCGACTTGGTCACCTTGCAAATTCCATCCATACCTATTTTGGCCATCACATTACGCACAATAGTAGCATGGGTCTTACTATGACTTCTCTGTCTATCCAATAAAATTACTACTCTGAGGGGTTGAAAAGGCAGAAGACCCAAAAGGAAGGATTCAATGAATCTCTCTTCAATCTGGAGATTTTTCTTTGAATGGAGGGATGAAAAAATGTCGCGAAGAAGATTATCTCGACACAATATTAGAGGGTCCTTGTTAGCAAGAGAATAATAAGTAGACAATTGATTATAGCCATCCACATAAAGAATGTTATCTCTGAGGTCGTCAGGGTCACGGATTAGTTTCCTTTCAATCTCTTGAACTTCCAATAAAGGAAGAGCCGCGCGACTTAGGATATTCCGATATACTTGATCCAAATTATGGTGATTGGCTACGAACGTTAGGGCGCTGGTTTTCGGATATCCGCGATCAAGACAGTATACCAGATCGCAATACGGGTTAAGCAACCGTTCAAAAGCCGTCTTTAGAAAGATGGTTAGATTGTTCACAGGTCGGTATCTTTCCTTTTTTATAAATGTCTTTAATGAATTCAATCAATTGCTTTGTGGCGAGATAACGATGTGATATGAATTTTTTTTCCTCTCCTAGATCACCGTAGGTTTTGTTTCCTGGATGGTCCGGAATGAAGATAGGATCATATCCCCAACCGCTCCCAGAGGCATGATGTGCGATCCTACCATTAACCAAACCATTGAACGCACGGATCGTTTTATTAAATTTGAAGGCAATAGATGATTGGAAATTCGCTTTCCGATCAATTACTCCCTGCATTAAAGTGAGAATTCCATCTAATCCTAATGTTCTATAGGAAAATGATGAAAAAGGCCCAGGAAATCCTTTCAGAGCCCGAATGAACAATCCCGAATCTTCCACAAATACAGGAAAGTTTTCTATATCACCATTGGTGATTTCGGATAACGATTTGAGGGCAAAGGTAGAAATCTTCTCTAAATCGAAGGATTGAAGCTCTGGAAGTTCAAGATCCAATTGCATTAATTTAAAACTGGTAAAGCGGCTAAAAAGATGCTTGACTTCGTCAAACTTATGAGAATTCGATGTAACAAATATGATGGTTTCTATAGGCATAGCAATAACAACTCTAATTGGCATTAGAAATTTACCAATATTCTGTTTGCGGTACCAGAATTGGAGAGGTTTTGTATACCAGACAAAAAAAGATGTTGAAAAAGAAAAGAAAAAAAGCCTGGACTAACCACCGTCTTGTGAGTGCAAAAACAGTTTAAATTGGATTAATGTTTTTGATTTTCTAAATTAAGCCGATCTGTTGAAGGATATATTCATGGCACGTATGCACGCGCGACGGAAAGGAAAAAGTAGATCTAAACGACCTATATGGAGAAAAACTCCAGATTGGGTGCCATATTCAGCTGAAGAAATCGAGCAATTGGTGATAGAAAAAGCCGGAGAAGGGAGTGGATCAGCCCAAATTGGAATGATTCTTCGAGATGCCTATGCAGTTCCAAGTGTAAAGAAAATAACTGGAAAATCTATTTCTAAAATTATGATGGAGAATGATCTAGGGCCAAAAATGCCTGAGGATTTTCTGAATCTTGTACGGAAGGCAATTAATTTAAGGAAACATCTCGAAACAGGAAATAAGAAAGACAAACATTCTCAACGAGGTTTGCAGCTAACAGAGTCCAAGATTAGGCGTCTTGTAAAATATTACCGTAAGCGAGGAATATTTGAAATCGATTTTAAGTATGAACCAGATAATGCACCGCTTTATCTGCGTTAGCGGCAAAATTATATCTACATTCGTCTTATTAACGCTGAACGAATAATACTTGGGCATCCAGATCATGATCCCCCTAAATAGCTGAACGAAGGATCTCCCGTGTCAGACCAGCAAATTGAGTCAATAGAACTTGTTGAAAAAAAATTATTAGAAATATCGAACATAGAGGCTCGAGCTCGAGATATAAAACAACAAAGGGAGGAATTTAACCGAAAGGTAACTACTATCGCTAATAAAAGGAACTTACTCAACGAACAGGTCAAAGAACTAATCAAAACTGCCAAGGAAGAGCGGGAAAAGCGAGACAATTGTAACGAAACTATTTCGGAAATTAAATCGAAAAAAGGCCTTTTACTCAAAGAACTGAATGGTTTCAATGAACAGGCCAAAAGATTTGATCAACAACTAAGTGAAAGGCAAGAACGGGAAACAAAAGGAAACTTCAGACGCTCCCCCGGCGTTTCCGCGAAAAGAATACGTAGAGAAATTCGACAGCTAGAATGGAAATTGACAACGACCCCTAACTTACCTATAATGGAAGAACGAGAACTAGTCGAACGTATTACCAGATTAGAAGAAAAAATCCGCGATGTCCAAGAGGGCGATGTAATTGCCCGTGATCTTCAGACAATATTGGGACGAATAAACGCTTTAAAAGGAAAATTTCGGGCTCTGGATCATCAGCTCAAGAACCAGGCCCGAGAAAGTCGTTTCCATCATAAAACGATGATACAAGCTTTCAAGAATGCGGATATCTTGCGAAAGCAGGCAGATGAGCTTCATGCCCAGTTCTTAAATACAAAAGACCAGGCTAATGCGATACATAATGAGTATCTGGGATATATACGTGAAATCAACCGAATCAGACAGGATCTGAATAAGACAAAGCAGAAAACACGGGCCAGACGGGAGAAGATCGAACGGGAGAAAATAGAAGAAAAAGTTGAAGATGCGAAGCGAAAATTTGAAGAGGGGAGAAAGCTTTCTTTCGAAGAGTTTCGTACTTTAATTAGCAAGGGTATGATCTAAAGAAAGATAACCTGGATTATAGTTCAGATATCAGGACCGGTGCACTTAGAACCAAAGCCCACAAAAAGAAATCCGGGTGGGTACAACTTCTTTCAGATTACGATGAGCTAGTGTGGGGAGGAGTTTTTTATCCGTAATATACTGCTATCATCTACCGATAAAGAACCATTAGGAGTAATACGTCATTTTAGAGAATTCAACAATTCCGCATAAAGAAGCGCTATCCCAGATATGCCACGAGATCGTTACAAGGCTCCAACAAATCCCTCGTGATCAACTAGTTCACATCTTTGCTCATCCTGAAGCCGATGGACAGTGTGCAGCAGCGATACTAATTTCCTCTCTCTCTCAAATCGGATTTTCTTTCCATTTACGGTTTACAGGATATGAATTGACTCACGCGGATTTAGAAAAAATAGAGATGACGCTTCCAAGTGGAAGTAATGTAATTTTTATCGACATTGGAACCGAAAACCTTGAGACACTTGAATTCTGGGACGTGAATCAGGTCTATATTCTGGATCATCACTCGAGACCCAAAGAACGTGAATTAGCAAAGAATGTTCAATTGTTCAATCCTCTTATCTTCACGAATGATATGACGGTACAAATATCGAGTTCAGCGTTGAGCTATTATATAGGAACCAGTATTTCATCAAAAAACACGTATCTATCCATTTTTGTAATAATTGGTACATTAGGTGAGCGTTCAACGTTAAATGGAGCGTTTAGAAATATAATCAAAGAAGCAAAACGTTTTAAGCTCATTTCAAATGATAAAGCGGTCTGGTTTCCAGATAGGTCTCTATCTATTACATCGGTATTGCAAAATGCTGAATTGCCTAGATTAAATACAAGAGAACAGGTCGAAGAGTTTCTTAAAAGACTAGATATCCCGATATTGGCAAAAGAAAAATCACGATCATTTTATGACCTTTCTGAGAGCGAAAATCGCCGATTAATTTCCGAATTAACAACAAATTATGGTATTAATCCAAAAAACCTCATAAAACATGATTATCAAATAATTAATGAACCAGTAGCCAGTTTAAGAGATGCACGAACTTTTGCTGCAAAATTAAACATTTTTGGGTGGCTTCAACGCCCAGATATCGGATTAGCATTGTGTTTGGGGGATCGTGAAGAAGCCTTACGTGACGCAATTTCCGTAGAAGAAGAGTTTAATGGTATAATGCAGAAAGAATTGGATTGGGTTACGTTTGAAGAGAAAAGTCAGAAATTTAAGGCGATATACTTCTTTGACGGGAGAAACTCCGGTATTACAGTACCCATATTGGCACCACTTATTAATACGCTAGGAAAACGTAGAGAGCTTCTTCCCAGACCAGTTCTAGGATGCGTAAGGACTAAATTAGGAGAAATAATGATTCGGGTAACGAATAGTCATTCATTAGGAACCAATTTTGATTGTCAGAATCTTATAAACACAATGAAAGGCTTTATGGGACCAAAAGCTCGACTTAGTCGGTCATCTATTGGTACTTATGGTTTGATCGTGCCCGAAGGTGAGCTTTCTTCTCTTGTTAAAAGAACTGATAACTATTTAGCAGAAAACACGAAAATGTGAACCTATTGTCAATTAAAGAAATACAGATCCAGATTCAAGTAGAGGTAGAAAATGAGGAAGCGGGAAACAGTATTTGTGCTGCCCTTAATCCTGACAATCTAGTAGATCCTCCTATGATTATTTCAATGAAATACACGGAGAAGGCAGTGAAGATAGATGTAAATCACGTGGTAGGGATTGAAACAGCTCTTTCAACCATTAACGACCTATTGTTAGCACTGATTGTTTCCGAGGAAGGGATAATGAAGATTGAACAAAAACTCGGAAAATAACACTAATTTGAACCATCTAATGGCATTAAGAGTTTAGTCTTCTGGATTTCTACTCCTCTCATTGGAAATAAACGCTTAACCTGAAAATAAATCATTGAACCAATCTTCCCGTTAGTAGCTTCACGGATGAATTCGTCATTGTCAAGTTCTGCGGCCCTGTCTTCCACAATCGTCATCATTTGGCGTCTTATGGCGTCCTTTTGACTGGCTTTTGAGCGATGTGTAGTAAAACCCGTTGCCGTTACTCGGTAGAGAACTCCATCTTTTGTTTTAACAGTACTAATGCTGTCTATTCGTGTTCTACGTCTTCTGACAAGAAAGCGCAGATGATCTCGTGCAAATGAATGTCCTTTAAAACGAGTTTGTGCTTTATTTCCCGTCACATCAGTGATCTGAAATTGAAGTTTTACATGTCGCTTCGTATAATCATTGGTTAAATCGTCGCCAAGAGAAACTTCAATAACACGGCCGATCATTTTTTCTGGATCATCAGCAACTGTTTCTCCAATTAGCTTCTCCTCCCCTTCAAGAAAGCCAGGAGGAGTGAAAATCTGGTAAATATCTTTCGCAGACCATTTATCGATTATACGAGAGCGTGAACGGGAACGACGGCTCATTAATAAGAGCTCCTCCTTTTATTTAGATAATAAGGCACAGGCAATCGTTCTTTGAAGCACAATTAAAAACTTCTGACCCCCGAAATCTCTTTATTCTAAAGGCAACGAAGTAAACGTAGAGCAAAAATCTTGAATTTAATAAGGTTATTCCTTGATTTCAGGGTTTGATTGGCGAAATGAAGGAAATAAAGGTCCCTCTTATTGTTTTAAACCTGAAAATCTATCAAAAAGCTTTGGGTAAACAAGGCCTCGAGCTAGCGAAGATTGCTGAGAGTGTGGCGCAGGAATCTGGTGCAATGATTGTGATCTGCCCTCCAATAACCTATCTAACACAGTTCGCTGAACAACTCGAAATTCCAGTTTTTTCACAAGCAGTAGACAATGTGTCTACGGGGAGCAATACGGGGAAAATTTCTACGGAGATGATCAATATATCGGGCGCTTCAGGATCCCTTATTAATCATTCGGAGAATCGAATGACCCTAGCTGATATTGAAAACGTGATTCGGGATTTACGATCACATAGACTATACGCGATTGTGTGTACGAACAATGAAGCAGTTAGTGCTGCATCTGCAAAATTGAATCCAAATGCAATTGCTTTCGAACCCCCCGAGCTTATCGGTACAGGAATTTCGGTCTCATCTGCTCAGCCCGAGATTGTAAGAAAAAATGTCCAACGGATCATACTCGAAAATCCCCAAGTGACCCCCCTTTGTGGAGCGGGTATATCTAATGCCGAGGATGTGAAAAAAGCGCTTGAATTAGGGACACAGGGGGTCCTCCTCGCTTCCGCATATATAAAAGCGAAAGACCCTCATGCATTATTATATAAAATGGCACAAGCACTCCAACAATAGAACTTGATCAATGAGAGGGCTACGTTTCTGTAATATCTTCCTGTTCTTCCTCCTCCTCATTGTAGAATAATAAATACAACACTATTAAGGCAAGGGATAAGATGGCAAAGATTGTAGCGATAAAGGATGCATATGAAAAGTTAATCAGAGCCATAGACGAATTCTACTCCATTATCAGTCCAAATATACCAGGATTCATGACCTGTAGACACATGAATACAGGTAGCATATAAACATCAGAAATCCTATTCATTTCACTGAATTTTAACTTCTTCTTTTCTAGTTTCTCCCGATAAAAAATGGTTTATCAAAAGCTTGTCGCTATTTGTGGCAACTGAATAACAGAGTTACTGGAACCATCTGTCAGGATAGACATGAGACTAGCTAATAATCTACTTCAAACACTGGAAAATAGGGTTCCTCCCCATAGACCTCGAGGCTACGGCTCAGAATAGAAATCCCTAAACCAGCTTTCAGATACTGATTCTAAATCCGAATTAGAAATACTTGCCCGAAAACGTCTGGTTCGCACACGAAAAAATACAGGGTAGTTGACTCCCTCGCCTACCAATAAGGCTTCGCCAATTTCTAAATCTGGGAGTACCCTCAGTGCTGCTCTATCAATTCCTTCAGAAGTTCGACCAATGAAATCGAGATCATATGGATTTCTGATGCGAAGTATTAAATTCGAGTTACATTGGGAGAGTGCGGTTACGGACAGGTTCACTGGTCGCTGGGAAATAAGACAGAGCGAAACATAGAATTTTCGTCCTTCACGAGCAATGGTCTCAATAATCCGTTTTGAAACAGATCTTTGATTTTGAGGACAGAATTGATGGGCCTCTTCAACCACAAACAGCGATGGTGGGATTTTGTTCTGGATACGTTGGTAATATAGTCCTTTCAGGAAGTGCAGGACAATGATAGCTCTGCTCCGTAGATTTCGAATCTCAGATAAATCGAGAATCGTGATCTTTCCAGGACGGATCATTTGATCGATAATGGGATTGGTTTGTGCCGAAAAAAGGTAGGTTCGATCTAAAGAATGCAACCACCCGATTAAGGCATCCTTCGTGCGAGTATTGATTGTTTCGGACTGATCAGTAACACGGATGAGATCTTGTAGACCATAGAGGTCTTTTTGTTTCCGAAGTTCCGCAATTAGATTGTCAAGAACACGGGTCTGAACAACGGTCATATCGGGAATGAATTCTGAAATGTCCCATGCTGAAAGTTCGGGAACGCCAATTGAAATAAAAGAACCGTTAATAATCTCATTTCTCTGTTTTTTTCCTGCCATTTCAGGAATAAGGCTCGAATATTCACCATGTGGATCAATGACGAGAACTCCCATCTTTCCATGGTTATGGAGCTCTTCAAGCAAAACAGTTGTGGCATAAGATTTTCCTGCCCCCGAAATGGCGAGAATTGCAAGATGCTTTCTTAGCAACCGCGAAAGACTGGGTTGTACTTTCACGCTATTTGATGGTATTTCCCCCCAAAAAAGGCCATTATCGTCAAATCCAAGAAACTTCGAAACTACGGCGGCTTCTGCCGTATATACCTTCGAACCAGGAGACACAGGAAACTTGAGACGACGAACTTTTCCAGTAACCTTGTTTAGTTCACCCAGTGGTTTGAGTTCAGCTACCGTGCTTTCCCATTCATTTGTTGGAAAGATGGCGTCAAACTCCCGAGAGGCTAGCTCTTGGATATTAGAGTCGAGAGTCTCATAATACGCATTATATTTCTTGATTCCTGTAATTTGGCCTAGAACTACCAAACTTTGGTCTTTAGGAAGAGCAACAAACTGTCCTCTCTCCGCATACGATTGGTCATTATTTTCAATAATGATGAATTCTATTTTATCCAAGTTAGGGGAGTCCTTTGTTGAGATAACAGTTCCAAGCAGGGTCATATGTATTCAACCTCATTGTTGCCTAATTTCAAGGTTAAAACCTCCAAGGGGTTCTTTCTCGACGAGGGAACCACAAATCCGGTGTAGGATGTTTTGTATGGATCGACCGGAATAAAGCGTCGACTTCGGCTTCCTTTATTCTTGCTCGAGCATCAGCTTCAACTATGGGCGCGGGGATCCCATATTCACGATTATATTGAGAGATAGGCAATATCGCCTCAGAGAGAATATTCACTTCACTTACAAGGGCCGAAGGTTTCAGAGGAACTGATTGGAACAGCTCAATCCTGAGCGGAATGTCGTATGGTGCCGTTTTCAGGTAATAAACATAGAGTGATAAATTCAAGCCTAAATCAGTAGGCAATTGGAAGGGGTAGTGATATACCAGGCTCCGATCGCTTGGTTCTAATAGATAGAAGAATAGGTCCATATCTCTACTTCTGTTAATGATGCTGCGATAATCAATCGTAAGCATCTGGGGCATCTCCTCACTTAAGAAGGGGAGAATTTGTCCAAGAAATTTAGTGAGAAGGTTTAACCGACTATCCTTGACAATCCAGGCCAACCGAATCCGATCTTCCCTTGCTTGGGACACAAGTCTGGCAAGATGATTTAGATAGGTTTGGTAGTAACGCAAAATTTTTTGATTTCCTGTTAAAGGTTTTTTTATGACTGGGCTTCCATCTAAAAGGAGTATATCTACCTTTTTTGGACTTGTCTCCAGAACTTGAATAGTAACCTGAATTTCTGTAATAGCCCGTCTTATTGTTCCGTATTGTTCTGCGTCAATGACAGATAAACCCACTTCCGAGACCGCTGTTTCAAATGGTGGGGTTTTGGTGGGATAATAGGTAGTTTTCTGGATACCCGTGGGAGTGTAGCTGGAAAAAACGGCAACTGCTCGGAAAAGAAAGATGTCAAAGCCAATGAACTTTCGTGAAACATACCCGCCATCGACTCCAGCTATTGTGAGCCCCGCAATATCAGCAGGAGTCAAATGGGTAATTAGGGCACTGTCATAAGTAAGATTTTTGAGATGCGGGGGAAGATGTGTTAACAAGGGGGAGTATGACCTAAGAAGATTACAGAATTTAATTTTCGTTGCATTTAATCTTGAAATCTCTGATAAAAAGTTAATGATTTCATGATATGCTCCCGAATGGATAACGTGAATACAAGATCTCTCCTGAAAAGTTGAATGATCTAAATGCTAGTAGGTAAGCGACGTTTTTAAGAACCCCTCCTGCAAAAACTTCAATTGTCATCTCGGGAGGTTTTTCCTGCATCATTTAAATATAGGGAATAACGGGGCTTGGTTTGGATTCTGCAGTCGTTTCACGTACAATAGATCTCAATCCCACCGTTATACTTCTCTCGAAGCGGAAGATAAGGATTCTACGGTATAAATGGAAGAAACATGAAATGTCAGGCATTTCAAAAGTAAGCTCTGGTCAGGAGGCTCGCCTCCAAAGAATTAAGGCCCTTTTAAAGAAAAAAAGGCCAAAATTCCACCGACCCGAATCTTGGAGA
The DNA here is from genome assembly GCA_048882505.1 of Candidatus Thorarchaeota archaeon. Taxonomy (GTDB): domain Archaea; phylum Asgardarchaeota; class Heimdallarchaeia; order Hodarchaeales; family Hodarchaeaceae; genus Hodarchaeum. The sequence continues at coordinate 42,969 of JBHLRO010000016.1, forward strand.
TATAGACGAGTTAAAAAAAGCTGGCGGAAGGCCCGTGGGATTGATTCAAGGACACGTCAAAAGAAACGAGGTTGGCCGGTGTCCCCCTCAATTGGATTTCGAAGCCCGAGGCAGGTCCGTTATCAATCATCTGTGGGCACTGAAGAGGTACTGATCAATTCTCCTTTGGATTTATCACTCGTTGACACCTCTTATCAGGTGGGACGGATTGCAGCTGGTGTAGGAAGGAAAAAAAAGGAAAGAATAATTACTGAAGCCCAATTATTGAACGTTCATATTATAAATCCGATTGTCGCCAGAGTGGATCTGCGTGATCTAGAAGAAGAGCTAGCGCTTGATGAGGAGGCGCTAGAGGATCTCGAGCTATCAGACCTCGAATTGTCAGACCTTGAAATTGGAGACGAAGAAGAATGAATCTTGCTCCTCAAAAACGAATCGCCGCTAAAGTCCTAGGAGTAGGGGTACATAGAGTTTGGATTGATCCGGATGTTGAGGAGGACCTTTCCTTAGCCTTGACAAGAGCTGACGTTCGAAAGCTCATTGCAGATGGAATAATTCGGAAAAAGCCGGTGCAAGGGGTATCACGAGCTCGTGCTAGATACATTAGGAGACAAAAACACCGAGGACAACGGAGAGGTCCTGGAAGTAGAAAAGGAAGAAAGGGTGCGAGACAACCAAGTAAAAAACTTTGGATTACTAAGGTGAGAGCCCAGAGAAGATATTTACGAGCACTTAGAGACAAGCAAGCCATCTCACCTGCCCAGTATAGAACACTTTATGCAAAAGTTAAAGGTAATGCGTACCGCAGTGTGGCCTATCTCCGAAATACAATCGAAGATCTTGGAATCGTAAAAAAGCCAAAAGTGCGGAGACGGTGAAGAGTATGGCAAAAGGTGCCCGATATCGTGTTCCTTTTAGACGGCGACGCGAAGGAAAAACAAACTACCATTTACGGCGTCGCCTAGTCCGAAGTAACGAAACCCGAGCGGTTGTCCGTCTCACTAATAATCATTGCCTTATTCAATTTATAGACGCAAGAATCAACGGGGATTTCACACTCTCATCGGCCCACACACGTGAACTTACAAAAGAATTTCAATGGGGAGAGGCTACATCAAATATCCCAAGCGCATATCTTGTTGGATTTTTAGCAGGACTCAAAGGACAAAAAGCTGGAATCCAACGAGCAATTCTTGATGCGGGGCTGAATCCTCCCGTTTATGGATCCCGTCTGTTTGCCGCTCTGAAAGGAATTGTTGATTCCGGATTAGAAGTTCCACATTCGGAAAAAGTTTTTCCCACGGAGGAACGACTTAAGGGGAGGCATATTGCCGAATACGCCAGAATTCTTAAACAGAATGATATGGAGCGGTTTGAAATACAGTTTTCAAAATATATCAAGCAAAAAATCGACCCGACCAAGCTAACCGACTTATTTGAGAACACGAAAAATGCAATTGAAACTAAATACCATTAAGATTGAATTAATAATATTAAAGGATGATTGGACATGAGTAGAAGACGACGCGATAGAGAAAATGCAGCAACGGAAGTCGATCTTGATTCATGGATGCCTCGAACAGAGGTGGGTCACTTAGTAAAGGAGGGATCTATTACCTCCATTTATGATGTTTTTCGTGATTCATTTCGAATTGATGATGTCAGGGTTGTCGACTTCCTTGTTCCTAATTTGACCGAAACGGTATTGGATGTGGGTCGAGTTCAGAGACAGACTGATGCTGGGCGAAAAACGCTATTTGTTGCGACAGCCGGCGTTGGCAATCGAAATGGAATCGTTGGAGTAGCGCAAGCAAAGGCGGCAGGCGTTGGAACGGCCATCAGAAATGCTATCGTTCTTTCTAAATTAAATATTGTACCGATTAAGAGAGGATGCGGGAGTTGGGAATGCACCTGTTCCAATCCCCACTCAATTCCGTTCCAAACCGAAGGCAAGGTTGGTAGTGTCCGAGTTATTTTGAAACCCGCCCCCAAAGGATTGGGACTTGTGATTGGGGACGTTGCCACAAACATTATGGAACTTGCTGGAATATCTGATATATGGAGTAAATCGTTTGGAGATACTCGAACGACTCAGAATTTTTGTAAAGCTACTTTTGAAGCCCTTCGGGCCACGTATGCCCGATCACATGTTACTGAATGGGGGGAATAACAGATTATGTCAAAATCTCCCTCCCAAGCGACTAGTCGGATGGCGGTGATCCGGATCCGAAGCGTCATTGGTAGACATCAAGAAATAAAAAAAACTCTCAATCTCTTAAGACTTCATAAAACGAATCACTGTATCATTATAGATGATCGTGAAACCTATAAGGGTATGTTGCAGAAGGCAAAGGACATAGTTACTTGGGGCGAACTAGATTTCGCTAGCACAAAAGAACTTATCATCAAACGAGGACGCATAAATGGAAATCAAAGAGTCACGGAAGAGTATGTCAAAAAAAACACACGGTTCTCCAATATCGATGACTTTGTGGAACAATTTTTACGCTTTAAAGCCAATCTAGATGAAATAAAAGGTCTAAAACCTGTTTTTCGGTTGCATCCCCCAAGAAAAGGGTTTAGAAGTCGTGGAGTCAAACAACCATATGCCTTGGGAGGGGCACTCGGGTATAGAGGCGAACATATCAATCAGCTTATCACCAAAATGGCATAATGTGGATGCATATGACAACCAGACGGTCAAAGAAGATAAGAAAACAGCGTGGCAGTCGAACCTATGGATATGGTAGAGTATCAGGCGGCCATAGGAAAAGTGGGTCTCGTGGCGGAGTCGGTAAAGCAGGTAGCAAGGGCCACCACCGCATTGGTAAAATTTCTAGCATCATCGAGAGCCAAAAAGGATTTTCTCCCCCCAACAGACTGCCATCCCGAACAATTAATGTGGGAATCATAGAAGAACAGCTTGAGAGCTGGTTATCCTCCAATCAAGCTATTAAGAAAGGACAAACGATCAAGGTAGATGTAGCTCAACTGGGTTATTCGAAAGTCCTAGGTTCTGGTCGAGTCAGCACCCGCATCAATCTTTATACCCCTAAAATCACATCCAGGGCACAAACAAAAATAGAAGCTGTTGGTGGTAAAGTTTTTACAAGCAATGCTGATGAATGAGAACTCACTGAAGAGCTCGTATCTCTGTGATAGACAGATTTTGATAATGTCAGTTGATAAAATTTAAAATCTAAGGATCATTCAACGACCAAAAAGCTCATAATAGTTAATAAACACAGAATGATCATTTTAGGACAGTTGCGATAACAAACGGGCCGGTGATCTAGCCCGGTATGATGCCTCCCTGACACGGAGGAAATCCCCAGTTCAAATCTGGGCCGGCCCATCAGTTAACTTAATATTGACGTACATAGGGGAGTGTTTTATTCATATGCGATGTTTTTTTGATAGATTTCTCGAAACCAATCTATTTCTATTTTTAATCCGTCTTCAATCTGAGTTTTTGGTTCAAAGCCGAGAATTGAACGTGCCTTGTTGATATTTGCCCAAGTTCGAATCTGATCCCCAGGCCTTTTCGGGAGGATATCTTTTTTTGCTTCCTTCCCCATGATTTGTTCGACAATCTTTATTGTTTCCCTAGTGGTGACTTCGACCGGCGAACCTAGATTGAAAATTTCCCCGATCGCTTTTTCTTTATGGCTTAATACGGAGATCAATCCAGATATTATATCCTCGATATAAGTATAACTTCGAGAATGGGTTTCACTTCCTTCATAGAGAGGAAAAGAAGTGTTGTTTAATATGCTTAAGATAAGCCTAGGGAACAGTTTTTCAGGTCTTTCACGTGGCCCATACACTGAGAAAATACGCAAGGAACAGGCAGGGAATCCATATTCACGATGGTAAGCAAGAACTAATTGCTCTGCGCACAATTTCGTCACACCGTAAAATGAAGTAGGCTTAGGTGCCGCGTCCTCAGAATCTGTTGCATGCGCCCCATATACTGATGAAGTTGAGACATTGACAAAATAAGTTAGTGAAGAAAGGTTTTTGCACGAATCTACCAGATTTTTGGTGGCAACTATATTGTTTTTTACATATTTTTCAAACGGGGTCGAGATAGAAATTCCTGGTTGAGCTGCCAGATGATATATGATGTTAACACTTCTTAATGCAGATTTTAGACCGCCTTTTGCAAGATCCAAATTGTAGACTGGGATATTGTTACTCTTGATCTTTTCTATATTCAGTTGTTTCAGTTCTCGGGAATAGTAATCAGCAAAACAGTCTATCCCCACGACTTCATATCCTAAATCGCTTAAGCGCTCTGCTAAATGAGACCCAATAAAACCTGCAATTCCAGTCACTAGTATTTTCATTGTAGCATTTCCATTTAACGATTACTCTGAAACTAAGGCCGATCACTCTTAATTAAGACCATTCCTTAAGATTTCCGATGGATCTATAAAATCCAGTTTGATAAAATGAATCCCGATATTTCGCTGTTTAAGCAACATTAGTTGTGAATCTATTATTGTTCACGCCGAAATCAATACAAACTAATGAAAAATGAGAAAAGATGGTTTTTCAGAGTCATCCTAACTATCTACGTGGTTTAGTTGTGTGATCATGAAAAATGATAAAAGGTGATCTTTCAGATTCAAGCTAACTATCTTTTCAAAGAAAAAGGGTTAGATGGTAAGAAAAATGGTCAGAACTCCGACTTTTATTGGTACTTTAATCTTTGCGGTGAGTTTTTTGGTTGTACTTATTCCAGCATTACAAATGCCAATTCTTGATCCTAACATAGTCGGGACTCCAGCTTATTTTGAACTATTTTTAGTCTGGATTGCTGGAATAATTGGTGGACTTGGTATGGGATACGGTTCTCGGGAAAGTTACGGGTATGGTGAGGGAAATAACGCCACTATCATCGGTGGTTTGGGCTTGGGTGCGGCTCTTATTTTGGTGGCTTGGTTCATTATCAATGAGACAGCACCAATAATAGGAATTCTGGCGGCAGCAGGAAGCGCTCTTCTTGCGATTATTGGACTCTACATGGTTGCTGTGAGTACACAGGAAAAATATTAGCAAATAAGGGTCTAACTCGGTTTAGAACATCTAGTACTACTATCAATAGGCTCTAATTTCCCCTCGCCCTACACATCAGATTAAATTCATATTTTTTAAGATTTCAGTAAGAGCTTTGGCGCTTTCCTCGTCCATTGCATATGTGACACGAGTGACCGGCTTATTTATTGTGATTAATCTTCTGAGATCTATTGGAGTTCCAATTATAACCGTATCAGCATCAGCAGAGTTTACAGTTTCTTCAAGATCCTTAATCTGTTCATCTCCGTATCCCATGGCAGGTAGAACCTGGTTCAAGTGCTTATACTTTGTGAAAGTTTCCTTGATAGAACGAACGGCGAAAGGTCTAGGATCGATAATTTCCGAGGCCCCATGTTTTTGTGCCGCAACAATACCAGCACCAAATCTCATGTTTCCGTGAGTTAACGTTGGTCCATCTTCAATGACCAAAACACGTTTGTTTTCAACAATATCTGGATTTTCAACTGTTATGGGGCTTTTTGCCTTGATTATTTTAGCACTTGGATTTTCTAATTGGATCGTCCTTGTTAGTGTTTCGACATCCTCAATGTTTGCAGTATCCACTTTGTTGATAATAACGACGTCACTGGCCAACAGATTGGTATGTCCAGGATAGTACGTTGTTTCATGTCCTAGCCGATGTGGATCAGTTACGGTTATCCATAAATCGGGAGAATAGAACGGGAAATCATTATTTCCGCCGTCCCATAGAACGATATCAGCTTCTTTTTCCGCTTCTTCTAAAATCTTGGCATAATCTACTCCTGCAAAAACCAGATTTCCTGCAACAATGTGGGGAAAATATTCCTCTCGCTCCTCGATAGTGCATTTATGTTTGTCTAGATCCGTTAAATCTCCGAAACGCTGCCAAATTTGTTCACGTAGATTACCATAGGGCATGGGATGGCGGATCACGGCCACCTTTTTCCCGTATTCTCGTAAGATTTGGCCCAATTTTCGGCTTACTTGACTCTTACCAGCGCCAGTTCTTACAGCACATACCGCAATAATGGGCATGTTTGCGCGAAGACATGTATGATATGTCCCCATCAACCTAAAATCGGCACCTAAGGCAATAACTCGAGAAGCAATTTGCATTACTTGGACATGAGAAATATCTGAGTATGATAATACGACCTGATCCACTGTATGCTCGCGAATCAATTCAGGAAGTTTTTCTTCGGCATAAATTGGGATCCCGTTGGGATACAATGACCCTGCTAGCTCTGAAGGATATACCCTTCCTTCGATGTCAGGAATTTGGGTCGCTGTGAAGGCGATAACCTCATATCTGTCGTTTTCACGAAAATAAGTGTTGAAATTATGGAAATCTCGCCCTGCGGCGCCAAGTATTACCGTTTTAATGCGTGCCACTTCATCTCAAACCTTTAATTTGCGGTTTGCGAGGAAAGAGACGGGATTTAATAATCTCTAGCCACTCTCCCTTTCAGCTTTTGTAAGACAGGTTTTTATAATCTCTAGCTCATTCCAGCACTTGCTAAGAGAAAAAAGATTCAGGAGGACGTACACGTGACCACTAGAGATGTCAAAGGCTGGTCTGAACTTCCTAAGTCTGTGAAGCTTCTAGACTTATCAATTTTGGGTTCTATTATAATATTAGCCACAGCAATTGTCTTATATTTGGAATTCCTTGATAGAACCATTCAACACGTCATGCTTATCTTTCTAACAGCTCTGATCGTATTATTCACATGGCATTTTCGTAATCAGTTATCAAACAGCAGTAATCAGACCGAGAAAAGAAAACATTATCGTGAATGGCTTATACTCTGCTCTGTAAGCATTCTAGTAATTTTAGTTCTAGTAGGACTTTATCCAGTGACCTATTGATCTCTTATATGTATATCACTGTAGAAATCAACTTTTACTTATTCACATCAAAAAATCCATCCATTGCTATTCCTACAAAAAGTCGCTGATGATGATGTTATCCCCGACAGAGTTGTTAAGACAACGATGAATGTGTGAAGAGCCGTCTGAAGTGATATTATGAAAAGAGAATTAATGGAGATCTTGGCCTGCCCGATGTGTAAGAACCCTGAGTTAAAGCTTTTGGTATTTGAAAGCAGTGACGTAGAAGTGGAATCTGGACTTATCAACTGCGAAAAATGTAAACGATATTATCCTATTAGAAAAACGATTCCAGTTATGCTCCCAGATGATCTAAGAAAAGAGGCGGAAGATTTAGCGTTCCTCCGTAAATACCAGGTTCAGATTCCCTCTCAAATTTTAGAAGAGGGAAAACCATTCAACCTGACCGGATCCAGTTAGACGTAAAATCTTGAAAAAAATGATAGCCCCGCCCAGATTCGAACTGGGGTCACGAGGAATCTTCCTAGAATCGCAGGTTACGACTCTAGACCAAAACCTCGCATGATATGGGCTCACGAGGATTAAATTCCTCGATAATGGACCACTACACTACGGGGCTTGCGTACTACATAATATATGGATGCAGTTCTCTGGACAAACAACTTCACAGGCCCGACATTCGAAACAAAAACCCGCATCTGTTACTTCAATATCAAATTTGTAGGCCTTGGATTTCGATTTTTGTCGAACAAGAATATCTGCGGGACAACTCTTGATGCATTTGCTGCAGCGGGTGCATATATGATGCTCTATTATGATGGCTGGAACCATTTTTAGGTTGCTTTCCTGAGCAACTAACATCCAAATCACCCTGTAAGCAAGGCTCGAAGTTCAATTAAGACTTTATCTATCTCATTATTCGCACTTTGAAGTTGCTTATCGTAACTAAGTTTTAATTTCGCATAAGCCTCTTTTCCAATGCGTCCTTGGGTCTTTTTGCGCTCAAGTGAATCAATATTATGCAAAATATCCTCACGATTAGCTTCCGCAACTTCAATTGTCCTCATAGCAATTCGATAGCGTCGGCTTTCGTCAGCTAATTTCCGTGACACACTCACAATGGAACGATCGGCCTGTTCCATTCGATTATTCAGAAGAGCCCGGGTTTTTTCGTACTCGCGGGCCGAAATCTTCTTGGTTTTCCGTCTATTATCCAATCTCAAGATTTGAGCTCTGATTGCTGTCTTTTCTTCGTAATTCTTGACAAAATTCCTAATCAGATCTAGGGGTATTTCTTCAAGTAATACACGTCTGGGTTTTATCCCAAATGAGATGTTTCGAACAAGAGTGTAAGCGATTCCCAGTACGAGCAAGAAAAGGAAAATTGAGAGAGGTTGATAGAAGGGATACACAGGGGCAAGACCTGCAATGAGATCAATGTAGCGAATGCTTAATGGTGTCAAGTCCTCGTACATTAAATGAATTCCAACGCTATTGAACAATCCTAGAAATTCTCTTTCCGAAACAGTAGAACTTGCAAGAACGGGGCGGAGAGTTTGTTTTTGGGTGGTATTAACCATATCTTCAAGGTTGAACGTGGATCCAAATGGTAAAAGTAGGTTAAATTCGAATTGGCGGATGGTCCAATTATTTGCGATGGTCAGCGGCAAATGAAGTTGTATCCTTCCGTTGCCAAGATCAGAAGCGATATCTGATGTTCGTTCGCGGTAAGACATTTGGAGGTAATATATTTCTCCTCTTTCTATTTCAACACGCGGATTAATCCGGACAATCTTTTTTCCTGGGGTAGTTGTTGTCGCCGATGCTATGGAAATGTTGCCATAATTATCACGGAAACCAATTTTTTGGGCATTTTCAGGTACGTTGAAACTGATAGATGGGAACGTGTCACTGCCCAGCGCAGTCTTCAATGTTGATCCAGATTGGATTCCAATGTTTCGGATTACGATATCGTGAACTGTGGTTGTCCAATCCCATTCCGAGACGATGACCTTAGTGGTTAGAGAAGAAAATTCGATGCTAGTATAGACTTGTTGTGAATAATCGAATGAAAGATAGTAGGCAGTGAAATTGGCCTTCAATCTGGGCTGATAGGCAGGAATAAACGGTAAATTCGCCAATCGAGTTAGATTATAATTCCCGTATTCAGTTGTGTTCAATACGGTTCTGTCAATAGTGGCTAAATCAGTGACGTTCGCAATTCGAATTCCTTGTTGGTCATTCGTCAAAGTTCCTGTGAATGACGATGGATCGGGTGTAATTGTGTCATTGTCTATAGAAACGGGATGAACCGTCCCTGCAGTGTCTTTACCTATGGACCAATCAACATGGTATCGTGTTATTGGTAAGGAAATCATTGGGATGAACGAAAGATTAAAGGAGTATGGAAACGTAGCTTCTTCTAATTGCGTATCCGTGTCATAGATGACGGCATGGGGATGATCCATCTGAATCGTAATGACTGAGTATTTAGTCGGTTCAATCTCTGGGAAAGCGACCACATAGACCACAGAATCATTATTCGATTCGATTTTCTGCCACTCCGTAGATTTAGTCTCCGTATCGTTGCTCGATAAGATTCGTAGGTACTTAATATCACTATACTCCGCAAAGGGGAGAGTGAGGTTGAAAGCATCTATCGGATTCAGCCCGTTGTTGGATACCTCAATGCGGATGGTCTCACTGGTATACGCGTATTCGTTTGCCACAATTGTACGGGTGACATTGACTTGGTGACTAGTATTGGTTAGGTCTTCTGGATCAAAAAAGTTCAGGTTTTCTAGAGAAATTTGTTTTGTCGGGTTTTGCGTTATTCTTGCCTGGGGATCCAAAGATTGCGGGGAAATTACCATACCAGAGGTAATCACAGCAATTGATGCGAAGAAGAGGCTTGAAAAAACGATACCTACAAGAAAAAATTGGTAGCCTACCCTACGTATTTGTTTCATTTACTTGAGCACCTTTGAAATCCTTGTTGGGTACGGAATTCACCAGATTTCGACTAAAACGATCCCGCTCTGTCAGCGGTAAAATATTTTGTCCTTTTTCTACTATTTGCACGAGAGGATAGCAAGAAAACAAATAAATTTCTACCTCTAATCCCCCTCCTACAACGGATATGGAGGCCTGAAAATCACTACGGGTCTTCATTTCTCTCTGAGGTAGCTCAAATGACATCTCGTTTTCTGCAAGCGGTCCGTCCTTTTATGTCCATAACCCCTGAAGTAGTTAAACCTACCCGTGAGGTGCGTTTTAATGAAAAAATGGCCTGGACGTTTGTAGCCTTGATTATCTATTTCGTTATGGCGTCTACACCCATTTTACTTGCAAATCCTGGGGAGAGTGATCCATTCGCCTACATGCGGACTATTACCGCATCAACTCAAGGATCACTGGCCGAGTTAGGTATCGGCCCAATAGTTACTGCAGGACTTATTATGCAGATTTTGGTTGGAAGCAAGATTATTAATATCAATATGGGCGATCCGGAGGAACGTTCTCTTTATACAGGCGCTCAAAAGGTCATGTCTGTGGCTATGACCATCATCGAAGCTGTTGCGTTTCTAATAGGTGGAAGTTACGGCCGAGATCTTGAATTACCTGCTCAAATGGCCATCATCGGACAACTACTGTTTGCTGGTATCATCATTATCCTGTTAGATGAATTGGTGCAGAAAGGTTGGGGTTTAGGATCTGGAATATCACTTTTCATCGCTGGTGGAGTTGGCCTACAAATCTTTACCGGACTATTCTCTGTCCAGGCCATTACAGAGGGCCCTGCAGATTTGTTATCAAACCGTGGAATTGTCCTGGCGTTCTTAGCTTGGGTAAGCGCGTATGGGATACCTACGGCTATCGGGGCCTTGTTTTTCCGATACGATCCCTCGAACAATCTTAATCTCCCCTCCTTATCCCTGCTCTCGGTCATTGCGACCGTTGTGGTCTTCATTATTGTCATATACTTTGAATCCATGCGGATTGAGATACCGGTAGCGTATACCCAGTATAAGGGGATTCGGTCAACTTACCCTATTAAGTTGTTGTACGTTTCTAATATCCCCGTTATTCTAACTTCGGCGGTCTTTGCGGACATCTACTTCATCGCGCAAATCCTTTGGAATGCCAGCACAGGTGGTGGCACTACCAATCCTGATCTGCTCTCTCGCCTTCTTGGAACGTTTAAACCTGACGATGTGTCAGGACAATATGTCCCGCAAACTGGCCTGGTCTATTTCTTAACACCGCCTCGGTCGCTTGTGGGAGAATTAGGGGTCATCGATCCAGCGGCTCCGCTGTCTTCGATTACACGTGCGCTGGTTTATGCCTTGGTCTTGATCTTTCTGTCGGTGGTATTTTCGGTCATGTGGTTGGATACTGCGGGGATGGGACCGCGTGATGTGGCACAGCAGTTTCTACAATCAGGAATGCAAATGCCAGGCTGGCGACAGAGCAAGAAACGGATTGAACGTCGGCTAGAAATGTATATTCCCACGATTACAGTAATAGGAGGCATTTTTATAGGTGTACTTGCCGCTTTTGCTGATTTTCTTGGTGCTATCGGTTCAGGAATGGGTATTTTGCTATCGGTAAGTATTATGCGCCAATATTTTGAACTAATCAGTAAAGAGCGGGTTGCAGAAATGAATCCCGCATTACGTGGATTCTTGGGGCTCTGATTGCGATAGTGATGAGCCCACCATCTTCTTTCTCCAAAGAAAGATGTTTTGGCATCCGATCAAGATCGTAAGATCAATATCACATATTCAATGGAACTCACCGCTTTTTTCAGCCAAGCTTAGCACACAAAAAAGCAAATCCTTTTGGAAGCACTCTTAATGAAAGAAGTAGTTCCCCCCCCGAAAATTGTACTTCTGGACTTTTTTAAAGATATGAAAAAGCCGGTTAAGGCAGTCCTCAATGCCCCCATGATCAAGAAGTTTTGTGACACCATTGCTGATATGACCATTGTTTTTTCAGATATCACAAAGAACGATGAGGTACTCTCGTTCATCAAAACCGAAAGTGGACTCCCTTCTGAAGAAATAGAAAGTTTAAAGGAGTTTTTTCTCGTATCATTCCAAAGCAGTTTCAGCTATGGCTATAAAGAAAAGGAATTTGTGTTTATTCAGCTGGAGGAATCCTCACGTCTTCTCAAAGCCAAATATCGTTCCAGTTTTAGTGGATTGCTCTTACACGAGATATTGCACAGCATTCAACGACAGCGGGGATTGGAAATACGTTTACGCAGTTCATTGGTGTTTTCTTTAGATTTTTTCACTCAACTAGCTGAAATTGTACCTCCTGGGACATTCGAGAAGAAGGAAATCATTACTTTTCTCAAAACAATTTCCCAATTTGCCCTATATGCACTTAAAGATATTTACGTTAATGTAGAGATGATGAAACGCGGGGGTGGGTTAGGAAGGGCGTTGATTGATTTTTACAAAGCAGATCTGCAGTTTGGTAAATCCATCGATATTCCCGAATTCGACACGTCGTTCCAAAAAGGAGAAGTAACCATAAAAGACCTTGAATCATTCACAAGGGCTTTTAATCTTCTGCTATCACTTATTCCCTCATGGCTTCCCCAGATGGTGCTCAATCCGAGCTCTCGGGACTATTCTAGTGCACGAGAACTCAAATACTTTATCTTTGAGAACTATTACTCCACGTTGACATTGATAACTCGGGAACTGTATCATATCGAGAACATCTTTCTCTCTAGTTTTTCCTATTCACGAGGATTTCATTTAAAATGGTTCGGCGCGGTGTTCAACCTAGCATTAGAATATCTCTTAGGCGAAGACTTCGCTTTCTACCATCTCTCAAAAGTGACCGAGCTTATCGAAGAAATCTATCAGGAAGACGACGAACGTCGTGGTTTAGCGATCGGTCCGATTCTCAAGGCGGCGTACGTGCACAAGATCTCCGTTAAATCTGCAGGCATCCAACAAATGAACATTAACGCCCTTGATGCCATGATGAAAAGCTATGCGATCGATCAAGCTGAGATTGCAGAGTTGAGAGAATCTTTGGAGGAAACAGTTCAAGATGAAGGACTTCATCCTGGGCATCTATTTGAAAGACTATTGCAGCTCTCAATCATGATACTCTCTCAGGATTATCGAAAACATGCTCTTCATGGCCGCCGCCACAAGATTAGGTTATATGGTCGAGCCATCCTCACTATTCTCCAGGCTCTAAACTATCTAGGTGATCAATGTGATGAACAATATTATCATCATGTGCGACTCGCGGTGAAGCAGATCCTCCGAAATACTAACGATTTGTTTATTCAAGCGCGGGCCTTGGTACTCCTCGAACTGTTCGCTAAAAACTCTATCCATACTTCCCCCAATGATCCCACGGAAGAAGAGGTTGACGAACTTCTATTCAATCTCGATTTTTTTGAAATTCCAGTTTCCAATACGTTTGTCGAATTGGGATTATCTTTTATCAATAGTATCAAAACCGTGCTACATAGAGTAGCATTGGACGATCCTGAATTTCCCGCCTTGGCTTCTCAGTTCACACAGGTACTATTACAGGAAAAAAAACTCAGTAGTGATGAGTTCGATCAAGTGAATATGGTGCTAGTAGCCAGTCTTATTGCTACTGACGGCGTACCTTTCATTAAAATACAACCTGTGGTCGAACAATTCGTAGCACTGGGGATGCGCCCACTGAACCAAGAAGTGGATGATACGGAAGAAAATGATACCAATAAAGTAAATGAATAATGAGAAACTCACAATCAATGAACAGTAAGATCCCGTGTTTTTCAATGATTGTCAGCTAGGGACAACTCCTCCCTTTGACCCACGTTTTAGTTTTTGATTAATCTTGAACAACGAGACGAGAAAAAAAGAAACATAAATGGGGATAATTTGCGAGAAAATCAAGGAAAAAAAACACCCTGTTGTCTGCATAAATCGGATGATTTCCAGACGTTTTTTCACTCACGGTGTTAGTATAAGCTGAGGACACACGATAAAAACGACTTACTTATACGACAGATATGGACGCTCTAGTCCATCAGGTTGGTATATACTGTCCTGACGAGCAGAATTAACAACTGAACTGCTCTTTTCCATTGAGAGTATCACACCTCCTATCATGAGATGATACAATTGGTTATGCTTGATCCTCTTGCTAATGCCATGTCCAGCATTGCGAATTCCGAAATTCTCGGTCGTAAAAAGGTTACTATCCGACCTGCGAGTCGTATTATCGCCAACGTGCTCAGAGTGATTCAACAATATGGTGCCATCGGTGAATTCGAAGTTATGGAAGATCGCTGGATCATTTCCGTCCAGTTACTTGGGCGAATCACAAAAATTGGTGTCATTAAACCCCGCTACCCCGTGAAAGTCAAAGATTACGTTAGCTGGGAAAAACAGTATTTACCAGCGCGTGATATGGGAATTCTCGTTGTTTCAACCTCGGAAGGTGTGATGTCCCACAACGAAGCAAAAGAAAGGAATTTGGGCGGACGACTGCTCGCATACGTATACTAACCTACATGGATGACCCTAACAATGAAACATGTTGTCATAGAAAGAACGGTTGAAGTCCCTGAAGACATCAAAGCATCTCTCACTCCTATCCGTGGAGGATATCAGGTCAAGATTAAGGGACCAAAAGGAGAACTTACCCGTGCCTTTGAACGGTTACGAGTACATATGGATCTCCTGAATGAGAATACCTTTTACATTCAAAGTCATTTCGGTAGCAAAGCAGAGGCATCCATGGTGGGTACGATCACCGGACACCTCAAGAATATGATTAAAGGGGTCACCGAAGGATTCACCTACAAGGTTCAAGTCATCACAAGCCATTTCCCTGCCACCGTTGAAGTTCAAAAAGATGTTATCGCTGTTAAGAATCTCTACGGCAGACGTGATCCCATTAGAGTTCCCTACGACAACTCTGTTAATGTTTCGGTAAAAGGGGATATGATCGAAATTACCGGCATTAATCTTGAAAAAGTTTCCCAGACTGCGGCTCGTCTTGCTGAATCAACACGCTTACGCGGTCGGCGCAGTAAAGATCCTACCGTCTTTCAGGATGGATTATACGTCGTTTATCCATAAATTCGGGCCTGTAGCTTAGCCTGGTCAAAGCGTCCGGCTCATATGGTCCAAACACTGGAGAAACCGGATGATCGTGGGTTCAAATCCCCCCAGGCCCATTATTCGGCATCGTAGCTCAGTTAGGTAGAGCGTCCGGCTGTTAACCGGGTGGTCGCAGGTTCAAGTCCTGCCGGTGCCGTCCAATTTTAAATTTGATCAACTCTGTTCTTTTAGTTCTGCAATCATATAATTAGAATCGTTTTAAATAGGATTACTAAATCTACCGACCAATTTTCGAGTAATCCATTTCGTGACAGCATTATTCCATAATCTCATCCACGTATTAGACCGTGAATTGTTAGGTGATTAAAACATCATGAGTTCCATGGGAAACGCGTACACTTTCTTTAGTCGGTTTTTAGGTGATTATATTAGATTTGGAGGGTTGGGCATCGGTGTTTTATGCGATGCCTCCCATGGGTGGAAATGAACCAGGTGGTTAAAGTTAATTAGAAATTTGAATTCTTATATGCCCCATCATTATCAGGATTCAAGAATTTCCATTTTCTTTTTTCTTTTTGCCTGAACAGATGGATTAGTACTGGTTTAAAGAGTAGATTTGGGTTTTTTCCTCAGATCGGAAGACCAACAACCTTTTAGCTAACAGCTCCCGAATCAATTTTCACCCGTGTCTTAATGAATCGACATTAAAAGTCCTCCAAGTACTCCTGGAACACAATGGGTGTGATCCACCGTTGCTGCACCACATCGAGAGATCGTGGGCTGACAAAACTAGGTTGATGGGCCATCACTACTTCAAAGATGCTGCTCTGCCTATTCGGGGCCCATCCTGGGGTATGGAAGACTTTAGCGACAGGTGGAGGCACTCGGGTGAACACACTCACTCCATTTGCCGTTCGATAGATAGAACTTTGTGGGGCAAAGTTAAGAAGGATCTTTAATTGGTCTGCAGGAAGGTGAGGTAGTTTGAGATACTGGAATGCGCTAAGGGCAATCGTATTGACCATATTAGCCAATGACATGTAGAGAATCAGGCCGCCTTTCTGCTGTAATTCATCTAGCAGGGATTGATCATGTGTGGTGAGACTAGGGGGGAGACCGCTAATGGAAATCTGTTTACCTATTACATTGCGAAGATGAATAAATTCATGGGTGAGAGATATCCGTTCTCCTGACGGATACCGGACTACAAAAAAACCAGAATCAGAGGGGATTTCATTTAGTGATTCTGCGGGTTGTCCCTTACCATCCATAAGCTCTCCTAAACTTTGCCAAATCTCTTGGGTTCGAAATTCCTTGAATCCCACTTGGGACGTGTAAGTTCCTAAAGAATACGTCAGCATTGATTCTTCGACTTTTTCTAAACTAAAACATCGCACCAGTCCCCTCATCTTTTTTTCAGTCAGAAAGCTGGATAGAGCCCGTTCGTGACCTAAGGGAATACGAAGGAATCCCAGGAAAGTCTTTTCTTCTGCCGATTGTTGCCACGGCATATAGATCCGACTCTCGGTTAGGATTGAGTTGGCAGGGTCGGTAAAATCAAAAATATCTTTGAATTCGGTATCTAGGGGAGTTTTAAGTATAATTTCAAACTCATCTACTCCTACTCGACGCCAATTAACATTCAATCTAAAGAAAAGACCTTGTCTCTTACAAAAATCCGCTATGCTTTTTATCTGTTTGAGTGAGGCACCATGCTGTCGAAAAATTCCCTTCATGGTTGGGATACTTAAATCAGTATATTTAAGATGGGGAAGAACACTGTAAAGTATTCTAACCATGCCCAATTCATCTGTACTTAGAGGTCGTTGATATTCATATGCATGGAACTGCAATTCCTCCCAACGATTGTCTGATAGAGCGAAATTCTGCCTTAAAAAGGTGAAAACACCATTATTTTCGTCATTCCCGTGGAGAACGCCATAACAGAGTTGAAGGAATTGGTGAAAATTGTCCTTAACTTCGATTAGATCAATGGCACGTTCTAAGAATATGTGAACGAACCAAAGAAAAGGGAGCGTCTGATATTCCGAGATCCAACGACCAGTAGTTTGAGTACAGTACTTTTCAAGATAGATAGAGGCCGCCGTCACAAATTGATTCCGGGTAGAGGGAACACGCACATCCACATGTTGCAAAAGGTTAATGAAATCCGCTACATATTGCTGGTGGGCGCCGTCATAATGAGGGACAAACTGTGGAAGCCGCTCCACGAGCAACTGGAGCAGTCGCCACTTGCGATCCCGCATTTTGGACACGAGGTGAACACCAGCTGTTAAGGGTAGTTTTAGTTAGGCCACGCCCCAATTAAATAAGATTTTGTTCATTGAATGAAAAGGGAAGAGCGGAAAAAATAAACAAAAGCAAGATCTTTTCACAACATTCAGTTATGGAAAAAGAGGATGGTGAAATCCTAACCGAATTTCGATACATTCTTCATAACTCTGAATTGCAAATTGTTCAAAGTATGGATCATGGGATGAACCAGTCTTTTAAGCTCGTCTTTCATTAATCGGACTCGTATTAGTTCATCTGTAATGTTGTGTTTCCAGGTGACCAGCCAGAGTTCCCCCACATCGTCATACATGCTTTGTTGAAGCGATCACTTGGATTTTATTGCTACCCAGAAAAAACCATTCGCTATTTCCATAGAAAATTCTCCTGATCGCATTGTGTACCGAACATAAGCCGATCCTTATGATAGATCTCGGCATGAAGTTCGAAATGATTTCCTAAAAATGCCTCCTGGTTCGCTTCAACTAGACTGAGGTAGGCCTTTTTCCCAGTTACAGTCCCGTAAGGACTGGTGTGTGTGAAAGTCTCTTCTTTAGGTATCTTCGCAAAGTCTCCTTCTTCCCATTTCTAAAATCACAATCGCACTAATTTCTTTAGTTCCATTGTGGCCACTTACTTCTTTTTACGTTTAATCTTGGCAATAGATCCAAGGGTAGTTGAACGGGGGATTAAATCGTCATCTGCGGTGCTTTCCTCTGAAATCTCCGTTTTCAATTCTATGTCTAGTTCGCGTTCAATTTTTTGAATAACGCGATCCGTTGGTAAAACCTTCTCCGTTTCGATCCGTGCAAGGAGGGTTTCTTTTTCCTTGATCATTTGAGCGAGTTCGCCTCGTCCGAGGCCACGAGTGCGACGAGCTTCTTGAATAAGTTCACCATAGCCATCGACCAGAATTTTATCATGAAGAAAGTCTTTTTCGGGAGGACGGGGATGTCTAGGTTGACGATACGGAGATTTATTCATATCACTAGGGCGTCCTGACGGGGTCCGTTGGGAAGATCGCCGTGGGGATCGTTTCGGAACTACTGGTTTTCCGAATCGGGCACACTTGGGGCATGCGTGCAATTGAACGTGATCAATTTCGACCAGCGTAACGGGTGCTTCAGCCCCGCACATTTCACATGGTTGTATCCTACTCAATTTAACAACATCCTATTCTCTGGGCGGGTATCACGATTCATGAGGGAATAATTACTCAATTCTTAAATGAATTGACCAATTGGATCGATTTCCTTTTTATTGAGGTAAAGGGCCCTAGGAATTATAATTCTTGGCTGGCCGGTACCAAGCGATGTAGAGCCATTGGTACTATTTCTAGGCACTATTGGTCAGAGGAGGTTTTTATTTTACGGGTTTTTTGACACAGCAACAAAAGATGATGAACCGTTACCCGAATTGAGAAAAGGCTGCAAAGTAAACCAGGCGTTTGTCAATAGATCTTGTGATTTAGCATAGGGAACCGAATAAAAACATTTTTGTTTTTTGGTGGATTTGGAGACCACAACAGAGAAATACCTATGGAATAGGTATACACGCCTTCATTATATCTTTAAAATTAACCAATTCTACCAGGGAATACTATGTCAGATCCAGTGGATAAGAAACGATCGTATGATGATTTTCAAGACTCTTACACAAGAACTATGGAACGTCGGATTCGAGCTTTGGAAACAGAACGGCATTTACTCGAGATCCAACGGAATAAACTGGAGGAAGAGCGTGACAATCTCAAACTTGAATTAACTAAGTTAAGACAGCCACCTCTTTTCACTGGAACTGTACAAGAAGTTCTAGAGTCAGGAAAAGCCATTGTCAAAAGTTCTACAGGCCCTTCATTTGTGGTCGTTGTTGATTCTTCAATAGCACGAGACTTACTAACCCCCGGTACCAGGGTAGCGCTTCATCAACGCAATTTTGCTGTCTTGGAAGTTCTCCCCCAGAGTAGAGATCCTTTGGTTCGCTCAATGGAGATTCTTTCGAAACCATCAGAGACCTATACAGAAATTGGAGGGCTAAAAATCCAAATCCAAGAGTTGCGTGAAACGGTAGAATTACCTTTATTACAGCCTGATTTGTTTGAAAAAGTAGGAATCGAACCCCCGAAAGGTGTACTTCTCCACGGCCCACCAGGATCCGGAAAAACACTTATGGTTAAAGCGGTAGCTCACGAAACCAAAGCTCAATTCATTCGAGTTATTGGCTCTGAGCTGGTACAAAAATATATCGGTGAGGGAGCCCGCCTCGTCCGCGAAGTTTTTTCTTTTGCACGAGAAAACTCGCCGAGTATACTTTTCATTGACGAATTAGATGCTATCGGAAGTAAACGATTAGACATTGCCACCAGTGGGGATCGGGAGGTTCAGCGAACTTTGATGCAATTACTTAGCGAATTGGACGGATTCTCCCCTCGTGGTGATGTCAAGATCATTGGAGCCACAAATCGGGTAGACATTCTAGATCCTGCACTCCTACGACCAGGGAGATTTGATCGACATATTGAGGTACCGCTCCCCAATCTGGAGGAACGATTAGAGATTTTTAAGATCCATAGTCGTTTCATGAATGTGAGTAAATCCGTTAGGTACGATTTTTTGGCCAATGAGACCGCTGATGCTTCAGGGGCGGATATTCGTGCTATAACCCAAGAAGCAGGGATGTATGCAATCCGAGAGAGGCGGACCATTGTGAATTTTGAGGATTTCAAGGATGCTATCGATAAGGTCTTATCAAAAAGGCATGGTGAAATTCTCGCATCTAGGAACGAATATTTCTAACTCCTTCGTTCTACTTTCATTTAAAGGGGAATCCTATTCATCCGAGAGAAGAGTGGAATGCTTGGTTTGGAATAAGACGTCTAGCAGGTTTTTGAATGCATTAACGGCAACTAGGTGTTCTTCACGAGGGTGATGGAGTAGTTCTGGTTTCAACTGGGAAACAAGGGGGGTAACGAATTCATCCAAACTCACTGAACCATGTATCCAAAAGAAGAGAATCAATGCTTCAACACGATCAGCCACAAAGTCCTTTCTCCCGCGTAATCCCAATGTCTCCAGCCATAATGATTTTCGGTATGCTTCGGATAGTATTGAGTCCGAGACTTTAGTTCCAGTTGTCTTCTTAAGTACCAGACTTTTTGCGATAGAGTAAATTAGGTTAACTAATGCATCTCCGAGTTTGGCGTTACCTCGGTCGAGAATAAACCCAGTTAAATCCCTATGCTCGCGCGAAGATAAAGTAATATTGCCGAGAGTGGCCCTATGTTCTTGAAGATCTGTGAATGTTGCCACCCTCGACTCCAAACTTGGAAATGTTAAGACTCGGAGATTTTGGTTTCAAAAACCTTCAATAGATCATCACATTTCCTAACGATCGCATCTGCGGCGTTTTGAAGAGCCACAACGGGATCTGTTCCAGCAGTTTGGAGATAAAAAATCGGATTCTCGAGGATGGGATGCGGTATACGATACGCGGCAAATAGAACCCCTGGCTGATCCTTTAAGGATTCGCGGAGCATACTCAGAAATGTGTGGTTTTCTCCTATTATTTCAAACTCTAATAAGCTCTCTTCTTTACGTAATATCTTTGTTTGCATAAAATTCACCTCGATCTTGATGCCCCGAAAGAATCACTGAAAGACCTTTTTGCTTGAATGATGGTTTTCGGAAGGAAACAGAGCTCATTCGGCTATTTTACGCAGTGTTTTGGATCTCTCTTTCAATTTTTTGGTGATTTTGATAATACATAGAGGGAAAACGCAGATGATAAGCCGCCGAGAGTAGCAAAGATTCTATTAGAAATAATGCGTATTTCTATTTACAGATTGAGTTTCTACATTAAGAATTTGTCCTGCAATTGCTTTACTCAAATGAGGTGGAACACTCTCTCCTACCTGGTTAAAACAGGAGTCCAAATTTCCATAGAAACAAAAATCATCGGGATAGCTCATCAAACGAGCATGTTCGCGTACTGTACAAAGACGGGGTAAAAATGGATGGATAAAACGGGATTTTCCCATCACCGTAGGGCTAGGTTGGTCTAATAATAGGCGAATATAGTTTTTCAGATAGGTTCTATCCTGACTTCCCCTAAAATACACCAGAGCTCCGCCAGGAGGTGTTTTAGATATCTTACGTTCGAATGATGAAGGTGGAGGGACAAAATCATGGTTCGGGATTCTTCCTGTGGATTGGGGAAGTGACCAAAAAGCATTGTTTACAGTTGAAACCTTGAAGCTCCTTTTGGCGGAAGGCGATCTGATCGGAACATTTGAAATAAAAACACGTTTTCGGTAACTCGGAATTCCAAATTCAACTGCCTCCAAAACATTGAATAAGATCTCATAACCCGAATGACCGAATTCATGTCGAATTAGGCTTTGCATCTCAAGTGAAGCGACATTAACAACGTTTTCTATTATAAAGAACGATGGGCTCAGATCCGAGATTATTCGGATGGCGTGTAGCATCAAACGACCACCTTCATCATTATACAGTTGGTTATAAGCTGACTGTTTTCGGTCAGGATTGGCAGCGGAGAACGACTCGCATGGAGGAGAGGCTATTACAATATCAGGAGACTTGCCGTTTAATAGCTCTAGGATCTCTAGAGAGTGAAGTTCTTGAACATCGCTTTCGATGACTTCTTCGACAGGAATGTTTGCCTGATAGGTCTCCAATGCTCGATAATCATGATCAATGGCGATTTTGATTTTCAATTTGGAGATTCCCTGTAGGAAACCGAATGAAAAGCCTCCGCATCCTGAAAAAAGATCAATCAAATCGACCTTCTTCGCTCTCCTGTTTATCCAATAATCTTACTTTCTGAACTAATCCGTTTAAAAAAAGTGCCGTGAGCGCGATAGGATTAATATTAGAGCTGATCTCTTTCATATAAATACAGTCTCCTAAATCTAATTCCCTTCGGGTAAGACCCGGCGAAGAACCACCAACAGCTACTAAAACCTTTTTAGTTTTTAAATTCGTGATAATCTGGTCATAAGGTACTGGTATCTGACTATAACGAGGAGCTACAAGTAAATAAACAATCTGGGGATCCAATGTTTCGATGATATCCTCGATACTTGAGAAAAAAAGTAGGTTTCCTCCAGCAGAAAACACCGTTTTTTGGGCCTCTGGGATTCCAATTGAGGCAGCTGCCGCAGTAATTTTGCTGTAGACTATATTTTTGCAGGATAACCCAATACATGTGTCGGCAAAGTATTTGACCGCCCTACGACTATTTGAATTATGAAATGCCATGAACAAGTGCTTCAACATCCTATGACCTCCGAAAAAACATAAGTTTGAGTTGGTTTATTAACACAGTTTTATGGCAAGAACTTTAATTTGGAAAGAAAAAGGAAAGAAAACCACTCAAAAGGCGACCTAGGGAACGCCTTCAACAAGATGTCGGGATATCCAAGCCTGGTATGGAGCCAGCCTGCTAAGCTGGTGAGTTTAAATTCAATATGACTAATCGTATAGGAGAACATCTCTCGGGGGTTCAAATCCCCCTCCCGACGTCAATCATTTCAAATGTTCAAGCACCGATTTTTCATACTAAATCAATGACTGAAGAATGACAAGACGGGCCCGATGAGATTCGAACTCATGACCCCTGCGTATCTCCAAGGCCAGATTTTCCGGCCATTTCCGCAGCGCAGTACTCTAACTGGGAATAAATACGGACGTACTGAAAAAATCACGCCGCATAAATATCCAGGCTAAGCCACGGGCCCAGGTTCTGGGTATCACAAACTGGGATCAGATTTAAGGATCTTACGACAACTTATGATTGATAAGCATTAATCTTATGATTTCTTTGTTTCAGCTTAGATCATTTACAATTCCGACTGCTATTGTTTGCCCCGAGTATCTGAGGATAAGCCGCCCAAGTTCGGGAAAATCTGCAAATTTCTCAACCACTAGGGGATTTTCCAAGATGAGGTCGACATCTACGAGTTCGTGTTCAAAAGCGATTGTTAACCTCCCTTCAAATTCGCGCGCGAAATTTTCATGTTGTGGATTTTTCCTAAGAATTTCATGAATCTTCGAGATCTGAGCAGGAGCATATGATGCGCCGCAATGCATGACTACAGAGGAGCCTGGAACAAAAGTACCTTCTAAAATGAGCAATCGTGCGCGTACAGTATATTTCAAAGAATAATTTTGCCCTTGAGGGGCAAGAACTATCCCCTCTTCCAATTTATCCTTGTCTGTGTATCTCAAAAGAATGGAACCATGCTCGCCTGGATGGAGAGAATCGGCTTTCGCAGTTTGGATCCAAATCTCCTTGATTTCATCATTCTCTCCAGATGGTAGGATCATTACGGGATCACCATTGCTTAACGTTGCGCCAATCATTTTTCCCATTAACAACGTGCCAAAACCATGACGTTCGTCAAGATCATACACGATAAATCTCCCAGTGGAATTACTATTTGCAGCAATCCCTTCCAACGAGTTTAAGGCCTCGATCAGGGTAGGCCCCTTATACCATTGAAGGTTATCTGATGGTTGAGTTAAATTGTCTCCTGAGAACCCACTGATGGGGACGATGGGGATCCTATCCAAATATTTTGTCCAAGGGGATTGAATTTCCAGTATAAACTGCTTTATCTTTGTTGCTGCGTCTGTGAAGAGTTCTTCACGAAAATCCACGAGATCCATTTTGTTTATTGCCACAATCAACTGGCTTATCCCTAATACCGATGCCAAGATAGCGTGTTCACGAGTTTGGCCCCCGGGACTTTGATCCTCTCCTATCTTCAAACCAGATTTCAGGTCGTTCGGAACTGCGCTAACTACCAATACACAAGCATCAGCTTGAACCGCGCCTCGAATCATATTTTTCACGAAATCACGATGCCCAGGGGCATCAATGAGCATAAATCTGCGTTCCGAAGTTTCAAAGGGGAAAAAAGCGATATCTGACGTAATCCCACGTTGTCTTTCTTCAGGAAGAGAATCTAGGACGTATGCCCATTGCCACGAGTCCATATGATATTGAGTGGCTTCTTCTTTCAGTTTTTCCACCAATCTAGCATCTATGACGCCAATTTGAGCTAACATATGACCTAGTGTTGTGGATTTTCCATGATCTACATGGCCAATCCAAACCAAAGAAATGGTGGGCTTTTTTTTTACCATAAAACATTACCGATTTGCTAGAGAAACGGTTCAAAAGTAGAAATCTAAATTATCCTAATGTAAAAAAAGGGAAAAAGGAACTGGGAAAATGGCGTCAGGAGGTGTATTTTCCTCTCTCTATTTTCTGTACTACGCCCACAGCAACGGTTTTTCCCGAGTCTCTTAAGGCAAAACGACCTAATGCAGGCGATTTTGCCAATGGTTCAACCACAAGTGGACTCAATGGAGTCATCCATATCATTCCTCGCTGCTGAGGAAGGAGCTGATCCGCTTCTTGGATTTGTGTCACACGACAGGCGACTTGAGCGGTGCCACAATGCACGACAGGAGAATAATTTGTATGTATTCCCCACGCAACTTCCCCTTTCTTCTTCGCTTTTCCAAGTCCCCGAACAACAAGGACAAGAGACAAAAATCCGTCAACATTGGGTCTTAAAGCTTGCGCTGGGTCATTAGGATCACTAAGTACTGCACCACGAATTATGTCCTTGGCTCCAACATTCTTAGCTTTGATGCTAAAGCCAATGTTGTCACCAGGAATGGCCTGGGGAAGAGTCTTATGAAATTCCTCGATAGTTTTAACGGAGATAGGTACTGGTTCTATCGACTGTTTTGTTGGTGAAACAACCATTTCTGTGTTTGGTTTTAAGACTCCACTCGAGACACGCCCAGTAAGAACCGTACCAACGCCACTTATGTTAAGAGTCTGCTGGATTGGTAATCTAACAGGCTGTTTCATCAAAGCTTCTTTTCTTACGGCAGGAGACTCTAGGAGATCAAGAGCATCCAATAATGCGGGGCCTTCATACCAAGATAACGCATCGAAACCCGCCTTAACATCCTCGATTTCCTTGTCAAGAGAAGCTATAAATTCCGCATCTCCACTTCCAGCCTTGGCAGCAGCAACATGGCCTTCTAGGTTTTTGAGTGTAGCTTCTTTCGAAAGGAGATTAACCCCAACCAAACCGCTAGTAGGAACATAATTGATTGCGTCTAGGTAGCGTTCTTTGTTTTCGATCTGTAGGGCACCCATTAATGTGGAAAAAGTTTGATGGATCGCAGTTTTGATCTGTTTAAACCTTTCTTGATCCCAATTAACATCATCCATCTTGTTAATTGCAACTACTATGTTGGTCACTCCAAGGGAGGTGAGAAGGAGCATATGCTCGGTAGTCATGCCAATAACGTTAGCGTATTTACCAGTTGCCTCTCCAGTTCTTTTTGTACCATCCTCAAATTCCCCTTTCCGGGCTGATACGACCAGGATAGCAGCATCTGCTTGGGATGCACCTGTAATCATGTTCTTAATAAAGTCACTATGGCCTGGCGCATCGATGAGATTGTAAACGTATTTCTTGGTCTTGAATTCCTGGAAAGAGATGTTAATCGTGAGGCCCCGTTCCCGTTCATCCATCAGAGGATCCAAAATCCAGGCATACGACCAACTTGCCATTCCTTGGGTTCGACTATCCTTGTAGTATCTTTCTGCGATCCGCCAAGGTTGTCTTTTCTTTTTGGGATCATGGATCTGACCGAGTAAGAACAACATGTGGCCCAGACCAGTTGATTTTCCATGGTCGACGTGTCCTGTGACCACCAAATTCATTCTTTCGAGATCTGCCATTAAAATTCACCAGATTACAACGCATTTTTCACAATTAGGATTAAATAAGATGATAAAGCCGGACTTTTCGCTTTAATCCCACGAAGGAGCAAGCAAGGAGAAGGTTTATCATTTTTTTCCGAGTGATCAAATAGATAAAACTGGATAAATGCCAATAATTTTATCCAAATGATTTGTTCCTCTGATAATGGATTCTTTGAACTTACGAAGTTCTCCAGCCATCAATTTCATACAATGCCTTTCAGCGGAATCGGAACATGCCACATATTGAGTCGTTATAAAGTTGTTGACTATGTTGAAAGTAGCCCGAAAGTGATGGTCTGGCTTAAAACCATGACCCTCACAGAGAAACTCCCATGTACCCCTGTTTAGGGATCTACTTGAAAGATCATTTTCGAGATGTTTATCGAGTAGAATCGTCACGGATATTTTAAAACTGGTAACTATGCTGCTTATTCTCTCTTACTGCTTTCTTGGATGGCACGATAAGGGAATTTTGATTACTTCTAAGAGTTTCACGATTTAATCTCTTTTTTAGATCATTCCCCGTCTTTATTTGATTATAAGCTAACAAATCATTAATCCCCCTGAAAACAGAGGTGAATGGCACCTATATCAGCCTCCAGCTCATCATTAGGTAAGGGGAGCGGTTTTTTTAAAGATCAGTCTGTCTTTATACTGGATGATAATTCAACAAATTGCCAGATCAGTCTTGTTTTGTCCAGAAAAAGATTCCATTAGGGGTTTTGCCATGACTAGGTAATGTTCTCGAAGTGTAAATTCCGCGATATCCAAGATTCTTGCGATATGCTTTTGTGTCAATATTCCTCTTCGCGATTGTCGTGTGTAACATTGCGGAAAAAGAGAATGACGGGCCAGCAGGATATCCGATGCAACAATAATGGAAGCAGCGAGAATAAAGGGATTCCGGCCTCCCCGGGCTAGGAGAGGAAAATTCTGCAATAATTTTCTTGCACTTAGCCTCAAACATCTAAAATACTCACGTTGGTCTTTGATTCGCCTTGCAATTCGGCGAATAATACTTGGATCTCGCTCGAGACGAGATACTATATTTTCCAAATATTCCTCCGATTTCACATGACCTACCCGAATATGCACATGTTGTCTGATTAAGGCGGCTGCCTTTATGATATTCTTTCCTCTAATCAAGTATCCCTGGTTCTGTATCGCTGAAATCAATCGTGCTAGCTCAATATTTTCCTTTCTCGAACGTATTGCAAGGTATAATGAACCCAAAATAAGTTCTGAAAGCTTCAATTCCTTGTACAATGAAAGATGGACTTTTTGATAGAGAAATATTGCATCAGCTTTAGCAGCATCTGTTATTTGAAGAGCAATACACATTCGAGTTAGGAGTTGATATGCTCGATACTCTCTCTGTCTTCCTTGGAAATGAAGGTAAATATCATTTATAGATTTTAATCTTCGAAAATATCGCTTTGCAGAGATCTTAAGATTTTCTCCCTTCGCATCGTTTCTTAAACGTTTGCGATAACTACCCACATAAGTTCCTAACGTTTTCATGTTGCTTGGGCTTTCACTTATTGATGCATATTGGCTACCAAAGCTGTTTTCCGTATTTATTAACCGAATTGCTGGTTTTTCATATATCTGGTTTGCCACTAGCCCGCAGGCCATGCACACAACATCGGACTCGGTTTGTATGAGGTTTCCACCACATTCTAGGCATTTCGAGGTCACAATTTTCACCAAACATACCAAAATCAAACTTATATCTAAATAAAATACAGAAAGTGAGACCAAAGTGAAAGCGACCGAAAAATGAAGTTGATATGAAAGAAAAAACCTGGTAATACAGAAGCCTAAATATCAAATACCATTACATACAGATATTAGAGAAATATTACTGTATTACATTCTTTTCAAACCTAAGAAAGTCCCATTCTCGCCCTACAGATTACATTATCAAATTAACGGACAGTTTTTCATGTAAAGGGATGGTTCTGGGCTTGAAGAGAGTCTTATAGTAGGATAAGGTGAAAATCTGCATATTAACAATTTGGATCTCTGTCCTGGAGGCATTTGGTTGTAGTAAAGCAAGACAAATTTAAAATGAAAATAAAGGATCTTGAGTAAAGCTTAAAATTGACTAAATAGCCAGATTATAGACTGAGGCGTCTCATTGACAAAAAAACGCGATGTCCAATCAAGACGAGGCCAAAAGAAAAAAACACAAAGGTACATTAACTATGGCGAATGTGTTGTAGTAGATTTTTATCCTCATGGAAAATCTTTAGGCCACGATCGGGTAGAAGAAGACAATCCATTAGCTGTGGTAATTACAAACAGATGGTTTCAATTGTTTGATGTAGTAGCCACATCTAATTTGAAATTAAAAGTTTTAGATCATCTTATACTGACAACAAAAAACAAAGAGATCATATTTTTTCGACAAATACCATTCAAACAACTCTCAAATTCCGCGTTGGCTGTGCTACCAAAAATCCTTAACGATATTGTCTTTCGCTCCGAATCACGCTTCGTCTCATTCTTTAACAAAGCCCAACCTCTAACAAGTCAGATGCACCAACTGCAGTTGTTGCCTGGAATCGGACAAAAAAGAATGTGGGCGATACTTGGGGCGAGAAAAAATAGATTTTTCACCTCTTTTGCTGATTTCACTAGTCGAACGGGGATTTCAGATCCAACTTCCATTCTTGTTGGTCGCGTTTTCGCTGAATTGGAGAATAAACCAAAGTACAGATTGTTTACAAAAGAATTTAAAGGGACAAGATCTGATTTAGGTTGAAATTCACAAAGATGTTAATAGAGGGAGACCTAAAAGGCTATACTAAAATGATGATAAGAAAATATGCTATCTCTCCCCAGAAAAAATTGTCACAAAACTTTGTAGTAAAAAAGAAAGTTATAGATGCAATTCTTGCAGGAGTAGCCTTGAAATCTTCAGATAAAGTCGTCGAGGTTGGAGGTGGACTGGGGACCCTAACCTACTTTCTTCTCAATGGGTGTACCGAGGTTCTAACTTATGAAATTGATCCTCTTCTTTCGACTATTATTGTAAAAAACTTTATAGATCAGGCAAAAAAGTTAACTGTTGTATCTAATGATTTTTTAAAACAAAAAATCCCCGTCTATCCAAAACTAGTTGCCAATCTTCCATATAACATTTCTTCGCCGTTTATTAAGAAAATTACTACTTTAGATATCCCCCCACAGACCATTGCTGTTACAGTACAGAATGAATTCGCAAGACATCTCTGTGCAAAAGCAGGGGATGCCCATTATAGTCGCATTTCAGTGCTTCCTTCTTTTTTCTATAACTTCGAAATAAGAGAAACTTTCAACTCAAATTGTTTCTACCCCCAACCCAAGGTTAAATCAAGTCTGGTAATAGGTAAACGTACAAAACATATCCCTCCTCAGGTAAAAGAAACATCTTTTTTCACCTTTCTCACGAATCTATTTTGTCGGAAACATAAGAAAGTGAAAAACAATCTCTTGGTATACAAAAATTCGATTGATGATTCACAAAGGAAACAGTTCAAAAGTCAGCTCAAAAACCTAGAATTTTCGACTTTCCAAACCTTGAATCTCTCCCCAGAACAGATTTTAGGCCTTTATATACAATTCAAAGAGATGATGACCGAGCTTCAGAAATGAATTGGTTTCAAATTTTTCAGGGAATAAACGGGTAGATTAGAGGAAGATTTGCTAGAATAAAGGGGACTGTGACCACAAGGAAAATGATTCCAGTTACCACCAAATTATACTCAAAATCCTTCTTATGACGTAATAATTTATCTCCAAGTTGGATAATGAACACTGTTAGAGAGATGGCACGAACCAACCACGCCACCAGCACAAGAATTGTCCAAAAAAGAAGGTCACCTGATTCAAGTAATAATTGCCAGCCGTGGATATATTCCTCCCATTGGCTTGTGATAAAAAGAAAGTTCATCATTTCCGTAAAGAAATCCCTCAAATTGCTTTTATACTCCCTAGTAATCTCTAAAAAAGCAATCAAGACTAGCAAAAAGATTTAAAGATAACTTCGGTGAGGGTAATTTGAGTAAAATTCCTCTCTAGTGGAATTTTTGATGAAATAAGAAGAAAATCTCTAATTTTTTAGAACATAAACCGTTCTAATGAGAGAAAATTATATTGTATTATACGGTGATAATCTGTGGAACTAGAGATTATCGATCAGCATGAGAACTATCTTAAATTTGTACTTTCCGGCATTACTCCGACTTTTGCCAATACTTTACGTCGGATGGTTATGAGTAACGTTCCCACGATGGCAATTGATGAAGTAATTATTATTGAAAATACAACACCTCTTTATGACGAAATAATCTCACACCGTTTGGGGCTTCTCCCTCTTAAAACGGATTTAGACAGTTATGTGGTCCCTGAAGAATGCACCTGTGGAGGGCAGGGGTGTACTTCGTGCGAAGTTTCTTTGACCCTTGAAAAATCTGGAGAACTAGAGGTAGAAACTGTCTATTCCAGTGATTTACTGTCCCAAGATCCGAAAATAGTTCCAGTTTATCCGAATATACCAATCCTCAAGATGGCCAAGGATCAAAAAATCTTTTTAGAGGCTATTGCGCGACTTGGTCACGGTTTACGTCATGCAAAATGGCAACCTGTATCCACTGTGGCATATAAATATTTTCCAAACGTTCGTTTTAATCTAAATTGCACTTATTGTAATGATTGTGTCATCGCTTGCCCCCCAAGAATAATAAAAATCGAAGATGAGAAAATTTTTGTTACAAATGAGCTTGAGTGTACGCTCTGCAATCAATGTGTTGACGTCTGCGAAGTAGACGCTGTGACCGTCTCGACAACTGAAGAGGATTTTATTTTCACTATAGAGAGTACAGGTTCACTTGGTATCAAAAATATATTAAATAAATCTCTAGAATTGCTTAAAAAGAAAGCAGAAGAATTTAAAGTTCATGTTGATGAATTCTAAGGCCGAGATATCATTGAAAAAATCCAATATGACAGATCCAAACCGTTTAGCCCTCATTCGTTATTTAAGGAAGTTAAGTCAGGAAAAAAGCGGCCGCATATGGGCGGTATTGGCATCTGAATTGTCTAAACCAAATAAAAGACGTATTACTGTGAATCTATCCCGTCTAAATAGGTTAACTTCCCCCGATGAAGTTGTATTGGTACCTGGTAAAGTCCTGGCAGGTGGAGCGCTTGAACACAAACTAGAAATTGCTGCCGAATCATTTTCCTCAGCAGCACGAGAAAAAATCAGAGTAAACGGTGGCCAATGCCTTTCTATTATAGAACTGGTTAAAAGAAATCCAACTGGATCTAGCGTTAGGATGGTTAAATAAACGCACGCGCGAGGTAATAGAAATGAAGAATCTATTAGAAGAAAATGCTAGCATCATTAATGCGGAAAATACAGTTCTTGGTAGGTTGGCAAGCATCGTTGCAAAGCGATTGCTAAATGGTGAAAGAATTATTATTACTAACGCTGATAAAATCCTAATTTCTGGTAATCACAGGGCAAATGTCCAAAAATATCAGCAAAGACGCAAAATAAGAACCAAATCCAATCCCCTTCGCGGCCCTTTCTACCCTCGTCAAAGCGATCAGATCGTCAGGCGAACGATACGAGGGATGTTACCACACCAGAAAGGCCGAGGAAAGGATGCCTACAATCGATTGCTAGTGTTCAAAGATGTTCCTGCTGCCCTGAGCGAAAATACATTTGAAGAGATTCCTGAGGTAAAGAATTTTAACCCCAAATCTCCATACCTCACATTGAGAGAATTAAGTTCAAAAATCTGAGGATTCTTGTTATGAAAAGCATCTTAAGAAGTGGCAAACGGCGGACAGCAATTGCTCGGGCAATAATCAAATCAGGCACTGGTCGTATTTTGATAAATGGAACACCGATTGAGATTATGGAGCCAGAAATTGTGCGTATGAAGCTGCAAGAACCTCTCTATTTTCTAGATACGAAAACGCGGGAGAGTTTCGATATCAAGGTGAAAATTCAGGGAGGCGGACTTATGGGACAAGCAGAAGCTGCGAGAACGGCGATTGCTCGGGTTCTTCTCTCATGGACTGAATCAGAGCAATTGCGCGAAGCCTATACTCAATATGATCGTCATATGATTGTTGGTGATCCACGACGTCGGGAACCCAAGCATTTCGGGGGCCCAGGGGCTCGGGCAAAGTACACCAAAAGTTATCGATAGGATTTCAAGGATAGTTGAAGGGAGTCTGTGCGTCAAAAGGCCGCCACATTGCATAAAACTTATTTACAATTGCAGAAACATGGCTTGGTGTTCAAAGATTTAACAGTAAGGGCCCATGGCTTAGTCTAACGGGTTCGAGAACCCTTAGGAGAAGCCTGGTTAAAGCGCTCGGCTGATAACCGAGAGATCCCCGGTTCAAATCCGGGTGGGCCCATATATCTACTTTTTTTCAATGAAATATTTAATCCAAGCCAAAAACATGCCGCAGGAGTAGCCAAGCAAACTCGATTCCAATTTGATACGCATATAAGGCTTCTGCTTAAGGTGAGGTGGAAGGATCTTCAGAAATTCTTCATTTTCTACATTACTCTAAAAGGGGAAGATTCTTCATTTCTCGAGATTTCTTTGAGAAATATCAATTCGGAATTGGCAGTACTCGGTCCATTTTGGTTTTCAGATTCGTTGAATTGTAATTTGAATAGTTGAAGGGTCAGTGAAGTGATCTGAGAGGAAGTTAATCTTGAAGATGAAAGTTGAGTTAATTGGGCGAAGATACAAATGAGTTGCTGGAGCGACAATTGGCGTTTTAGCTCGGAAAGTAGGTAGCTCTGCTTAGATCCATCCCTTTCTTCGATAATAGTCTCTAGGATCGAAAGGAAATTGGGACTACGCACTAATTTCAGACAAAACATGGATCTACGATGACATTTCTTTATTCTTTCGTTTAAAGGAATTTCTGGAGATTTAGGAAGATTACACATTTCGGCACATATTTGATTCATCTTTTCTGCTGAAACGAGGTTCATTTCGTTAAGTATAGGTCGGGATAATTCATTTTGATCATCTTCGGGTACTTGACGATGACCAAGGGATTCCTGTTCTAAGGAAACTACCCCGTCTACTGTTGAATCTACTTTATGAGGAGTAAAATTATGACCAAGTTCTGAAGATGCCATCAATATTGTTCTAATATATTGGACACCTTTTTCAAAGCTGATTTTTGATCCTTCATATACCAAATATCTCAACCTGAGCTTAACCAGCTCTGAAGGACTCAATATTGATTTTGTGTTGTATAATGCCGGATTAAAAGCTATTCTGCCAAGATACTCAAAGAAAGAACTGGCAGGAAACTTTGCAAGATGATAGATCTGAGTATTGCCCTTGTCTCCTTGATTAGTCTTAGACGATTGTGAAGAATCCGTGGAGTAGACTAATACGGTACTTGGAGAGTAATGTGATTCCTTTTCGTTTATTGACTCATATCGTGGTATTAAAAAAGAACCCCCCTCCTTAAGAAAATGTCTCCCGCCGATCTTACAGATTTTTCTTGATTTGAGATCTCTAACGAGATCGCGCTCCGATTCAGGGCTGATGTCGGGAAAAATGGTATCTAAAATCGCTGAGTTGCTATTAATTCGGTCTATTAGCTCCCCGTAAGAACTTGCATACAGCATTAACCTGATGACCTTCTTGTCAGAGTTTATCTCGATGGTGAATATTTGGAGATGCTGTAATTGGCTTAACTCATTTAACTGAATTCCATCTAAGGAATAACTCACATAAAAGGCCATCCAAAGATTGTGTTTAGGGATGAAAACAATCCCTCTTCCCCTTATGGAAAAATCAATGGAAAATGAACTTCTGATGAATATTTGGAGTATCTCATATAAGAGTAATCCAGAGAGGATCAACGCGGGGATATAATGGAGCGGATTCATGAGATTTTTTCTCCTCTTAAAACACTTCGTAAATCCATACGGAAAGACAAAGGTTTTAAAACCTTGATTTGTATTTTAAGCTGCCAGTTAGCCACCATTTGGAGAATTCCCGCATCGATACCATTACTGGATTTGAAATCATTTAGGTCTGTAGAATCGACATTCGTCTTCTTTTGATAAAATTCATGAGGAAAAGCCCTCCTAGGATTAGTATAGTGATGATCGTCGGGGTGAGATATTCTAAATCCGTTAGAAGTGAAGATGGGTTATAAACCAAAAGTTCCATCAGGGTGTTGGTAATATTAACAGTGTTTATATTCCCCGCCCAGTCCATAGCTTTCAGACTAACGTTTTTAGAGAGAAAACTAGTTACTGGGATACTGAATACGTGGTAATTCGTGGTTAAGTTATTGGAAACCATTCTTCTACCGTTATCCATAACTGAGACGTTTCTAATCCCTGAAGCCCGCTCAGGTTCAAATACAAAGGTATTAATCCTAATAAATTCGTCTGAAGCTTCAATTGAATATTTCAACACCGGCATATATGGGTCTGTAATAGTGAAAGATTGTTCTCTGCTCCTGACAATGAACGTAGAGGAATACTCTACTTCTAATCTTATGGATACTGTTGAATTCCAATTTTGGGGAGGTAAATGGGCTTCCACAAGAGTAGATCCGTTTGAAAATGTTTTATAACTCGTATTGAAACAGTTTAGTGAGTAGTGGCCTAATGAATAAATTACGGAGTACGAAAAATCAAGCGGGGAATGGAACAACCAGCTTCCCTTAATGGTTTCATTGTAAAAATAATTTCCCTGAAACGATTCCAACACATTGACGTTTAGATCAGCTAAGTATCCTTCCATATAATAGTTAATTGGAAGGCCTCCAATGATGTTAAGTCGTGATATGGAAATTTGGGTACCTTTAATGTTGATGGAGGTGGTTGAGGTAATGTCTCGGCCTAAAGTATCAAGGAGAGAGAGATTTAGAGGGATAAATCCCAAAAAACTAAGATCTAGACTTATTGTAAAGTTATTTACAGTTATAACAGAATCTAAGCTGATTTCGACCCGGAATTTCTCAGAAAATTCCACTAGGGAAATATATGCAGTAGGACTAGGTAGTTCGATTACCAGGATATCAGTTGAAGAAACATTTCCATCAAGATTCCAAGATAAAACGCCGCTTCTAGAGTTAACCCCTACTATATAGTAGTCTCTCAGAATGAAAGCTGTTTTCATTTTTAGACCATAGGATGGTAAAGGAGTATACCAGCTGGAATCATTTGTGGGATATTCAATGGCATAATAGACGAAGAAAGATCCGTTTGAACCAACAGGTGACCGAGACAGTTCATAAATGTCTGCACGGGTTCCATTGGTTGATAAAGTACCATTTAGTATTGTAAAAATGATGGTTTGGAACTTCACGAGACTTTCTTCTAAAAACCCTCCTATTCCAACGTACAATCGGTCTTCGGTTATACCAAGGTTTGCTTTGAAATCGATATCTGCATATCCTGCGGAGTTTGTCTGTCTTTCGCATTCTACGGAATTATTAATCCAAATCTTCACAGTAAGCCCTTGCAATATCTGAAGAGTACCTCCTTCAGGAGGTTGAAGATATGAATAAAGCCTGAATACTACAGAATCATTAATGTAAATTCCAGTATTGAGATTTTCAAAACTCCATACTATTGATGATGATAGAATTTCAAGATTGATTTGCTTCTTTGCGAAAAAATTGCTGGTATCTGACGCAAGAATAAAAACGCTTATGTTTCCTGGCGCCCACATTATATTAGTGATGTTTAAGACAAAATCCTTACGAGGGGTTTGTGAAAAAAGGAGATTAGTGTTTCCTTTTGTTAAAAGAACGAGAGAACTATTTGCTGTATATTTCACACTGCCCAAAAATAAACTCAAATTTATGAATAAAGGTTCATATTGGTATATGGTCACATTTTGTTGGGTATGGAGTACAATCATTGCAAATTCATTTGATTCATGAATGATGATGTCTTGCTTATAGAAACCAAATTCCCAATTGCTGGTCCAATTAACTTCTAGACGTAATAGACCAATTGGAAATACTTCTGTTATAGGGACGTCCGGAAATGAAAAGGATCCATTTATCATTGGAAGAGTGGATCGATTGTAAACGAAGGTATTGTTCAAAAGGTATAGATAGAGGGCACCTGCTAAAGGAAATATCAAATCCCCTTTTACACGAAGTATATCATCTGTATTGAGATCCGTTGGGGCAATTATTTTGACAAGATAGTTAGGAGCAAAAGCCTCAAGTACTGTCGGATCTAAATACTTCCCTTCAACACGGTATTGTTTCCCAGTCAGATACATGTTCAATGATTTTGTAACATTGATACTGTACAATTGGGTGCTTGCGTTAAGAATGCGCGGATCAGTCCAATCTGTGGGAAGAAAAATCAGAATTTTATTTTTTATCAAGTTTTCACTGATATCTGGCATGCACATTCTCAGAAAAATCTTAACATGAGTGGAATTCCAGTATAAACCAGATGAAAAGGCAGGGCGGGTCTGGACTCGTGTTATTGTCACATTTAGATAGGTTTCCAAACTCTTATTCCAGGGTGAATTATCTTGGACAGAGAATGTAAAGTTGCCAGATAATGGAGAAATTGCGACCGATCCATTAGTAGAAAATACTTCTGTAGTATCAATAAAATAACTGAGGGAGCCATTTAAAGGTAGATTCTCTGTGTAATATTCTAAATTATCGATATCTAGGGTGAATTGAGGTGATACAAGGGTGAACAGGAAAAGTGAAAGCTTGACTGCTTTAAGTTCAGAGAATAAAGGGTGTTTGCTTTTGGAAAAACAGGTGTTAATCATCCATGAAATATTAATGGAAATATGTCGCCATGATGAAGGGAGCGACCCATTATATAAAATATAAAGAGAACTTGAAGCGTTTCTCAGAATAAGGGAGGGATCGGTTCCTATTGGTCTCGAAATGGTTTCATTAATTGGATCACCGGGAAGATTTCCCCCTTTTGATAAATAAAATGTGATTGAGGTACTATTAACGAATTCAAACTCCAAGCTCAAGGTAGGAGGAGAATCCTGAAGATTCTGACCAACGAAGGGCATTCGATAATCAAAGGAGATAAAAGTTGGAAAATTAGATGGCGGTGGAACTGTAGACATGTTGAATTTCACATTCTGGAGCCCTGCACTACTCTGATTATTAACCGTGAAATTTGCACGAAATGCCGTACCATTAAGGGTAGGAATCGTCGAGGTGACAACAGGACCATACCCGTTTACCCAATCCTGACTTTGATCCTCAGCATTAGAAATAATTTTATATGTAGAATTACTGATCTCCGATTCAATAGAAACAGTGGTATTTGGAGGTGATTTAATCTGCCTTGTTTGGTTGGTATGCAAAGGGAACTGTGAAACCTGAAACATATCAAAAAGGATCGGATCAGCGTTACTCGCGCTTTGATTGCTGACTTGAAATACTGATGACGAAGAAGAAAGAGGGGAACTTTCGGAAGTGCGTGGCTTTTCTAGAAGAGGTATTGAGAGCTTCTCAAAATCATTACCATCTACACCCGTTTCTATGTCCATGTTAATAAAAATCGGGATAATTGAAAAAACAACTAATAATATAAGAGCGGTATTCCTTATGGAGTGAAAATGTGAGGTAAATGCCCAGATGCCCATCTTGGTATCCCATTTCGACGGTTGATTCCTTCGCTGGCCTCTAAGTTTGTATCAAAGTGGTGTTAAATAACACCCCAAAACAAAGACCTTGAAGATGTATATGGATACCCAGGATCGTCCGGATTCGTGTTAATTTCTACACTAGTAGGTAATTACTGAGAAAAAATGTTCGGACAAGAAAGAAGATAACAAGAAAAAGGAAAACATGAAAACAAGCGATGATTCTGCCCATTGAAATTCGAATCTTTGTATGTGAGGTATTTAGAAAAGATCTTCGGCCGGGGAGAACACTCATGACTAATGCAATGGTAAGAAAAAGAATGTCAAAACTAGGATCAAGAGTTGGATTACTTAAATCCATGAAAGAATAGCTTAATGATGTTGAAACATAAAGAAAGAATGGACTGGCCCCCCCGATAATTGCAAGCGATATAATTGACAGTAATTGGATGATCCCGTTTTGAAGGTCAGCTGCTTTCCGTTTGGCTTCTCCTCTATTCAATATTTGACTTGTCCTGTTTAATTCCTCTGTTATAATCAATAATTTTTCTCCTGCTACATATGGATCAATCTTACTAAACTTTTGGGTCAGAGTAACAAGTTGAATCGCGCGTTCAGATAAGAATTCTCGTAGAAATCTGGACTTTTGATCACTCCCTTGGTTTCCTCTAAGTAGGAATTTATTGAAATTGTTTACCTCTTTATCTATCGATTTAGCGATATTCCCAGGTGGATAATAGCCACCCAGGTTTAATGCAGAATTAAGGCTTTTTTCAAAGCTATTCCCTTTCATCATATTTTCAGCAAGTATAAGGAGCATTTGTATGGATTCGGAATCATTGGATATGGCAATCCGATTTTTTTCAGAAAATAATATCAGATATCTGTTTGGACTAACAATAAATGAAACTAGAATTATTCCAAAGATTATAAGTGCTCCCCAAAAAAAGTTCATC
This sequence comes from Candidatus Thorarchaeota archaeon, assembly GCA_048882505.1. Classification (GTDB taxonomy): domain Archaea; phylum Asgardarchaeota; class Heimdallarchaeia; order Hodarchaeales; family Hodarchaeaceae; genus Hodarchaeum. The sequence goes on from JBHLRO010000016.1 coordinate 81,693, forward strand.
AATCCAGTGATTAGTAATAAACATAAGAGTACAGGTGGGCTCAATAATGCTAATCCTGAGGATAAGGCCACCCAGGTATCGATTTTTTCTATTTCTTCTACCGCCTTTACCGTAATTTGGTTGAGAATGTGTTTTTTTGAAAAATCCGCCAAGTTCCTACCACTTTCCCATATGGAAATTATGTTTGAAAATAAATGAAGAATATTACCGCGTAATCGTTTTGTTATCTCCTTTTTCAGATTTACTTCAAGATTATCGCCAAAATGACTCTGTAAAAGCGCCTCTTCAAATATCTGTGAAAATACTGAGTAATTACCATGAATAATAAACATGCTGGCCTCCTTCAAGGATTTTGATGTTTCTAAAATCATTAAAAGCTCATTGACTACAAAATAGCCCAAAGTTTCGATCATTGTACTGTGTTGTTTAAACTGGCTATATATAATGAAGTGTAGCAGGCGTAGGATGAAAACAGCAAGAGTAATTTCTAATAAAAGGAGTTCAATTGGCCGAGGATACAATATAAAGAACTGGAATGCAAGAATGACAGACAATGTGACAAAAAACAGTGTAATAATACCGTAAAAACTTGTTTTGTCCATTCTATATCTGGATCTAAAGTATTCCTCAAAGCTATAATCGTCAAAAAAGGTATAATCTCCAAGGATAACGTTACCAATCATTTCCAGTAGTTGAACTGATACCTTTACCATCTTCTCTCATTCCTCGGCAAATCTGGCTGAGACAAACAAATGGTAGGAAAGAACCCAATTTGGAAATTGCTGCTCTATACTTTTGCGTTGGAGTACCATCGGAAATATCGATACAGATACGGGTTCTAGTGATTTATATTGCCTAGTTAAACCGCAGTTCTCATTGGAAGTCCGAACCTAAACATGAAAGTGGCATTCATTTGATCAATTACCCTTATTTAATATAAAATCCCCAATTCTCTCTAGGGAGGTTTCCTGAGTTCTCAATTAGACGGGTGTAGTCAGAACTCAATTCTATATCATATCCTCTAAATCTAGGGTTTTTTTATTCTTTTTGCAGGAAATCTTGTTGGTTAGTGAATTGGCTTTCTTACAAACACAGAGAACCATAATTCAAGTAAAATGCATAGCTTGCGGAAAAAAGGAAACTATCGTGATAACTGAAGAAGAATTGGAATATGCAAAAAAGGAACATGCCCTTATTACAAAAGCCGTTGCCCACACTCAAGCTGGGCATGTTTTGACACTGTATATAGATGGTCAGGGGATAGTAAGAAGGAAATATTGTTTCGATATTGCAGAAAGTAAGCGCAATCTTTTCACTAATTCGTTGTCAAAGGATTTGGACTCCATTTTCGAGCAGATGCTTAAAGATGCCATGAAAGCTCAATAGCGAAATAGTAGATATCCAAGAACGACCATTTAACCGAGATTATTGGTGAAGTCATTGGTTCCATCGATTCACTTGGCCCCCCATAATATTATTACCCAAATGGAACTTTTAGAGTCCTACAAATTTCGAAGCTACGTGGTAGAAGTTAATCAGGAGAAATCGACGAAGACTCTTGAACCCCTGTACCAAGTAAAATATGATGAGACAACCTACAAGAGTTTGAAAGACTTCTATTTATATGAAAAACAAATTAAGATGGCCTTAGAAGAGTTTGTATCGCAAAACAAAGAATTTTGCACATTTAATCAACTTTTCAAATACCTAAACGAAATTATCCCTAACAAGGTTTACATTCCGAGTGGATTAATGGTTCCGATCTTTTTTCGGGTACTTGGGCTTGAAAAGATCGGACCCCTGTTAATGGATGAGAATATTGACGAAATCTATATCGATTCGAGTCATAAAGCTATTTATATTGACCATAATCGACATGGGCGGTGTAACACCTTCATTAAGCTCTCCAAAAAGGAAATTGATACTTTTGTAAGCCGAATTGCCCTTGAAAACGATTTTTCATTAAGCCAAAGTAATCCTACAATGAAAGCGGATTTTACATCGCCCTTATTTCATACGAGGGTTACCGTTGATATCCCCCCACTTATTATTGAAGATGTACACATTGATATTAGGAAATTTCACGCAGAACAATTACGTTTACCAGATCTAGTAGAGATTGGGAGTATTACGGGCGCACAGGCCGATTTTTTGAGGTATCTAATCCAAAACCAAACTTCACTCTCAATAATTGGACCACCCAATTCTGGGAAGACCACGCTACAAAACGCCTTAATTGAATATATTCCATCCCATTTACGACTTCTTTCAATAGAAGATGTCCTTGAGAGTACAAATTTAAGACACGGTAATGTTGTGCGATTTCGACTTGGGTACGACCCTCATGAGGGCCATTTAATCTCTAAGTCAATGGAAGTTCAAAAGATTTTACATAGAAGTCCTGATTTTATAAATCTAGGTGAATTATCCTTAAAAGATCATTTTACAGCCTTTCTTAATGTGTTGTCAGTCGGTATACCATCAATTCAAACTATTCATGGGAAAAATCCCAATTTTCTTCTCCAACGACTAAAAGACATCTATCAAGTTCCTCTCGAAATCCTCCAAACCTCAATCCCCCATGTATTTATCGAACTCGACGTTTTTTGGAAAAGGAATAAGAAAAACCGAATGCTTGTTAAAATTGCTGAATTAAATGAACAAGGAGGTATTTCATCGATTTCTAATGAAGATATCAATCACTTTCTTACAAATGATCGCGAGAGTTCAAATATTTTCACGATTAGATACCTCCTGAACCGTAATCGTGCTGAAAACTGGCATAAAACAAATACCTAAATCACGACTCGTTCTTTGACGTATAATGATTGAATATTCTTCAATTCGGGTTTTTATAAGGTAAGCAGCATTAGAGCTATTGAACCAAAACAATGGTTTCATGGGATAGACTTGCAGCTTCTTTCGTTCCTTTGTTCTATCCCAGGCAGTTCCTGGGGTGTTACGTTTTTTTCGTCTTTTATATTTGAAACGGCTCCAGATTCAAATAACAACTTTATGATTCCTCTTTTCTCCGATTTATTAAGCGTAGCTATAATTATATTGAACATTTCACTGTTATACGGTGGTATAGTATATTTATTGGAATTTGACGGTCGAAATGGTAAAATAATGGTAATTAGGTCAGTTGTGGTGTTTCTATTGTTGATTTCTCTTTTTTCCCCCGCGTATGATCCTGTTACATTCAATTTCCGCTATTTGGACAACATTTTTCCCTTAATATCATACATACTTGCATATTTGCTGTTTATATTTGCAGCATCCGCATTAATTCTGTTCATTGGCAATTTAGGATTCTATCTTCTGTCCTCACACCCCAGAAAAGGCGAGGGCCTGAAACGATGTGGATTTTGTTTACTTTGTGTGCTCTTGCCGCTAGGGTTTCAATTTCCGAAATTCCCTTTGTGAATGATGTGATCTGATGTTCGACACGGTTCTTTGGCAGTTTATAACGACCCTATATCATCTTATATTATCTGTTCCATTCGGTGCCTTCCTCATTGTGATTGGTGCAATCATTTATGTTCCAACTGGGCACCGCTTAGGAAGATATTTTATTATCGTTGGACTTTTAATTTTCACCATCCAAAGCGGTATCATCTCAAGCGATCCGCTATGGAAGGAAGGCATCGTCTTACGATTTTTTTGAGTAAAACAGTGAAAAATACATAAAGAAATCGTAGGTTTGCATTATCTAAGTATTCTTCGTGATTCTTGTCGTTGCCTCGCCCTAAGTTTTCTTTATAAGCTGGCAATCCCGTTAACCTAATTATGTGGAAATTGGCACTGGGAGAAAACATAATGTGGACACCAGAACTTAAGAAAATAAGCCAAATACAATTTGGAATCCTTTCACCTGATGAAATTCGAAAGATGGCTGTCACCAAAATTATCACAGCCGACACATATAACGAGGATGGGACTCCCATTGAGGGAGGTCTCATAGACCGCCGTTTGGGGACAATTGAACCAGGTCAACGCTGCAAAACTTGTGGAAACCAGGTGGGAGATTGTCCGGGGCATTTCGGGATGATTGAGCTGGCTAGACCAGTTGTTCACGTTGGATATGCCAAAGCCATCATCTATAAGTTGTTACGATCCACCTGTAGAGCCTGCTCTCGTATTCTTTTAGATACTCATGCAATGAAGAAATACCAAAAACTACTCGATAAGGCTGCCGAAGAAGAAGATCTGAAATCGTCCCAAGAAATCTACAAGGAAGTAGTTAAGGAAGCGCGTAAGAAAGGAGAATGCCCTCATTGCGAGAATCCACTTTTTAAGATCAAATACGAAAAACCCACGAGTTTTTATGAAGAAACACCAGAGGGATCAGTTCGTATCACCCCCTCTGAAATCCAAAAGCGGTTTGAAGGGATTCCTACCCAGGATCTGGTGCTCCTTGGAATTGACCCGAACTATTCGCGTCCTGAATGGATGATCCTAACCGTTTTACCTGTTCCTCCTGTTTCTGTTCGGGCCTCTATTACGTTAGAATCAGGCGTACGAAGTGAAGATGATTTAACTCACAAACTCGTTGATATAATCCGCATTAACCAAAGATTACGGGAAAATGTTGAAGCTGGAGCACCACAACTCATTGTGGAGGACTTATGGGAGTTATTACAATACCACGTTACTACTTTCATGGACAATGAGGTTGCAGGAATCCCTCCAGCACGACATCGTTCTGGACGGGCATTACGTACACTTACTCAACGATTACGAGGGAAAGAAGGACGGTTCCGAGGAAACCTCTCTGGAAAACGTGTTGATTTTTCAGCACGTACAGTGGTTTCCCCTGATCCTAATATCTCTATCAACGAAGTAGGTGTTCCTGAGCAAATAGCAAAAATTCTAACTGTTCCTGAACGCGTCACAGAGTGGAATATAGAAGAAATGAAAGAACTGGTGATGAATGGGCCAAATCCAGACAAAGAAGATAAAACAGGCGTGTCGAAAACCGGTTCAAACTATATAATACGCCCCGATGGCAAGCGAATCGACCTTCGTTTTGTCGGTGATTTGAATAACACCGCAGAGATGATTGATCAAGGTTTCATTGTAGAGCGTCATCTTAGGGATGGGGATATGGTTCTCTTCAATCGTCAACCATCGCTCCATCGTATGTCTATTATGGCCCACGAAGTTCGTGTGATGCCCTACAAGACCTTTAGATTACATTTATGTGTCTGTACTCCCTACAATGCGGATTTTGACGGTGACGAGATGAATCTGCACGTCCCCCAGAGCGAGGAAGCGCGGGCTGAAACCCGAGTTTTGATGCGCGTACAGGAACAGATTCTATCTCCTCGTTATGGTGGCCCTATTATTGGGGCATTGCATGATTATGTATCTGCCGCGTTCTTGTTAACTCGAAAGAAAACATTAATCTCGAAAGAAGATGTTTGGCAATTGCTCCTCGCTGGAAACTACGAGGGGGAGCTCCCACCACCAGCAATCACTCATCCAACAGAATTGTGGACTGGCAAACAGGTTTTTAGCCTCTTGTTGCCACCTGACGTCAATGTAACCACCAAATCCCGTACATGCCGAAAAAACGATGTGTGCAAGGGGGAACTGTGTGAAAATGATAGTTACGTTTACATCCGTGGAGGACAGCTACTTTCTGGAGTTATAGACAGACGTGCAATTGGCGCTGATGAATCTGAAAGTGTTCTACATGTTGTAGTCAAAGATCATGGCAGCGATAGGGCCAGAGATTTCTTGGATTCTTTAACTCAAATGCTTTTAGAATTCCTCTCGCACGAAGGATTCAGCTTGGGATATTCAAATGTTAACATGCCCGAAGAGGGGAAAAAACGGATCAAGACCTTGATTGAAAATAATGAAAAACGGGCAAGCGAAATGATAGAATCTTATAGAAGGGGAGAACTGGAACCGCTACCTGGAAAATCCCCAGAAGAGACCCTTGAAATGAGGATTATGAGTGTGTTGGCAACAGCAAGAGATAGTGCAGGCAACGTTGCAAACGATTATATGGGCATTTCAAATTCAGCGGTCGTTATGGCGTCAACAGGTGCAAAGGGAACAACTCTCAACATTGCTCAGATGGCTGCGTGTGTTGGGCAACAATCTATTCGCGGAGAGCGAATTTTGCGCGGATATCGTCAGCGTTCTCTGCCACATTTTCAAAAAAATGATATAGGTCCAGTTGCCAGAGGTTTTGTAAGATCTAATTATCGAATAGGATTATCACCAACTGAATTCTTTTTCCATGCTCAGGGTGGCCGGGAAGGTCTTGTAGATACTGCGGTACGCACCTCTACAAGTGGGTATCTTCAACGAAGGTTGGTAAATGCACTCCAAGATCTTCATGTGAATTACGATATCATTGTTCGCACAACAGAGGGAGATGTGGTTCAATTACGCTATGGAGAGGATGGAGTTGACCCGATGAAGTCGTACCATGGCAGACCAGTCGATATCGAAGCCATTATAGAGGAAGTCATTTCCTCAGAAGAGAATTAAGGGAATCTGAGACGAATGGCAGCAATTTCAAAAGAGCAGCTTTTGGAACTTATAAATGAAGATGATGAGCGATTTCCTCAAAGTATTAGAAACGATCTTTTTTATAAACTGTCAGAAATACCAGATCTAAACAAAGAAACAGTAGAACGTATACTTGACACGGTTGAGGATGCTTATCTTCGTTCTCTTGTTGAACCTGGAGAAGCGATTGGTACAGTCGCTGCTCAGTCGATTGGAGAACCTGGGACTCAAATGACTCTCAAGACCTTTCACTATGCGGGCGTGGCAGAGCTCAACGTCACTTTAGGATTGCCACGCTTAATAGAAATCCTAGATGCCCGGAAAAATCCCGCCTCCCCGATTATGAGCATATACTTAGAGGGGGACTATGCAAAAGACAAAGAACGGGCTCGAGAAGTTCAACGAATGATTGAATTGTCTACTGTGGAGTCCATCAGTGATGATATAACCGTTGACTTGGCTTTAATGCAGATCAAGATCGCTTTGAATGAGGTTCTAATGAAAGACAAAGGGGTAACTCCGGAGTTAATTATTGAAAAGCTGTCTAAGCTTAAAAAAGGTGAAGTTTCATACAATAGAAATTATGAAGTGATCGTGGATGCCAAAGAGCTAACAATAGATGAAATTTACAAACTTAACGAAAAAATTCGTGATCTTAAATTAAAAGGGGTTAAAGGAATTACCAGAGTTATCATGAGGCGAGACCAGAAGCTAGTTGACGAATGGGTACTTTTTACTGCAGGGAGCAATCTTCCTGACGTTCTCAGCATCCCAGGGGTTGATCCGACTCGGATCAAAACCAACCATATTCAGGAAGTTCGAGATACGTTAGGAATTGAAGCCACACGACAGGCTATTATCGATGAGGCAACAGCCGTTTTACAAGAACAAGGCCTAGATGTAGATATTAGACATATTATGTTGGTTGCGGATATTATGACTCAGGATGGGAATCTTCGTCAAATTGGGCGTCATGGTATTAGTGGAGAAAAAGAAAGTGTTTTGGCCCGAGCATCATTTGAAGTAACGGTAAAGCATCTTCTTAATTCCGCAGCCCGGGGAGATCGAGACAAACTCAGAGGAATTACAGAAAATGTTATAATCGGGCAGATAATTCCTCTCGGGACGGGTACAGTCGACCTGATCATGTGGCCCGGATCTCGCCCCAATCTCCTGACGAAAGAGGATGAAGAACCTTGAAACAAGATCTTGAAAAGGCCATAAGTATGGTAATGAGTACAGGAAAGGTTAAATTGGGCTTCAAAGCGGTCTTAGATAGCGTGTTGAATGGAAAAATCAAAACGGTGGTAACTTCAAACAATCTGCCACAAAATTCAAAAATTCGGTTGTTACGAGGTTGTAAACTATCTAATATCCCAATAATTGATATAGATAGAACAGGTATAGAATTGGGGGCAATTTGTGGAAGACCCCACAAAATATCAGTTCTGGCTGTCCTAGATCCAGGTAAATCAAAGATATTGGAGTATTTTGACTGAGGGGAAGGCGTCGGTTGTCAAATATACGCATGTCTCAAGAAGAACTGCGGTTCATTTCCATGCTTGAAGGATTGACTGGAGCCTTAGCTTTGGACTGTATCTGGGACAAAACAGAGAGTCGTGTGATTTTTGTTGTGAGACGGCATGATACAGGCAAAGTTATTGGCCGTGGGGGAACCACTATCCGTCGGTTACGAGAACATTTCCAGAAACAGGTGGATGTTGTTGAATATTCTGAACAGCTCGAAAAATTTGCTTCAAACACCCTTGCCCCTGCAAAAACGCAGAATGTTGAATTACATGAAAAGTCGGGTAAGAAAACAGTTGTAATTACCGTAATACCTCAGGAAAAAGGAAAAGCTATTGGTAAAAACGGAAGAAATATTCAAAAGTCTCGTTTGTTACTTAAACGCCATTTTGGTGTTAATAATGTTATAATCCAAACACCTACGTAGCACATTCTGCCAATAATTACCCCATCCCTATATTATTATACCCTCTGCAAAACAAGCTCTTGGAGTTACCAACGATTGATCGGATAGTTCTAAAACCTTTAATTCCGACCTTTCGGCTGGTATTTGAATTTAGTGGTTAAAGATGACTGGTTTAAAATCACCACGTGGAGAGTTTGCGGCACATAAACTAGTTAGGAAGCGCAAAAAATTCCAGTGGAAAAGCACGACGTACAAACGTAAGGTTCTTCGCCTTAAAGAGAAGTTTGATCCTTTAGAAGGTGCCCCTCAAGCTCGAGGAATCGTGATAGAGAAGGTTGGGATTGAATCCAAACAACCAAATTCCGCGATTCGAAAGTGTGTTCGTGTACAGTTAATCAAAAACGGTAAACAAGTTACTGCTTTTGTTCCTGGTGACGGAGGGCTATTGTTTATTGATGAACACGATGAAATAACCATTGAAGGGATTGGCGGTGCTAAAGGAAGAGCTATTGGAGATTTACCTGGCGTAAGATACAAGGTCATCCTTGTAAATGGGGTCAGTCTCGAAGCCATGCTTTCGGGCAAACGTGAGAAAGCCATGCGTTGACTTCGAAGATACCGAAAAGGTCAGGGAATATTCCAAAGTCCTTTCCAGCTTTATTCCAAGTGTCTTGATGAAACTTCATGGTTATATGAAGAGCCCACGGAGACGAATTTATGGTGAATTTTTCCCTTTCTACCTTTCTAGAGGATTAAACCATAATTCTCGATATTTCTCGCGCAATCGTGCGTAAAATGGGGTGTTCTTGAGAGAATTGAGAACATGGGATCGTTGAACCTCAAAGGTAAAATTATTGGTTTGGAGTAATGTTACCTTACCGTTAACTGAAAGAATACAACGTTGTCCAGTTGGCTCGATTTTTAGAAGGCTTCGAAGTTGTTCATAATCGGTTTTGCTCAAACCTAGAAGGTTAGAGATGGCGTAAGAATCATAATTGGTAAAAAAAATGACCAAAATACCTGTATTGGTTAGGATTGCCTGATCTATAATAGGGTCGGTACCCACGAATATCATCGATACATCATAAGCGCGCAGGGTCCATGGCCCACGACCAATCATGGAAGTTGGAGGTAGAGATCGATGATTATTAGTAGGAATGAGTTTCTGGGCCTCATCTAGGACAATCACGTTTTTTGGGAGGGAATCTTCTTTGTAAGGTAACCGAGAAGTTCTGATAAAATAATAAAGGAATTGAAAAACCACTTCAAGAAAGATTTGCCTACCTAATTGATCCTCCATTGCCTCAAAGCCTGAAAGATCAATGATAGAATTCTTTTCCAATAGATCCCCGAGCTCAAAGGTTGTTTCACGAACTGTGAAACAACGTCCTGTGTTACCAAAGAAGAGTTTTTCAACACGGTTGATTATACCTGCCGATGTGTTCTCCAGATACGCCCCTTGAATACCTAGATCCTTAGGTGATTGAACCAATGAAACAAAGTGGTTGAAATCTCCACGATGTTTTACTGTTTCAATCACAGCCTGGTGCAGTACTCGACGCATCTGTGGCGAAACATTGTCACTATTTGCAAAAATATGTTCTAGAATGGAAACAACGAAAAGGATATGATCTTCCATAGGAATAAGGTCATCTCCTCTATTATCTTTCGGGATCTGAAAGATGTTTATTCCCCAGGGAAAAGTAGTAGATCCTGGTTTTATATAAATGAAATCCTCACAGAAAGATTTAACAGGCTGAATATATTCTCCTTTTGGGTCAAAAATGAGAAATTTGACCTTCTGACGGTAAAATTCCTTTATCACCCCATATATGAAGCGGCTTTTTCCCTCTCCGGTCATACCAAAAACTGCCATGTGTCTATTGAGATCGTTTCCTCCAAGTAATAAGGGGGTATTTGCCGTTCGGCCGCTAGTAATTGGCACACCGAGGTTGATAACAAACTTGGAGCCAGGACTGTTTAGTCTTGCTGATAAATTATATTCGATCTTGTGTGGAACAAGGGAATAACCATTGTGTGAGTATTGCCGATGAGGCAGGGAAATAAAACCCATTAAGGAATAACCATCCAAAATAATAGGGGCAGCTAACTTCCGTTTTGAGATCATCCTCTTTAATCTTGTAAAGCGATTGAACCCCTTGGGGTAAATAGTGGTTCGAAATCCTTTAGATTCGAATAAAACGGACAGACGGGCTAATTTAGATTGGAGAGTTTGGCGATCTGTTTCGACAATTAGTACCCGTGGAGAAAATTCGTAACATCCCACTTCAGCCATAATATTTCCTTTAATAGGGTTGATTCGTCTTTCAACCTTCCCCCCGTGTAAATCAAACCGAAATCGAGGAAGTGGTAGGTTAGACTCCCTAGGTTGGAATTCCTTAGGAACGTCGATAGAGTGAAAAACTAGCTGCGCAATAGCAAACTGCGGATTATCAGTCAAAACCTCTAAAAGGTCATCTGAAAAGGATCCCGCGGCTACTGCGCCGTTATATTGGTGCTTTGGTGTAGCTACTATTCCTCCTGCATGAAAACTGCTAGGAAGACCCTCAATAGTCATTCTGCTTTTGAGCATTTCTAGCACGATATGGATTGAGGGAGTATGAATTTTGAATAGATCCGGATGTAGCCCTAATGCAGACGCAAACTGCTTTATTACAGCTAAACCTCTTTCTTGATTATTTTTCCCTAACCTACCTGCCCGTACAGGATACATGTCAATTTTAACCGTCTTCGGGGTAAAAACTGAATATTCTAACGAAAAAATCGAATCACTGTGCTGGAAAACAGAAATACTGGTTTTGTCATAATCCAACGGAACATACTCAAAGCTAAAGGCGGCTAATGACCTGGACATAGGACCATACATCACGATCGGAAGTTCTGGTTCATAATATTGACCAGTCTCTCAAACCTGTTGTCCATGTTATCCTTATAATAGCCCCAAAATGTTTTGAGCAAAACAAGGGTTAACTCCCTCTCCATATAAAGGTACATCATATCTACAGCCGAACAGACACTAGATCCAATCTTATTAAATATGGGCTATTTTTTATCCCCATTTCTTTATCAGGGGGGTTCTACGACCTTGCAATTTTTGGGGCACGCCACTCATACATGAGCAGCTTCAAGGCCACAGGGTTATGTTCGGTTTCGGCTGCCCTGGCAGCCAAAACCAGCTGGATTCCCAGCAAATTTGTATTAGGAGGTGATCCAGCCGCAGGTTCCCCTACGGCTACCTTGTTACGACTTCAGCCTGCTCAACGAGCTTACCATCGAAAACAGTAAGGGCCTGCCTCCTCTGGCAAGCCCGTCTCGCGTGCTGCGACGGGCGGTGTGTGCAAGGCCAAGGGACGTATTCAGTGCGGGCTGATGACCCGCGCTTACTAGAAATTCCAAGTTCATGGGGGCGAGTTACAGCCCCCAATCCCAACTGAGACCGCCTTTGGAGATTACCGTCGCCTTTCGGCGTAGGACTACCCTCTGTAGCGGCCATTGTAGCCCGCGTGTGGCCCAGGACATATCGGGGCATACTGACCTACCGTTGGCCCTTCCTTCCTCTCACTTTTTCGCGAGCAGTCCCGCTAGTGTCCCCGACGACCCTGAGGTCTCGCTGGCAACTAGCGGTAGGGATCTCGTTCGTTACCTGACTTAACAGGACACCTCACGGCACGAACTGACGATGGCCATGCACCTCCAGTAATGCATCAAGCAGTGTCTTTAGCAGGGCAATCATCCACATTACGGTCCTGGTGAGTTTCCCGGGGTTGAGTCCAATTGAACCGCAGGCTCCACTTCTTGTAGTAGGCCCCCGCCAATTCCTTTAAGTTTCATCCTTGCGAACGTACTTCCCAGGCGGCGCGCTTAACGGTTTCCCTTCGGCACTGGATAATGTCAAGCATCACCCAACACTTAGCGCGCATCGTTTACGGCTAGGACTACCCGGGTATCTAATCCGGCTCGCTACCCTAGCTTTCGTGCCTCACAGTCGGACACATTCCAGTCCAGCGCCTTCGCCACCGGTGGTCCTCACTGGATTATCGGATTTCACCCCTACCCAGTGAGTACCCTGGACCTCTCCTGTTCCCAAGACGCACAGTATCCCCAGCACGCGCCAAGCTTGAGACCTGGCATTTCACTGAGGACTTACGCTGTCCTGCTACGCACTCTTTAAGCCAAATAAACATGCCCACCACTCCAAGAGCTGGTTTTACCGCGGCGGCTGGCACCAGTCTTGCCCTCTCGTTATTCGCCAAGTTTTGAACGCTTGGCAAAAGAATGACCGATAGGTCATCACTCGGAGTCGCCGGCTCACGCTTTCGCGCATTGGCCAGTTTTCGCGCCTGCTGCACCCCATAGGGCCTGGCCCGTTGTCTCAGTGG
>JBHLRO010000017.1:0-87364 GCA_048882505.1 Candidatus Thorarchaeota archaeon
CATTATGTTCGACCTCTATTTCCGATTTAATGCCACGATTTATCGCTTGATTTCTTCTCTTCATTCCATTCTTAAGGATTCATGATGGCTCACAAGAAAGCTCATCTGGAATTTAATTACATCCTTGCTGGTTGGAATTGTAGTTTTAATGCCGTAATCTGACTCGCTTTATGCCCGTTGGAGCCGAGATTGCCTCAAAAACCCGGAGGAATATCGTCCTACCTAGCGGCTTTATTGTTTTATACATCGAATCTTAAATTTGTCTTTAAAAATCCGATTAAGACTTAAACCATACTCTTATCTTGTTAAGAGGTTAATAATGCTTTGTTTTTGACTCTTTGTCGTCTGTTGCTATTCCCCTGCCTGACTGCATGTAATTTAGGTCGTTATAGCGAAAATGGGTTTATTCGATTCAAGCACCTCGTCTGAGAGGTGTTACACCAAGGATGGTTGTCAGTAGGGTGCAAAGTTTATATGTCTATTACAAATTACATATTACAAATTACGAGGATTCTAAGGTGTCTAGGAAAAAGAAATCTGAGAAGTCAGGCGATGATCCTGGAATGGAATGTGTAGTTTACGTTGGCGATGCCCAAACTGGTGGTTTAAAGGGGAATGTCAAAGGAAAAATTTTAGAGGCAATAGAAACCAGTCTGGAGAAGCTGGAGGGGAGAAACAATGTGGTTTTAACTCGCCTCGACGATTCTACCATGCATCAACTTGACGCGTTGATCGAAATCGGGTTGTTCAAAAGCAAATCGGAAGCAGTTGCTTTTTTTTGTCATGAAGGTATTGCTGCGAAAAGGGATTTGTTTGATAAAATAATGCCTACCGTCGAGAAAATCCGGGAACTAAAAGAGCAAGCGAAACAGAATTTGTAGAGGATTCATAAATGAGTAGTGTCGACGTAAATCTATCCCAAGCCGAACGTAGGATATTGAGGTTTCTCTTAAACACATTTAAATCGCAAGGAACGTTACCCTCGATAAAAGAAGTTCAAGAAACCTTAGATATTCCATATGATAAGGTAATTGCGGAAAAAATGATCAATCAATTTCTTAAACGGGGCATAATTGGTGTAGGTTTGAATAATGACCAAAAGAAGATCCTTGATTTTGTTTTGGAACAATACTCGAAGTCTGGCAAATATTTTACAGCAATCGAGTTATCACAAAACCTTTCTGTGTCATTAGAGACCCTAGAAAAGAATCTCGTGAAGCTAAATTCCCTTGGACTTCTTGTTGGAGGTAATTCTCATAATGATACAATTGTACCGTCTGTTATGAGAATGGGGTTTGATAATATCGCAATATTGGACGACGGCAGACAAGAAAAGGCTGGATGTGCCATAGACGCCCTCGGAGTTCCGTTCATGTACGATCAGGATGCAACAATCATTTCGAAAGATCCTATAACTGAGGAGGAGATAAAAATTGAGATTCGCGAGGGCGAGATCAGATTTCAGCAACCCGAGAACTTGTTCGTATACTTTGGGAGTGATTGCGCTACTATTCTTTTTTTTACATCAAAAACGAGCTTAGAAAGATGGGAAGAGAAAAATCCGAGTCAGAGCGGAATAACTTTAGATATGGATCAGGCTTTAACGTTAGCAAAACAGCTGTTCGAGAATCGGCTAAACCTAGACTTTACGCTTCAAGGATTAGCCTATGATCCAGTTAATAAAAAAATAAAATTAATGAATATTTCCTAACTGGCTCAAAAGGAAGCGATTGCCTCTAATATCTTCTTAAACGTCCACCGATGAAGCAGCTCCATTGATTCTCCACGACCCTAAATCCAAGTCAAGGAGATTCTGGGATCCGAATGTACAGGCTTGAAACCGTGGGGGTACCATCTACTCTTCTCCAACATGATGAGCCTCAGCTGCCAATCCCTGGGATTTATTAGACCGCCAGGAATATTTAGATCATGATAGGGATGGAACGGAATAAGATCAGCGACATTTCTGGGAGGCCACTTATTCAGACTTTTTGAAAGCACCTAAGGTCGTGATCTCTTTCAGGTACAGCCCCCCGAAAAAAAATCCAAGAATTAAATGTGCTAGGCCGCTTTTCATCATTGCCTAGTACTTTGGATAAAGGGTTTTTCTGCTTCTCGATTTTTCTCCCACCTTTTTCTTTCGGAACGTAATTTGAAAAGGTCGACATCCTTATATATAAAACCTTCTTCGCCTGCAGGGAGTGTACGTTCGATTCGTTCTTTTTCTGGAGTGTAAATAAGAGAATTTCCAAATTCCGCAATATTTACGAAAAAGCAGTATGCGTAAATTGAACGACGAGCATCAAAGTGTGCGGCCTTAAATTCCGCCGTGACTGGGGTGAATGCAAGGTTGAAAAGTAGATCTATCGGCGGTTCTGCGTTTTTTAATTCGACACGCAAATCCATGTCCAAAAAGTCTCGGCAAATCACGATAGCCATTCTTCCATATTCTGTTTCTCCAATGATGATCTTCCTTGCAGTGACTCCGGTTTCAATTCCTTCTTTGAACCGTTTCCCTTCGTAGGTTATGGTAGCCGGAATATGTTTACCTTGCTCCCAGAGGATACCATATGGACTGATAACATTACTAACATTTCGTCTGGTGCTTTTTTTGTGATAGGAGCCAGCTACAATGTACATTTGATATTTCTTGGAATAAAATGAAATTTCCTCGAACAAAGTGCCATGATTTAGGTCAATAGAGAGCTCAGGAAATAGTAGGATGTTGACTCCATGCGAATGGGCTTTTTCGATTAATTCCTTTACCTTGGTTGAAATCTTCCCAACTTTATCTTGCTTAATGGAAAATAAGCCTGGTTCAAACTCTTCATAGAACTCTTCAAGAACATCACCTGCAGTTGAGAGACCAATTTGAGCAACAGCAACACGACACGTATCCTTCTGGATTCCCCCATAAGCTCGCAGGAAATCGCGATATTCTAGCTTATAAACGGGGCCTTGGAGTTTTCTCGATATGGGGAAGAATTCATTTCCCAAATCTTGAATCAAACTAGCTTTCAGACCCTCAAGCAAATTAGAGCGTAGCGGTATTTCTTCTAGTCGTTGTTGGAGACTTTCAATTCCGCCCCCGTTGCCTATTCCTTTTCTTATTTCATTATTGACTGATTCTTGTTGCTGAATAATCTTTGGTAAATAATGGGAGAGTCCTTTAGTTTCTGCGGCATGCCTGGCCCTATTTAAACATGTGATTGCTTTATCCATATCTCTTTCAATTAGATCCACTTGTGCAGTGAGTAAACATGATTCAATTAATATCATGGGAACGTTATTTTCTTCTCCCAATTCAGCCAATTTTTGAAAAAGACCATGTATTTCATCTAATACTTCTGGTTCACCGTAGGATTTGAATTCAGAAATCAGCATATCACAGTAGTTTAGGGTCGCGAAAAGCGTCAAACAAATATCTACAGTTTTTTCAGTAACTAGTTCCCTTAGGATACTCTGGGCATTAATCTTCTCGGTAATTCTGGCACTTTGTTTCAAAACTAGCGCCTTTGCTAATCTTAATTGGTAATGGACAATGGCGCTGGGCTCCTTGGCATGAAACTTCTCCAACCTTTCTAGGTACTTTTGGGCTTGATCATGTGCCTCCAATTCCAACGAGACGAATACAAGATAATAGAGTGTTTCGGGGTAACCAAACATGTTCAAAGGAATTTCGTCTGTCGGCTGATTATCACCCCTATTCCATAATCGGTTAATAAAGCTGCTGTTAAAATGCTGGTACGCGAGATCTACTTCTCCTAAGCTCAAATAAGCCCTTCCTAGCTTCAGGTTGCTTTCGATAGAACAGTTTCTGTCATTTAAACTTCTAAAAATGAAAAAAGCGTCGTGATAGTTTTCAACTGCTCCGTGGGCATCCCCTCTAACAAGTAGAAGTTCTCCCGAATTAAGCATCCCCTTCGCATACAGGTGTCGATCTTCTACTTCTTTGGCCAATTCAAGACTTTGTTGAAGTTCGAGCTGACTCATGACGAATTCCCCTTGACGTCTGAAAACCTTTGAGAGACTTAATCGTAATTCACCCTCCAGCCATTTATTTTGAATTTTACCGGCTACCTGAATACCCCTCTCCAACGCTGATTGGGCAGCCCTAAGCTTGCCTACGGAGTAACAACATTCCCCTATTCTATAAAGCGAAAATGCTATTCCTGGTTGAACATCATTTTTCTCAGAGAGAGCCAAACCTCTTTGTGCAAAATTCATGGATTCCTCAAGGAGTCCTTCCCAGAAGTATATCATACTCATGTTGTTCAATGCATGAGTGGCGCCACGATGGTCCCCAATCTCTGTAAAGATCTCATAACCTTCCTGTTCGAATTGTAAGGCGAGATCAGGTTCTCCAAATAGGACCTCAGTGAACATCCCTTTTTCAATTTTTAACTCTGCAATCCAAATTTTCTCCGTTTCCAAAATACCTTGATCCAAGGTATCAACCAAGTTTTCTGCCTTATTAATTTCTGTAAATGCCTTGTTCCACTTAAGAAATACTCTTAATGAAAGACCCTTTACAATTCTGGCTTTACATTCAACAATCGGGTCATCTAAAGACGAAATTTCGTCAAGTATAAAGTCGGCCAAATCTAACGCTTTCTGATAGAGTGCCTTGTAATAGAGAATTAGGGCCTTCAGGGCTGTATCATGAAAGGAGGATTTATCATTTTGGTTTATCTGATTAAGGGCCTCATCAAAAAGTCCGTTTTTAAATAAGTCAAGGGTTTTTGGGGGCCCCATTTTTCTTCACGTTGATCTAGGATTTCTATGCTCTTTAGGTAAGTTCTTTGCCGAACTCATCTCTCTAACGTAACTATGCCCCCTCTTGACCGGAAACATGTTCTTTTTACCTCCCAAAATATGATTACTAGAATCGGACTGCACGTTCCGTACAAGGAACTCACCTCTAATATTATGATACTTGACGACACGGTTTTTTTTCAGATTTCAAATCGGGATTCCTACCCTCATTCCTCATAGTATTTTATTAATTTAACCTTTTTTTTATGTTTAAAATATGCAAATTGCCTCGAGGCTATCGCATAAATTTCGGAGCCAAAATTGCTCCCGCGATCCAAAAGGAAGCAGCGTCACTGTTTTTATTCCAAGAAGGAATAAAAGCTTGCTCTCTATCACGCCTCCATTGATTATAGCCGAAAGTGCTTGGAGCGCTCAAACATCCTAGAAGGCTGGACACCAAAGAATAATCAAGCTTTATTCAAAAAGCAAATCAGAATCATTTACCGCCCTTTTTCCACAATAAATGCCACCAGAAGGTATTTAATAAAGGAATTTATTTCCGATGATGCTCAATCGTATTCAAAACAAATTGTTGGGTGTTCAACCAAAATATTTGGCACTAAGTCTGGTTTTTGGAAGTTTATTTGTACTTAGTGTCATTTTGCTTGTTTTCATGCCAACAGAGGGAACCATGGCTTCAACTGGATTTACTATTTTTGATTTTCAGTTGGCTTGGACGAAAGCGAAAGTGGACATGATATTAGAAGCGTGGACGAACATTCTCCCAACAGTACTCTATCAAACATACTTCGATTACGTCTTTATTGTAGGGTATATTCTCCTGTTCACGAGTTTTTGGTTGCTCGTCTCACAAAGAATTCGTGGGAGAAGAATGGGGAGGATCACAGGGAGGATGATCTGGTTTGCGGGTCTCGCTGGCATTTTTGATGCAATCGAGAATGTGTTTTCTATGCAGGTACTCTCATCTCCATTGAATTATTCAGATTTCCTTCCTATGATAATAAGTTCCTTTGCTACTCTTAAGTTTCTTGCCTTGCTTGTTCAAATTGCGATTCTCGTGCCTTCTGTTATAACATTCATCAATCTTAACCTAATGAGCGGGAAAAATTCGCACGAATGAGTGAATCGGGAAAGGCCCTGATCTTCAACACAGACAGCCTTGTACATATATTTCGTAGAATTTCTGATTGGTCTAAAGGATCGTAGGATTTTACCGAGTGCTTTGAATGAAAGGACTTTCCGACTCTCGTTTTTTCTCCCACTTTTTCCTCTCGGAACGCAGTTGAAAGAGATCTACATCTTTATATATAATACCTTCTTGTCTTGCAGGAAGTACCCTTTCAGTCCGTTCCTTCTCTGGTGTGTAGATTAGAGAGTTTCCATATTCAGCAATATTTACGAAAAAGCAATACGCGTAGATCGAACGACGAGCATCAAAATGCGCTGCTTTAAAATCTGCAGTGACTGGGGTGAAGGCGAGATTAAAAAGCAAATCTACAGGCGGTTCAGCGTTTTTCAATTCAACTCGCAGATCCATATCAAGAAAATCGCGGCAGATCACAATAGCCATTCTACCAAACTCCGTCTCCCCAACAATGATCTCTTTGGGAAAGGTACCTACATCAATGCCTTCTATGATCCGCTGGCCTTCAAAGGTGATAATCGCTGGAATGTGCTTATCTTGTTCCCAAAGGATTCCATGGGGAGTTACCACACAACCTAAATTTTTACTGATATCTTTTTTATGATACGTGCCCGGGATTATGTACATTTGATATTGCTTTGCGTACGACGATATTTCATCCAAAAACCTAAGGTGATTAAGATCAATTGAGAGCTCAGGGAACAGTAGTACATTAGCCCCATTCGAGTAAGCCTCTTCCGTTATTTTCTTCACTTTAGTTGAAATCTCTTCTAGTTTCTCGTTCCTAATTGAAAATAAACCTGGGCCCAATTCTTGGTAAAATTCCCCAAGAATATCATTTTTCGTTGACAAGCCAATTTGAGCAACAGCAACTCTACACGTTTCTTTCTGGAGTCTCCCCAGTTCTTGCAGGAAGTTCCGATGTACTAGTTGGTATTTCTTTCCATGAATTCTTTTTGAAATGGGAAAAACTTCGGTTCCAATATCATGAATTAAACTAGTCCTTAGTGAGTCAATTAGATATGATTGCAGCTGAATCCTTTCAAGTCGTTCCCTTAATCTTTCTTTATGATCACCCTTATCGAAGGCACCCTTCATTCCTTGATTGAGCGATTCCTGATGCTGAATAATCTTTGGCAGTAAATAAGGAAGTCCTTCCTTTTCTACTGTATTCCGAGCTTGGTTAAGCATGAGGCTGGCTTTTTCCGTTTTTCCTTCAATCAGGTTTATTTTGGAAGAAAGAATGCAGGCTTCAACTTCAACTATCGGAGCATTTGTATTATGTCCTAGATCAATTAATTTCTGAAAAAGGGTTTGCAGTTCCTCTAAAACTTCTGATTCCCCGTACAATTCCAATTCAGCTACCAAAAATTCGGAATAGTTCAGGATGGCAAAAACCGTTAACCCGTGATCAACGATATTTTCATGAACCAAAGTTTTCAGTATTTCCTGCGCTTGAGCCTTTAGGATGATTCGGGGGCTTTGTTTCAAAACCATGGCCTTTGCCAATCTAGCCTGAAAATAGACAAGGCCGCTTGGTTCATGGATATAAAACTTCTCCAACCTGTTTAGGTACTGCTTGGCTTGCTCGAGTAATTCGAGCTCCAATGTGATCAATACAAGATGATAGAGAGTCTCAGGATAGCCATACATATGGAGGGGAATTTCGTCCGTAGGTTGATTATCACTTCTATTCCACAATCGGTGTATAAAGCTGTTTTGAAATTGCTGATATGCTAGATTTAATTCCCCCAAAATCATGTATGCCTTCCCTAGCTTCAAATTGGTATCAATAGAACAATTAGAGTCTTTTAAACTTCTGAAAATACGAAATGCATGATGAAATTTTTCAATGGCTCCATGGGCATCCCCTCGGATCTGTAATAGATCTCCACTATTTAGAATGCTTTTTGCTGATAAATGTCGATCCCCAGTTTCCTCAGCTAACTTGATACTGGTTTGAAACTCTAGGTGACTTCCTTGAAATGCTCCTTGACGGCGATAGACCTTTCCAAGACTTAAACGTAGTTCTCCTTCGATCCACTTGTTTTTAATTATACTGGCAATCATTATCCCTCTCTCTAGCACCTTCTGGGCGCCCTTCAACTTGCCAACAGAATAGTAGTATTCCCCCATTCTATAAAGTGAGAATGCAATCTCAGATTTGATATCGTTTCCCTCGGAAATTGTTAAACCTTTTTCCGCGACTTCCATGGATTTTTCCAAAAAACCTTCAAAGAAATATATCATACTCATATAGTTCAGTGCCCGAGCGGCACCGCGGTAATCTTCTAATTTAGTGAAAATCTCATATGCAGATTGTTCAAGTTCTATTGCTAATTCTTTTTCTCCAAAAAGCACTTCAGTGAGTATTCCCTTTGAAAGTCTTAGCTCTGCAATCCACAGATCCTCAGTTTTGTGCATTGTCTGGTTTAAGGTATCTATCATGTTTTCTGCGGTGTTAATGTCAGAAAACGCTTCGCTTCGATTAAGAAAGATCGTTAGAGGAATTGCCCTCACGATGCGAGCTTTGAATTCAACACCTGGGTCCTTCCGAAATGAGCTATCCGCGAGTATTTGATCTGCTAGATCTAATGCGTGCCTGAAGCGCGCTTTGTAAGCAAGAATCAAAGCTTTTAGAAGCTTGGACTCAATCGAAATCTCGGGAATTTTATTTATTTCATCCAACGCCTCATCCAGTCGTCCTTTTTTAAACAGTTCTTCCAATTTCGCATAGTTCATGTTGCTGCCCTTTAGTTAGATCAATTTAATCGTAAATAAATCACACCTAAGAATCGAAAATCACAGTGCGAGCCATTTCTTTATGGGTGGGTCATTTTGGTATCAAAACCGCTGTTATCTAAAGTATTCTGTGTAATTAAACAGAGGATTTACCCTATTTTTTGAATCAAGCTACTCAAATCCAGGATGGTTGGTAGCAATTTACAGTTCTGAAAGAGAACTAAAGGACGTATCTAACAAAATCTGTCATCAAAGCTGTAATAGATCGAATCTATTCTTTGAAATGACTGTAGAAGCCCACACGTACTTTGAAATAGGGCAAAAAATGGGGAATGTGGTTCCCGCATAAAAACAGGGCGATATTGCTTAAGAATCTGCCTTTTAATCTATAGCCGAGATAAATCCCTTCCGCCCGATGTAATAAGCAATTTCACAAATATTCTACCTGAAAGAGAAGGTTGGGTACAAAACTGAGGTTTTTTCTTAGAAGGGAGAGAGGTTTGGTTCTTTCCATATTTTAGGTCGTGATTTCATTGATATGCTGCTTTTGGAGCAACCAGATCCCAATTGGTGCAGATAAAGGGTTCCATGGGATTTTGTCTTAGATATCAATTGTTATCTATTTGAAAATTTTTAAATGTGTAAAATGTGGAAAGTTTATCGAGATAACCTCAAAAATTGCGGACCTATATTTACTTCGAATAACGAAACTCGCATCAAAATCAACAGTTGATCCGAGGTTATGGAAATGTCATCCCCAGAGGTTTTCCTTTCAGTTTTTGATATTCAGCAAAGCCCAATGCCAATCTTTTCAACCAATAAGGCAAGTAATAGCTTGGCCAATAAAATTGCGTTGAAAAGTCGTATAACTCTGGATGTAAGTGGTGGAGAAATATCCTCAGCTCTTGATGCGGTCCTTCCTCTTCCAGAAACGGATAAAATTGCTTACGTATATATTTTTTCCATTGAAGGAACAAATCCTGAAATCACGGGCAAGAAAAGAATAGCTTCGTTAAACTACGTCGTTAAGAGTTCAGAAGAAGAACAATTGTACGGAAAAATAAATCTATTGAAAGCGCAGGCGGAGGAGCTTTCCCGTGAGATTATTAAACAGCTGTTCAAATCTTCAACCGACGATATAGTTTTTACCAAGGATTTGGAATCGGAGATCGCCAGTTTCGGATCAATAATCTCATCATATTCTAGTTTACCGGAGTATGATATCTCGAGGGGTACGAAAGGGGATCCTTACCTTAAGGATGGCTCAATCAACTTTCTTATAGGATCATTTAGCAAGAATTTGGAGGCTGCCATTTTTTCAGCGCTTGCTGATGATACCATCATTGTCATGGGACAGGAACTGCTCGTATCCCACGTCGTACGGGGTTTAAGACTTTTCACTTTGTTTCCCCCCAAAAATCACATAGAATATAGTACTACATATGTGGATCCAAAAAATGCCAGGATTATTGGAATTTCAAGAGAGCTGGTCCATCTTTACGACGAAAATAGAGTCCTGGTTATTGATATCGATAAACGCACGATTAGTCGTGAAAACAGGGATAAATTCCTCAAATCTTTGCTAAAAACGCTTAGAAAATCCAAGAGCGAAACTCAAATGCTTGATAACATCGAGCTAATCGTGGACAAAATTAGAGAGGCAGTAAACAGTTTGTCCAGTATCTTCAGCTTAAATGATGAAAGCAAGGTTAAGGAATACCTTCACCAGTATTCTGACACTGAAACGCATTTGATCTTGGAGCTGAGCAAGCGATATCTGCCAAAATTTATTCCGCAAATTGAAAAATTGCAGGCTCCAGATTTTGGAGATCTTTTTGCCTGATCAAATAAACTAACAACTATTGAACAAACAAATATGGACAGGTGCTAATAATGTCAGTATCATGGGGTTTTCATCCAATTGTTCAACTAATAACTAGTGTAGGATGTATTGGCCTGGTTTTATTGACTTGGAATATCTACAACAAGACACATTACCAGCCATTGAAGAGATTTATTGTCTCTTTCATAATTCTTGCAGTCATCTTGATTGTAAGAACGATGTTGCCAACGCTTCTCACCTTTCTTCCTCCAGGCGAAGAAATGTATGAAACCATTATTGAAAGCTTTCAATTCCTGGCCGCGGTCTTCTTTGCATGGGGATATCGAGAAATTTACGGTCAATCGAAGAAAGCGCCTCAGGAGGTATGATCATGGCCGAACTTGTAGTTTGGGAACTGCTGGAAAACAGTGTTGAACTAGGGTACTTCTTCGTGTATCTAATTCTAGGGTTAATTTCGACTCGTTCCTACCTAAAAAATCGGAAGAATCTACCCCTCTTTTTTGCAATGGCATTTTTTGCCTTGGCATTATCAGGTCTTTACGGAGGGCTTGATTTTTTTGTCGAAGGAACTCCCTTGGCTTACGAAAAGATAAAAGAGATTTACGAGGGACTCCAGCTTCTTGCAGTTATATTGTTTGGAATCGGAATCCTTCGAGCATGATTAAAAAGTAATGAGGAGGGGGAGTTATTTTTTCCATTAATAACCATTAAGGAAAGATTTAGGACCCTCTAGTGTGTTACTTTCCCATTACTTCCAACGATTTCTGAACGAGCTGTTTCGCATCATCTGAAAGATCCGGTAGAACTTGATTCATTAAACGTTTCTCCCGCTGTAGGACTGCATTGGGAAGTTCAGCAAAAGCTTTGGCTCCATCCTCGAGCATCTGTGACAAGATGTCTTCAGATAAGTCCGAGAAGGCCTCTAACCGCGCCTTAAGTACTTTGGTATGCACCTCTTCTGGCATTTCGGAGAGCGTTTTTATTAATCCCTTCGTCTGGGCCATTCGTTCATTCTCTGACAATGTACCCATACTACTGACGGTTTCAGCAATTTGAGACTTAGCTTCATCTTGCGATAGGTTTGCCAACATTTGAAAATATTCTTTTAGGTTCTCCATAGAGTAAACACTTTCTTTTCGTTTTTCGGTTATCCATAATAACCGTTTTATGATTCAATTTTCGTTTTACCCCTGATTTATCAGTCGAATTCTAAGAAATTCGAAAAAACGGGTTTTGCCGCCGAGTGGCCCACTTAATACAACATAGAAATATTCCTCACCAAATGCATTCTCTGGACTATTTTACCATGAACATTGACTAGGGTAATATAATTATAAAGAGAATGACTAGCAACGCGGATTTCAACCTTTGACGGGGTATCGTTGAGCCAGGACGAATCTGAAGTCCTTTTCAGGATAGAAGTAACTATTGGAGAATCAGTTCCGAAAGAAACACATGTCCTCTATTATAAATTGGTTCACTATTAAGCTGGTTCATCCAGTTTTTTAGGGATAGGTAGGAAAGTTTATAAGGAGAAAATTGCAAAATTTACGCAAATAATACAAGAAACTAAACATAATTTTGGAGTCGGTTCTTGAGATGGTTCTTCAAGAATTCGCTCAAAGCCTGTTACCAGATGTAATCTCTGGCGAAGATTTGTACTGCATGTTGAAATTGGCATCACAGAAGCTAGAGAAATTTATTGATATCCTTAATGATGTTAACGTGTTTCCTGTACCTGATGGGGATACAGGATTTAATATGCATCAAACTTTTAAATCTATTATCAAGGAACTGAATAATTTAGAGATTTACAATAATTTTGGCAAGGTTATCAGCGCAGCATCAAAAGGAGCATTTTTCGGTAGCATAGGAAACTCTGGTATAATTCTAGCGGAATATTTCCACGGTTTGGAGCAAGAATGGAATGATTTCGACAGCATTGGTAGAGAGGTACTTTCTAGCGGATTATTTTCAGGGGCAAAATGTGCCTACCAAGCGGTTGAAAATCCCAGGGAAGGAACGATTCTGACCATAGCCAGAATAATAGCGGAAACCGCAAATGAATGGCAGCATACGGTCAAATCACCTTTTGAATTACTGTATATTGTACTCGAGGAGGCCAAAGCAGCTTTATTAGACACTCACAGAATTTTGCCTCAGGCAAATCTTGCGGGAGTCGTAGATGCGGGAGCTATGGGCTTAATGCTCATTTTTGAGGGATTCGTAGAGGGAATGGTGGATAGATTTCCATCGGACGTTCTGCCATTACATGTAATCGACGACGATCTTGCTCCCTTTTTAAAACCAAGAATTGATTTCTCAATGACTGAACAACAATTCGAAGTAATCTTCAGAATCTCTGGCTTAAAGAAATCTATTGAATTCTTAAAAGCCAAACTGAAAAAGGAAGGCACATGCGTTCTGGTCTTAACTAAAGAATCGATCTCCAAAATCAAAGTTCATATCCACTGTAAAGATCCTGATATGGTCATTTCCAAAGTGAGAGATTATGTGAGTCGAGTAGAGGTCGATTCTATTAAATCCCTGAATGAACAGAATTATCTGCTAGCAAAACGCATCAGATCCAAAGTAGCGGGGGATTGAGTACGAAGATTGGCGTTGTATGCGATAGTATGTCTGATTTGCCTCCTAAAGTTTCCGAAAAGCATGGAGTAGTGCTTGTACCAGGCATTGTATACATTGATGGAACTCCTTACCAAAGTGGCGTGGATATTCAAGCTGAGGATCTTCAAAAACTTCTAGAAGATGAAACGAAAAACATCCGTACTGGAGCACCCCCTCCCGCCGCTTATTATAGGGCTTACGAACGCCTATATGACAAGGTCGACATGATTTTAAGTTTGCACTGCCCTATAAAACACTCCGGGATGTTAAACGCTGCTAAAGCGGCTGCCAGGCGCTTGGATGACTCTTCCAGGATTGTACACTTCGAATGCGGAGTTGCGACAATCGGTTTGGGTATTACAGCAATAGCGGCAGCTGCTATCGCGACACGTCAAATTGAGGACAGACAGGAGATCATTCGTCAAGTTCGCGAGTACTGTAAGAAGATCCAGATAGTAGGAACCCTTGAATCTTTTAAATATCTTCAAAGAAGTGGCAGATTGAAACTGAGAATAGCAGGTTGGATAGCAAGTACCCTATCAGTTAAGCCTGTTCTTTTAATGCGTGATTCGGACGTATTTCTGGTCGAGAGACCGCGAAACAGGAAAACGGCATTGAATCTTGTAATTAATTCCTTATCGGAAAATATGGATAGAGAAATGATTCCACGAATTGTGGGAATTAGTCATTTTAGATGTGAGAAGGAATTAATTGAAATCGAAGAGAAACTAATGGAAAAGTTGCCCGATTATACGATTATTAGAGGTTACGCAGATCCAACGGTGGCGGCCAATACTGGACCTGGTTTAATATTGGTTGCTTACTTCGCTGAAACGGGAAATAAACCCAGAAAAGGAATTAAGGTTAATGTTTGAAATCCTAATCGCTGGGACTTTCGGTTACTTAACAGGGTCGATATTCCTATCATATTATTGGGGAAAACTGAATCGAATTGATCTAACACAAGAGGGCACTGGACAATTAGGTGCATCAAATGCGGGGAGGACTTTTGGGTGGCCTATAATGGTAATCGTTGGCATATCTGATATATTAAAAGCCACAATAGCTCTAGCAATCCTAACTTTTGTTTTTAACGATTTTATCGGGTCCCAATATTATGATGGAATACTGATTGTTGGCAGTCTAGGAATTGTTTTTGGTCACGTTAACTCCTTTTGGATCTGGTTAGAAAAGCACAATTGGCATGGTGGAAAGGGAGGCTCCTCGCTCGGGGGAATTCTTTTGTTTCTATCCCTGGAGAGCTTTTTAATCTTGTTTATTGGCCTGATGCTCACGTTGAAGATACTGAAAAGGTACCTATTAAACGGAAACTGGTACGAAAATTTTTCTACAAATGCGATTGTGGTTTTATTTTCTCCCTTTGTCATTCTTTGGTTTACGGGGAACAGCACGTATTTCGTTTTGGTGCTTTTAATTATTGGTACAATTCTTTTCTTTGAAAGGGCAAAAATTTCGAGTATCCTTGGGAATGTTTTACCTAAGGAAGCAAAAAAGGTATGGGATCAATAGTCAATAACAGAAAGGTGAATTTACCTAAAGATTTTTTAAACCAAAAAGCCCTGCTATATATCCATGAGCATAGAGCGCGCAATCTATGAAATAAAAACCAAACACGGTACTGCCCGTTTGATAAACGAAACTGTCGATCGGCGGGGCTCTCCTGTTCTTTTTGTTCACGGATTTGGTAGTTCGCCAAGGATTTGGTTTAAGTACCCGGATAGTCTTGGAAAATTCTTCCTGAAAAAAGAGGAATTAGACGTATGGAGTTTGGGATTATCAAATGCGATTAGCGGTGACATTGAAATCCTTGCACAGGAAGATCTCTATGCTTCATTGGTTTTTATATATAAGAGGGATAAAAAACGTATTCATATCATAGCTCATAGCATAGGGGGAATAATTGTGCGATATCTATTATGCCCCCATTTTGATCATTTTTCGTTTAACGCTGAAGACCTTGTTAGCGGGGTGTCTCTTCTCTCGGTGCCAAATCATGGAACGAACAAGTTTAAGAGCGATAGAATTTGGAACATGATGAGTCTTATTACGAACTACATCAGCTTTAATCGATTATTCGTTCAGGTACTTAGATCAAGTAAATTAATTGGCTCATTAAACCGCCATAAGCCATGTTTGAATCCAAAAATCAAATGGCAAAACGCTATCAGTACGTTTGACAATCTAATTGAACCAGAAAGCATGAGATTTGCGGAGGAAGATATGACTGATATAGAAATTGAACAACGAGAGTTTCCGTGTGACCATATTGTTTATCCCTTGAAATGGCTTTTCGCTGATAATTATCCACCTATACATAGGTATTCGCCTGTTGCTGAATGGATCTATGAAAATTTCTTTATAAAATAAACCAGGAAATGATCACATTTGTTATTTGAAAAGCTCTAACAGGATTGGCATGTTCTGGAGGAAAAATAACCAGAATAAGTTTACCTGCACTCGAAAGTGCTCTATCCTAGCTTTTAAAGACGGGGCTGGTATAGAAACAAACGACAGACTGTTTAGGGGACAGTCAAGACACTGTGATCTACTTGGGATTTTATGGTTAAATACTGATTCTATAACTAATGAAATCTGTTGGCAAGTTCAGTGGCGAAATCACGGAAAGCAGCACTTGCCGTAAATCCATTCGAGGGATGCTACTAGGACATGGAAACAGATTGAATCAAAGTGTAAACCAAATCAAAGCTTGATTTGGAAAGCAGGGGAGATAAGATTGAGAAATTTGCCTATAGTTGTGAAGAATATACTTATAAAATCTCAATAAAAACCTTCTAATGAACCTTAATCTAGTTTTAAGAAGTAAAAAAGACGTATGAATTAGTTGATTTTCTCTTTAACCATGAGAACCTTCGAATAAGAAATTCTTGTTTTATTTTACTTTTTCTGGGAGTTTAAGGTCAATTCGATTTAAATTCGAAGTGACAAAATGAGCATCAATAAAAATCAAAACAAAACACACAATGTCAAAATTGGCGAATTGAAACCGTACGAAAAAAACATTGATGTCGTTTTCAAGGTTACCAAGAGTAATGGCGAGCGAAAGGTTAACAACCGCTCAGGACAGACTCAACGCGTCTGTGATTTCACGGTTTCCGATCCGACAGGGAGCGTTACTCTTACTCTTTGGAACGAAGACATTGATAACCTAAAAGAGGATTCAGTTTATAAATTGTCCAATGGTTTTGCGAATGTATTCAGAAATTCTCTTCAGTTGTCAAAAGGGAGGGAAGGAATTATAACTGAAGATGAAACGGCATTTGAAGAAATTAACGAGGAAAACAATCGTTCTGCGGAGCGGATAGCGGATTCTCGAGGAAGATCCGCTAGAAATCGAAGTGGTGGTTACTCTTCGCAGCGAGGTTCCCGAAATAGACATTCTTCGAATCGGCGCAACAGCGAAAATTTTGAGGATCGCCCCGTACATCGGCGTCACAATTGGTAGCTATTTCGCGGGGCTGAATCTATACCATTTCTTATCATCGAACCTCCTGTGCTCTTTTAAGACCCTTTTTTAGAATTTTCTCGATGCCAGGGAATTGAGACGAAGCTGTAATGGTATTCAATTTCCTCATGGGATGTCGGTGGTCGGGCTAATAGTTACACAATCGTGTCCATAATTTAAGTTGACCCCAGAAGTAACCCAATTCACAGAGAATTCTCCCAATTTAACCCCTTCTAATATCGAGCGGTTTCATGAGATTTGATGCCTATACTAGGAATTTATACAGCAGTAGTTCTGATATCCTAGTTCAAGAAAAAAATAGGTGAGTTTTCACTCACCTGCATATCTGAATTGATAGGAGATTGTTACCACGATTATAGGAGCTAATCTTCGCGCTATTCGCCTTCGAGAAACGACATTACGATAGCATTAAACTCGTCGGGACGTTCTAACGGTAAAACGTGAGACGTACCTGGGCCGTCGATTTGGTGATATCGTGCCCCTGAAATGGCGTCAGCTACACGACGACACACCCATGGCGGCGTCAATCGATCACGTTCGCCACAAATAACTAGTGTCGGCGCTTTAACACCACCTAGGCGACTCAATGTATCATGCTTAACGTAAGCGTCCGCTTGTCTTTCGTAAGCCTCAGGACTCTGAGGATTCGGGTTGGAGGCAAGCATTTGAAGAGTTTGATCAACAGCCTCGGCGTTACGCAAGAAAGTATCGGAGAACAGCCACAGAAACTGTTGGGCTGCGAAAGTAAGTCCCTTCTTATCGTATGACTTAACGAAATTCCATACTGAAATTGGATCGAACTTTGCGTGACTATTATCTGCGCTCGTACCAGTCACTATTAGCTTGTCAAGTCGGTCAGGATGTCTCAATGCAAACTCCTGCGCGATCATTCCACCCATAGATATGCCTAAAACGCTAGCACGATCGATCTTCAGACCGTTGAGTAATGTAACTACGTCATCAGCCATGTCTGCGATAGTGTACGAGCCATTAGCTTGGGAACTGCGGCCTACATCGCGGTTGTCGAAAACGATAACTTGATAGTTTTTTGAAAATGCTGGGATCTGGTATAGACCCCAGAGCGTTGCGTCGTATCCGATGCCCATGATCAGAATCAGAGGGGACCCCTCTCCATGAACTTCGTAATACAAACTTTGACCATTTGATTCAATCTTTCCACTTCTCATCTTTTGTTCACTGTTCCTCTATTTTATTCTATTAATTCGCCATTATTTCTAGCCACTTTTCACGCCTTAGGAAGTCGGCTTGATATTCCTGTTCAAACGGAAGAAGTTTGAGGGATCGTATTTTTTCTTCAGTGCAGAGAGGCGATCGAGTTTCGTTGAACCATATGTGGTTTGGACTCTATCATCGCCTTCGTCATCACTTTGGAAGTTGATATAGGCACCACCAACTGAGAACGGTTGAAGATCTTCCCAAAGTCCACGTGTCCATTTGATATGCTTTTCTGATTCGTTTGGATCTGTCCACGCACAGCTGATGATAAGCGAATAGGCGGCATTACGGTGACTGTATGCTGTTGCATCTTCATCAATGCGACTTACTGCACCACCAAGGTGAAATCCTAAAATTACCGTTTTACTTGATGAGATTTTTGAGCCATGAGCGATCAATGTATCAATCATGTCATCACTAAATGGAGGTAGGAATTCGGATTTGATATAATAGTACCATCCTTTTGGGGCTGAAACATCCAGTAAGGACTGGAGCGTTCTGAAAGGTTTTGGGCCAATTGCATCAACCAGGGGTTTTCCCCATTTTCTCAAAGGGGCAAGGAGTTTTTCACCCTCTTCAACTGAACCTGAATATAAAGCGATAATGCCTACTACTGGCTTACCATGAACTTCTTTAGGTAAGAAGGGTACAGGAGGAGCTATTCGGAGTAATGGTGCAACCGTAAGTTCATCGGGCGCATCAGCAATGAAATCACGATAGAAGCTTAGAAATTCCTTTGCTTCAGCCATGGGGTGGAGTAGCATTCCGCCAAGAACGGTAGGACCCACTGGTACGAGCTTATATTCGAATGAGGTGATAATACCGAAGTTACCGCCCCCACCACGAATCCCCCAGAATAGATCTTGATGGTCAGTTTCACTTGCTGTAAGGAATTCACCATCAGCTGTAACTATATCTACGGATATAAGGTTGTCACACGTAAGTTGATATCTGCGTGAAAGCCATCCAAAGCCTCCACCAAGCGTTAAGCCAGCAATACCGGTTGTCGTCACGATGCCAGCTGGAACAACAAGACCAAATACCTGGGTTTCACGATCAAGGTCTCCTAGAGTGGCACCAGCTTGAGCACGTACAGTTTTGGCCTTGGGATCAACACGAACTCCTTTCATGAGTGAGAGATCTATCAACATCCCATCATCACATAAAGAAGTTCCAGCTACATTGTGTCCACCGCCTCGAACGGATACTAAGAGATCATGTTCGCGCGCGAACTTTATCGCGTCAATTACATCCCCTGGATTACTACATCGGACAATAATTGCGGGACGTTTATCAATCATAGCATTCCAGATCTTACGTACCTCGTCATAATCTTCATGGGAAGGTAGAAGTACGTCCCCTTTGATCAATCCTCGCAATTTCTCAATCGCATCTTCAGCGAGGAAGATCTCCTTCTGTGTGAATGTCATACTCTTTATTTTCGACATTTTACTCGTTTTTCGGAAAACAATAGTTAACTAGTTCTTGATTTTCGTGCGATTCTCGAAAGAAAGGGGGCATTATGCTATGGAATCGATGCATTCTACCATTTTTTCTTCGCGTTTCTGCAGGGATATAGCAGAACTAATATCGGCGGAAAACAGCATCCACTCTTTATTACCCAAAACCTCGCATTTTGAGAAAGAAGTCAAGTTTTTCTGAATATTTCATGGGAGTAACTCCATCTTTAGACGTCTGCAGTAAAGATATGGGTTTTTTTGCTGGAACCATTCTCATTCTGTAGAACAGTAGTAGAACTTCTGGTTCTGAAGTCCGATCAATCCATCGAAAATAAAATTTGATCGACTAATAACGCGAAACACATTACAAGAAATGTATAAATAACGGGATGCATATTCTTGGGACGAAACCATTAATAAAATGCACTTCCAGGTGTTTCACATGGACGATCGCGTTAAGATATTACTCCTAATGATCTTCTACCTTCCAATCGTTTCTGTAGTTTTCAGTGCGTTGGTTCTCATCCCAGCTAATGATTTTGCTTGGCTTGAAGGCTGGTTCTTTATCATTATCTTTTTAGGCTATGCTTTCCTGTACATTTTCTATTCTCTCATTAAAGATCCGGACATATTATTAAAAAGAGGCAAATATTTCACAGATAACCCAGAAACTCACTCATTCCCTGATAGAGCCTTCATGATCTTTGGTTTGGTCGTGTTTGGTTTTATCGTAATTTTTCCTGGAGTTGAGCATGCATCTAAAATCTCCCCTCTCCCTTGGTATCTCGAGCTTCTTGGATTTATCGGATTTATAATTGGGCTCATTGGAATCACGTATGTTAACAAGGTGAACAGGTATGCTTCAAAAGGTCTTGTCATTCACAAGGATCATGAATTGATCACTTCTGGCCCGTATCAATATGTTCGACATCCGATGTATGCGATCGCCGCAATCATGGTAATTTGTATACCTTTGGCTCTGGGATCGTTGATCGCTTTTCTGGTTTCCTTGTTATTTCCAATCCTATTACTTTTCAGGATACGAATTGAGGAAGATATGCTGATGAATCACTTGGCAGGATACAAGGAATATATGGAACAGGTCAAATACCGCCTCATTCCGAAAATTTATTAGAACTGGTAAATTTTCCAAAATCAAATCAATATGAAGACCTGCATTGAGGATCATACCCACAGTTTAAATCTTAGTAAATCAGCTAAGAGGATCTTAAATAACTTTTTAGCCATCTAAAAAGGGATTAAATCAAGAGCGAATAATTTGGTTAAACGCTTTCTTTTACAAAGGCGAGCTGGCGTCCAAGGGCAACAATCTTTCCTTCCTCACTCCAAAGCTGGATGTCTGTTTCCGAAAGACCGTTCGTAATGAAGCGAGATTTGGAGACAAAACCCAAGTTCTTACCCTTGGGAATGTCTCTAATCTGAACTGTTAACTCAAGCGTGGGAACCCATGCTAGAGGTCCAGTTTTTCGTAGGATGGGAGGAGGGGTTGCATCCACGAACAACAGCACTGCCAGACCATCCAGTGGACGATTATCCTGAAAACCGAAGTAACCTGAAAAACCCAGTTCTTTCCCTTCTTCTCCTCTTAGCCAGTCTAATTGCTCGCTAGGGACTGAAAGTTTCACCTGCTTGAAAAAAGGGATTGGAACATCGGACATCTCCACACAAACGGATGGATCAGGTAACATCGGCCATTCTTGGACCGAAGTCAGCCCGTTAAATGAACCTCTTTGAGTAAACATTCCTGTATAAGAAATAACTACAGCCTGGTTCTGGATTAACGAAATATTCATGGTGATAGTCCTTTTGCTACGTATGATGCGATCAATGATCAAATCAGCATGACCTGGCGATGTTGGTTTATGGAAATACGCCGTCATTGACAGAGGGATCTTGTAGTCGGAGACGGTCGAAATAACTTTCCCTGCTATTGCCATTAAGTATCCCCCATTCGGAGCAACGATGTTCCAGTCACTCGAGATTTCCGTCATAAATCGGTTTTCTCCCTTACTCTCCACATGAATATCTTGATCGAATTTAAATTCCATAAACGGCCATCCTGCTATAAACAGTTGGATAAAAGTTTATATTTTATCAATTCCCTCCTATCAATAAAGAATCTCGATTTTTACGTATAGAAATCCAGGTTCTCATCCATAACTCTTGACAAGACTTATAAATTTCTGCGAAATGGACCTTTTTTCAAGAATCAAGAGAAAAAGCCCATAAGAAGATACCACTATAATTGTAATTAAGTAAGCGAGTATTTTCAAATCCAAGAAGAGAGGTACGCTAGCCACGATAGCAAAATTATAGGCAGGAGGGTTATGGCCAATTAAGTTTAGTATCATCAGATTTCTTCTCCGATGTCATGGTTTCAAAAAGTAACCAGTCAGGTGAGTCGAGTTTTTTTCAGTTCCCCCTATTGGTCAAAAGACTTGATGCGGATCTAAATCACCTTGTTATCCGACGCGTGACTCTTCAAATAACGGGCAAATTTATCTGATATAGAAGTTTTTTCAAGAGCAATTAGGGTAATTCCGTAAACTATAACCATTGTTATGAGTATTAGGTAAAAGAGCAGTTTAATTTCCAGGAAAAGAAAAACATTATCTACTGATACCATGTTAATAAAGGGAAGATTATGCCCGATCCCTATTAATACAATTACATTGGCGAAAATTGCTGGAATGACAGCCTTCCGATCTTTCCCAAAATACCAACCTATCAAAATTCCAGATAATAGCATTATTGGAATAATAGGAAATATCACGCGTTCTCCGAAATCGGAGGGCAAGGTTCTCGTTTCTATCAATTCTGCTATTGAATAGGTTTTCTCGGAAAAAAGGGTCACCAAATCGACTAAAATCATAGGAATGGAGAATAGGGTCAAAAATTTGATTAGATTACGTACATTAAAAGCCTCAAAGATCGTGAGATAGGCCCAGGCCAAAAATAAACCAGTCAAAGCCCCAATAATTAACGCGAAGGGGAGAATGAAAAAGATATCCGCAATAAATAGAAAATGCAGCAATATGAAGATGAATGAAGTTATTATTCCTGCTATTGTTCCTGAAACAAGGAAAGAAGACGAGTTCATCTGCCTGTATTCATTAGTTTTATATGATATAAATAGCAGACTGTTTTATTCCTCGTAAGGCTTGTGACAACCAAAACTTGGATATTGCAGGTTTTTAATGCAATAGAGTGATGGCAGATACACAATTACGATAAAGATGGCAGAAAACTTATAATTGGAAATCGAGCTTTTACCGCTTCGGTGTGGAAGATGAGGAGAATGAAACTATCGGGACTGGTAGTAGTCCTTTTTCTCCTTATATTATCAGCTGGGACGGCATTTGCCGCTAGCGTGCCAACAGAAGGCGTAGTTACAGAAGGGGTTGGGGTACCTGGAATAGCACTAGGTTTTACCAGGGCTGAGGTTATAACCAGTTATGGGCCTCCGACCCATTGTCAAGGCATATATAGCGATTTCTGTCATTATGACTTACCTGAGGGCGACATTTTCATTCATTATTCGGGGCCAAACGGGGGAAACGTGACGGGAACGGATGAAGACGTTCTCCATCAAGTTTATTGGTATCGGCTTAGCGGTTGGGTAACAACAGCTGGTGTCAATACCGATCTGGCGCTAGAGAACCCTGATGCGGTCATCGCCGCCTATCCAAACGCCATTGTGACCTACAATCAGTTCGGGCAAATCCTTAGCGTGACAGATTACCCGCTTGGCATCGCGGTTGACTGGGTGCGTACTCTATACCCATTACCCTCCGTGCAAACTCGGATAAGGGTTTTTTACCCCAGGGATCCACCCGTTCCCCCCGAACCCACTTTACACTCATCCTGGATCGCCTTGCGTGTCCATCGTAATCGTGTGGAGGCATCTGTTTGGGTGAATGACATACACAATGGTTCTGGAGTAGAAGGGGCAGTTGTTTCAGCGACTTGGACCTTACCTAAAGGCCGCACAATGGCCGTGACAGGAACTACCAACAATTATGGTGAGGTTTTGTTTGAGATAAAAAAATCACATGGTACCTACGTTTTTACCATTGATGACATTACAAAAGAGGGTTATGTCTTCGATGCCGATAACAGCGTGTTAAGTGCCCAAATCGAAGTGACGGGAAAGGGTGGAAACTAACACCGTCGCGTACCGTAAAGAGATCCGCTTTAACGATACATCTGGGAGTTTTTGCATCGATCTTAGGTGCAGCAGTATTAGTTAATCTTGCTGGTTGAGGGAACCAAATCCTTACAAATTTGGGGACCGGAAATTATCCGCCTTTGACAAACAGGAGAGAGGTATATAGGAGTCTTTCATCTTTTGTAAGGTGATTTCTTTATTAAGCTCCTTTTTATGAAGGGACCAATGAAGAACATTAATAGTCGATTTAATATATTGGGTTTCTCTTTATCTCTTAGGTATTGATCGTAAGTAATATTTTGATATTGTAAAACCTCTTGTGATTCTGTTGTATCCATCCAGTGAGTATAATACCAATCAGAATCCGACTGTGCTTGTTTGAACACATCTTCTGGCATTCCCCTCATACCCATATCTTCTAAAAATGGAAAGATAAATTCTTTTTGATATAATTGACATCCTTTTCCTCCACCTCCAAAAAATATTCTTTTCACAGCACGATCGTTGCCTAGTGCATTAACCATTGCACGTGCCGCATCATATGTATGGATTGCCTCAACTTTTTGTTCTAACGGTATTCCAAACAGAAATTCTAGTGCAACATCATCCAATCCCCCTCTTGGTTGACCTTCAGTCTCGACTGCAAGGATTGCTCCAAAGCGGACGATAGTCCAATTCAATTTACAGTCGTAAATATATTCTTCACACTCTACTTTATGGTGAGTGTAATTATCAGTTGGCTTTAGGGGATCAGTGACTTTTAATGGAGGATTAGTCGGTTTTTGAGGACCGTGAACCGAGACCGAACTGGCAAAAGCAAAATGTTTTATATCTGAAAATGCTTCCGCTTCTTCAATAAGGTTTTTAGTTCCCGTTACGTTTACTTTTTTTGCTAATTCAGGATTTTGTTCTGAGGGAGGTGGTATAATTGCGGCAGTATGAATTATCCCTTCTATCCCTTCTAATGCATTTCTTATAGAATTTTTATCAAGAATATCTCCCCAAAACACCTCCATTTTTGGAGTGTCCTTATATTTTTCAAATCTTATTTCCGTCATTTTTGACTTAATATCAAAACAACGCATTTCATGTCCCTGTTTGGCAAGTTCCTTGATGCATGAAGTGCCTAAGTTCCCAAAAGCTCCTGTTAGAAGAATTTTCATAAATCATCTAGGTAGTTAATTCATTTAAAAATTTATGTACTCACTGTCTCTGATATCCTCCCAAAAGAGCTAATAATGTCCTCCTATCGATATTCCCAAAAATGACAGTCAGTTTAATTCGAGTTGACATAAGAACAGGAGAGGAAAGGGAATTTAATATTGTATTTGCAATGTATTATGCGCTAAAAAATCAATCTATTAAAAAGCAATTTAGAACTGTGATTGTTTTGAGAAAAATCAAAAATGACTGGTATTTGAGAGTGTCTTTTCTTTTAGGTGGTAGCTATAACCTCCTATCTGGGATTATACTATTATTGTTCTGGGATGCATTATTTTCCTTTTTTAGTGTGAATAAACCTGATCCCATATTCGTACAGATAACGGCCTTATTTCTAATTGTCGTGGGATATTTCCTGATTTATGCAGCTCAAAATCCGCGGGAATTGATGATAATCGGAATTGGATCAGTGACAACGCGTTTAGCCTACCTGGTCATTGTTCTTGTTACTTCGGCAGTTCAGAATCTAGATAATTTGTACCTTCTGATGGGAATAGTTGATGCAGCCATTGCCGTTCTTATCTTGATTCTGCTACTACTTACCGATGGAGTAATGTGGCGACGATTATGGAGTTATTAAGTTTCCTTCAAGCATTTGATAGATTGTCCAACTCATATTCCAGTTACACGAATACAAGCTAAATCAATACGTTTCTTTACTCCTGATCCTGCTTCTTATTTTAGTTTTTGAGACGAATTACCATCATGTCTCTTCATCATCAAACCATCTTTTACGGAGAATATTGTTATAAGCCACGAATATTACCGACATTTCTCTTCTATGATCGCTTATTAATGAATAAAAATGTAATTAACTTAGATAAGATTTCACGAAAAACAGATGGATTGATCATTATGATCTCGGAGAATGAACAGCGCGCTTTAAGTGAAATCACCAGGTTGTTGTATGAGACTGGGAAGTTAAATGAAGGAGAAAATATCAAGACATTAGAGCACAACCAACACATCTATGATGAAAAAGTATGTGTAAAAATTGTTAATGGAACAGTAGTGGGGCTCTCACTTAGATTTTGCGGTTTAAGATCCCTTCCTGAAAGTATAGGGTCTTTAGTAAATCTTAAACAACTCTTTATTCACGATAACAAGTTGAATACTTTACCAATTTCAATAGGAAGCTTACAGGATCTGGAAGTACTAGACGCTGCCAATAATCAACTTGAGAACATACCAAACTCTATAGGACAATTAAAATCGCTAAAGTTCTTATATTTACATAATAATATGTTAAAACACTTACACGAATCAATAAAGGGTTTACATAATCTTATCTACTTGAATATTAGTGAAAATCAATTTGAAGAGCTACCAGAATACTTTAGTAAACTCCAAAACCTAATAGAATTCAGATTACATGATAATAAACTCGCCAAACTACAAGATAACATCGGAGAACTTGAGAACCTTCAAGAGATATACGTTATGAACAACAATCTAAGCTCCCTACCAGAGACATTTGGAGATTTAAAATCCTTAGTTAAAGCAGATTTCAAAAATAACCTAATAATGGCAGTTCCTGCTAGATTTGGCGATCTAACTAATCTAGTAGAATGTAGTTTTAGAAATAATAGATTGGAGAACTTGGAATTTCCTATGAGATCAATGTTATCTCTGCAGGTATTGGATCTTCGCGCAAATAGACTAAGATCTGTACCAAAAACATTAGAAGATACTAATAGTCTTAAAAAGCTCGATCTACGATGGAATCCAATTGATATGGAAACAATTTTGCAACTAGAGAGTAAATCATCAGTATTAATATATTATTAAGGTGGTTGAACTTCGGTAAATACTTTGTATTCTTAACCAACATCTAACGAATTAAAAAAACATTATACGAAAGAAAATAGCATTTAGAAATCGATGAATGATGAATGCCCATCCGTGATTTACGGGGATGTCGCCAAACCTACTTTTACGAAGTTCAGACAGGATCTAAGTAGATATTTTAAAGCGTTGTAATTTTCTTTCCAGACTGTTGCTGATCCACAATTTCTTCTGCAAAGATTACTCTATAATTCTGCATTGCCAATCCAAAATTTCTCGTCAATACCGTAATGACGTAATCTAATCTGTAGAGCACCAATATGTAACATTACATGTCTAAGATTATACAAAAGGGAGCTTAGAAGAGATGAGCCATGCCATTCAAATATCGGCTTGCCTTGGAGTTGCCCTAGTGTCATACTAGTGAACAAGTTTTTCGCTTTACTCCTCATCTCCTTTATGTATTCTAGCAAATCACTTTTCTCGAGAGTTCTTATCATATACATATCGTCTCTTTCATCAGGAAATTTGGGTTTGTAGCTTTCCCGTTCTTCTTTTGACTTACTAAGATATAAATCAACAAAGTAAAGAATGTGATTAACTACTCCATAAATTGGAGGGGTATTAGGAGAATTTTTCCAGATCTCATTTGGACAGAAGTCAATTATTTTTTCGAGTGTGTTAAATGCTGCTCCATACTGCTCTTCTAATGCTGTAAAAATCCTTTCTGTATTCATTTATACTGCCTTCTATGTCGGTATATTTGAAATTGAAACCTTGTCTTTTTAAAAACAACCCGCCCCCTGAAACATGAATATGAAAAAATGACAGATGACTATTCTAACTAGTAATGAAATTTGTGGGTACTTAGAAAGATAATCTTCAAATATCGCTTTTCTAGCATTATGCAACGGATCCAGAGGTGAAGGTTTGAAAAATACTAAAATAATAATCAAAGATGATCAAGGAAACACAATAAAGAGAGATGAGTTGCTTAATACCACAGGAAGAGTAGATTATGAAATCATTGGAGTAGAAAATGTTTCTCAAAGAGTAAAAGGGTTACACCAACAGGCTAGGGTGTATGGTCAATCTGGAAACTATAATAAGGCAATAGAATTACTGGAAGAAGCACATCGTGGGGCTCCCAAATGGCCCTATCCATTATATGACCTAGCGTTTACTCACCTGTTAAAGAAAGATTTTGGTAAAGCATTATTGAACTATGAAAAGGTTGACGTTCTAGCTCCAAAAGGATTCTATACTTCCAAGGTTGCTTTATTTACTCTGAAAAAAGAAAATAAAGGAGAATTACCTAAAGGTACCTATCTAGCTTATTTACAGCTCGAATGGATCCAGGACCCAAAAGAAAAAAGGGAAAAGGTTAACACTCTATTAGAATATTTACCAAATTATCCACCAGCTTGGAAAGAATTATCATCTCTACTTAAGGATGCGTCGGAACGGAAAAAAGCAATAGAAAACGGTTTGAAGTATAATCCAGATTCTGAAACAAAAGGAATTCTTCTAATTAACAAAGCTCTTATATTGAATATGGAAAATAGAAATCAAGAAGCTGTTAGAATATTGGGTAAGTTAATACTTAACCCTAATTCCACTTTAGCGACAGTTGAACTGGCAAAATTTGCGTTACGTTCTATAACTAAAGAAGGATAGGTAGGAATTCCTAGATCAAATACCTGGATTTCTCGCCAATTCTACCGCTTAATGAACGACTGGTTCATTGCAACACAAAGTCATAAAGTTCAAACTTGTATTCGTTGATAAATTGGGATACGTGGTTAATTTCCGCAATACTCTCGCCAGTATGAGAATCTGTTCCAATAACTACTTTCACCCTATGAGCAAGTAACTCCTGGATCAATTTTTGTGAGAAATGTAGGTAATAGTCTAGTCCGTCTCTTGTATTTCGACCTACTCCTCTTCGTGGATGCCATTCCGATTGATTTAACTCGAGAAAAATGTCGTAATCTGATAGAATTTCTGCAATACTCGATTCTTGGCCTTGAAAATTGTTTTGGAGATCATTATGAGTTAATTCTATGGGAACCTTCAATTCTGTCCTAACATCTAGCAGTTCTTGAATATCTCGACTCCCGATTGTTCCCCAATATTCAGTTTCGGTATTCACATATTCGAAAAGGATATAATCAAAGTCATTTAAGACAGAAAAAGGTAATTCTTTGGGATTACTCCCGTAGCGTTTGGATACATCAATTTCTATCCCAATTTTCAGTTGGAATCCTGAACCATCCAATAATGATCCTTGAATTTCGCCTAGATTCCTGAGATACTGATTCAATGAAGATGTAATTTGGTGGGTTGGTGGCAAAAATATCTGGATTATCGATTTGTCCAAAAATTTCTGATTTAAGCTCTTGAAGATCCTTATTCTTCATAAAGACGTTTTTTAATTTGGTTTCGCCACTTTTCGGGTAATCTGTGCATATTCCGATTATCACATTAAAAGGAGTTTAACTCAATCTAAAAAATCATAGTTTCACATTATTTGATAGTTTGTGAACAGGTTTTCACTGTGAGGTTAAATTTTTAGAGGGGTATCTGATTTATGAAGGTTAAAAATACATCTAATACCGTTAAACACAATTTCTCTCTACCTGAATTAATATTGTTATTACTGAGCACATTAACAGTTATGGCTGGAGCTACAATAGCTCCTGTTCTTCCTACATTAAGAGAAAGTTTTATCAATAATTTAAATGTGGATTTATTGGTAAGAATAACTCTCACAATTACTCCACTTTTCATTGCCCTTGGTTCACCTGTGATGGGTATCATTGTTGATAAATGGGGTCGAAAAAATTTAGTTCTTATTAATACGATCCTCTATGGTATTGCAGGAAGCTCGGGTTTCTTTCTAGATTCCTTAGAAGCCATTATAATTAGTCGTGCAATACTAGGTGTGACTGTTGCAGGAATCATGACAACTACAACCACTTTAATTGCGGATTATTATCAAGGAGAACAAAGAAATAAAATTATGGGGTATCAAGGAAGTTTTTTAGCCTACGGTGGAATAGTTTTCTTGATTATTGGGGGAATGTTGGGCGGTATCGGATGGCAATTTCCATTTCTGATCTATCTTTTAGCATTCCCTTTGGTACCAGGAATATGGATTTATCTATACGAACCTGATCGGGATATTCTTCGCTCAACACATGCAAAAAAACAGTCCCTTTCTGACTCCAATAGAAATTTTCCCTATTCTTCTATTGGGATCGTTTACCTTTTAACTCTCGTTTTTCAAATATTCTTCTATATCACTCTCACCGAATTACCATTTTTTCTAACAAATAATTTACTTCTAAAGCCAGAATCGATAGGAATTGTACTTGCCACAGCAACATTTTCTGCAGGAACTTTTTCACTCCTATATAAACGAATTAAACGACATTTTGGCTTTGTATCTATTTTTATTGCCTCTTTTCTGTTCAGTGGAGTTGGCCTATTCATAATATTTCTTTCAAATGATGTTCTTAGAGCAGTTTTAGGCCTATTGATTGCAGGTATCGGTTTGGGACTATTTATTCCCAACAGTACCGTTTGGATAACGTTAATAACTCCGGGATCCAGTAGAGGACTTGTTTT
This sequence comes from Candidatus Thorarchaeota archaeon, assembly GCA_048882505.1. Lineage (GTDB taxonomy): Archaea > Asgardarchaeota > Heimdallarchaeia > Hodarchaeales > Hodarchaeaceae > Hodarchaeum. Next base: position 30,160 of record JBHLRO010000017.1, read on the forward strand.
GAGTGGATTCATGTCTTCTCTCTTTCTTGGACAATTCCTTTCTCCTTTTATCAGTCAATTCTTGCTTAACTATTTCTTAGCTGCTGAAATGTTTGCTCTTAGTGGTCTAATTCTTGTCTCGATTGGAGTTATCTATTTGATTGCAACTTTATCTTTTAATTCTAAGGGACCTGCGAACCCTTCCCCCGACAGAGATCTTGGTTGAATTTTTATGGAACCTCGATGAAGAAGGTTTGCTTGACAACATCAAATTGAAAAACCCAAAAAGGCATTATTCAAAACTAGCATATACTTTTGTGATCTAAACCAGCCCAGGACGGAGTTCAAAAAAAAAGAGACATTAAAGCGTTTTTGAATAAAATACAAGTTTTACGACTACATATATATGGAATCATATAGGAATATACATTTATCCAGCATTGGACGACGAAAAGCGTATGCTTTCATCAATTCATCTTTGAGGATCCGGTCATCAGGACTCTGAAGATTAAGTTCAAGAGATATATGGAAAAAATCGGTAGGAATTTCATAAAAAAGACTGAACAGTCGATCCCGAACTTCAGAGCCTATAGTCACGAATTATAAACCTAATTTTCTAGTTTATTCAATAGACACTTAAGAATTGGATGCTTCCCTGCGGCTGAAGCCAGAAGGCCGTTAGAACAGGTAAGAACAGAAACTTCACTGGAACTGCTCTAGAATGGACGGTTTTGACGGCCGATCAACTGACATTTCAGAGGGGGAAACTTTGGATTTTCTAATTAGAGAGGTAATTCTGAGACTTGTCGAGATCACAAGAAACGGAATAATAAAAACTTTCAACGTTAAACCTAGCACCAATAAAAGACCGTTAGGTCGAATACCTGTGTAATCTATAACTTCAGGATTAGCTAAAGGAATATTACTCCCCAATAAGAATAATAATACGCCAACCAGATTCAAGACCCCTGCAATGGTAGCACGCCCGATAGGAATTTGGTCGAGGTCCCTTGCAAACTTACGATCACTAATTGGGTCAAAAAGCCTATCTTGGTAGAATAGAAACGCAAATAGCCCAAGAGCAGCGGCAACTTGGAATACCAGCATGATAGGATTATTGATTATATTGTAATAAAACTGATTATCCTCCAATTCCCACCTGCGGGGTTGTGTAAAGCCAAGGTCAAACCCTCCTTGAAGATAGAAGGGTAATCTCCATAGGAAGCTTAACGCTATCCAGGTAAATCCAGATATTGCGATATAAAGTTCCTTGCTCCTTAATCCCGTCTCTTTTTTCGTTGTTAGGAACTGGCCAAGTGCACTGCCACTGATAATTAAGATAGCGAAAAGGTCGACTAGAAGAGCAAAGGTAAAAATGTAATTGAGGGCTTTATTAACGAGGTTTAGTTGCTCACTGGACGTTATAATTCCAAAAGTACTAGATGAGAAGACAGGAAAGATCATAATAAATGGAATTAGTAATATCAAGTTCTGGAAAAACCAGATTCTCCAGCCAATTCGGTATGATTTACTCTTATGCAGGTCAGTCAAAAGGGTCGACACCTTAACGAAGTACCATCAAACGGGGAAACTACGATAACTACATACAAAACTGTGTGTAGAATGAGCTTCTTGTAATGCTTCCTCTCGAAATTTAAAAGCATTGATTTAGCGGCAAAATAATTGTGATGAAACTTAGAAGATCAGAGGATTTCAGGGAACTAAATGTAATCGCTGAACACACAGCAATCCTGGTAGACAGCTTTGAATTTCGAGCTTCTAATTCGAAACATCATATCGATCATAGGGAATCTGGTCACAAGGTTTTGAAGTGCAAGGTAAAGATAGGGAAGATATCGGAGTATTGGGAAGTGAACTTGCCCTTCAATGAAATCGTAATATGTGGTGACTCCGATGATTCGGAAATTTGAGGTAACTCCATAGATATCTTGAAGCGTCATTTTTTTTTTGAAAAAATATGGTGAAAAAAGGTATTAACCGCTAATAATGTAAAGATAGCCCAAAAGTTATTGGAGAACAATAACTTTGGATAAACGTACCAGACTGAAGTTTTTCCAAACCAAGCTGTTTAACTCTGAAACTTGGTTTGAGAGAGGTTCGTATTGTTATAAGAAGGGACGTTTAGCAGAAGCGGAAAAATCGTATTTAGCTGCGCTAAAGTATGATTCAAATCATTTTAAGGCTTGGATTAATCTAGGAAAATGCCTATTGAAACAAAATCGGCTTTCAGAGGCAGAGGATGCTTATAGGTCAGCTTTAAGTATTCAATCGAAATTTCCTGAGGGTTTTTTGCATCTAGGAATTTGTTTGTATAAGCAAGGAAAACTAAATGAAGCAAAACAAACATTTCAGAAAGCCATAGAACTTGATCCCAATAATCTAGTTCATCGAAATAATCTTGGAAAGTTGTTTTTTGAGCAAGGTCTCTTCAAAGAGGCCGAAAAAGAATTTTTAGAAGCTTTATCCTATGACGGTGCAAATGTCTCGGTTCTAACAAATCTCGCTGTGGTTTTAAACAAACAAAATCGTTTAAAAGAAGCCATAGAGGTATTCAGAACTATAATAGGCCTTGAACCGAAGGACGTTAAAGCATGGACGGACATGGGGTCTTTGTTAAAAAAAACAGGAGAAATGTACGAAGCGGAGGAGGCTTTCTTTAAGGCGTTACAATATGATCCGAATAATGTTAATACATTAAAAAAATTAAGGAATTTATTAAGAGATCAAGAACGTTTAAAGGAATCATATCAGATAGCACTGAAACTAGATCGGACAGACGTTGAAACTTGGTGTAAACTTGGAAACCTGCTAAGAGGTCAAAATTACTATTCTGAGGCAGAAAAAGCCTATCGTGAAGCGTTGGATCTAGATTCTTTTCATGTTGAATCCTGGGTAGGTTTGGGAGGTGCCTTAAATGATCAAAAAGAATTTTCTGCTGCTGAAATAGCCTGTGATACGGCATTAGGTCATGATTCCAAGAACCCTAACGCATGGCTAAACCGAGGTGTCTCTCTTGAGAATCAACACCGATTAACTGAAGCAAAAAAATCATATCGAAGGGCGTTACAACTAAATCCTGATAATGTTGAAGCCCTAACTGGATTAGGTCGGATTTGCCATAGAGAGAGAGACTATCTTCAAGCCAAAGAGATCTATCAAAAAAGTCTACAACTAGATCCTAATCATCTCCATACGTTGTATAACTTAGGTAGCCTCTTTTTGGACATTAACCAGCTAGATAGTGCGAAGGAAATTTACCACAATATAATTAAGAATGAAAATTCATTCTATAATGCATGGTTTAAGCTTGGAATCGTGCTAAAAAGACAGCAAAACGTATATGAAGCGGAAGGAGCGTTTAGAATGGCATTAAGATACAAACCATCACATGCCCAATCCTGGCATCATCTAGGAGTTCTTTTGCATGAGCAACGAAGATTTGAGAACGCAGAAGAAGCTTACCTAAACGCACTGACCTACAATCCCTCCCAAACAATCACTTGGTCTCATCTTGGGGAGTTATTAGCAAGAGAAAGACGTTTTAATGAAGCAGAGCTCGTTTTCCGGAGAATCTTGAAACTGGAACCTTGGAACTCTCTTGCCTATGCCGATCTAGGGGTGATTCTAGAGCGTTTAAACCGTTTCGAAGAAGCAGAAGAAGCTTATCGAATGGCATTGGTATCAGCACCTAGTAATGCGCCAGATAGAACTCAAATCAACGATCTTCTAAATGAACTAAATAAGAAAATGAAACGGGGGGCCACCCCAGTAGATGCATTTCAAGCGGACTTAAATAAAATGGAGTATAGCTGAAAATATAAGAAATTGGCCTAATGGAGCCGATGCAAGCTCATGGATGGGCCTTGGTGTAAGCGAGTACCTAATATTACTGGACCTATTTCATTTTATTAGCTAATGTAATTTCCTCTGCAATTAACTTACTTAATTTGCTGACCCGATCTTCCAAACGAGGGAGAAGGTCGGTATCTACTATACCAGCCTGTTTTTCATATGTTTTTAAATACTCTAAAGTTGTCTCGACATCTTTTTTCAAGGCAGCGCAATCTTTAGCATAGTGAGATAGATCTTTTTTACTTATGGTCTTGTAATTCTCCAGGAAGTGATCTATCAATTCAAGGTTTTTTGATAAGTCGTCCTTTGATCGAAATATTAAATCACGACTATAAGGCAAGGGATTTTCTCTTTTCACCTTTTGATAGTTTCTTATCTGACCCGCCAGTTTTATAGCTTCCAAATCAAAATCTAGCATCGTCTGTTTTTGAAGGTCGGGCTCCAAAGGGAGAGATTTCGCATATTCCTCACAAATTTCCCATGCAAATTTTATTTTGGTTACATCGTTTAACTGATCCCATCTTCCTTCTTGTAAAGAGTTACGAACTTCTTGAAGGTGACTGTTGATATCACTAGCATGTGGATAGTATACGGATTTTTCGCTCGCCTTGAGAAATAATGAAGAGATAGTCATAAATAAAGGATTATTGAGTATAGGTTCTCTTGCTGCTTCATATCTTGTTCCAAGTTCATTCATCTCACTTATTTGGGATTTTATTCTTTCCAGCATTAATAGTTTGGATTTCCTTTGATGCCTCATTAAACTTATTTCGCCTGGTTTCTGGAGTGGTTTTACGTTTTCTAGATCTATTTCTCTAAATTCTCCTTCCTCTGTAAAATACGAGCTAATTATCTTCTTAATTGTGTCTTGTTTCTCTTTAATGAGGCTTAAATCCAGCCTCTTATAGCGAATTCTTTTGATCACAGATCCAACAATCATCAAAAAACTGGTAGCAACAATTAACAGACCAATTGCGAAAAGCACACCAGCCAAATCAAATCCTGTACGGATTTTTCTGTAGTTTGCAGCCAAATTGATGGTTTCATTATACACTATTGTGCTTTCATTCAACCAATAGGAATCCATGACCATATAAGCTGTAAAATTACCATATTTAGGCGCTATTAGTTCAATTTCCTCCATATAGGTATCTATTGACTCACCAAGGTGTATATCTAGTCCTTCTTCATTGGAAAAAACCGTCTCATTATCTTGAATTATTCCATAAGCCGATATAAGAATGCGTATGTTATAATCATCATTGTTAGATGTAACATTAATAATTCCCCGAATAGTTTCTGTCTCCATTGAAACCATGCCTGGTTCAGGTGTAAAGAATATAAAAATAAAGTCTCCTGAATATTCGATCTCCTTATACGATAACCAATGATCGTTTCCATCTACAGAATTGAAGCTTCCAAACAAAATGACTGAAATTAATACCAAAGCCAGACATTCTGACCCTCGTACAGTAATAAAATGCATTATTTCCTTTGCCCTTCTCGTAATACCAACTGGAGGAATTCTCAAAATACGGGGATCCTCTCGTTATAAAATTTTTGAGAATGTTTCCTCTAACATAATATGGAATGCATTTTGTATTTTAAAACGAGCCTTGACACAAATACAATCATAAATTCGCAGGAAATTCTCAAAGAAAAATACCCTGGAGTTTTACGGCACAATTTTCGCGCCTCCATACTCATTGATGAAAAAAATTATCTGTACTAAGTATTCTAACTCGTATTTTCTGTTGTACTCTTCCTATTGGGGCTCTACTCCCCCCCAAGGACTTTACAAGCTAAATGAAACTGGTTTTTTGGAATTTTTATTTCTCACAAATCTTGAGCGAAGGGAATAATTTCATCACGAAATATAGAAACGGGCTCCTGTTCAGCTAATGGATTTCTCATGTTAAAGATTGCGTGATCTATTCCCAATTCAGCAAGAGTTTTTAACATTGACCTAATGTCCTCAACGCTTTTCAGGTTTTTACTGCCTCTTGGTGATTTCTCTGGAAGATTCGGTTGATCTAAGAAAACTGATCCTAAAGTAGTTTTCTCTATTTCATCATAGTCTCTACCTTCAGTCTGACAATGCTGTTTTAGAGTCTCTAATGCCTCGCGGACTTTTTCAATTCCAGATCCCAAGAAGAGGTTACAGGCATCAGCATATTTGGCAACGAATCGGAGGGTCTTCTTTGGCCCCATTCCACCAATTAAAATAGGTGGAAATTTCTGAGTAGGAGATGGACTACATAGTGTTTCTTTTAATTGATAGTGTTTCCCCTTATATTCACCATTATTATCCGACCACATTTGTTTAATTATTTGAACTGACTCTTCAAGCATTTCAAATCTAATTTTCCAATTGTAAAAAGGAATGCCCAGCCCTATTGATTCTCGTTCAAACCAACCTGCACCAATTCCAAAGTAAGCTCGGCCCTTCGATAATATGTCAAGCGTCGTTACAGTTTTTACTAGCATCCCTGGATGACGATAAATGTTTCCTGTTACCATGGTACCTAAATTTATCTTTTCAGTCAATGCTGCAGCAAAGTTGAGCAATGAATAGCTTTCATACATATCATCCTCGGCTGGTCCTAACAGTTGACTTTCAGAACCACCGATTTGAAAGAAATGATCCATCACCCACAGGCTAGAAAAGCCCGATTTATCCACAGTTTGGGCAATCTTTCGAAAATCATCAGAAAAGGAATTTCTTCCGTTTGGAAATGTCAAGTTTGGAACTTGTAAACCAATTTTCATAGAAGAAAACTAGAGGTCATGATGTTTAAACCCTTATGGAAGCGGTAGTTCTAATATTTGCATTTAGAAGGTTTTAGCGACATTTCACGGCCTATTTAGTAGGAAATCGTTGATATATTGACCTCTCAAGGTCATAGATTTCATTCCACCACCGTGTTTGAACTGCTGGTCTTCACTTGGAATGCCTAACTCATCTTTTAGACGACTCATGAGTTTTTCTTTTTGAACTATATCAGAATACGAGGTAGATAACACGAACTTAACATCATCAATCTGATTATTTTTAATGTAATCAAAAAGCCAGTTTCCTGCCCCTGAATCTTTCCAGAATCTACCAACGGTCGGTCCAGAAGGTAATTTCGTTACTTGTTTTATCTCATAATTTCGGATAGGTTCATTATAACGGATTAAGCCGTAATAGGCCGAGAGAATGACGCAATCCAAATCGTCATTCTGTATCAGTTGGGTCCACGCTTCCTCAGTTACTTTTGAAAATGTTCTTCCTTTATATCGCGAATATGCTGGAAGAAATCCTTTTTCGTTAGTTGCTTCAAGATTGAAGTGGGTATCAGGCCCCTCAGAGAAACCAAACTCTTTTAGAAGACTGCTTCGCGCACCTAGAAGTTCTTCCCGGGTCTTCTCACTAATCGAGTCAGAAAATGTCTTATTAGGTTTCTTGAAAATCTGATTCTCTTTTCTCTTACTCTTTGACGAAGCAGTGACAATTAAAGTTCTCATAAGTGGAAAATCTCTTTTTACGTTAAAAATCTTAGTTTGTGTTTGTCAGAAAAGGAAGTATTTCCGAATGAACCTTTGGACTAGCTGCAACAATACTCGTGGAATGGAATGAAAATGGTTTGTTGAGAAAGTCTGTGACTTTACCATTCGCTTCCTTTACAATTACGATCCCAGCCGCCAAATCCCACAGGTTTACACCAGGCATAAAGAATGCACTAAAACGTCCTGCTGCGACAAAACATAACGCCAAGGCTGGAGAACCAACCTGTCTTAGTTTATTACTCTTTATCTTAAGTTTAGGAAAGATTTCAGCAATGATCTTACGATTTCTCAGATCTCTTGCATTGCCATAGGACAAAAAAGCATTCTCAAGGGGTACCTCTGATCCTACTTGGATTCTTTTGTCATTCAGAAACGCCCCTTCTCCTACCTTAGCATAGAAGAGTTCATCCTGAATAGGAAAATATATCGCGCCAAGAAAAGGCTGTTGATCAACCAATAGGCCTATTGAGACACAGTAGAACGGATTTTGGGAAGCATAATTTGTAGTTCCATCTAACGGGTCAATTGCCCACAAATACTTGGAATATGACCCCCTTTTTCAGTTTCAAAGCATTCTTTGGACTCTTCACTCAAAATTGAATGCTTTGGAAACTCTTTTGTCAATATCTCTCGAATTTTACCGTCAGCTTGAAGATCAGCTTGAGTAACGATACTATGATCCGATTTATAGGTTGTTTCTACCTTTCCGTACATATCAAGGAGTATTTCTCCTCCCGACATTGCAGATGCAATCGCCACCGATAGAAATAGATCATCTATTGCGTTCATTTATTATTCACGACGGTCTATTATTGGATGGCGGACTTGGCCCGTGTAGTAAAATCAAATAAAAATGCTATTGTAATTTCACAGCTTCTTTCTCTGCCCTAATAAAATAGTTATAAATTTCATTTATTGTTCTTTTATCAGTTGTCATTATTCCCGCTTCGAAGTTATGGTGTTCGGAATGAAAAGTTCCGTTCATTGAATGAACTATGGCAATTTCCTCGACTAACCATATTTTAGCATGAATTTTGTTGTCAATATAAACCTGAACGTTCCTTTTAAGTTTTAATTCATCCAAAGTTGGATCAGCTAAGGTTTTGATACTTGGAAGATATCCCGTTTTGTCCCTGGTGAACATTTTAACATTTATAGTGATTGGAATATTGAGAATCGAAGTTAATAGCTGTCCTTGTCCAATATAGGGCACCATAATGTAAACTGACTTTTTTGCATAAGTAGGCAGTAATACCAATGCAGTTCTCAGTTCATGGCCTTCTAAAAACTTAATAGAATCTCCATCGCCCGCATTTAAATTTTCTATACTCATTTGGCACACCGAAAATGAATGAACAATAAAACACGGAACATGAGAAACATGGCTTTGGTCCTGTTACTCAAGACCTGTTTTCATTTGCCTCTATGAAACTGCTTAAAAAGTTTAAATCGTGTCAAATAGCCTACTTTTGTCCTAAGAGCTGGTAGATAAATGGTAAGTATTAAAGGAGAACCATCCACAGTTATTGCAGTTGGTGTGATTATTCTAATTCTTATCATTCCCCAATCTGGTATTTCAGGGTCATCCGAGATACCATATCAGTGGCCCGAAGCGGATCCAGAAAATCATGGTATAGATGCCTCTCTGTTAGAGGCAACGATTTCACGAGGACAAAACATGCCATTTCTCCGCAGTATACTAGTAATTAGAGACGGATTTCTTGTGGTAGAAAAGTATTTCAACGATGGTGCTAGAAACAGTCCTTTTACAATACATTCTGCCTCCAAAAGTTTTACTTCTGCTTTAATTGGAATTGCATTTCGTGAGGGGATTTTCGAAAGGTTGGATCAGAAGTTAATCGATTTCTTCTGAGTATTTCACACCCGACATGGATCCACGAAAAAAGAATATCACTATCAAACATTTACTCACGATGAAAGCGGGCTTTAATTTTAATGATTCGGGCGACGAATGGATTGCACATGTAAAAGCTAATGATTGTAAAATACGCCATAGAATTGCCGCTTCTTCACACTCCTGGAGAAGATTGGCACTACAGCACTCTACAAACAAATCTTCTCTCTGCAATTCTGACGAGGGCTGCGAATATGAGTACTAGAGAATTTGCTGAAAAACATCTGTTCACTCCCTTACAGATTTCAATCAGATATTGGCCCCAAGATCCCCAAGGATACTATACGGGGGGTCACGAGATGTATTTCGTTCCCCGAGATTTGGCAAGACTTGGGTTTTTGTATTTAAATAAGGGTGTGATTGACGGCAAGGAGGTTGTCCCCTCAGATTGGGTTCACGAATCGCTCCAAGATTACGCGGAAGGGAGAGTTGTTGAGGGGATGAGATCCTCATTTTATGAAAAAGTGGGGTATGGATACCAGTGGTGGTTGCAAAAACTCGTGGGATATGAGACATTTTCTGCTAGAGGTCACGGAGGGCAGTTCATTTTCTGTATTCCCAAACTAGATGCAATTGTGGTAACAACAGCTTCTGGAACTGTTTTTGATACCTATCCTAACCAATATGGTCAAATGATTGATCTGGTAACGTCTATGATAGTAACTATTGATGAAAACTATACAAAACAAAGTCAAAGCAGTTCTGGTTTTGGAATAACGACATCAATCCGCTTAATCGTTGTTATTATCGTTGGTAGGAGAAAACCCCGTAAGAAAGTTATTGATTAAGGTTAATCCTCATGTATTTGGGAAATATTCGTGTTTCAAAAGGGCATAGCAATATAACCCAAAACGTTTCCCATCCTTAACTTCGTGATCTCGAAAATGGCCTTCTTTAAAAAACCCACATCTCTCTGCCAGTTTCATACTTCTTTCATTGTTATCTCCAGTAAATACAATGATTCTATGAGCTTTCAGTTCATTGAAAATATAATCAACGATATGTTTCACGGCTTCTGTGGCAAGTCCTTTACCTTGATGGGTTCTTTCCAAAAACCAGCCTAGTTCAAAAGAGGGAACCTCCCATTTTTTCGGTTCAATCCAGAGTTGACCAATGTACGTATAAGATGATTTCAACCATATTCCTAGAACAAACCTTTCCCGTCCCACCCAGAAAGCAATGAATTGTCGTATTCGGATTTCGGCCTCTTCTTGAGTTCTCACAGTAGACGCTTCGTCAATATGATCCTTTAGATATTCACGGTTGTCATTGGTCTCCAATAAGTGGAGGAAAGACTTACCATCACCCTTCTTATATCTTCGAATAATCAAACGTTTCGTTTCAATTTTTGACGAAACGTCTAAAAGCATCTTCTCCATTTTTTTCGACCTTTCGATTAAGATGATCTGATTGCGGATTTGTTAATTATACGTAATGCCTCAGTTAAATATTCAACCACATCTTCATCACTTATAGAGGGGTCGGCAATTGTTTCACGTAGGAGATCTGACATGGTTATTATCCCTCGTAGGATTCCATTTCGACCTGTCACGGGAAGACGCTTAATGTTGTATGATGTCATACGTCTAGCGGCAACAGCTAGCGAAGATGATTCATTAACTTTAATCAAAGGAGTAGACATGATTAATTCAAGTTTAAGTCGACTAGATTCATTATTTGCAACTATTTTTGTTACTAAATCCCGTTCAGTAACTATCCCAATGGGTTTCTCATCTACATCATGTATAATTACGCTTCCGATTCCGTGGGTCACCATTAAAGAGGCAGCGCTTTCAGCAGAGTCATCTTTTGAAAGGGAAATTACGTCTTTCATAATATGTTTAACTTTTCTGTTGAAGGACATGGAACAGGAGACCCCATATCTAAAATTTTCCCGTACACAAAGTTTCCTTTCCTCATTCATAAATGTCCAAGATGTCTTTAACTAGGCCCATCTTCTTTTGAAAATCAGCTTGGCGAGCGATCATGATGCGCTGTGCTTGGGGAGATCCTGCTCCATGCAGTGACTCGGTTTTATAATTCAGTGAGGCAACTCCCATCGATAAACTCTCAATAAATCTTAGAAGCTTGTATCGATCCTCCGTGGAAACTTCGTCACATGTTTGAAGATACTTCTTGACTAATTTTCCAACTTCGTCCGATTTTAGATCATTTTCAGAGGGTAAGGTGCAGATTATTCCGCCTGCGAGATCTTCTGCATATCTTCCGATCATATATGGAAATCGGGTAACATTTTGCTTATTGACATTTGCTAGGAGCATGTCCATCTCCCAGTTTCCCGCGGGGCGCTTGAAACCCATCACACTACATGCAACGGCACAGCACCACATAGTCTCATTTAAATGAACCATCTCGACGAGTTTGTCCCGTACGTGAGAAGCGTTTTCAACTCCATTATACTGTGCAATTAGGGCAGCGGAACCGATAAGTACATCCCCAACTCCTGTCTTGCACGCATATGATTGCCGGTGATATCCAGCAAAACGATTTACCAGTTCCCCTGTGTATTCTACCTCGCCATTCATGAACACGTTTTCATGAGGAATGAACACATCGTCAAAAATCACGAATACTTCCTGGCCTCCATACTTCCAGTTCCCTATATCGAGATTCCCATCCTCCATTTTACGTGTATCAGAGGTTTGACGGCCATAAACCATAATAATCCCTTTGGCATTGGTATCAACACCAAAACTTACTGCATAGGCTTCTTCTCCTTCGCGGAGGGCAAGGGTCGGCATAACTATGGCGCAATGAGAGTTCAGAAATCCTGTTTGATGTAGCTTAGCTCCTCGAACAGTGATTCCTCTCTCCGTCTCTTCAATAACGTGGAGATAAGCATCGGGATCCGATTGTTGAGAGGGCCGCTTACTTCGGTCACCTTTAGGATCCGTCATCGCTCCTCCCACCATAAGGTCTTGATTTTGAACTCGGGTCCAATACTTTATTAAGCGCTGGTGATAATCGGAACCATCTTTTTGATCCATTTCGTAAGTTACAGAGTATAAAGAGTTAATGGCATCCCATCCGACACATCGCTGGAAACAACATGCGGTCTTTTGGCCCAGTAAACGTTGAGCTTCAATTTTCTTGATTAAATCCTCTTTTGTTCGATGAATGTGAGTGAAGCGGTTTACGCGATTCCCAGTCAGATGAGACGAAGCCGTCATTATGTCCTTGTACTCTTCTTTCTGCGCCAATTCGTAGATTTTCTTGATGGAATTAATCGATGGTTCCATAATCTTGTAATAGGGGTGGTTCCAGAATTCAGTGATATGCTGACCAAACATATAGAGATCTATAGGCCGCAAAATGCTTTTCAGATATTCTTCAGGAGTTTTTAGCGTCATCTAAACACCACGCAAAGATTAGTTACGAAGGAAATCAAGATCATATAGATCCCCTCTTAACATTCTTTATTTGCGTCAGGAGCTTTAAATCCGAATCCTCTACATAATTGCTGGTTATATGATCGGAGTTCAAGCTCGCAAGTTGTATTGCCTATTTTAGATGGGATGCTACTTGTGAATGCTAGATTAGTTCATTCAAAGGCGGTTCATGCTCGATCAGATTCATTAAATTTAGTAGTTCAGTCTGCAGGCGATCATGCTCCAAAATAAATCTAGTTTCAGGACTTTTCAGGTGTTTCTCTTTTGTGAGATTAAGGCCCTGCTGGAGTACACCTTTTATGCTCAGTTTAGACTCTCCAGAATACAAAAGTGCGTTCAGCGAATTTTAAATTTATGCTCAAATGGAATTTGGATTTCAGAGAGAGACGATATGCCGACTTCAATAAACCAAATCTTTTTCCAGGCTTCGTCTTCTCCGTGTAACTTTGGGTGCCTCCTCATAATAATTTATTTTAGTCGAATTCCCGTGGGAGTATGAAATCTTAAACAATCGTTTTAAGCTGTTGTATTGGCTGGGAACTATCTTCATTCCTAAATCTGCAAAATCATCTTTTTAAGACGGTTTTTTACCCGCCATGTCGGTTCTTGCAGAAGACAAATCAATGTCTTTGTAAAGAAGGACATTTATCGGTGACACCGCATGAGTAGCGCGATAACTGCAGATATCCAATTCTTACTCCTATTAGCTGTAATCATTGGAGGAGCTCTTTTCCTCACGGTCGTAGGTATATTTTTCTACATGATTACAAGGTTTAAAGAGTCTAATCCAGGACCACGACAGAAGATTGAGAAGGAGCATCGATTAGAACTTCTTTGGACTTTTGCTGCGATTATTTTGGTTGTGTTTGCATTTGTTGTCACGTTACCCACCGTTACAAAAATCGTTACTATGCCGCAGGAAGATTCTGAAATGATATGGGTCACTGGATTAAGGTTCCAGTGGCAGTTTAGGGAGGAAGCAGGAAATACTTCCGTGGGAGTTTTAAGTTTGGATGTTGGCCAGCTATATGTCCTGAATGTGACTTCCGTTGACGTCGTGCATAGTTTCTTTGTTTATGACCTCTCATTCAAGATCGACGCCATACCTGGAGTGTTTAATCTTTTTTGGTTAAAGATTGAGACCCCAGGAACATATCGAGTACAATGCGCAGAAATGTGTGGGGACTCTCACTTTAATATGCTCGCAACTATAGTTGCCAGCTAGATTATCAGGGGATAACAGAAATGACACTGCTTACTGAAACTACTAGTAATAGATCTACAGTCAACCAGATATTGGCAATTATTGGCACCACAAATCATAAAACAATTGGATTATTATACTTGGTTTTTTCAATTCTCAATTTTTTGATTGCAGGATTATTCGCTCTCTTAATTCGAATCGAGTTGTTCTTACCGGGACCAACGATCGTTTCTTCGAGTACGTATGCTGAACTATTCTCGCTTCATGGTACAGCAATGATCTTCCTCGTGGCAATGCCTATGGCTGCTGGATTCGCAAATTATTACATACCTACCTTAATAGGTGCCAAGGATTTGTACTGGCCCAGGTGGAACAATGCGGCTTTCTTCTTACTGATTCCTGCTGGATTATTCATTTATCTTTCATTTCTCGATGTGGGATGGACTGCCTACCCTCCATTATCTACTATCTATACCAGCTCCGCTGTAGAACTGTGGGTAGCAGGGATCATTCTGATTGGTGTTTCCTCAATGGCCGGAGGATTAAACTTTGTTCTTACGATCTTAACCATGAGAAAACCTGGGCTTGGCTGGCGAAGTTTAGATCTCTTCACTTGGTCAATTTTTATTACTGCAATAATACAGATTATTGCAAATCCAATATTGACAACGGGAGTGGTTCTACTTGAATTAGATCGGTTAATAATTGCCAATACTGCAAGTACGCAAGGGATATTCTTCGCTTCCGTGAGTGGAAGTTCACCGGTTCTATGGCAGCATATATTTTGGGCGTATAGCCACCCGGCGGTCTATATTATGGTTCTTCCTGCCATGGGAATCACCTCTTATCTTATTTCAATGTTTGCTCATGATGGAGACCCAAAACATGTTTTTGGTTATACTTCTATGGTTATCGCATTGGGCGTGATTGCTTTCCTGGGGACGTTTGTTTGGGGACATCATCTCTTCACGGTCGGCCTGGGCAGTCAAGTAAACATTTTCTTCATGGCAGGAACTTTCATTATCGCGGTTCCTAGTGGAATTAAAACTTTCAATTGGTTGTTCACTCTTTATGGTGGCAGAATTAAATTCGAAACTCCTATGCTTTTTGCACTAGGATTTTTATTTGGTTTTACGCTAGGAGGAATAACGGGCGTCTTTCTTAACGTAGTTCCTCTAGACTTAATTCTTCATGACACCGTCTTTGTTGTTGGCCACTTTCACTTAATTGCAATAGGGGGAATTGTCTCTACATTCTTCGGGATACTCTATTATCTTTACCCAGAAGCGACGGGAAAAATGTATAACAAAAAGTGGGCAAATCTCCATTTCTGGTTCTGGACAGTAGGTTCTATGATGACATTCGGTGCTATTGAAATGGCAGGGCTAAATGGATTCCCTCGGCGCTATTTTGATTATAGGCCCGATGCGTTTTGGATCATGATTTGGAACCAAATTGCCACAATTGGAGCAATCTTAATGGCAATTGGCGTACTAATAATGGCTATCAACCTAATACAGAGCTACTTGAAAGGCGAACTAGCGGGCAAGAATCCATTTAATTTTGGATATCAAACCGATCGAAACACAGCATAGGCAGGTGGACGTTTTATGGCAAATACAAACGAAACGATCGTGACTCACAAAACTTCCCTTTGGCCCCCGTTCTTGGCTATAACAGCGGGATCTCTGGGAATTGCGCTAACATTTCTCTCCTCTGGCCAATTCATGTTAGGTATTGCCATTTTATTCAGTTATCTTATTCTTTTGATTTTATTTATAGTTCAAGAAACATCAACCCAGAAAGTAAAAGCTGAAGAAGAACGACCGTATCCACGTCATTTCTTCATGTGGATTTTTCTTGCATCAGAAGTGCTTTTCTTTGGTTTACTTATCGGAGTCTCCTTTATCATCAGGCTACGCTCAACAGCCTGGGCAGATTTGGCGCAGTTGCTGATTGAATTGTTTGGATTCAACTTCCAAAAGAGTGGAAGAATCCCTCCCGTGTGGCCGAATGCGTCTGATGTTTTGAATATCCCATTAACTGCCGTAAACACGTTCATTCTGATATTATCTTCAGTCACTATGGTCAAGGCGGTTGAATCGATAGAAAAGGATTACAAGCAGGGGCTTCGGAATTTCTTATTCTTCACCGCGATTCTGGGAGCGGTTTTTCTAGTTATTCAACTGTTCGAGTACTATAATCTATTCACTAGCGGCTTTACTCCCGATTCAAATCTTTTTGGAGCCACCTTTTATTTGCAAACTGGCTTTCATGGTGCCCATGTCTTCTTGGGCATTATTATGGTGTTTTTCATTGCATTAAAAGCTCATAAGGGAGGTTATTCGAAATTGAATTATTCGGGAGTCGAAGCGGTAGGGCTCTATTGGCATTTCGTGGACTTGGTATGGATAATGCTCTTCACCATTATTTACCTAATCTAGGAGGAAATGAAAACAATGAATACTGATACTAGAGAGAAAAACCGACCAACTAATGAAGTTTTTATTGCCCTAGCAGTGTTAACATTACTAGAATTTCTTATCAGCTATCTAGACCAAATCTTGGGTCAAAATCTGATTCTTCCCTCACTTTTAGGGATAGCAATTGTGAAAGCGGGTCTTGTGGCGGCTTTTTTCATGGGGATTCTTTACGAAAAGAATCGAAGGGATATCGTTCTGATTGTATTTATTTTTCCAGCAGTTATAGCACTTATAATCGCAGTCATCCCTTTATTTGGTTAAATCGGGCATTGAGATGAAAACGGCGATCACATTACAAATCAACGACGTATAATCCGCACTAGAGTTTGGTTATTAGATCGCAGACAATAGGTTCGTGGCAGCAAATTTCTTTCGCCTGTTTTAATTTTTGACCAATAGAGGCAAAATAATTCCATCATAATCGAATCTGAAAAGCGTAGATAGTATAGGCTAGAGAATATCCTCCGATATATACGGATATTTGCGGATATTCGTTTCAGATCCCCTTAATAAAGTATCAGGCCCGCGGGTACTTGAAAACTAGACATTGTTCAAGTAGATGCAGAATATGAGTCTGAAGGATTTTATAAAGGGTTTTAATGAGCAGCTTGAATTTTATTATAATCCATTGTCCGAACGTTGGATTGGAACCCATAGATTTAGGCAAATTAAAGCCCAAAGGGCGAAACTCAAGAAATACACTGAGAAGATCGATAAACTCATTATATGCAGGAACTAACCTTGTAAAACCGACAAGAGATGTTCCATCTAGAAATTTTCTAGCTAATCAATAGATTGGACGTTCGTACGCGCAAGAAAGAGTTCTGGGATAAAAGGGATAGAGATCAGTAGCCATTCGGGTTATGCTAAACCCTGATTCTCTTATTTACGTGAACCAATAGAAAGGGTAATAGCACATAACATCCAAACCTGATGTTTCGGGAGACCCTTTAAAAACGACCTTTACTTTGAATGAAATTTTGCCATAATCCAATATCTTAATACGGCCTTGGGACAAATAGGTTTGTGGTTTTTATGCGAAATGAGACTTTCGAGCGTTATCTAAGAGAGAAAAACCTAGACCAGGAAAAAATCGATGACTCAATAGCCATAGTTACGGAATTTCGGAAATATCTCATGATTTCCAAGGAATATCAAGATAATATCACTTATGACGCCTTACACGACTTTTCAGCATATCTAATAGAGACTGGTAAAAATTCGTACGACAATTATGTATCGCTCCTTCGCTATGGATATTTCATAGATAATAAAGAATTAATCATTGCCTCAATGGAATTACTTGACGGAAGTGAGATGATTGAGAACTTTTCCAAGAGACTTATAGATGAATACGGAGTAAATGTACGAAACGAAATCTTCGAGGGTATGGAAGTCCCGCCTCTAGGATTACATCCAAAAAAGAAACCACCAATTACTAAAACACTTGTCAAACGGTTTATTGAAAAATATGGGGAGGAGGAGGGTGGCGGTTTTTTCGCAAAAGGCTTAAGAAACAAGTACACGGAATCATACAAAAAACCAAGGGAAATGTTTCAAGAGAATGAAGACATTGACGAGTTTCTCCATAAAAAACGTAAAAAGTTCATTGATACCTTAGAGTCTCATCGCAAAGAAAAATCATTGTTCTTCACTCAGGAGATAAATTCCTCAGTGCTTAATTATGTCCAGAATGACCCAACGATTGAATCAGGTACTCGTGAAGGGGATATTGTGGTTATCACAAAGATACCTTATATGACTATCCCGTTTCTAAATTCAACCGAGGAGCGACACAAGCGATACTTCTTCTGTCATAATCCATGGATAAGAGAAGCCCTTTTAGAGGCGGATCAGCCAATTTCTCCGGCATTTTGCAATTGTAGCGGAGGTTATTATAAGAACTATTGGGAAGCCGTGCTTGACCATTATCCTCTTAAGGTGGATCTGTTGGAATCGGTAATAAAAGGCGACAAAGTTTGTCGTTTTGCCTTGCACCTTCCCAAAGAAATCCTTGATAAAACTAGAGAATAATTCTAGTTTTATTCCCATATTGTCTATAACCGAACTCACGATCAAACATTGTTTTATTCAACCAAGCCAGTTGAAACCAGACATAATTATCTCGAAGTATCGAACTCAAGGCGGCATTTTTTTTCCATTTTTCAGGAAAAAATATAAAAAAGTCCTTTTTTTCACCGCCGAAAGAAACTGGGTTGGATTTATTTGAAGAAATCAAAAGTAATAAAGAGTATCTGCTATGCATTTCTGTTCATAATGTTCCTTGGTCAGGGCATTGTGCATCCATTGAGAGCCACGCATTACACCGTTGTAATAAAGGGCCACAAGTCCGATTTAACTGATCTTGTTCTAGATGGAAAGGGGGATGAATGGGTAGAGGTTCCAGGGGCATCATTATCGCTTATATCACTCGATTTGCTCCGAACCGTTGAGGTTGAGATTCGAGTTATGTTTAATTCTTCTCATATTGCCTTATTATACACTGTACATGATGATTATGACTTTAACAGCTCGGATCCCCACATGTCGGGCCATGTTGCCGTTTTGTGGGCTCAAGACAGAAACACGGGGATCCATATGGGCCTTGATGACCAAGGTCAAGCGACGACCAAGGTAGATATCTGGCATTGGGAACTGGAGACAGCACCAGGCACTATCGTAGGTGGCAAGGGGACTGCCACCAGTGGGGACGATCCTGTCGGTAATTTTGACGACGAATGGGCGACTTCTCCAGTTAACAGACATGATGACACTTCTGAAAATTCACTAATGGGCGCATGGAACCACACGGGTTTTCATAATGGAATCAACGCATCTGGCAACTATGTTTTTGAAATGACCAGACCATTGACCACTACTGAAGAGGATTTTGATATTCAAATGAAGGAGGGGAATATCTATATAATGGCCCTTGCTTATTGGGATCCTGACCAAACCCCCACAGGTTGGCAAGATAGTGGTCATATGATTTCAGCCGATTCGGCTGGGTGGCTCGAAGTACATCTCGGCGATACTGGATCAGCACCTGGTTTTGAAATAGTACTAACGCTGTTAGGCGTCACAATAATTGTAATTTCTCAAAAGAAGAAATTTCTAAAACGTAGATAGTATTTTAGACGATAACCAGGTAATGCCGTTGGTTTACAAATGCATAAATGGCCTGTAGAACTGTGAAAAGATGTCGGGGCGTTTGATTTGGAGCAAATGAAGCTGCTCCAGATCTTGGCCGGAAGGAGGGAGACAAATGGACCTGAGGGGCCAGTTATAATCCAAAATTTCAGATTATTTTGAAAGAATAATCAATCAGAGCGATTCAAACTTGGATTAATAGCGGCCTCATCGTTTAAAGGGTTGTCCAAGTGTCGTTGCTTCTTATATTTCGCCCTAATAGCTGGAATGATCACCATCGAAGAAACCGCGATGGATCCTAAAACAGATAGAAGGAGATCCTCAGGTTGAAGATATTCTTCGGATCCTATTCCTTCGCAACTTATAAGGTCTGGAAACAAGGGAGTAGCGTTTATTTGGTAGTTGGCGTTAAGGAGGAACAAGGCAATCCCAGCGCTGCCATCATAATATGACAGGTGATGTCCATATTGACTTAGGGATGTAGTTAATCGTGGTTTCCCTGTTGCTACCGGAAATCTGTTATGGTTAGTTTTCTGCGTTTCAAGCCAGTTTGCAGCTCCTAGAAGCATATTTTTGAATTGTGGGCAGCCAAATGTCTCATACATTTCGCCAAAAAAGGCTCCAATTCCAGCAGCTCCGTAACTATACCCAGTCATATAAACCTCACTATCCTCTCCAGTAATAGCTTTTGGCCATTTAAAGCCAGCATCAGTGCTGATTGCTGACCTCAATAACCAATCCGCGGCATCAATTGCGCCATTAGCATATCTGAGGTCCATTGACTTTTTATACAACTCCAAAAAAAATTTTCCAACACCAGCGGCTCCAGCATCTATACCTGTAATTATATCAGTACTATCGATCCCTGTAGAATAGACCACTCCTCCATTTGCCCAATTATCACCTTTTGTTTTTTCCAAAAGCCAATTTCCTATTCTTTTAGCATTAGTTAACCATCTTTCGTCGCCTGTGGAATCATATAGGTTCAGGAAAAACGAGCCAATTCCGGCATTTCCACTTCCGAGACCCGTATAAAAATGGGAATCGTACGGGGACGAAGTCGACCACGGTAAAGCCATTGTTCCCGGGTTTTCCTTCATGGCTATGCTTTCTAGCCACCGTGCTCCCGAAATCGCGATATTCTTCCATTCAGGTTCATTCAAAGCATGCCCGGCCTCCAAAAAAGCGCTAACAATCCCAACAGTTCCATAATTGAAGTCACTTACACCTATAATATCATTCATTCCGTACCCCCAATATTTTACTCCTCCATTGAGACTTAGATTGGTGTTCGCTTGGTACTTTAAGGTTATCAAGGTTCTGTTTAGTAGTTCTGAGTACGTGGAATTCTTTGTATATTGATACAGATGTAAAAGAAGTGAGGCAATCCCCGCATTCCCGTATTTCTTTCCGATATAGCGATTTCTCGTTCCTTCTCCTGTAAACCAATAGATCCCACCGTTTTCATCTGCTCTTGCTCCTTTGATAATGAAGTTCGCGGCCTTCTCAGCGTATTCTAATAAGGTTTTATTTAGAGAAATGAGATAGAATGATAAAAGGACATCAGCAATGCCCGCTGTGCCCCAATGATATCCGTAAAAATATTGGTTCCAATCCTCATCCCAATCCCGAGGAGGAGGATCGATAATACGGGGCCACTTGGCCTGATCCCCTGTCTGAACCAAATCCCCTATCAAACCTTCGATGATTTCGAAGGCCATACTCCTCATCGATTCACCATTAGCTGTCTTTATCCCAGTTGTGTTTTCCTGATGCCCCCAAACACCGGAAACCGGTAGTCCTGGATATAAAAGCAGCACTAGCAGGACTAAAATCACGCCAAATTTTCTTTTTAACATATGAATCAAGGGGCCGCAACCAGTTAATTGACCATTCTCCCTATAAACAAATAAAATTAATATTGATTCTGTTGAGAAAAAAAAAGGGGGGAAATAGGAATTTTAGCCTTTTCTACCTTTTTTCCGGAAAAACCCTGTCCCAATTGTAACCGCAGTCAAACTAACTACCAATGCAATTACAGTAAAGCCAGGCGTTGATTGGCTTGCTGGTTCTCCCAATTCGATATTTAGCCATCCAACAGTTTCCGCAGATACAAGGTGACCATCGTCTTCCCATCCTGTGGGGGTTTCATCGGGATCCCAATAGGCTACACCCATTTTGTAGACACTGTTCTCAGAGAACTGCGTATCATTGTCATCTGTGGTTTCTAAGGCTCTCTTCATTTCGAAAACATAATGGCCTCTCGAACCAGCGATATCGGTATGGTTCCAATTGCCGAACAAGGAATTCTCCGCCGCATCATCATGCCTGTTTTCTGAACTCGTGGCCCATTCGTCGTCAAAATTGCCGACAGGATCGTCCCCACTGGTGGCAGTCCCCTTACCACCTACGATAGTGCCTGGTGCTGTCTCCAGTTCCCAATGCCAGATATCTACTTTTCCCTGACTGACACCTGCATCGTCCATTCCCATGTGGGGTCCAGCTTCCTCATCTATTGCCCACATAACTGCTACGTGGCCCGATAAATGATGGTCCGAGCTGTTAAAAGCGTAATTATCCTGTATTTCAACAAGAACGGCGATATTATCTGCATCGAATGCAACCCGCACATTTACATCAAGCTGCCTATCGTCGTTTGGAACCTCATCCCGTTCAATCGGTACAATAGTAAACGAAAGTCCCCCTACTGCCGCCCAATCACTGGAATCTCCATCCAAGGCAATAGTTGTGAGATCCGTTTCGGTTGCTCGAAGCGTAAGGTGTGCACCATGCTCATGTTCACCGTTAGCCTGTACAAGTACAATAGTACTCACAAATCCTAACAAAAGCAGAGCAGTTAGCGATGCAATTCGCAAGGAATTTCCTATTTTAGTTTTCATTGATTCATCACTCTAAAATTTTATGAGAATGTTTACGATGTACATTTTTCTAGTTATTTATATTTTTCCATAAAAAAGCTGAAAAACCTGACAATGTAAACTTCGTTAAATCCTTTTTAGCGGCTAAATCTAGCTTAAAAGAAGTCCCAAAAGTAGTTTTGTATATGAAGGATCTCTAGTACCATAAAAAAACTCTAATGGATATTAAAACAAACTTTATTAGGCTTCTGCCTTCATAACACGAAAAAGACAGTGGCTATCACCTTTACTAATACATTTGTCCTTTATAACCTTTCGATCCGTCAATTGACCATAGAAAACCTCATCTATTTTGCAGATCAATGGATTTAACTTCATAACCCCATACAAGACGCAATTGTGCGTTTTAATGTCATAAGAAGAATTTTCTTCTGTTATTTCGGGGTAAACCCCATATTCTTCCAAAATACCAACAAACTGCAGCAATTTCTGTTTTAAAGAATCTGGACGTCCAGTGTTTTGATTTTGACGCATTAGTTGAAGTTCTATGTCTTTTGCAATTCTCTCCCCTATGCGTTCTAGAAGCTCTATTGTTTTGTCCGTTCCATGGAGCTTTTCATGTTCATCCAAAATATAAATGCAGAAATCTTTGTATACCTTTGGGAATAATTCGATTCCTTTATCTACTAGGGTATATCGCATTGCTGGACGGCCAGATTGCCCTTTCATTTCAGAGCGCTGTATGTAGCCATCTTTTTCTAGGTTAACCAGGTAATTCCAAATAGTATTTGAGCTTAATCCAACGGCGTTGGCTATCTGTTTAACAGTGGGTCCAGGCCCCGATCCATTAAGCAATAAGTATTGTAATATCTTTCCACGCGTTCCCTTGTTGGTTCCGTCTCCTACGAGTGACACAAACATTCCTCAATTTATATTAAACTACCATACTCTTGGATTTAATAAATTTATTCGAGACTGAAAACGTGACGGTCGAACGAAGGAAGATTGAGCTACTAAGGCACACTTATAACTAATCACTCTGTTTAAACAAGAATCACGTTTGGATTGAAAAACTTGAAAGTGAAGATGTACTCTTCTATTCCTCAGAATATTATTGTCACCTAATTCCGGGATCCTCCGTTCCTACAGTGTTCACCCGACTAGCTAGTAATTCACCTTTGAATTCGGTTTCTTCCCTCTCCAACGGCAATGAGTTATTCATCGGAATCAGAAAAGTGGGCGTCCGCTTCGAGAATGCTACCTCAATGTAAATTTGAACTTTTGCTCATCATTATAATGTTAAAACCCTAATACAGAGAACGTTCACATGAATAACGCTAAATTCTTGATCCCATAACCTTATTATACAAGAAAGGTCTTAATTGAGACATTGGAGTTTTTTATCTACAATATCGACGTGGTGTAGGTCTTCTTCCTTTAGTCGTAGATGAAATCACTTATGGATAAAAATCTGCTTTTTTTTTTATCAAAAGCAAGGTGTAGGGATAACATAACGGTAAAATAAGTGATATGGAATTAGAACTTCTACCTATGTGGCGATTTTATATGAAATATCAGAAATTAGGTTCCACTGGGATGCACGTATCCAGAATTAGCCTAGGTACTATGTTTTATGGAGGAGCTCAATTTAAGGCAACAAACTATCCGATAGCGCCGGAGGTGGGTAAAGCATGCATCAAAAGAGGTTTAGATGTCGGGATAAACTACCTGGACTGCGCCGATATCTACGGCGGCTATGGAGGGGCTGAGGAAATCATTGGTAACGTACTTAAGGATTATGAGCGTGCAGATGTCGTTATTAGCACCAAGGTTCACGTACCCATGAGTCCCAAGCCTAACGATAGAGGATTAAGTAGAAAACACATCTCAGAGTCAATTAAAAGGAGCCTTAAGAGGTTAAAGACGGATTATGTTGACCTCTACTATTGTCATCGTTATGATTACTCCACACCGCTGGTCGAGACTGTCCTATCCATGAATCAATTGATTGAGGAAGGTTATATTCTATATTGGGCAACATCTAATTGGACTGCAGCCCAATTAGAGAGAGTTCATGGGCTGGCATCAGGGTTAGGCCTTCATGCTCCAGTTTGTGATCAGGTCCAGTACAATATGTTCTTAAGGTATGGTGTAGAAGTGGAACTACCTTACACCATAGATTATACTGGACTAGGGGTCGTTGCTTATCGCGTATTATCAGCTGGTTTATTATCGGGAAGATACAACAATAGTTTGCAGAAAAATCTAACAGAAAACGATCGTCAGACAATTGAAGAGTATGGAGGGGAAATTTCCTCGACATTAGATAAATTTACCAAACTAAATGCCTTCGCAGAAGACCTAGATCTTTCTCTTCCGCAGTTGGCGTATGTATGGGTGTTACAGAACGAATCTGTTTCCACAGCACTGATGAGCACAAGTAAACCAGAAAGAATAGAAGAAAACATACAGGCCCTAGATATTACATTGGATGCGAACCAAATGAATACAATAGAAGAAATTTTAGCAAATACTCCCAGGGCACCGAAGATGTACCGCCATTTAGCATTTGGTACTTACCGAAACTTTCTATCAGAGGATCCACGAGCTGAACGCGGATTGTATCCGCCAGATCCACGCGTTTTTTGACAAGGAATTGGCACGCATACAATTAATCAATAAAAGATACTTGGCCAGACAGATGGAGCCCTCTACGTCGCATTTCTGAAACAAATTCCGCGCTATCTAGGGCCAGCTCAAGAGGAACTGCTCCCCTTTTCGTGCGACCTTCGGCCATCATAGTGGCAACGATTGCTGCATCCCAACCCGTAGTACGTTGCATCGCAGTAAATCCGGTTGATTCGTCATAAAAGTCGATAAGATCGATTTGAGCTTTTGCCTTTCTTCCCTCCTTTAATCCACAGCATATAACACGTATAACAACAACATCTTTGTCATCAGGAAACGTTACGAGGGGTTCTAGTAGCTTTGCCAGAAGTTTCCGAGGTGACACGCTTACGTTTCCCAAATTGATCTTTTCCGGGCTAAATAATCCCAAGTCATGCATTGTTTTTAGCTGGGAGTAATGTCCTGGATATCGTACAGTCTTGTTTTGGTATGTTTTTAGCTTGCCCTTGAAAGTTCGTGGGGCAGTTGAGGTTCCTCCTGCTGTAGTGAATGCCTCGAGTTTTCCTAGGGGGGAAGGGAATTCAATTTCCTCTAATTCTAGAAAACACGGAACCTCGATGATTTCACCGTTTCTAAGGAATTCGGTTGTTCCATAATATTCATTTATCAGTCCATTAACATGGAAAGTTAAGGAGTAATTGAAAGGAGGTCGTGGATTCTGCGGAAGACCCCCATCCCACATAAATATTTCTTCTGGCGTATCTAATAGACTCATAGCATATACACAAAGGCTGGTGCCCATCCCAGGAACTTGTCCGCAATCTGGGATAATTGATATTCCGGCTTCTTTAGCTTGCGGATCCAATTCCAGTTCCTTCTTAACAAGATCCGTGTTACCGCCCAGATCACACATATTTGTTCGCGTTGCGATTGCTCCCTTGGCAATTCCAAGATTATAGTAGTAAGGTACAGCGCTTACGACTGTATTTACTCCAGAAAGAAACTCAGATAATTTAGCTTTATCTTCAACATTGATTTGGGCTGGTTTTACGATATCCGTGTCTAGGAGATCGTTAACCCTTGAGGAAGCTTGTATCGCGGCAATAAGATTGAGATCACCAATTTTAAGCTTCTCGGCCTTGCCATATTTCGCTAAATCATAGGCTGCTGCCGTACCCTGACGGCCCGCCCCGAGAATCGCAAAAGTGCGGCCACTTGCTTTAACCATTTTCGTGTTCCTTCCATCAGTCTGGATGACCATTGCCACTCCTCCTTTGCCAGGCGATGCTGCCCAACACCTCGACGAAAAGACGAGCGCATAATTGTCCTGAGATTCCAGTAGGCGAATCGTACTGGGGCCCCAGGCAGCAAATATCGAATCCGTTTATCAGCTTCGTCCTACCTATCCTTCTTAGGGCAGAAATAATTTCTCGTGACGACAGTCCACCCGGTTCTGGATATTTCTGAGCAGGGCAGAAAGCTGGATCCATTACATCTATATCCAGGGAAATATAAAGCGAATCAGTGTTTTTACTGGCAATAGTCAGGGCCCGCTCAATGATCGCTAGTATGCCATCCCTTTCAATTTCGGCCATGGTAAAGAAGCTGAGTCCCAATTCCTCTGCAACATATTTTTCGTGAACCTGGTTTCTCAACCCTCTAATTCCAATAGAACAATAGTTTGCAGGATTCACATTTTCTAGCTCAAGAAGTCGGACCCATTGCGATGCTGCGGAAAATTCGGGATCGTAATAGAGATCAAAATGCGAATCAAAAGTGATAATTCCAATATTCCCCCGTGTATGATTGGTGAGCGCTTTTACCGCAGGTAATGGAATTGCATGGTCCCCTCCTGCGATCAGCGGAATCACTCCAGCTTCATACACCCCAGATATGGCGTTATAACAGCGTTCAAGAGAAGTTTCTGGATCGGAAATAATCACTTCGACATTTCCATGATCTACAGCATTAATATGATCAAAAAGAATGAAATTCGTTCCGAGTTCAGGAAAATATCCCCATCCATGATTGTACGAATAAAAAACAGAGTACTTACGAATGTGATCAGGGGCCTGATCCGCACCCGTCCGGTAGTATATTGAGTTAGGGAAAGCAGGCGATGCGGTCGCAGGTAAGATTGTCCAAGGATCTTGGTATTTCAATCCCTCCCAAGGAATGCCAAGGAATGCCACATCAGTATTCTTCAGCTGTTTCCCGCTTTGAACATAAGGAAGTTCCATAAAAGTTGGTACATCATCATACAGGATCGCTTTTAATCGTCTTTCCGTCCTTTGTGGAATTCGACGTTCAGCTGCGGCATAAGCTTTATCCCACGAATCTTTAAGATCGATTTTAATCACCTAAACATATTTAGAGTGAACATTCACGCTGGGATTGACCTAAGTAAAATAGCTTTGTTTCCAAACATTATTGTCAGTGGAAGGCTGCAAATGGACTCATTATATCTTCTAAAGTATTTATGCTATATGGTTGAAAATCAGACAAGGTGGGTTTGCCAAAACGTTACGGACGATGATGCACGGTGGCGTCCAGAGAACAGCACCGCACCTGCAATCGGTTGGATTGTAGGGCATATTCTAGTCTGGCATGATTTAGCGTTTAACCATCGTTTTTGCGGAAACGCTACGATAACGGATGATCTGACTGCGGTCTTTGGTTTTGGAACTCCTGGAGACTTTCCACACCCTCACACCTTGAAATCCCTATTTGATTCGTTTGGTAAGATTAACAGTCAAATAGCCAAGACCTTAGAATCAAGAGACGAAGCCTGGTTAAACGCACAATTTGATTATACGGGATTTCCACAGCATTGGCACGGAAAAAGCATTGGAAAAGGTTTTGTAATCGGTCTCAACCATTCTTTTACCCATACTGGACAAATTATCGAAATAAAAAGGCAAATGGGAAAGGTGGCATGGGGAATTTAGAGTCTCCCAGCTTGTCCGAGTTTGGCGGCATCTGACGTAAAAAGACTGGAATCTGCTTTATTATCCTCCTAACGGTTTCTCTCGGCCTTTATTTGATGTAAACATCAGTATACGATATTAATAGGCTAGAAGCGTCAGTTGTTTTACTTTGGTGACTAGTCCAATTTATTGTATGCCATTGAGGGATGTGGATTCGATTTTAAAACGGATACGAAGGGTTTGGAAAATATCGATTTTTTTTTTGGTTGAAAATCACCTTGGTAAAAAAAACGAAATTTCATGTTTCTTACTAAGATAGGTTTTATGAATTACGATATTCGTAATTAGTTATTAAAAAACGATAGTTAATAGAATAGATTATTTAGCTACCCTAATAACCTATTGATTGGGTCGCCATCCATCAGAGAGAAAAACCTGATCGATCTAACTATCAGAACAATTGGCAGCCTCCAGCCTCCGTAGATATGTTAGAATTGATCGTTTTTGGAATGGTGTAATACATGATAAGAAACGCCGTTAAGCTGTCACTCTGCATCATCTTTCTCAGTATTTTCATTATACAGACACTTTCAAGTGGTTTCGATCTGGCCGAAAACGAATCTCCCGTTCTTAAGCCGGTCCAAGTGTCGGCATTACGAGGCGATATTCCTGTAGAAATTAATGCTTTCACAAAGAGAATAAAAGCGAATTCCAAGGTTCAAAAATCAGAGGGGAGTATTCAATCTGATTCTGGCGACTCCAATCCATTTTCTCCTATACATTCAAAGGTCGCGGGAACCGGAACTTTTATTGAGGATTATATCGATAATCATAATTCCGATGTCGATTCTCTTGCGGACTCTGGCAATTTAACAGACTTCGATAACATGAAAGACACGGATAGTGTTTTTGCCAATCTGTCAGAGACTACTGATTTAATAAGCGGTTCTTTTGGTCATGGAGTGGGAGTAGGCAACGAAGCCGCAACAGCAGATAACGGTCTGTATTATGTTTACGAAGGAGATGGAACACCCACCACCTTTTATATTGATGGAGTCGTTGATAGCATCTTTATTGATATCGCGCAAAACTTTGGTGGAGTCTTAGATTTTTATTTAGGGACCATTTCAGGGAGTACATTTAGTTTTCACCAATACAACCCTATTGCTTCAGTTGACGTTAGTGGTAAGGGGACAGGATGGATGGAATTTACTGCACCAGCAGATTTTACTGCGTTTAATGTCAATCAAGGTGACGTACTAGCATTCTATTCTGCCATGGAGGATGCATATATTGGTAGATCCACATCAGGGAGCTATCTGCAGTACGGGTATACTACCGTCAATGATCCGTTCAGTACTCCTCAACCAATCACTATGGGCAGCGTTGCAAGAAGAATCGAGATTTCTGTCCCCGTTACTGGCAGTTCATCCGATTATCATCTTGATCAGGAGGTTCAGTTTGAGAATGTGTACAACTCTTCACTTATTGACGAGGAATTGAGAATCAAAACGGGAGTTTTTAGTACGGGGTCTGAAAACCTAAATGTCTCATACTGGGACGGAAATTCTTGGCAGCTAATTACTTCAAGCTTAACTGCCTCGTCATGGAACAATTTCACGCTAAGCGATATTTCGGTGACTGAGCCGTACTTCACCATTAAATTCGGAGGGGCACAGACAACAGCAGACAGCATACAAGATTGGTGGATGATCGACGCTGTCCTAGTTTACGTTGAACAGCATATAGCTACCACAATAGAGGATTATATCGATATACAGAGCGATATGGATTCCAGTCCTGATCTCGGTTCACATGACACATTTGCCGATTTACTAACAACTGACTCAGTGTATAATAACATCAGTGAAAGCGAGCCTGCCCCGTACATAAACTCTACCCTAATTGATACGGAATCTTTTGAAGGATCCTGGCCCCCATTCGGTTGGACTGAGTCAGGATTTACCAACTGGAACAAAGAAAACAATGCTGCCTATGACGGAGTCTATTCAGCAGATTTTGATGGTGCTGATCCCGGCCAATCTGGTTATCTATATACTCCAGTACTGGATGCATCCGATGCAGTTGCCATATATCTTGAATTTTGGTGGCGGGATACAGCCCTTGATTTTAACGAGTTTATTCTGGAGTTATACAATGGGACAAATTGGATTTCCTATCAAGACATGAATTCTCTCCCACATGCCGAGAACACCTGGATTTTTTATTCCGAACAGATAACGGATAGCCAGTATTTCGTCTCAACTTTCCAGATTCGATGGAGAGCAAACGATGTCGAGAGTTTTGAAACTGCCTACCTCGATTTCGTTACAGTAACTAAAAAAATCAATAATCCTTTATCAGGCTATCAATTAGATTTAGAGGTTCAATTTACTGGTGTTTATGATTCTCCTATTATGATTGAGGAATTATCTATAAAAACGGGTACATTTGGAGGAACTGAGGATCTAAACGTTACCTATTGGGATGGAAGCTCTTGGCAGTTAATTACTTCAAGTTTGACTGCTTCTACGTGGAATAATTTCACGATTTCCCTTACTAGCCCCACTTTCACAATCAAGTTCGGTGGTTCAACAACCTCTTCAGATAATACCCAAAACTGGTGGGAAATCGATTCGGTTTTGCTCAAGGTGGAGAGTCCAGAAGATACGTTAGGTAAGGATTCCGGTTTTATTTGGCTTGATGCCCCTGATGAGATAGATTTAGGAACATCTTACAGCTCTTGGGTTCAGCAGGATATATCAGATGATAGTGTTCCCAGTTCCGCGACAGGAGTCATTCTAGCCTGGGTATCGGATAGTCTGGTGGACAATCATGCGGTAGCTAGAGGTTCGCAGGACACGAATGACTACATGAATGGGGGTTCAATATACTCAGAATTTGAAGATGAAACCTGGAGAATGCAGGTAGTTAAGCTCAGTGGCCATCGGTATATTGATACGTGGCGTGAATCTGCAACTGAAAGACTTTACGTAATGGGTTATACTGTAGGATCAGATCCGCGGTTTAGAAGAGTAGCTGCTGATTTGGGCGGTCTGACGGCCGACTCATCTTGGAATAGCGTAACTGTAACGGACGTCGATGAAAATACGACTGGTGTAATCATCTTAGGCCAATCAACCTCAAGTATTGACTCAACAATCTTAGTGAGAGCAGTGGGTTCCACGGACTCTATGATTGCAAGAGAATGGCAAGAGTTTAATATGGGAGTATTTTTCGTGGAAATTGATGGAAACGATCAATTTGATTATTATATTACGGAAGGAACATCAGCCAATTTTTACCTGATTGCAGAAGCAAAGGATAGTATTGATTGGTTAAGTACAAATCGAATTGATATTTCAGCAACGGCGACAGGATGGACAGTACGAGACCTGGACAGTTATACTGCTTCGATACCATTGGATACTTCAGGGGTCATTTTACAACACGAATCAATAGGTACAGGGGGTAGTGATTATAGAAATATAGCACGAGCGTATGGTCAAACATGGACTCTACCCGATTATGATGTAGGCGGGGATACCTGGATGATGGCAGGCAGTGGAATTGATTCACAAAACCGAATCCAAATTTACGCAGAATTCTTAGAACAAGATGTTTATATTCATGCTTTGACCCGATTCAGTGATAGAAGTTCCCCAGTAGTTGAAAATTTTGGTGTAGATGATCCGGGAACTGGTACTGCGACGTTTTGGGCCGATTTAACAGATCAATCTGGTGTTAATACCGTTACGATTACGGTTAATGGTACTGATTATCAAATGAGCTATAACGGTTCCTTTTGGATAAAGGATTTGACTGTGAAATGGCAAAAGGTATATTCTTATCAAATAACCAATGCCTCTGATATCTTCGGGAATTTCTTAACAGCGCCATCAGGAACGCAGGATTATTCGTTTGACTATGATTCTACCGTGCCAATTGTTATTGATTGGGAATATTATCAGGGAGCTGATGGGACATGGGATGATCAAAACAATACTTTCATAGCGAATGTTAGTGATTCGTGGGGTGAGATTGACACTGTAATATTTGAAGTAACCACGCATTCTCTCACCGCAGCCATGGTTCAGTACTTCAATTTTTCTGGTATATTGGCATTTCGCAATAATTCTCTCGACTTGCCGAACGGAGGAATAAATTTCCGGATAATTGTAAACGACACTTCTGGCAATGGAGTTACTTCTTCTACTCATTCAGGATCAGTATTTTACAACCATCCTCCGTTCGCTTATGATCTCACTTTGACTTCGGCCCCTTATTATAGTAATTCCACCCTAAATCTTGCATATACTTACTGGGACGAAGATTCGCACCCACAGAGCGGAACTGAGATTCGCTGGTATAAAAATGGACTCTTGCAGGGCGAACATAACAATTCCCTGGTGATAGGTGCCGTTTACCTCTTTGATGGGGACGAGTGGAATGCAACCGTGAGGCCTAAAGACGGGACGTTGTTTGGTCAATTAAATTATTCTTCCACGATCACAGTCTCAAATACCCCTCCTACATTTTCGAATCTAAATATACTACCCATTAACCCTGTGACAACTTCTACCCTACTTGTGGATTACGATTATTTTGATTATGATGGAAACAATGAAAATTTCACTCTTCGTCAAATTGAATGGTATAAAGTTGGAACGGGACATCTAGTTGCATTCGATGACCAAGCATCCATATCCTCCATCAATACCGTTAAGGGTGAAGAGTATTATGCACGGGTCCGAGTCAGCGATGGAAGAGCATATTCTGTTTGGATGATAAGCTCCACGATCATAATTGGAAACAGCCACCCAAGTGCGGTCAACTTATCATTACCTATAAATCCCACCAATGTAACAGATTTGACCGCCACATGGGATATGCAGGACGATGATACTAGTGATGTTGAAAACAAAAGCGCCGCAATAATCTACTGGTATAAAAACGGAGTTCTACAATCCTCTTGGACCAACTCAACAGCCATTGGATCAGGAAATACCTCAAAGGGACAAATCTGGTGGTTTGAGATAAGAATTTTTGATGGAGAAGAGTACTCGGCTATTACGGAACTGACTCCCCATATAGAAATCCTTAATTCAATTCCTACCGTAGGGAATGTCATTATCACAACATCCAGTCCAGTCACAACCGATGATTTAGCCATTGGAACTTGGAGTTATAGCGATGAAGACAATGATACGGAAGACACGCCTATTATCCACTGGTACCTTGATGGCAACCTCCAATCAACGTATGATGGCTATACCTCTTTGCCATCTATAGCGACTGCCAAAGGGGACAATTGGCACTTTGGAATCCGAACTTACGATGGATCTGCATACTCCTTTCAAGTCAATTCATCTCCAGTCCTAATTCTCAATACAGCACCCGAGGTGGGATCACCGGCAATTACCCTTGCTCCCACCACAACTGAGGATCTGATTGCAAGCTGGACGTATAATGATAATGACACAGACGGGTTAACCTTCGACGTGGCGTGGTATCTTAACGGCGTGTTCAATTCGAGTTGGAGTGTTACAGCAAACAATGCAATATTAAATGCTGGCAATACTTCTAAAAACCAGATGTGGTACTTCACAGTCCAAGCTTACGATGGCGAAGAATTCTCAATCCTTCTCTCATTAGAATTTAACGTTACGATCCTAAATTCTCTACCAACAGTTTCTAATCCCACATTTAATAACACTAGTCCCGCAACTAATGATGATTTCAATATAACATATACCTATCTAGATGACGACGGGGATGCGGAGATCACTTCCGAACTAATCGTATATTGGTACGTAGATTGGGTTTATCAATCCCAATATGAGAACTTCACAGCAATATCCAATCAAGACACTCAAACTGACGAGGTATGGTATTATGTGCTTCGTGTCTTTGATGGATTTAGCTACAGTAATAACTACACGTCATTAACTGGAATCATCATAGGCGGCGGGATAAATTCGAAGCCAATAGCTGAAAATTTAACTCTAACACCTTCAATGCCCGTGACAAGTGATGATCTGACGGCCTCATATGACTATTTCGATCCAGAGAGCAATGAACAGATTGCGTTCGAAATCATATGGTACCTCGATAATGCCGCTCAACCGCAATATCAGACACTAACAGTTCCTGCTAGTGCCACCACCAAAGGAGACCAATGGAATTTCACAATTAGAGTGTTTGACGGGTTACAATGGAGTGACCTTAATAGTTCAGCGGTTTATGTCATTGGTAATACGGCGCCCCAGGTCAGCGGATTAAGCGCCGCCCCAAATCCAACTACCACGGATGATCTGGTCGTGAGCTGGATTTCGGTTGATGAAGATTTAGATAGTTTGACGTTTAATGTAACTTGGATATTAAATGGAGTAATCAACTCAAGCTGGTGGACTCCTGACCATTTTGCAACCTTAATGGCAGGAAATACCACAAAAGGGGATAACTGGAATGTAACTGTTGAAGCATACGATGGTGATAACGGGTATTCCCCAATCATAACGCTTGCAAGTAATATCACGATCCTCAACACTATTCCGGAAGCAGAAAACTTAACTCTGACTTTAGGCCCCAGGACTGGTGATGATTTAACCGCAACCTGGGATTATTCTGACATTGATGGTGACACACAAAATACTAGCGCCACAATCATTTATTGGTATAAGAATGGTGATCTACAATCCTTATTGACCAATTTAACCACAGTAGGATATGGCAATACTTCTAAAGGACAAGTTTGGTGGTTTAAAGTCAAGGTTTACGATGATGAAGATTATTCTGTGTTATACGAGCTCCTCCCTCATATTGAAATCCAGAATACGGCACCAGTAAACGTCTCTGCTCTGCCTGTTCCTACAAACCCGACTAAAGAAAACGGAATCACTTTGTCTCTTTCGTCCATACTTTCCAGCTTTTATGACGCGGATGGAGGGGACAATATTGAAGTAGTTGAGATTCGTTGGTACAAGGGAGGTATCCCTCAAGTCAATTTAAATGATTCATTAACCGTTGCGGGATCTAAACTAACTAAAGGAGAAAACTGGTCGTATACGGTAATAGTATCCGATGGCTTTGAATCTGGGACTTTTGTAACTTCACCTGAATTTGAAATTGTAAACTCTGTTCCTACAATCTTGACCGCCTATATTGCAGAAACCAATGTAAGAACCATTCATAATCTAACGGCTGGTTATCTCTATGATGACGCTGATGGCGAATCTGTCAGCGTTTCGGAGATCAGATGGTATCGGTCAACTGATTTTATCAATTATTTCCTGATGGCTACTTATGATGGTAATCTTAGTCTTCCCAACACAGCAACGACAAAGAATGAACGATGGAAGTTCAATATCACTATAACAGACGGATTTAATGAGTCAGTCTGGAAGTTATCAGACTATATTGAAATTGAAAACAGTGTGCCATGGATTGATCCCTATAGTATTGCCTTAATCGGTGGTAGAACCACATCAGATTCCATATTGGTAACCTATGCATGGTATGACGATGACGGAGACACGCAGAGTGGCACCACCTTTGCTTGGGAAAATAGTACACATATCTTATTACTGGACAATACGTTAGAATCGATATATACAAGAGCAGGAGAAAGTTGGTCAGTTAGTATTACACCTGGAGACGGTACCAGTTTAGGACAAGTGGTTAATAGCAAATTTTACGGTGTAAATATCATTATTGGCAATACTCCGCCAGAAATTCCTAATAATGAGATCAAGATCCAAGGTAACGATCCGAACAATGGATCCTATACTGATGGAATCGCCTTTGGTACGAATTCAGATCTTGTAGTCCGCTACAACGTGACTGATATCGATGGTACCCAGGGAGTAGTTCTTTATGATGTTTTCATGGTTGGTGGGTACGCCTTAGGGTCTGATTATAGGTGGTTTAGAAATAGATCCGGCATCGTAACCCTAATTGTTGCACTCACTGGAATGACAACGGTTCCAGCTGCTCATACGGTAAGAGGTGATCTCTGGTGGGTGGAAGTTAAACCACAGGATTTACAGGGAGATTTTGGTACGGCCGTAAATTCAACAAAAATAGGCATTGCAAACACGGCACCTTATTTAACTAGTGTATCATGGGAGCAATCCTCATTCTATACCAGTGACGACTTGTTGTTTACCTATAATTTTGGAGACCATGATCAATCGGATATTGAACAAGGTAGCATAATTGAATGGTACCGAGATGGAGTAAACCAAACCGGTTTCTTTAACTTCGTTAGTATTCCGTCTCAAAATACCACGAAGACCGAAGAATGGTTTGCCCGTATCAAGGTATATGATGGCAATCTGTTTAGCGCCTGGTATTACCTGCCAAATATCACGATTGCCAATACAGCTCCAGTTATTTCGAATATTATCCTAATTCCCCTATCAGCAACCGCAGATCAAGATCTCGTTGTTTCATGGAACTATACTGACGCTGATAACGACAGTCAACAGGTTCCAAGGATCCGTTGGTATAAGAACGACGTATTACAATCCAACCTAAATAATTTGGACACCATTGATTCAGGAAATTTGAGCAAAAATGATTTCTGGTATGTTATCATAGAAGTCTATGACGGGAATGCCTATTCTGCACAGCTAGCCTCTTCCAGTATCAATATCCTTAATTCACCTCCGATATTGACAAATGTGGTTCTCTGGAATAATAACGATCGTTCAAACACAACCTTCTCCGATGGAAGTATTTCCATATATTATTTCAACTATACTGATGTTGATAATGATTTGATCGATCCTGCTGGCATCTATATTCAATGGTACCGTGATGGTATTTACCAATCTTTGTATGATAATCAAACTACTCTTTCAAGTGTTATTCTTCAAAAAGGCTATACCTGGTCTGCCATTATCCAAATAGTTGATATTGATGGAACTATATGGTCAAACAACCTTACTTCTCAAAGTATTTCTGTCATCAATAAGGCCCCTGATATTCTGGAGTTTTCTTATGTAGGTAACGAATATTCTGGATTTGTTGTTGAAGATGAAGGCATCAATATTTCCCTAGCAACCATTGATGTTGATATAGGTGATGATGACTTTTCATTCATACATTGGTATATCAATGGAGTTTATCAGTCACAATATGATAATATCATGCAAATTGAGCCTAATCACACGTCTCCTGGTGAGATTTGGACGGCAATTGTCACTCCATCAGATGGAATAGATAATGGCACATCAAGGAACTTGGTAATACTTATAGAAAGCCGCCCCAAAATCGAAGATTTTGATATTGAAATTGAGCAAGACATTGACGGCCATTTCACCTTCAGTTTGAGAGTGAACGACTCTAGAAATGAAGTTTTAACAGTAGTGTATCAAATTACCCTCAACGGGACTGAACTCGATGTGACCGATATTCTTACTTCTGCAAATGGAACAGGTCACTGGATTTTTGATTATTATCTCTCAGATATAATATATTATGATACAGACGCTGTAATCAAGGTTACCGCTGAATCTAGCGTTGGAGTCAGGTCAATTAAAAGTTTTAATTACACCTTGGTTGACGGAGTAGCTCCTCGTGTTTCGAACCAAGGTCTTGGAGTGAGATTTGTTAAGAATGGTAACAATCCTAGCCAATTATCTTTCTATGCGGATATTGAAGAATATGGGTCGGGAGTAGCCAACATCACTTTACACTATTACTATAATGCCACCAACCAAGCAAACAATGGTGGTCAAGGCTCTAGCCTGTCACAAGAATATCCAGCTATTATGATGGGCTATAACGGAACCGAGAACAACGTTTTAATTTACGCAGTAACGGTTCCATTCCCTCAGGATGGACTCAATTATGAGGTTCTCTATTGGGTATCCACGCAGGATTTGAATGGGAATTTCAATCCAGTTGCATTTGATATCAATGAATTTCCAGATCGAATAAAAAACGAAGAAATTGTTCGACCGCTAGGCGGACTCCCAGAATGGGTTTTACTTGTAGCAGCGATGGCCATAGTTCTTATTTTCATGGGATCAGTGACTTACATTAGATTCTTTAGAAAACCTGAACTGATAGGGCTAGACAAGGAACTTGTATTAAAAAATGTTGTTAAACAATCGGATACTGTTATCTCTGAGAGCCTGGATCATCACTCGCTGGGTATAGTGGTATCCTTTTTTTCACAACACCATGGACCCATACCAATTATTGTTTTACCTGAAATATTAAGAGATAATTTTGGCAAACTAATCGAAATCTCGGATCGTGCTTTTGGAAACTGTGGATTTACAAACAATTTCGAAAAAGAAACAATGGCTAGCTTTGACTTCGATTTAACGCAGGAAAAGCAAATACGTTCATTGTCATTCGGTTATTCGTTGAACCGTCCGAAGGCCCGAGGAGGTCAAGAGAACATTACTTTAAGTATATTGCTTAATGAAGATATTTATGCCATCCTCAACCATTTCCAAGATGAAATCCTTGTTAAAGTTCATTTGGTTCATAAAATGATGGATGAGAGACCAGAAGCAAAAGAGGAAATCCGTAAGTCGCTGAATAGTATTCGTAGGTATGTTTCTTCTATTATATTAGCACACCAAGAAATATATGGTGATCAGCCTGCTGTGATGGAAATGCTGGATATTTTGGGATTTGGCGAGTAAGTTCCCAATATTGTAAACCTTACTTGGAATACGGTGTTTGTGGTATTCAAATCTAAGAATCGCACATTTTTGGCAATTCTGAGGATTTGAAACTGATTTCTCAGGTGGCCAGGGTTCTAGGTTTGAAGTTTCGCCGCCATATCCTGAACTTGTTCAACAGCAAGATGATTCAGAAACCTAGAACCAAACCCAAGCTCATCATTATATAAACCGCAACCATCGCCAGAACACCTGCTTGCTCCATTCTGACAAAAAAATGCACAGAAACACCACGAGCTGCCAGAACAATTACCCAGAGCTGGAGAATTATTACTAGTGTCAAGGATACCACTGGTTGATCGGGTACGATGATACCTGTCACGACTGCTAGTGGAAAAGCGATTAAAGGAAGGAGAGCTATTCCCATATTGACAAACAGGGCAGCAAGATCTGTAGCCAATCTAATTTTCCTTTTCAGGTAGTATTTTGCTAATATAATACCTAGAACTGTAAAAAGAACCCAAGAAAGACAAACAGAAGCTGAAGAAAGGGCAAGATCCTGTCCTGGCCAATCAATGAAGAATACAAAGAACAACACCAAATGCGCCTGTGCGGTAATCCAAGAAAAAACAAAGAGAAAAAGCAATTCCCATCCTAGAAAGAGCAAGAATGATTTTCTAGCAAGAAAGAAAACTTGGGGTGGTGCCAGTATTTGCAAAACAATCGAATAGAGAGGAAGTCGATAGGATTCCTCTTCCTTTATGAACTGTGATTTATCTTGCGAGGAGGTTAGAAGTTGAACAGCAAATTTACCTTTAGCGGAAAGAGCCCAGGTACCGCCTCCACTGATTACTAAATTACCGAGTAGTTTCATGTGGTGATAGATTGAACCTACCCTAACGGGAGAATTATTTCGATCCAGATTCAATTGGTTTTGAAGATCGGTAAAGCCTATATTTGGTTGAGTGGATAGAACCAGAAGAATTTGCTGACGCAAAGGATGCGCAAGGGCCTTGAAAACACCCGTCATGTCCTGGTCCGACCGCATCAGTATCCTTCTCCGTTAGCTAATCCTTGGACCTTAAAAGTCTAACATAATGGGGGGGTGATCCGGGGGCTTATCCATATTAAATTGCCCCTAAAACGAAGGTGTGAGTGACAAAAATTCAAATACATTACCTAACAATAAATAATTCCGAGTTTAAGAATTTAGAATATAGAAAAAAAAAAAGGGTGGAGGGAAAGCGTTGTAATGAACTAGTTCCGTCGACGGCGCTCTCTGGCCACCAAGGCGAGCACGGGCACGGCTAACAAGACAATCATGACCCTTATATTCTCACGTATAAAGGCTGTCAAGGTCGATAGCGGTGCACCGCCTGTAGTGGTCGTTGTCGGTGGGCCTTCAGGGGTTGTTGTCGTTTCCCCAGGTATCGTCGCAGCGTATGCAGAAAGAAGTTGACTTCCCGAGAAAGATGTCCAACTGGAACCACTTGATCCGGTTTGCTGGATCCTCAGCCGTGGGATACCTGTGGTTGATGGATTGAGGGCTACCGAGTACCTGGTCAGATCTGATGACGCAGAGATGCTTGCATCTGCCTCCTCGCTAGCTTCCATACCCGAGGTGCCTTCCATGGGATAACGACTGTCATATTCCACTTGTACAGGGGGAACAATAAGCGAGCTCGCGTTATTTACCTTGAGACGGTAGTAGAATATTATTGTTTCACCTGGAGCTAAATGGATGCCAGCTATTCCAACAACGCTTATGGGAAACTGAGGATGAGCCATAGCGAATCCCTGATCATAACCTATGATTGTATTCCCAGAGTTATCAGTGACTTTGGTATTCGACGGTGTGATCCCTATGGTGTATGGAAAACTAAGGTCTACTGCAGCCATTCGAGAGGGGAAATAACTAAGGATTTTAAGGGTAGTGGCCTCGTCTCCGGCATTAGTCACTTTAGTTCTAATTTCAATGAAATCGCCATCCTCAATGTCTTCTCCATTGAGGTCAGTCCAATCGCCCGTGACGTCAACCAAAGGGGAAGGATAGCTAGGTTCATCTTTACCTGCCTTGGCGTCTCCGGGAACCACAAGCGCAAGAATTAGATTGGAAGCAAGGTTACTAATATCAGTTGCATTGAATGCCATGTCGTATCCTTCATTGGCATCTGTGGTGTAATTGAGCATGGCAGCCACAGGATGAATCCCCAGAAACGTATTAACTTCTCTGTAGAACGTGTGAGTAACTTTTCCACCTGGATTAAGATCACTCAAAGCAGTGGCATTTGAGAATGGCAGGATATCTGTCGGTTCCCAATTCGGACCAAGTTGTGCGTGAAGACCCAAGATTGAGAGGCCTGATGCGGGGGCATCCCCGATGTTCTCAACTGTCACATTTATCTCTGCAATTTCTCCAATCTTG
The DNA here is from genome assembly GCA_048882505.1 of Candidatus Thorarchaeota archaeon. Taxonomy (GTDB): domain Archaea; phylum Asgardarchaeota; class Heimdallarchaeia; order Hodarchaeales; family Hodarchaeaceae; genus Hodarchaeum. Next base: position 71,225 of record JBHLRO010000017.1, read on the forward strand.
TACACTGAGGAATTTAATGCCACGTTAGTCTTCAGAATGGCTTCATCATCGTACACCTGGATGATTAGCCCGTTCGACCAGCCATAATATTCTCGATCTGCTCCATCAGCATAACGGAAAAATACACCTGGGATAAACTCAGTATTAATGGGGGGAAAACGAAGATCCGAGCCATTGTTTAGGGCAAGATTGATTATTAGATCTTGGAGATTGGTCGTACCATTAAATCGGGCACTTGAGTTGTCAACCAAAGTGATATTCAATTGAAAGTAGTTATCTGTTCCATTGGTTAACCAGCTTCCTTCAGTTGAATTAACATCAACCCAGATGAGTTTATCACTTTTACTGGGAAGATTCTCGATTGCCCACCAAAATTCATTGTAAGATCCAACGGGAAGGGTATCAATGGTCCCATTTAATGCGAAATTGCCGTTTGGTAAGATCATTGTATTCATATTGGTCGATTTACTGAAAGTGAAGTAAGAACGTTCAACGTATACCTGGAGAAGGGTTTCTATAACTTTAATGTCATAAAGGTCTGTAACACTATTGTATTGAGTGATAGGTTGTACAACAGAGTCGTTGAGGTACCTAAACCAACCGATTAGCTTATAGCTATTGTTTTGAGTGGTATTGTCAGTGTACACAAGGGAGTCTACGAGGGTACCATCAGAAGCGTTATAGTATTTCACAAGGTTCGGATCCCATTTAAATCGGGTATCATCAAATACTGTTACGTTTTCCGGAAGAGGTTGATCACCAAGATCCCAGACAAATGTTGTATTATACGCTGGTTCTGTACCCGTATTTGCCATCTTTATGGTATAGTTAAGGGTGGGCGATGCCGCATGCAATGCAGCTACATCGACTGAAAGATCCGCAGATATTTGAGGAAATATTTTGAGCTGGTCGATTTGCATATCGTAGGTGACATACATTTCATCGTACTGGACCGCGAATGGGCCAAACTTCATGCCCCATTCAAACCTTCCAGTTAATTCGGGGTATAGATTGGTTGTAGCAGGTGAATAGTCATAGACATTGGCAACATACGGCAGAGTAAAATGGATAGTACTAATAAAAGCATCTGGAGATGGTTGGATAATCCCCGTATAGCCAAATGCATTCCTAATCGACATATTGTGAATCCCGCTGGGATCCACCGAAATGCCGTTTTCTAGAATGAACGCTGAAACAGTTAACGGTACCCAATGTCGAGTTTGATTGCGTATCAAACCTGTACCGACCACCGAAACAGGAGCATCTGCTATGGTGTCCGCTTTGATAAAACTGGTAAAACCACCCTGATCAAACAAATCGTAGAACTCATTCCTAATGAAATCGGAATGATCCTGTTCCGACATATACCCCCAATAAAACAGGGTTGTTTCTCCACCGATTTCAGATCCATACAGGAGGTCGATGGGCACGCCCGACCAAGCTGACAGCTGAGTAGCTATAGCATTTCCATCGCTCATGGCTGGCTCAAGTAATTGGGAGAAATGCATAACCAATGTTATCCCGTCTCTAAATTCCCACAGAGACCTGGGCCAATAGTGCCGCCATAAGTTTTGATTTGACGATACGATGTACAGAAACTCTAGCTGATCAAACTCCGTTGTAAATGGGTCCAATGGGAATAACTTCTGGCCACCAATCTGGTGATATTGGGCGATCATTGCTGATCCATTTGCAGCGAGCAATTCTAGACCTTCGATGAACGGATTCTCACCCACTAAGGTATCAGTGAGAATTCGTTTTGGCACTTGCATGTCTGCCTGCGTAAGACTCGTGGGAGTCAGCATCAGAACCAAAAGTGCCGCACTAACAGCATAAAGCTGAATTTTTCTGGTTTTCATTACACTCACATATCTTGAAAGTGTCGGATGACAGTGGAAACGGCTTCATTCGAATTGAAAGCCGATTTCCTTTGCCAGTCTGCGAGTACACCAGAAGATCCTCCCGCTTTTTTAGGAAATCTTTAAACCAAGCTTGAAACTGAGCTTTCAAGGGATCTTGAATCTTTAGGTATTGCCTCAATACGGGTGATTCCAGAATTGTCCCACCGATTAGATTATGCTATCAGCACCGTGTTCTTTCTGTTCCTCGTGATATTATTCACTGCCCAAGTATATACTCAACCAATTGCTCAGTTCACATTAGGGCTCATTCTTGTTTTAATTCTGGTGGGATTTTTCATGTATATCTTTACACCGCCTATTGTGGACAGGGGAAGAGCGACATTCTCAGGTATAAAGAAAATCGTGCCCCCAATTGGCGTTGGTCTCCTGTTCGCGATTTATCGTCTGATTTTTCCGGTAAGCGCAGATTTGATAGAAACAATAATTCAGGTCATCACCGCATTGGTGTTAATCACGATGCCTACTCTCATCTATCTTGGTTTTCCACACACAACAGATCAAGGGCTTACAAAAATCGATGTACTATTGGGATTATGGGCCTGGATGCCGATTGAGTTCGGATTTGTGGACGATATGATCGGTACAATTGAAAGCGGCGACATTCCATTTGAAACATTGTACCTGTTGTTTGCATTTGCGTATGCGTTGATTTTCGTACGAAATCACGACATGGGATTGGAGTACGCCACTATATCTCTAGAAGACTTCATTCTAGTAATGAAAGTGACTGGCGTTGTCACCTTGGTCATCTTACCTCTAGGAATGCTAACCAATTTCTTGGCTCCGCCCAGTGTAATTTGGAATAATTTTCTCGCCTTGGTCGCTGATTTTCCTAGCTCCCTCCTCAATTCTATTCTTGTCTTTATCATGATATTTCTGGGGATTGCGTTAATTGAAGAAATCTTCTTCCGAGGGTTTATTCATAATCTACTCGTCAAACGCTTCGAACCAACTTCGTCAATGAAATGGTGGTACATTGGGGTCGGTCTAATTGGTGCCTTGATAGTTATAACACCATGGGTGGACGATTTACTAAGCTTTCTATCCCAAGCAGCTCCTGCAATCTTCACACCGATTGCAACTGTTGTCGGATCGCTAGCGCAACCGCTAGGAGCAAAAGAGGGACAAGCGTGGGCATTAGTTACTGGGATTCCATTAGAAATTCTCTATTTGGGAGTTGCAGTTCTCCTAGCTCTCTTTGGAATCACCATCATCTATCAAACAAAAGATCCTTTCTTTGGTGCCTTGGTTATCAGTTCCATGCTTTTCGGGTGGGCTCATTTTGAAGACCTACGCTATATCTTTTTTGCAGCTATTGCGGGATTCGGTTATGGGTATACGTATCAGAAAACAAGAAAGATAGTTCCTGCCGCGCTAGTACATATGACGGTAGATGCGGTATGGAGTTTGATTCTTACTTTCTAAGAGACATGTACCATGCTTCCTCTATTTTTTCAAATCAAATTACTCTAGTCTTTAGAATAGATTTGGAATAAGCTGAACTAACATATCGAGACTTGACACTGAAACTATCCCCAGGTCTCTATTCCTTGTCTCCGAGGTATGGATTTTAGCTCGTTGAACCATTATGAAATGCATTCCGACAGCTTTTGAATTGGCGGCTTCTTCTATTGAATCACCCACGAAAACCGATTGTTGAGGTATTGAATCGGTAATTTCTAATAACTTCTCAAAGTAATATGTGTTCTTTGCCCTTTTTGGAGCCCGGACTGTGTCGTATCCAACGATGGTACTGAAAAAATCCTTGATGCCGTGACGATCAATACCTCCCTTGACGTGATGTGAACTTGCTGAAGAAGCGACATGAAGACGTAAATTAAGCCTTGTACGAAGAGTTTCAAGAGTTGGAACCACATCGGAATACAGTATGGGTCCACCTTGTGCTAGCGCTTGATACTCAACCGTGGATGTTTTCAGCAGCGGTTTAATATTCTCCCGTTGATTTTGAGGTATATGATCCAAGATATAATGCTCCCATTCCTCATCAATCTTTCTATATCTAGCCATGAATTTCTCGTTGTCTCCATCATCGTCAAACTTATCTGGTAAGGAAATGATTTTACCTATCCAAATGTTATATGCTTTATCATGGATTTGAAATGCCTCTTCGGGAGATATACCAACGGGATCCAAAACATTAGCTAGATAGATCCTATAGTTCTGACTTACAGCATATCGGTCCGATAAGACTTCGTGAAAATCAAAGAAAACATCCATTTCGTTCCCATGGTTTTATCAGACTTTTGTCTTTTATGCTTCTTTATGGAGTAATTTGTGATTTCATTCTTGATTGCGCATTATTTCCTGTATTAAAATATTCAGTAAGGCCGAACTAGTTGAGGAGCACATATTTTTAATGAACAACCTAGGAACTCGAAAATCGGAAATATTAGAGAAATTTAAAACAAAATCGCGATTTACAATTAATTTCATCTGCTCTGGGAATATCATTCGAAGTCCATATGCCCAGCTACTCTTTGAACATATGATTAGAGATAATCCCAAATTGAATAAAATTCATGTTGAATCTGGTGCGGTAACTTACAATAATTCGGCTATGTACCCCGAATCTGAAAGAGCACTCCGTGAAAAAGGGATTGATGAGGAGACGATCTCTTCTTTCAGGCCACGCTTTCATTTGGACTATCCCGAAATGTTTTCTCGAGCCGATCTCATCCTAGTCATGAGCCATAAACATATACCACGCATTCCTGAGGAATATCGGGAAAAAACGTTTCTTCTCCGTGATTTTACGCTTGGTAAAGCTGAAAATATTCCTGATCCTTTCTTTGAACCTCCGTTTGATCGGGCATTCCATATGATTGACGAATCCCTTGATGGTCTATTGGAGCTTTTTCTAGAAGAAAAGTAAGTCCTCCAGGATTTGGATTATATTTAGCTCTTTTTATTTTAGAATATTGAGCTTCACCAAAGAAAACATTTGGTGGAGTTTCACCAAAGTTTGGGGGGTGCGCATCAAGAGTTTTTTTGGTTGCATCGTGTCGTTTTTTCCGCTTTAAGGTGTAATCAATAATGTAATCAATAATCAGCTTATTGAGCTAGCTCGATAATCGAACGCATGAAGGAAGTAAAGAATAGCTTGATTCAAAGGATTTTCCAGATGTAATAGGAGTAATGGATTTTGAGGCAATATTTATAAACGGATGGGGTATATAATTCTACCCAAGTGCTTGAAAGATGCACTAATTACCGTTGAATTTAGTTTAAATTAGTCAAATGTAACAAGGATGTAAGAAATTATGGCAGGTATTAAAGAAATACTTTACGGCATGATTGGAGGATTTATTGGGGGTATTGCCATGGCAGGTGGCGTTATCGGAATGGACGCCATGCTAGGAACGGATATGGACGCACTGTTTACAGATTGGATACCCCGAGTTATAGATAACTTCCTCCCAGGGATAGTGCAAACACCACCCGATGACGCCAATCTCATCATAGGAATTGCAGCCCATCTCATTATAGCCATCATTTACGGCGGGATCTTCGCGATTGTATTTGACCTTCTAGGCCGCGAAGATACATTTGTGAACGGACTAATATGGGGAATAATCTGGGGTATCGTAGTTCTGATCCTCGCGGCTGTTGGCTTTATGCTTTTGCCTTCAATCGTATCAGGGTTTCCCGACGTACTTACCATGCTCATGAATGACTTGATGATGCTCGGAGGCATGGCGGCTGGCCACATAATCTTTGGTGCCCTTACAGGCGTGGTTTACGTCATTCTTAAATGAAATTGACGAAGCTAATTGGATTTCTTTTCAAAATCCTTCTTTTTTCCTTTTTTTAGTTAAAATGCGTCCAAGATTTCCTTGATGATTGATACACATTCCCATATATCGGTATACGAATTATATAAAGGATGTGGGGCAATCCTAAGGACATTTGGCGGCCTGTAATCAGCCATTATCCCTCGAATTTGAAGCATTTGCTGTAATTCCATTGCCCTGGGGTGTTCTAACGCGACGTGTCCTGTCCGTCGTTCTATGTCGCGGGGGGTCCCCACATTAACTGGGGATTCTCCTCCAGATAGATTTTGATCCACTAGGTAGATCAAATAAGATGTTATTTTTGAGGATTTTTTGCGTATTGCATTGATTCCAGCTTCAAGCGTAACTTCTAGCGTACCTTTCAGCGCAGCTGAAGGTAGAATATTCCCTGACATTTGCCACCCTCCTGCGCCACGGGCATGGTGGAAATCTATGTTAAGATCAAATTGACGATCTTTCTCATAACCAAACCATCCAGCTAGCCCTGGCACCTTGTTAAAATGCCGTTTATTTATGTAGATAAATGCAGTAGCCCCTGGACCAGCATTCAGATATTTGTACCCACACCAAACCGCAAAATCGACTGTCCATTCATTAAAAAAGTGTGGAACAACCCCTACAGAGTGCGAACAGTCAAATCCAATGAAAATTTCCCGCTTATGCGCTTCTTGGGCTAGAAGAGACATATCTAGCAGCTGGCCACTTCGGTACAAAGCAGAAGGTAAAAATATCAACGCAATTTCATCGGTCATCAGTTCTACGATCTGAGATTCATCCAGATATCTGCCATCCGATGGTGCAAGGACTAAATGTTGATCAGGGGGCAATCCTGCTAGCTTAATTTGACTTTGTAGGGCGTAGAGATCAGTTGGAAAGGTTAATGGATCGGCAAGGATTTTAGTTCGTTTTCCTGAAGGGTGGTAAAACGTACTGACTACAGAGTGTACATTCATGGTTGTAGTCCCTGTAGCCACTACTTCTGCCGGTTCAGCTCCAACGAGGGGCGCCGCTAAGGCGCCAATGTCTTCCCCATAATAAAACCAGGGGTCTTCGTCTTTCCACCAACCACCAATACCCATGGATTTCCATTCGTCTATAACGCGTAAAACTGATATTTCAGCATCCTTGGAAAGAAGGCCGAGTGAATTTCCTAATAAGTAGATAGGATACTCTTTTGGCACGTAAAAGCGATCTCGAAACATCTTCAGAGGATCATTCATATCTAGGGTTTTTGCAAATTCGTGTGTGATGTTAAACTCGTATGCCATAAGATTAAACCCACGAAATCGAGTGTTTATATAAACGCGTATTTTAAAACAGGACTTTAAAGAGGTTTTTCTGTTTAAGAGGTTTTATGATGTACATCAGCATAATATCTGATCGATTAAGGAGAATAATTCAATTTGGAAGGAATAAAGTCGTTACAGCGGAACCTCAGATCTATAAACCGTGAAAAACAAAAGGATACTTTACTCTGTCCCTAGATTCAAAGTATGATTCAATATCTTTTTAAATTCCCTGACTGTTAGAGATTTATATTCGACATTAAGACCAGTAGGTGATATCATGGCGGTAACTCAGTTTGACACCCCTCAGGAACTATTAGGAGTAATTTTTGTTGTTATAGCTGTAATTCTCTTTTTGCTGTTAGGAATTTCCCTCTTCCTGAGCTATAGAAGATCAAGACGTCAGTCTACCCTGTATATTAGTTTGATATTGTTATTTGGAGCAGGAGCACTTGTCTCCCTTGTATTGGAACAGATAATTTTGATTGTATCGGATGTTACTCAGGCCGACGCACCAACTCTAAAAGCTTTTTGGCAATATAGTTTAGATGAAATTTCTACTTTTTGGATAGCGTATGCATTCGCCATATTGGCCTGGATTACCTCTGCCTCGGCGGTTCTATCTGGAGTCTTTTTTACGCAGAGCTTTTTCCCAGAAGATAGCTTTTTTGCCAAAAAATGGCTTTTGATTATTCCTACCATAATGCTGATTTTATACGTTCTAACTCTCGCCTATGCACCATTCGAGTGGATTGAAGTCGCTGGTGACTGGCAACCTACTCATGAGGCTACATTTGTACTTATTGCCTACATCCTGTTATTTCCGAACTTATGGATGATTGTACTCCTTTTTCTATATCTAACGTTTAGTTTATTTAGACGTGGAACTCCCCGTTGGAAACAGACACTGGTTCTTGCACTAGGTCAGTTTTTCTTATCTCTTGGCTATACGGTGGAAATTGTCAATGTCCCGGATCCAACAATTTCCTTGATCGCACGAGCAGTTATCGCGATGTATCCAATAGTAATGTATTTTGGCTTTACGCCCCCAAACTGGTTTAAGAGGTTTATTGGGGTTTGAACCAAATTCTGACCCCATTCATTTTATTGATAACAGGAGGAATCACCAATATTCCGCAAGAAAAAACCCACTGAAGTCGAACTACTGCGAAACGAATTGAATCAACGTATTCGGGCCCTCCAGGAATCCATTGAGGATGTAGCATCACGGACTACCGAGTTTAATCAGAAATTGGAAAATCGAAGTGTGGAAATCCGATCCCATTCTTCGAAGGAATTCAAACAAGCCCTTGATGATGCTCAACTAAATCTAGAGAAGTTTAGTCTCGAACTCAATAATCAAATACTCGAACTGTCTGATCGGGTCGAAACTATTTCACGAAACAGTGCCAATTGGTCTTTTGCTGTCAATGAACAGATTGAAGAGTTCCGTAAACAGTATGTTGACGTGTTGGAAGATCTGCGCCAGGCAAAACACATAGCTGTGGAGAAGGAAAAGATCTTGACCGACAAATATGAGGCCCTCGTACAGCAGTTAAAAGAAAAAGAATCGATTTCGCTAGAAAAGGAAACGTTCTCTCAAAAACAAATTGAAAACCTTCAAGGAGAAATTGATCGACGTAAGCTCGAATTGGAAAGAGTGAGAGCAAGACTTGCGGAATTACAGCCGCTTTTACAAGAAAAAACAGAGCTAGAAGAGAAAGCTGCCGCTCTTGAGTCTGAGGTGGGTCGTTTACGAGAAGAAAACGAAATCCAGAAGTACGAGCTTGATCGTACCAAAACCCAGATCAAGACCTTGAACGAAGAAACGAACCGTGATTATGCAAGCAGCAAGGTTTTAAAAAGATTTTTGGGTGAATCGGAATCTGGTCGTGTTCTGAATCAGCTTCTTAATATGGAAGAGACTTCAATAGATGATATAGCAGCCATGACGGGGATTTCCACCTATAACGTGCAACAGGTGGTTCATCGGTTCAGAGACATGGGTATCGCCCACTATGATGACGGAACACGACGAGTTCGATTGATAGACTGAATCCCTACCTCTTGAAAACTCTGCGGCCCTTTTCAGTGAAGAAGTAACCTGGTTTCTCTATTCTACCAACTCAATATCAATAAGATCGTTTGAACATTGAATCAGCGGGTCTTTGATTACTGGAACTTTGGTCAATTACTCCCATAATTCTTCTTCATTTCAGCTCGAGAAATAACGATCCGTTGTACCTCATTAGTTCCCTCGTAAATAGGCGTTATCCTGGCATCCCGATAATATCGTTCGACGTCATAGTCGCGGATGTACCCATAGCCACCATGGAGCTGGATTGCCTCGTAGGTAACTTGTTGAGCGATTTCAGAGCCGTAAAGTTTGGCGATACTGGCATATTCACTGAAATCCATTTTATGATCTTTCATTCGGGCTGCGGACAGATAGGCTACCCTAGCCGTATGGATCTTCGCGAACATATCCGCAAGCTTAAACTGCGTGATCTGAAAGCTTTCTAAGGGGCGTCCGAACTGCTTACGCGTTTTAACATAGTTCGCAGATTTGCGGTAGGCCGCGTCTGCAATCCCCACTCCTTGGGCTCCTATTCCAATACGAGCTGCTGATAATTCATACAGGACGATACTAAATCCCCTATTAATCTCTCCCAATAAGTTTGCTTTTGGTATCACGGCATCTTCCAACAGAATTTCTCCAGTCGCATTACTGTGTAAACCAAGTTTTTCTTCGATTCGGGTGATTCTTGCCCCTTTATTATCATCGGTATCGAGAATGAATGCCGTAAGGCCTTTGCTTCCCTTTTCAGGGTCGGTCGATGCCAAAAAGATAAAGGTGTTGGCGATTCCACTGTTGGATATGAAGTTTTTTGAACCGTTCACTAGGTAATGATCCCCGTTATCCTCTACTCGCGTCTTTAAAGAACCCAGATCGCTTCCTGCTCCAGGTTCGGTAAATAAAAGCCCTCCAATTTTTTCCCCAGAAGCTAACTTTGGAAGGTAATATTGTTTGGCTTCTTCTGTACCGAACGTTTCTAATACATCACTCGCAGAGTTTTGTAATCCGAACAAAAGAGATGTTCCTGCATCTGCTCGCGAGATTCTCTCGTAACACGCATTATTTAACGTAAAGGAACGGCCAAAACCATTATATTCCTCTGGGATTGCCAATCCAAGGAGGTCATTTTTCTTTAATTGCTCCAGTATTTTGTACGTTTGATCTGGCCATACCACTCTTCCAGAATTTCCATCATACTTACAGCCAGTTTTATCCATATCCTGGGCATATGGTTCTATATCTTTGATGCAAATCTCGTCTAGGAGATTCAATATCATGGTGTTCTCTTCCATCTCTTGTTTACTAAAGCTCAGGGTACTGATAACGTTCAATAGATCCTTCATACCTAGTCCAACCACGACTCGTCTTGTGGACACAATTTTTACCCTTGGAAAAATAAATTGCGCATGAAATCGGAATTATGACGTATTCGGAAAGTAGCTTCCTCGAATGTTGGACCAATTTTGGGTGAAACCTTCCGCTTCAATCACGGCTTAACTCTTGTATTCTTCGCGAACCAAGCTTTTAAGGAAGGATCTCAATTCTTGCTTGAACCATCCAAGGTGAAGAATTGCATATGATTTTAATTCAAACCTATCAAGAATTATTTTACGCCCTGAAAGTCCTTCAGCTCTTGAAAGAAAAAGAAGATCCTACTTTCCAAAAACTTGTACTTCAAATCGAGAATCAGGTCGAGAAGTTGGGATGATCTCCTTCTTCGTAAAACCTCCATCTATGAGCGTATTGAGCAAGCTCGTGTTACCGATTGGCTAACTGAAGCGAAAAAAATTCAGGGCGCCTGGGTCAGGCCCTCAGCGGAACTATTGAACGAGTGACAATCTCTTTTGACGACTATCTGGCCCTTTTTTACAATTTAGAGAGCCTCGGTCTATTAAGCAAGGATCTACTCTAGAAACAATAGTCCCAACTAATGCTATGAATTTGGTGGAAAAATATTAAAAAACTCGGGTAACTTATTTTGATTTATGCAAATCTCTGAGATCAAGGAGTTAATGGAAAAGGGCAATTACGATCTAGCGCTCGCAGCACTTGATGAATTAGATGCTGAGGATGAACTGGAGGGATTAATCCTTAAAGGTAGAATATTAGAACGAAAAGGCGAAATTAGCCTCGCAGTTGAGATTGCAGAACTGGCACTCCAAGAAACGGAAGCGAATGGTACTGACTTTCAAGTGTTGCAGGCTCTTATAAGTTTGTCCTATGCTCGTCTCCGTAAGAGAGGTTTGAGTGAATTATCGAAACTTCTGAAACGGGGAGAACAAAGGATCCAAGAGGTCAAAGATTTATCCAAGAACGCTTTAAAGCCATATCAAGCCTCTTTGGCTTATTTAAATGGCTGTGAAGAGTACCTTAATGGAGATATCCATTCTTCAATTGAATACCTTGATAAAAGCTTAATTCTCAGACAAGCACTTCCAAGTAGGCATGATATCGTAGAAACTATGACCGCCCTTGGATTTGTGCACATTTACGGAACCGGGAAAGCCAACCTGGCACTGGATTACTTCACGCAAAGCTTGTTCATTAGCGAAGAGCTGGGAAATTCCACAGCGATTGCCCATTCTTTGAATAGACTCGGAGTCTACTATCACGAAACTAGGAAATATGATGAAGCTCTATCGCATTTCGAAAAGAGTCTTGCTATTTATCAAGAATTAGATAACCCAGTATGGATTGCTGGTTTAAGCAACAATATTTCGTTAATTTATCGTGTAAAAGAGAATTATGATTTAGCATTGAATTATTTGGAAAAAGCTCTGGCCTCCCATGAAAGACTTGGAGACGAAGGAGGATTGGGCATCGTTCTTGCAAACATAGGTTTTATTTATGGATTTAAAGGAGATACTGCTACTGCCATAACCTATCTACAACGGAGTCTAGATGTTCGAGAAAAAAGCGGTCAGAAGCTGGCAACAGCATGGAGCTTATTATATCTAGCAGACGCGCATGTTCTTTGGTCAGCAGATCTTGGGCTAGCTCTTGATTACACAAACAAGAGTATAGCTATATGTGAAGAAACAGGCAGTGATCTAGGTAAAGCTTGGGCGTTTAACAAGCTGTCAATTATTTATAATTTGCAGGGCGAACTGGAACTCGCATTAGATAAGGTTCAGGCCGCACAAACCATTTTCACTAGAATCGATCACAAAGGCGGAATCGCTGATAGCTATGCCATATTGGGCTTAATCCATAGAAATCTTGGAAAATTTGACCTAGCAATGAAGAATTTAGAATCCAGTGCCAAACTTATGAAGGAAATAACTGTTGGGGCCAATTTAGCTCTTTGGTTATCTTTCTTCTTGATCCATCTAGTCCTCATTGCCCAAAATCTTGATGATATTATCTTAGGGCAAAAGTACTTGATACAATTGAAAGAACTGCAACAAGAGAGCCAAAGTAAGTATGTCGATCTTAGATCTCGACTTGCAGAGGGTATCGTACTTAAGATGAGTGATCGTGCGGCCAAGAAGTTCCAAGCCCAACAGCTTTTTGAACAGATTGTTGACGGTGAAGTGTTGGATATCAATTTAACAGTTCTGGCGATCTTGAATCTCTGTGAACTCCTAATTCTGGAAATGCAATACTCTAAAAAGCCAGAAGAGATGCTCAACCAAATAACCTCTCTCTCTCAGAAGTTTTCCCAAATCGCGGAAAGACAGCAATCATCAGCACTTATTGTGATGGCTCAACTCCTCGGTACGAAGTTATCCATGGTAAACCAAGACTTTGAAGAAGCAAGTCGTTTATTAAGCTCTGCCAAAGAACTAGCTAGTGAAAAGAAGTTGGGTTCCCTCCTCACACAGGTTAAATCAGAACAAGAGGCGGTCCAAGCTGAAATAGATAGGCTTGATGACTTAATTCTTCGTAAAACCTCAATACATGAACGAATAAAACGAGCTCGCGTGAGTAATTGGCTTGTAGAAGCCAAAAAGATTCAGGGTGCTTGGGTTCGTCCCTCCGCGGAATTATCCAACCAGTAACGAGTCAAATATCCGCATCTATTCCAACAATACCGTTTCTTCTCTAGAAACTTCTGAAAGAAGGAGCCTTCTGGCACGATTTAATACTTCGTGAGGCTTCAGTCCATGAACTAATAGAGCAGGCTCGAGTTGGAGAATGGCTACTCAAAGCTAAGAAGATTCCAGGCGCATAGGTAGGATCATCAACTGATTTGGTCGATCAGAAGAAGAATTCAAGCCGTATCAATCACCAAAAATCGTTTCTACTAATCCACGTATCTCTTGATCATCGGAAAAGTCCATTTGGAATCGAGCTTCTCCAATCGTGTAATCTGGAAATGTTTCAGTCAGTTGGAGAAGTTGGATTCGCTGACCAACGGTAGCTTCGTCTCCATCTATAACTAGGGAAAAAATCAGCGGATCCCGATGACCTATCAAAACTAGAGTATCCTTATATCGAATTTCATGGAGTTCTTTTAATTCAAGCGATCGAGACATAGTATTGATGGCGGAAATTAATCCAGAGATCAACAATCTGTCAATTTTGATTACAGGATCAAAATAGTAGACAAAAACGGGAAGTGAAGATTCTGAATCGAGTATAAGAAGGTAAAGGAGCTCGCTCTCCTTCTCATCAATTTGCCAACGACTTCGGTGAGCAATATGGAGGATCTGATTTAGGTAGTCAATTGCCCCCAGAGTATCCAGTTGAGAATTAGGGAGAAGGTTCAGATCAATGCTAGTAATTAACGATTCGTGCTCGGTAGAGAAGAATTCGATATCCTGACTGTTTTGGGTCTCTTTCATCAGCTTTGTTGCTTGCCGAGCATCTCCAGCCATCGCACTGGTGACAGCTTGCAATGCCTTGGAAATATAGGACCACCCTGTCAATGATTGGCCCTCAACGAGTACTCTCAATTCATCTGCCACGGTGGAAGCTTCTCGAATGATATGTTCGTCCTTACGCCAGAAATAGATTTCGAGCCGTAAGATTATTATTTCCGCCAAGCATTCCAGATACTGATAAATATCTGTTTTTTTATAGAGCTCGGAAGCAGTGGAAAACAAGTCTAGGGCCAAAGCGAAGTTACAAGCGTGTTTTTCAATGGTGGCGGAAACACGAAAGAACTCGGGTTCACGGCCGCCCTCGAATTTAATCCAATCTGCTGCCATTCCTTTTGCGAGGATGTCCCGCGCAGCGTCGATATCTCCTTTTGCTGCCAAAAACTCCGTAAAGAGGTAAACACCTTCTCGTGATGGAATTTTATTCTTCTCAAACAGCTTATATGCAGATTCGGCGTGACCAACAGCGTCGTTTAGATTACCAATGTCGTAGGAGAGATTTGCCAGGCTATTCTCTAAACGATATAACTGGAGAGGTTCGACATCTCCTTCAAGCTCTTTTTGCTTTCTCAAAAACCGTATGAGAATGGCATAAGATTCCTGGTACTTCCTTTCCTTGTAATAAGATTCTCCAAGCTGTTCACTCGATTGAAATATAAAACTGAAGTTGGAAAAAACCTCAAATTTCTCCAATGATCGTATCAGATAATCCTGACTTTTAGAGAGATCTCCCCATTGATTATGCCAGGAACCGATAGCTAGTTCAAATAAACCGGTAAAAAATCTATTATCGCTAAAGATTGGATTATTTAGCTGTTTTTTGGCTTCGTCCTTCCAGATGGTTGCATCTTTACGATTTTGACTCTGCTCATAAGCGGAGAGGAGTAAGAATACCAACAAAGATGAGAACAATGGATCTTCTTCTATCATTTCCGGAGAAAGATTGGACAACAGACCGATAACGCGCGAATACCTGCCCTCTTGCCATTCAAGCCAAGAATATGCCACCAAGAGTTCCTTGGTTGATATCATGGTTTTATCGGACTGAACAGTTGGTAATTCTTGGCCAGCCGTTGCTGAGAGAAGATAAGCTAATTTGAGATTGTTTTCAAACATCCAGAGGGAAATTTCATTCAAAATCGATTTTATCAGCCTTCTATTTCCAGTCAAAAATGCAGACTCTGCTAGAAAACTAGAAACCGCATCATTGGGCCCTAAATTGCTTTGGTAAACATAGAATTTTGATATTAATTGCCCGAACGGGCGAGACTCACACCTATCATCTAGCCAGTCTTTGAGGGGAGTAGGAAGGATTAGATATTGCTGGGTAAGTTCTGGGTATATATCTGGAAATCGTTTCATCTCAATATCCCGAAGAACTGCGTTCAGTTTAGGTTATCCATTCTGCATTAACGTCAGGGCACAACTAACCCTATAGTCTCATAACCATTACGATAGCACTACCATCCAGAACCACTATGCCATCTTGGTTTGTGCATGTGGTTTTCAAGGTGATTCGTGCCTTTTCATCATTTTTATCCTGGACTTTAACCCTGGTGGTGATCGTATCTCCGATTCGGACTGGTTTTAGAAAGTTAACTTCTTGTTTTAGGTATACACTCCCCGCCCCAGGCAATTTCATCGCTAATACGGTTGAGATGAAAGAAGCTGAAAGCATACCGTGTGCTATTCTGCCTTTGAAGAAAGTTGTTTTGGCAAAGCTTTCATCCATATGGAGAGGATTATGATCCCCGCTTACTTCTGCAAACCTTTGGATATCATTTTCTGTGATTGTTCTTATATAATCAGCACTCTGGCCTATCTGAATCTCGTCGTACGTCAGTTTTTTCATAAAACCAGCTCATGTTTGAATACTTGTCTTCATTACCTTTCAGATTGTTTGGGGGGCCAATCACCTATGGATTGTCGAATTGTGACCATCTGACCAAGATGATATGACATGTGTTGCAGGAGGGCAGCAAACAGCTGTATGGTGGACAATTCAGGTTTTCCGATAGGGATTTGAGCAAAATCTACCATGTTTAATAGTTCCTTAGTTTCATCAAACCTGGTGCGGAACCTGGTTAGTAAGGTTTCGAATTCAGAATTGTTTTCCATATCCTCTTGTTTAGGCCAGTTTATGGTTTCTTCAACCTCACCCCAATTGGGACTCTCACCTTTGATATGCTCAAGGAAAGTATCGTGCCATACAATTGTATG
>JBHLRO010000018.1:0-81884 GCA_048882505.1 Candidatus Thorarchaeota archaeon
ACGTATCCCTCAAGTCTCTGGGAACCTTTTGTTTCCAAGGCATCGGGCGTTGTTTTTGTATTTGACTCCGCAGATCAATCAAAGATCGAGGACGCAGGTAGATGGTTACAGAAGGTTATAAAATGGTCTCCCGAAGATTCAGCGTTCCTTTTTTTAGCGAATAAGCAAGATCTCGCCGAAGCTATGTCGTTGCGACGGATTGTTGACCTACTAGGGCTTGAGCATGAAATGTCAGCACGGCCGCGCACATTTGCAGTTTATCCCTGTTCCGCTCTGACGGGTGAAGGCGTGGACGAACCCTGGCAATGGATGAGCGAACGATTCAGTACCCGTAGTGCACGATAAAACGATCAGGTGGTCAAGCGTATGAGCTTCATTGCGAAACTGAGAGCAAAACTCGCCAAAGAAAAACTCAGCGTCAAGATCGCCTGGCTGGGGTTGGATCATGCGGGAAAGACCACTATTGTTAAACGTATTACCTCTGGAATTTTTGATAACTCAACATTCAGGACTCTCGGTATGAATGTCGATGAATTCACATCTGGTAATGTTAGATTCATATCATGGGATATAGGTGGGCAGGAAGCCTTTAGAGAGAGTTTATGGGAGAGTTACATGGCGGGATCCATGGGGATAGTGTATGTAATTGATAGTGCGGACAGACATCGCTTTTTCGAAGCAAAAGAAGAGCTTTGGAAGTACGTTTTGGATAACGATAAGGTAGAGAACATTCCTATCTTGGTATTGGCGAACAAACAAGACTTAGAACATGCAGCATCGGCGGGAGAGGTTGCAAGAGCCTTAAATCTACACAGAGTGACCACACATTCGTATGCAATTGTACCGACATCAGCAAAAACAGGCTTCAATGTTGAGGAAGGCCTAGAGTGGCTGCGACAGCGAGTTACCGAGAAGTTGGATACGCTTTAACCCAACGATGCACTGATCGAGCGCAAAGGATTAACGGCTTTTCCGAGTTGCTATCCTTTCTGAAACGAAGTTGACTCGGCTGCAGAGTGCTATAAAGAGGTCATACATCCGCCTAAGATCCAAGGACTCATTAATGAGCGAATAGATTCTAATCGTTGGGTCGTCGGCAGAATCAATAGAAATCCGCACCAGTCCTTCTCGATTGTTGTAAATAGACTTAAGCAGATCTTTGTCACCAAGGAGAAAGAGACCGCTCTTCTGAGAAGTAGCTTTAATCAAAAAATACTCATCTAGGCTGGGAACGTTGAGAGTGATTGTATCAAGAGTGAATAACAGATCCTGATGCTTTCGGATTTGCCCTTCCTCCTTTTTTGGGATGATTTGAAGTTTTGTTTGGATTTTTCCTTTCTTGGCATTAGCTTCCAAAGCGATATAGTCCTTGGCTCCTGAAAACCATGAAATGATGACAGACAACATCAGATGGCGTTCTTCCAGCGCAAAAACTACCCGAAAGTCTTTAAAAGGAGGTGAATAAGATCCTTTATAACGGGGAATTAGGAGGCCTCCATTGGAGGAGAGTTGGTCTACAATTAAGTCATCAAACTCCTGAGAGAACACATCAAGTAATAATTCACGATTTTTCTCAACGATTTTGTGGTTTTTTCTTCTGCCAGCCCAGAGCAAGTAGAAAGTATAGAATAGAATTAATGCAGGACCGATTAATGGGAGGACGAGATCCAACCAAGAGTAAGAGCCCGTCTGAAGGAAAAATTGGCTCAGATTTTGAAAGAATTCCATCACTAGGTAAAAGAACGCCATCATTGAACCCAGCTGTAGGGAAGATTGCCGTCGTTAATAACTGTTGTTTCACGGGGCGCTTTCTCTAATGTAGCTAGCAACCTCTTGCGCACGGAAGGGTCTTTTCTCTTGTTGCCCCACAACTTGGTAACATTGAAACACGGCCCGTCCGTTGCTTTCAATCTGGGTGGGATCAATAACCAAAGCAACAGATAACGCTTGGTGCAGCTGGAAGGAGTAGATATGGGTGGAAATATCAGTCTGGGACAGGAATAGGCCGTACCCGGGATGTGAATGCCACCAACCCACACAATGGAGATCTTCCTCGAGAAGCTGTTCAAAGGAAGAAAAATCATCTTCGGAAAATTCAACTGAGGTCTCATCACCTTCAGTGACAAACAGAAGTCTAGTGATGAGGAGTTCGTTGGTACGGAACTCTTTACCACCAAGGAGTCCAATGGCTTCACGAGGGATTGCCTGCTGGGCGTGTTGAGTCATTTTATCTAAAAGGGAACCCAGAAGGGTAATTGATGAAACTTGGGTTTCTAATTGGATCGGCAGTTCTCTCGGATCTTCCGATTCTGAACGGTTCGTTAAGTTCCTTTTTGGCATGAAATGTCCCCCGTTGCAATGTAAAAGCTAGGAGGAAGCAAATTTTTTGGTCCAAGTGACCGCCTTGTTCCAAAAGGTGCTGAAATCCTCTTTCATTTCTTTACCAGCATCAGGATTAAAGGGATCATTTGGATCAACTAGGTATTCTGGAAAATCGTTCGTTCCAGCTGTTTGATAGACTTCTAACATCATTTCTAGATGTTCAAACACGCTCGGGAGGGTGATGGTTTCTTTCCAGCCTCCAGTCTGTCCGAGGTTATTCCAATTCACTAGACTTAAACAGACATTAGATCCCCATTTCCATCGTGTTTCCCCTACCGCAATGTTCGGATGATAAATCTGAGTAACGAAATTACAAATAGGAGGTTTAAAAGGATAGCTGGGAGGCAATTCTACAGCGATTTCCCAGGTTCCACCTTCATAAGGAGTTCCTTCTCGGCCCTTGACCCAGGCTCTATACTGATGCAGATCATTGTTTACGATTTTCCATTGTATTGGGCTCGATTTAGGAGGATAGACTTTGAGCATCCTCTTGAACTCTTCTCTTAGGCGTCTTGAGTGTAAATCCTGCAATGCGATGCCACCTTACTGATTGAGTGCGACCTAGGGGTCTACTATATATATTGAATTTTAAATCTATTACCCTAGTATAGGCGGCCTCAAAGGTTTTACTTATTTTCCTAGTCTTCTCCTCCACCAGAAGGCGAGTTGGATCTAGGCACCGTTGAACACTTTTAAAATAGTGCTTCAAATAGTGAAATTCCTTCCAAGTGATCCCCTAATTCTTTCAAATACTATAATACTCTAGATAGCTGAATAAAAGCTTAAAAGATTTTTGAAATCATGGATAAAATCCCACTCGAGACATGATAATACTATGAATAGATCTGAGGTTTTCTCATCCAAAATTGAAATGAGAAAGAGCAGAAAGTTATTATAAAAAGAAGGACCGCAGAGAACAGGATCTTCATCATGAAACTTTAAAAACCTGCAATCATGATTATGGGTAGATATTGCTATTGATTAAGAGGATCTCCCTATGGCAGCGCTAACTGAAGTAAGTACCTGTAACGGCTGTGGGGCTCCTCTTCCTTTCAGACCAACAGCTGGGCAGGCGGTTAAATGTGAGTACTGTGATTTGACTAACTATTTGAAGAGATCCGTAGCCCCTGCTGAAGTCGAACAAGGTTTGGATGAAGCGATCGAATCTGAAGTATATTACCAGATATACCAAACTGCTCAAGAGATTCTGGAAAATTTCCCAGGAGAGTATGTTGGTGATGAGATCGGCAAGCTCAGGATTAAAATGCAGGTCGGACAGTACGCTTTTACCCTTCTTCTTGTATTGGATGACCTACCAGATCGCCCCTATATTGACGGTCCAGCCAAATTACGTGAGATTTTAGATTGTGAGATGACAGAGCTAGAATCCATGAAAGAATGGCGACCTGGGGTAAGTTCCGTTTTGGAGGTGTTAGAGGAGATCCATCGCCGTGCCTCGGTCGCACTTCCGGAAGCAATGGGTGAGAGTCTAGCTTCAACTACTGGAGTGGTTCCAACTGATAGAAAAGAACGGGATCCTCTGATTCAGAAGATTCTAAGTAATTATGATGCATCTGTTTCTAAAAAGGAGATATTAATTAGATTTTACGCGGAAACGGGCGATGTTATTAACTTTACCATTAAAAGGAAGAAGAATTTCCCTATTGGTCTTGAGAGCGAAATCCTTGCAAAATATCCGCTCATCCGTGGTCCCTTGGAGGATTATGCTAAAGGTCGAATTGATCTCCTGCAAACATTATCAGAAATTGAACGTTTATTATACGTTTAGAAAAGGTACAAAGGTGAGTTTCGATTAGCAAGAAAAAAGATGTGGTCTGGGATTCAGGCTCAAAACGCGCGCCCTCCTCTGAGGGTATTGAAAAAATGATCAAAGTTCGATTCAAGGATCCTCAATTGCCGCCTGATCAAAATGTCAAGGAGAAATATGTAAATCTGCAAGGAAATGTGTTTCAAGCAATTTCAGCGGCGCGCGATGCATTTAATATTCCTGAGGTAGTGCCCATCGCCCTATTGTATAAGGGACGTCGGTTAAATCCCTCGAACACCTTGAGTTCATATGGAATCGAGCAAAACTCGATGTTGATGATCGTCCCCGACCAGATTAAAGGTGGGTAACTCTTCTATTCTGAAGTCATAGAATCTGGTCATAGCTGGCAGGTCAACCTTACAAAAAAGGGAACGTCCGCCTGATTCAGTGTCGTGGAATACCAAATGATGACGGACTCTAGGGCTTCAAGGTATGATCGCCAAGAACGTCTTGTATTATGGGATCAACGGCTTATATCAAACTCTTGTGTCCTCATAGCAGGTGTTGGGGGAACCGGCAGCGAAGTAGCGAAAAACCTGGCACTTCTTGGAATTGGGAGGCTCATCCTAGTGGATCAAGATACAGTGGAATACTCCAATCTCAATCGACAAATGTTGTTTAGCGAGAAGGATGTTGAGAAACGAAAGGTTGTTGCAGCGAAGCAGAACATAGCGGAGAACTTGAATCCTAATCTTGAAATTGATATTCATAGCCAAACCCTCCAATCGATACCACAAAGGGTGTTTGAGGAAGTTGACATTATTGCAGGTTGTATAGACAATTTTCTGGGTAGACAATTTCTGAATGCACAAGCCATTGAACTGTACAAACCCTATATCGATTCTGCTACTGACGGTTTTTTTGGACAGGTTCAGTATGTAAAACATGAAACCTCAGCATGCCTAGCATGTGATAATCCACTGCCGCCCGAAGAATTCCAGATTCTTACTGAACCGTGTACTTTAGTTGGGGTACCACGCATCAGAGAACATTGTGGCTGGAAGGCCTTATACGATTTTAATACAGCCTATCAACGGATGCCAGATGAGAATTCAACGGAGGAGCTAGCTTGGCTAATTGAGCGGGCCAATCGCTATGCTGTCGAGTATAATTTCGGGCAATTTGAGAAGATGGAGCTTCTCCAGATGATACTCTTCCATGTTCCAAGTCTTGTGACCGTCAATGCTGTTATTAGTGGCATTCAAAGCCAGGAAATCGTTAAGGCCCTTTTTCTCGAAAAGAAGTCTCAACTGAATAAGGATGAAAGAGCTACACTTGAGAGATTGCAGAAGGGTAATCGATACCGGATTCCCCATCTTACAATTTACTCTGCGTTGACTGGAACCGTTAATTCCTTCGATCTTGTCCCTGATCAAGAATGTTTAGTTTGTGGGTCATTATCTACTTCACGAAAAAAGCTAGCTGAGATCCGTGTAAGCAGGAACTCATTATTTCAATCCGTATTGGAAAAAATGGGTTATAGAAATCATACTGAGTACATCGGATTTCGAGGAAATTATCACATTCCAGAAGATGTAACCCTAGGGGAGGTTCTTTCTGATGGTGATCGGATCACGTTGAGTTCAATAAACAATGACAATGAACTACGGTTGAAAGTTCGGTTTATTGACTAAAAAGACTTCTTTATCTCATAGATAGAAAAACCAAGCTATTAATCGTCTGTTTTCGAGGGAATAAAAACTTTGATCTTCTTCCGTTCCTTAGGTTGAATTACGGGTATAGGGGGGTTAATATATGGTTTTTTATATCCTAACTCGGGTTCTACTGTATCTTGCTTACCGAGCGAGGCAAGTTTATCGTAAAGCTGACTATAGATCTTATCCTTGGAGGGCTGTTGTTGATTGGATTTTTGAATAGGCTTGGAACGTTGATATCTCCTAGGTTGGGAAACGACATTGGCCTTCCCACAGCGAGGGCAAAACCAACGACCAGAAATCGGTTTATCTCTGGGAACATGACCACAATGTCGACATTGTAAAGATTCTTCATTCTCTGGATTCACTTGGAGTCAATCCGTAACAAAATTTGGTTCACTGTTTTACTAGACACACCGTCAACGCCTTTAAAATATTACTGTGGGAAGCATGCTATTATATATGATTTCAGAATTGGAACTGATTCAACGGCAGGGATAAATTCTGTGAGAAAGGCTTTTTGACAATCTGATTTTGTTTTTATTAAAAGAGGAACTGGTATGATTTTCACAAACAGAGCCAAACGGTGGCTCTCTAAAGCACAGGCAACTGAAATTCCTCTTTTATTACCACAAGAAGACCGTACCGGGATTGCCGAGTTCCTGAGAGAAAAAATCGAAGCCAATGAGGTCTTTGGTATTGTTACTCCAGATGATACTACTTTCTTCCCTGATAAGTATATTGAACAAAACCTACGGCTCCAACTCCAAAAGCAGGGCTTCATTGACATCTGTGCTTTGATTGACCTGACCCAAGGTAAACTACCTGGGCGGATATTGGAATTGAAAATTCTGGCGCATGTCCAGGAAATAGATGGGTTTTTGGACATTATTTTTCGACGTTTTTTCACACCGCAGGGGGCAGAAAATTTCTTGAAACAATATTTAGCGAATAAGACCGTTGTGCCCTTAAAAACGATTTTGAATGACCTGTATTGGGGAGAAGACTACGTAGAAGCCATTTTAGACCTTCTATCCGAGAAAAACCTTTTCCGTGGATACCTTGATCCAATTAAACAGCGATTATATAATTTTACAAACCTGAATTTCACTTCAGAAGTTGATCGGGAGAAGGCGAATAAGCAGCTAATTCGCTATATCAAGAGAAGCTTTCAACTGGGCGCCGAAGTAGCTATCAGTGATATTTGTGGGTTGACGGGATTTTCCCAAGAAGAGAGTATTCGTTTCCTGCAGAAAAATCGTGGATCCCTTAGTTTTGTGATTTCAACTAAGCGAAATTATGTATATCCCACTTTAGAGATCGTAATCAATATTTTGAGAGATCTTATTGTCTATCGAAAAGTTCCAATTGCATTCTGGGAACAGCGGCTTGATGTGGCAAAAATCGAGCTTTTAGGGCTATTACGAATCTTGAATGGCAGCTTGAATGGCCAAATTTCGCCAACTACCTATTCAGGCCCTCTCCTACGCGAATGGTTTCGGAACGGTATTGATATCGAGGGATTGGCTGCAGATCTAAATCTTGATCCCCTTCTTCTCCTCGGGCGCATCCGAACACTGGGAGAAAAATACGGATTAAGATTCATTGCGGGCGATACGGCCAATCCCTTTCTCCTCAAGGGCGTCCTAAGTTTCGAGATTTTTTGTCAGGTGGATACTTCTTCTTATCAAGATCCACATCTGTATTTTGAGTGCCAAAACTGTAAGCGAATATTGTGTAGCAATTGCAGGTCGGCGGGAAGCAAGCATAGCTGTCCTTTTTGTGAGAACATAGCGGCGTTCATTATTGATCTTCCACGGCACTGCCCTGATTGTAAGATTACCTACACGCATTCTTACAACCTAATAAGTACGGAAGAATGCTATTTCTGTAAAAAAGGCCCTTTGGCGAGCGGGTGGTTACCACCAAAGCCAATATCCGATAAGCTCCTGGATCCCCATCTTTCAGAATTATTAGCTCATTCAGATTCAGAAATCCCATTGCAGGCGATAATTTCGACTTTGGGATGGTCTGATGCAGAAGTAGTTGCCCATCTTGAAGAAATGATTATTTCTAACCAAATCAATGGCAATATCGACATATGGAATACTTCCCTCCGTCTTGAGCGAGCGCCCACCTTGTTTCGTTGCAGTGTTTGTGAAAAACTTAAGACAGATAAAACTCGGTATAAATGTGTATCATGTAGCAATAACGTTTGTCTAACATGCCATGGTGATATGCATACAGTAGGAATGGTTATCTGTCCCCAATGCAGTGGAGAGTTAAAACCAGAGGACTCTGGTACGTCATCTTCGAGTCAGGATTAGCTGAGTTGGCTCTTATATTGCGCTAACTTCTTGGAGTACTTATCAGATAGTTCCTTGTATTTATCTTCTGAAATCTTCCCATTAAGGAACATTTCATCTGCTTGTTCCACCATGAGTTCATATTTCTTGATTTTCTCTGCAATGTCATCAAACTGTTCTCGCTCTTCTGCCAAAGATCGCTGCTGTTCTAGAACCTGTTTTTCTACTTCATATGCCAGCAGAGATTGATACTCATCGGGAACCTTAAATCCCCCTATATCCAGTCCAACAAGTTCCAAGCCCCAGCGAGAAGTCTCAGGACCCAATTCCGCACGGGTCTGGATTTCAAGGCTGCGTCGTTCTCTCAATAATTCCGGAACTGTGTAACGGGACATCACATGCTTGACGGCCCCAATTATGGTTTGTTTCACCCAGTTCTTTAGTTCCTCGCTTGAATAATACTGCCTGTGAGAGACTACATTTGAAATGAAATTTCGGGGATTAACTATCCTCATTCGGGAAATTCCGTAACAACCTATCATGACATTGTCTGCGGATAAAATCCCAGGCGTTCCCCATCTGATAACGAATTCTCGTTTACTTACCCAGATTATTTCGCTACCCGGGCGTTTTGCTAGCTTATCCAGTTCATATATTCCACTTCCTGCAACACCTACCAGTGTACCCGACTGTAGAAGTACAGCATTTTCAGGATCTTTGACAATAAAGCCATCATCTTTACGGAAACCATCTCGATCGTCAGAACGAACTCGTGAAACTAGCGAACCTCCATTCTCTTCACTAAAATCAGAGCTTAAGATGGTTTTTCCACGAAATCTTTTGGAACCAAGGTGTACTGCGTCGCCAATCCTGCGGAACAATCCCCCGAATTTCTCGACTTCTGTCATCTTTTTCACCAATCATCGCCATAAAGGCCAGGAAAGTAGTACTGGTATCCCGAATCAAGAGAGGAAACTTTTCTTGCAATCTTTTGCTTAACTAGACCTTCCAAGACTCGTATCACACGTTGCTGTTCCCATTTTGTGTTTAAAACAACATCTTCAAGTGTAACAAAACCTTTGTCAACTGCAAGACTAAAAACGCGTTCAGCATCTTTACCCAATGAAACGGGTACAAATTCAACGATTTTGACCCCTGAACGTTCTGAAATGCCCTCGATCAGTGATTGTTTCTGCAGATTTTTACACGCGTTTTCGATGTCCTTGACAGAGAACTTCACATCAGGAACCTGATCTTTTAGTGCGGTATAAAGGTTTGCAAGAGAAATATAGCCTCCGGAACTTGCGCGCAGATTTTTTCCATATTGGAGAACTAAATCTGAGATTTGGTCTCTAAATTTGCCCCTACCAAACAAACGGGGTCTTTCAGTTGCATCTAGCGCTGTGATTGTTAAAGCCCTACCTTCCTTACGTAAAAGTTCTCTTTCAAGTTGCTGGATCCGCGTATCATAACGCTTTTGAAGATCCCTGATCTGTTCAGTCGAAACGCTGGCGCCATCGGCCAATTTTTGCTGAATATGGATTACTTCCCCCAAGCGAGCGATATGTTCACCAATTTCCTTTATGGTATTGCGGACCTCAATTCCTTCTTCACCAAAATCAAGATCTTCTGCTAGCTTTTGTGACTGTTCTGCAATTCTTTCACAGAGCACCGAGGCCAATAATTGGGCTACTCGAATTTCGCCACTTGTCTGGAGATCGGACTTGGTCTGGTCAGGATGAAGAATAAAATCAGGTATTGTTTCCGAACTGTAACGGATTTCTTCAAATTTCGTAAATAGATTCATAGAAATATCCGCAGCACTTCGGGCTTTTGTTGAAATACTATTGTTTAAGGCAATTAACGCCTTATTTGCCTTCATAAAATACTCTTGCAACGCTCTGAATCTCCAGAGGATCAAGTCTTTTTATTCGATCAAAGCGAGTCCCTGCTTTCATCCTTAAAAACCTTGGCTTCTAGTATTGAAAAGCTGCTTTTCGAGGGAATTCCCAAACAAATATTAGCCCCCTCAAGAGATTGACCACGTTCTATCGTGGGAAAGAGAAATATTCCGAGTTTTACTATTATTGGGGAGTTTTAGAAACCTTCAATGCCATAAGGTATGCCGCCTCATAATCACGGTAGTAATGTCGTATTTCTTTTACGATCTGAAATCCTACCTTTTGATATAAATTGATAGCAGGTTGATTGGATATCCTCACTTCCAAGAATAGTTCATTGGCGCCTGCTGCAATCATTGCTGCCATGGACTCTTTAATTAGTTTGGTCCCCATACCTTGACGTCTGTAAGGCGGGAGGACAGCCAGACTAACGGTATGACCCTTTTTTGCTCTATGAAAAAGCGAAAAATGACTCATTCCTGACTCCAAACGGGCCATTGTATATCCTACTACTTGAGAATCGACTTCGCAAATAATGAACCCCGAAGGTAGCTCAGAATAGACGGTCCGAAAAAAATGTTCAGGATAATTTTCGGGCAAACAGATGCGATTAATTTCCTTTACTTGATCAAGGAATTTCAATTCAAACGGGCGAATAATAATACCAGACTGTTCGGTCATAGGTGTCCCCTTTGTCTAGCAATCTCTTTCATCTGGCGCCTTAATTCCCAAAAACGATCGTGGAGAGAAAATTTAGGGGGATATGCCGAGTGGAATTCCAATCCACAATTTTCACATATAGCTTTGTCTTGTATGATGGTATAATGACCATTTGGGCATTTCCTCAAAAGACGCATTGTCACACCTTAGGGTTCAAGGATGATTACTTACGTTCAAAGGATATCTCTGTGTCGTATGTAGCAAAGAATTGCGAGACTTCTCCTTGAACATCCTTCCAAATCTTTTCTGCTTCTCTCCAATCGATACTTTCGATGACACATCTGTATGTTGGAGGAGAAATTATTTGAAGGTTGAATTTACTCCCTTTATGCTTATTTCTAAAGTTTTTATCATAAGAAGTAAAAAAATCAGCAAGTAAATCCGCACCATTCGCCTCATAACAGGTGATATTAACGTGACCAGTCAATTGAACCGTAGGAGGCTCCAGCTCCTTCACAGCCAATTGATAGATTTCTTTTGCCGCTTCCTTCGGGATATCTAATTTTACTAAGTGATTAGCATTTTTATCCCGGACTGACATTAATCCTTCGTAGATGGAACCGAATTTACGAAATAGAACTTTTTCAACATCCTCAACAGGAATGCCCGCTTTTTCACATGCTACTGCCACAATTCCCCTTGCACGATTCTCTTGTTTGAACTCATTCAGTTTTTGTCTACGCTGAGGCTCAGAAACCTGTTTGATGGACATGTCGATCTCCCCACGGTCAATATCCACCCTTAATATTTTCGCTACTGTTCGTTGGCCCTCTCGAATGTAGCTACGGATATGGCGTACCCAAGTGCGACTTAATTCTGAAATGTGAACGAACCCTACCTCTGCTCCAAGGGTTTCGTAATCGAAAATCTCAAAATAGGCGCCATGGTTAGTTACTTTGGAACAGGTTCCGATAACCAATTCCCCGACTGCTGGATATCCATCTTCCAATTATTCACACCTACCTTGGATCTAACACTTCGAGGACTTCCCCTATAATATACGCCATCCCAGCTCTCGGTTTTGCAAGAATGTTTCCACAAACACGACATTCCACCTGGCTAGTTGCATGGGAAAAGATTTCTTGCACATTACCACACTCACACGAGACCTTGAGGAAATTACTTCGAGTAGTAGGAATACGTTTTTCTTTCACATACGGCCACCATTTTATTTTGCATAGAAATTGAACAATCAGTGGTACTCGCTATTCAGAGCACTCTGCCAACTTTAATCACCAGTCTATTGTCAAAAAAGACAAAAACGGGGTTTCTTTTAAAGCTCAACTGGGCTTCATTCTTACTTTACGGATCACTCTACAACAAGTAGAATATACTCAGAACTTATTAAGACAGGGAAATTACTCCGTTTCTCTTACACTATTTATATATGTCTTAATAAGTCTAGCTACCCCCTTAGAAATCAGAGCGTTAGCATTATCTTGTGGCAAACTTACAACGTCGTTTTCTGAAAAAGGACCATATTCCCTGTTGTCTATTCCAACTATCTTTTCTACATCTGTGAGGATTCTGACCATACTTCGGGGATGTGTCTCTAAAGGATGAGTTTCAATAGAAAGATCGTTTAGGTAATCTTCTGGACCATTAGAATATTCTGTTGAAACGGTTAAATCCTGATTAACAAATCCCACTGTTTTAATGGATTTTGTTAAATCACGAAGCAGTTTTAACTCTCCCCAAGTGAGGAATTCCTCCTCCAAGGTAATGTTATGGGTTACGGCATAGAGTATCTTGGATAGCCGTAGCTGAGAAATATCCTTACGAAGAAATTCCATCCTTTTAAGGACCACTTGGTGTAGGGATCCCCAATCAGCAGATTTCATTTGAGTTTTTTGGTTTAAAATTGCCAATTGCCCATCTATTACGATATAAAAGTCTGCGGGTATCCTCTGAAGTGCCATTAAAGTGCGTTCATTCATCCACAGTTCATATAACTCTTGATAATCCAAATCATCACCCTGGTACACCCATTACTTGGTGATTTTCCTAATTTGGACCAACACTCTTTTGAAAATGGAGCCACTGGTGGGAATTTCATGAAGATCCCGCAAGACCTACCATTTTGAACCCACGACATCCTCCTTACCAAGGAGGCGCTATAACCGGGCTACTCTTCTGGGCAAATGCCACAAAAACTAAGCCACAGTGGCTAAACAACATTCATTGACATTTGTTTCGATGACTAGCCTCGAAATCTAGTCTCAATACCTTGTCACTACTGAAGAGCATGATGATGTCGAATTTATCATCTTTTCCCGCAACCTAAAAAGCGCAAGGAGGCTTTATTATGATCCTTTTTCGGGGTCTTGCTCGCCATGGTAAGTTCAGAATTAAACTTGCTGCTCTTATCTACCGTGATTCTCCTGCTGTCGATAGCTTCTTGGCAGGACATACAATCAAGGGAGGTAACGGATTGGATATGGTTTGGAATTGCGGGAACGGGTATAATACTACATGGTCTCAGTATCATAGAACTTGTGTTGGCTAGCCTGTCTCCGATACCTTACTCTCTAACCATAATTATCAATATTATTACTGGAACTCTAATCGCTCTATTCTTAAGTATTTTAGGTCTCGGAGGAGAGGCAGACCGAATTTCTTTCATTGCAATTTCTACTATTTCCCCCGTTACCGATCCACTTTTTGGTAACATTGATGCAAGGTATGAAATCCTTATTGATATTCTTCCAAGGATCTTAGGTACCTTTTGCAATTCATATTTGGCAGCCATAACAGTTCCTGTAGTGATATTTGGATATAATCTTGTAAAAAATCGTTCTAATCCACATCTTTATTCACTTCCCGATGAATCTCAGAAGACCCGTTTAATTATCCGCTTTATTGGATATCCACGCAACACGAGCGGCCTCAAAAATGATCTAATGACAAAACCGTGGCATTACGACTTGCTAGAAGAATATTCAGAAACACGGAAATGGCACGTTAATTTTCGATTTCAGCTGGATTCTCCTGAGGACGATCTGGCTCGAAAAAGGAAGATTATTGAAATAATAGAATCAACGGGGAAACAAGTGGTCTGGATTCAGCCCTCTCTTCCGTTCATCCTGTTTATAACCCTGGGTTTCTTATTAGATCTGGTTTTTGGAAATGTTATTTTTCTAGGGATCAGTGTGTTGATATGATTGTGGTGGATACTTGCTTTTGAATTGGCTTAAGTTTTTAAGACTTTACCTAATATTCGAATTAAGGCAAACTACTCACTGATTACAGTAGGTAAAATCTTCTAAATAAAAGAAACACATAGGAGACGCCTCCAATTTGATCGACCCGAGACGATTTGATACGGTCTTAAGCAAAATCATTAAGAGTGAGCCTGGTATTAAAAAGGTCATACTTGTAGATCGGACAGGGCTAACAATTGCTCATGCCAGCAAGTATGATTATGCCTCAATAGATGTGGATGGGATCGGGGCCATTGCCTCAGCTGTGTTCATGGCCTCCGCAGAACAAGGCTCAAATTTAACCATCGGAGGATTAGGAATTGTAACCTCTGAATTTGATACAGGAAAAATCTTTGCGTCTTCATGTGGGAAAGGCATACTAACCCTGATTTCGGATGCGGAAGTCAATATCGGGATGATTCGTCTTTTGATGCGGCAGGCCAATGATGAGCTTGCTAGTACCTTAGATGAGTTTTTAGCAGGAAAACCCACGAGAGTACCCTCTAGTGGGATGACAGCGGCCCCTGAGGTTCGTACTAGCTTGGAAAAGGATGAACTCGAAGCAGCTTTGAGAGAACTGGAGAAATTTTAGATCATTCTGTGTAGTGGTCAGATGCCACATGGTTAGAAAGGATGCGGAAGGACGTCAGCGTTATAAAATAGTATTTTACGGCCCCTCGCTAGGTGGAAAAACTACCACCCTAAGATGGTTGTACGATCAGGTAGATGGGCTCGATAAAGGAAAATTTACTCAATTAGCTGATCCTACGGGGAGAACCCTCTTCTTTGATTTTGCACCCATGCAGGCTACAACGGGCGTGGTTTTTGATGTATATACGACTGCCGGGCAGGATCGGCACAAAAGCCAGCGAAAAATAGTAATTCAAGGTGTAGATGGATTAATCTTTGTGGTCGATTCCTCCAAATCACAGCTCGAAGAAAATCTCGCCTCTATCAGTGAACTGCGTGCACATGTTGGAGATAAGCTCGGAAAAAGCATTCCAATGGTCATTACACTGAATAAAAGGGATGTGCCGGATGCATTACCTCGTTCTGAGTTGGTCGATATTCTTAAGCTTACGCAATTTCCGATATATGAAACAGTTGCCACGACAGGCATTGGAGTCAAGCGAGCTTTTCAATCATTGGCACGGGAAATTATAATGATCCAGCTCTACGGAACGAAAGATTCCCAGGTTACTTAAGGTAGATTAGAGAATTCTTTCCAAAATTACTGTCCATCCCCTGGCCTCAACGATCCGAATATGCTGAGGTAAAGAATCTCGAAGTGCAGTCAGGGCTTCCTCCTTCGATGAAAAGGGAGCGGATTTACCTACTCGAATTTTCACCACCTTGTGCCGCTTAAGTTGCATTTCCAATTCTGTAAATACATCAATAGAAAATCCGTTCTTACCTATTTGTAGGATGGCGGGATCCTTTCGTACTTGAACCAGATCATCTTTCTTGCTGGGCATTCTTAACGGACTCCAATCAAGGATGATTTGAATTTAGCTTTACGTATGAGAAAATACCATCTAAAGTAAGAGTTTTTCCCTAGAATAGATCACATAATGGTTCCGAGACGATTTCAGATGAATAAACCCATTGTCAGGACTATGATCTAAGAGTAATCTGATGTTATTCAAATGATAGGATGCTATTTAATTTTCTGTTCCATTATTGAACTGGAATCAAGGCACTTCTTAATTTCAAGAATTAGTTGAGAAATATATTTATATATCAGAGACATCGATACGACATGGTTATGCCACCAAATTCCGTTCAACTTTGCTCATTCTGAAAAGAAAGCAGAATTTCAGGTGATTATAAACATAAAGCTTTTGTAAAGAGAATAAAAATCAATAGGGGCAACAAATTGTGTACATACCCGATGCCGAGGCCGATCAAGCGGTTCATAAGGAAATCAATGAAGTTCTAGAGGCTTTTGTGAGTAAACTCCCGGCAATAGACTTTGCCAGTGTTGTGTCCCTAGAGGGGTTGCCCATTTCGTCATTCCCACCCACATTACCCAATAATCTAGATGATGTCCGAGTAGCAGCAATGACAGCAGCAATCCTTAGCTTAGGAGAACGCGCAGTCATGGAAACAAATAAGGGGGAAATGTCAAAAATTTATGTCGAGGGGGAGAACGGGTACTTGATTTCGGTTCAAAGCGGTAGTAAAGCAGTATTAACCGCATCTGCGAATAAATCTGTTAAATTGGGTCTAATCTTTTTAGATATGAAACAAGCCGCGAAAAAGATCGGGGAGATTTTGGGTTAGCGTAATAAGACTAAAATTAGGTCGACACGAGGAATTGGGAGGATTTAATCCCTCTAATGCGATACCCCGAGTAAAAGAACGAATATCAAGCCTAAATGAGACGATCCTTCATGGCTCGGGCTCGATGAAGGTAATATTCTTTTAGATGGTAGTTCCGTGCCTTTTCTGCAGCCTTTTCATAATAAAGGAAACTTGCCTCAAAATTCTGGAGATTGGCTTCAAGCTGGGCATATATTCCATAAATCTCCATTATTCCGCTTTCACTTGCCAGTTGCTCGAACAAATGCAAGCCTTCATCTAGGTAAAAGCGAGCTTGGGTCTCGCTAGAGGAATTTTGAACGACTTGCTGCGTAAGAACTTTTCCAAGGTTAGCTTGGGAAATAGCGAGGAATTTCTTATCGTTACGTTCTTCAGCGAGACGACGAGCTTTATCAAAGTTTTCGCTGGCCTCATTAAACCGATCAACTCGAAAGTAACACTCTCCAATGTTACAATATGCGTTTACAACGGCAGAATGGATGTTTGCTCGTTTTGCACGTTCTAGTGCTTGCTCGAATTTTGCTATCGATTGCTCATAGAGCTTGTCTTCATATAGAAGGATTCCTTCGACTGTAAGGATGTTTTCCTCCAGCATTGGATCCCCTAATTGATTTGCTAATGCCCAAAGAGTTTCAAGCCGTCCACGAGCGTAATCTGTATTTTGAGTGTCAAGGGCAAGCTCTGTCAGCGCATATAACGCGTGAAATTGTCCGTTAGTATCGTTCAGAACATTAAATACTTGGTATGCTGTTTCAAAGTTCTCCATTGCTTTTTTTGGATTGGAATAGACGATATTGCGTCCCTGTTCAATCAATGCCCACGGCTGGGCACCCACAATTTCGCTCAATTGCTTCCATTCAGCTTTGGATTTCGCCGAAATAACAATTTTGGTCTTCCAGAGATCGGGTTTTTCAAATAATTCATCTACGAGTTGAAGAAGTAGATTACTATCTCCGCCAGCTTTTTCTGTTAAACTGGGAGGTCCTACGCCACGTAATTTCAGATCTCCTTCTGTGAATTCAAACAAAATTCCTAGAGGTACCCCCCCCTTCCATTTTCGGGACACACACATGAAAAAATTTTTTATGGGAATATTTAGGCTTTTTTCTCCATCAAATCTCTCAATCGCAGCCAAACCTTTCGTCCATGAATAATCGGTTCCAAAAAATTTAGCCATATATTCTCCTTTGAATTCGGGCTGCCAGTCAACCAATGTAGCTACATCGGTCAATTCAATTTTCTCTTGTCCATTTAAGGCGAAAATGACGATCCATCTTTCAACCATTCGACAATTCAACCCGTTATTCATTTTAGTGAGACACTAATGGCGAATACCTACAATTTTTGGAGTAACTATCAAGTGCATAAGGTTCAACTGCTAGGTTATTTGAAAAGTTTTCTGAAAGGCCCTTATCTGATTGACAAGTTCAGATCTAGTAATGCGAGTCTGTTCCATTGAATCCCTCATTCGCACCGTAGTACTAGTATCTTCTAAAGTTTCATAGTCTACGGTGACACAGAAAGGGGTACCAATCTCATCATGCCGACGATATCGCTTACCGATGGATCCACTGTCGTCATAGCTTACAACAAAGCCATGGGAACGCAGGTACCGAAAAATTTCCGTGGCCTCTTCTTCGATGCCGTCTTTTTTCATTAAGGGAAACACAGCTACGTCATAAGGAGCTACCCGAGGATGAATTTTTAGTACCACCCGTTTTCTACCCTTTACTATCTCCTCGGTATAACTATCTGCAAGAATAGTAAGAAGGATCCGTCCTAATCCCACAGAGGGTTCAGCTACTACATAAGGAACGTAACGTTTTACGCCCTTCTCTGTTGTTTCCGTAAAGTGCAATTTTGCATTTGAATGAGTTTGATGTTGTTCAAGATCGTATTGTGTTCGATTTGCACACCCCATCAGCTCTTTCCAGCCAAATGGGTACTTATACTCAATATCCCAGGTGTCCAACGCGTAGTGACTCAATTCCGTTTTCAAATGCTGTCGAAATCGGAGATTTTCCTTTCGGATTCCAAGGTTCTGTGAAAACCAAATAAAGAATATGGTCATCCAATAGGCTTGCCACTTGTTAAGGAAGATCTCTTTTTCCCATGCTTCTCCTACTGTCATTATACGGTAATGGTTCTCAAAATTTTGACTCTGTTCAGATCGAGAATAAATATGGACCGGAGTTTCTGCGATCGAATCGAACTTGGGACAATCATTGATTTTATCGGGATCAGTAAAGTACTCAAATTCCATTAATTCAAATTCACGAACTCGGAACAAGAAATTTCGTGGGGATATTTCATTTCTAAAGGCCGGTCCAGACTGAGCGATTCCAAAGGGCATTTTAACGCGCGTGGAGTCAATAACATTCCGAAAACCAGAGAAAATAAGTTGGGCATTTTCAGGTCGTAGATACGCGACCGAAGATGAATCTTGGACTGGGCCGATCTGTGTTTTAAACATCAAATTAAATTTAATCGGGTCTCCTAGGTCCCCTCCGCAATCCGGGCATTTTAAAGCATTTTCTGTGACAAGATTACCCATTTCTTCCAAGGTTAGATTCTCTGTTCGTATTTCTAATTGATCCTCTAGCAGATGGTCGAGACGGTGTCTTTTTTTACAGTTACCAGTGCAAAATATTAACGGGTCGTTGAAACTAGAGACGTGTCCAGAGGCTTCCCAAATCTTGGGGTGTGTTATAATTGCCCCCTCATACCCTACTACGTCATCACGATTACGAACAAAATCCATCCACCAAGCTTCTTTGATGCGGTTCTTTATTTCGATTCCAATTGGTCCATAATCCCAAAATCCGGCTAAACCCCCATAAATGCTTCCAGTCATAAAGGCGATGCCTGTTTTATTAGCAAACGCCATGATTTTCACAAGGAACTTTCTTAACTCGTCTTTGTCGACACTCACGTTCATCGCCCAAGTCTCATAATCCATTTCACATCTATAAGGTGAAAGGATAGGTTGTGGCACTTTGGTTAGTCAATAGGGAGGAAATTTCTCTCTTCCGACATCGACTTGCCTTTTTTCAAGAATTATTAAAAGCTACTCCGTGGATTAGCAGGTTCCCAGTAAGGAAATACTCCAGAGGTGAACTCTCTCATGAGGACTTTTGCTGCTTCTGATAAATTGAGATGTCCACCTTTCAGGAATAGTCCGCGGTTATGGGCAATTTGAGAGAGAATAGTCTCATTATCAACATCTAAAGAGGTCAATTCGTATCTAGCCTTTAAGCCTTTAGCGTTGTACCGTTTTATCCTATCTAGAAAAAATTCTACTGTTGAAATGGGATCAGTCAGTTTTTCTATTGGCAAAGCGCCGAGAAAAGCTTGGATGCTTTCATTCTGATGATCCAAAGGGACCACTCCAGGGGAATCAAAGGCCAATGCACGTTTAGAGATTCGAACCAGTTGCTCACTTCTGGTAATTCCTGGCTTTTGGCCAGTTGGGGACACATGTTTCCCACGTAGGACATTTAACAGACTACTTTTTCCCGTATTCGGTATCCCTACAATGCTAATAGTTATTTCCTTCTGCGGAGATATCCTTGCGATTTGGGATCGTAATTTTTTTGTTCCTTGTCTTGCTTGGGCAGAAATATACACTGTTGGATAGCTACGACTTAGAATATGCTTGTTATGTTCACAAACTCGCTGAGGAACCAAATCACATTTGTTCAACACAATAATTAATGGGATTTGGGACTTGCGCGCAAAGTTTTCTATTGCAGATACCCGAGTGAGGGCTGGAAGACGCCCATCTATCACTTCAAGGCACAGATCTGATCTGGAGATGAGATCGAATACCATTCTATGTTCCCGCCGACGCCGCAAGGTAAAACTCAAAATCAGACCTCAGGCTGCATTTTAAGCCAAGAGTTTTAACTTGATTCGCAATTATCTCAAAGTCATTCCTTCAAAGTTAAAAAAATTCCTACTGCTCTCCAAAAAGGGGGATCTTATCATCAATAGCATTAAAAACTTAGGCGATGGGGCCATTACATGAATGTATTGTTTCAATAGCTACTGAATTGGTCCGTTGGGGTCAATTTTTCAATCGTTTAACCGGATTTTTAGGATTGAACAAAATAATGGCATCTGAGGAAGCATATCTAAAGGCACTCAAACGCGCTCGAGACAATTTGCCAGCACATGTCTTTGAAAGAACTCGGTTTCAAATCCCTGAAGCGGATGTTTTCCGAGAGGGCAATAAAACCTGGATCACAGATTGGCGTAATGTGCTTAAAATAATAAATCGAGAGGAAACAGCGGATCATTTGGCAAAACATCTAGCCCGCGAATTCGCAACCAGTACAACCGAAGAACGGGGACGGCTAGCATTGCAGGGAAAGTTCTCTCGAAAAATGATCAACAAAGAACTGGCTACCTATGTCAAAGAATATGTAATTTGTCCTGAATGTGGGAAACCTGATACCAGGCTAATTCGAGAAGGGAGAATCCTGCAAAAACAGTGCGAGGCGTGTGGTGCCCGCAGTGCAGTCAAATGAAGAATCCCTAGAGGGTTCTAACGAGGATTCTGGCCCAACACGTATCGTGTTCAAGATCCATAGACGAAATCGATCAGAAATCCTCGCTGTTTGTGATTTTTCCCTGTTAGGACAGACCATTTCAAATGACAGGGCGCGCGTAAAGATTTCGGAACAGTTCTATCTTGGTCAGGAGATTTCAGCGGATGATGCACTAGCCTTGTTTCGAAATTACGGCAATATTAATGCTTTTGGTTCAGTTTTAGAGCTTGCCATTCAGAAGCAGCTGATTAGAGAGGAGGCTTGTGTTTGGTTCAAAACATCGGATGGTAAAAGGATTCCTCACCTTTTAATCTTCTCTATTCCTCCAATTTGAAAGTTTAACGTTAGGCAATTGCTAGATTGAAGGGGTTCACTCATGTCTCCCTGCATTGTATGTGGATTAAGGACGGTGTTTTTTCAAAGAATGTGCAGACAATGCTATTTAGAAAGCCATCCCATTATTTTGGATGCAAAACCCCTTTCAGTGGTGGTTTGTGATCAATGCGGTCTCCTTTTCGCAGGAAAACAATGGTCAACGTTTTTCCTAGATGAAATCGAAAGTCCAGAAGTCAAACAATGGTTTTCGTCATTGATTTCGAAACTCTGGCGTTTTCAGTATAAACCAACTTCTTTAGTGGTCAAAGAAGTAGAAATAGTTATCGATGAAGAGAGTCGTGGTCCTATTGCTGCTAATGGATATGTGGAGATTCAAGCCAGTCCAGATGCTTTTGTACCTCTTTTAAAAGTATCTGAAGAGCTGAATATTAAATTAGAAGGGGGAGAATGTACTGAATGTCGAGAACGGGCTTCAGGTCAATACGCAGCAAAGATTCAAGTTCGTACACATCAGAGCCTTAGCCCAGAAGAAATATCTAAGTGGGATGAAGAAATAACTATGTTAAGTCAGAATTACCCGCTAACAGACGGGAAGAATCCTTTGTTTCGTATTGATGTACTTAAAACTGGAATCGATGCCTTGTTTCAAACCCGATCACCCGCAATGGCAGTTGCCCGAGAATTTGCAAGAAATCGAGGCGGCATTTTGAGTACTACCACAGAATTTGCAGGTTTTGATAAATCGAGATCTCGGGAATATCCTCGGAAGCATGTTGTGTTGGTGGATTTACCTCCCTACAAACCTAATGATATCATCATCTATGCCGGGACTCCCGTCCAAATCCTTGGATTTCGAGATTTCAAGGTGGATTACTGGGATTTCAAGCAAAATAGGCGTCATAGCAGTCCATTGAAACAGTTTCGAGAAGCAAGAATTCAAATAATTAACCAGGAGTTCACCCGTTTTCAATTGGTGAACTTTGAACATGATCACGAAATAGCCCAGATTATGAATACTTCCACTTTCGAGATACGTTTTGTTGAAACACGTTTTCTTCCCCACCTTAGCGAGGGGGAAACATTCCTAGGGAAATGGTTTTCTGATATTCTAGTAGTCAAACGACAAGAGAAAGATAATTAAGGCAGGTAACCTGGAGGAGCTAATTTTGGCTGTACCAAAGGATCCCCCGAGTACAGAAACTATTATTCGCATGGCTGCCGCAATTTTAACCCATCTTGATAATAATCAAGTGTCTCTTAGGAATGCCATGAAGATTTTTCCGACCCTAACTTCTCACAACAATCCCTCTTTATATGCCCAGGTGAATGCTCTTACATTTGAAACTATACGTTATAGAAATACTCTCAATCGTCTTATCTATAACCATATACAACGTTTTCTGAGTGAGGCGCTCCCTGATTCTGTGTTAAATTTATTGCGTGTCGTGGTTTATCTGCTTGCGCTTGCTCCAGAGTCCCAAAGTACAGAACAATGGCGGCTAGGATGTCACGCGGTTTTAAAGACTATCACCTCACACAATCTTCCCGAAATACTGATGGATCTTGATTCGATTTTCACAGATTGGCATCTCTCTGAACTTCTTTTGACAATCAATGATCCTGAGGAGAGATTAGCCGTTCAATTCGCTCATCCGACTTGGCTGGTTCGTGATTTCACGCAGTACTATGGTCGAGAAACCACCGTTCAGATTTTAACCACGAATAACAAGATTCTTCCGACCTATCTAAGATTGAATCTTATGAAGTATACGAAAGATGAGATCATTCAAACATTAAGAGCTGAAAAAGTCACCTTGGAAGAAGACCCTGATTTTAATGATATTATTCGTGCCGTGAATTGGGAATTACCCCTTCCCCGGCTACCCTCATTTAATAAAGGGCTATACTACATCCAAAACAAAGGATCTGCTCTTGTTTCCCATATCTTGAATCCTCGACCTGGAGAAACAGTTTTAGACGCATGTGCTGCTCCTG
This sequence comes from Candidatus Thorarchaeota archaeon, assembly GCA_048882505.1. Lineage (GTDB taxonomy): Archaea > Asgardarchaeota > Heimdallarchaeia > Hodarchaeales > Hodarchaeaceae > Hodarchaeum. The sequence continues at coordinate 23,196 of JBHLRO010000018.1, forward strand.
GAGGCAAGACGACCCACATTGCTGCTTTGCAGCAAGAACAAGGAAAAATAATTGCTTTAGACAATCATGAGAGAAGAATTGCAGAGCTGATACGTAAAATTAAACTGTACAAATTGCGTACCATTTATCCCCTCCTCACTGACGTGAGGAAGCTACCCGTTAACGACCTTTTTCATATCCGTTTCGATAAGATTCTCGTTGACGCCCCGTGTTCTGGAACTGGAACTTTTTCATCCAGACCAGACGCTAAATGGAGGATAAATCGCCATCAAGTGAAATGGTTGAGTAAACTCCAGCTTGGGTTGTTATCCCAGGCATCCCAACTGCTCAAACCGAATCCAACTTCACGGTTGGTCTATGCCACCTGTAGCCTTCTACCCATGGAAAATGAGGACGTAATCGCGAAATTTTTGGATGAAAATCCAAATTTTACTCTAAAACCGCAATACCCCTATATTGGAACACCGATATCAGATTTCCCATTAGCACAACGTTTGTTTCCTCACAAAACTCAAACTGAAGGCTTTTCAATATTCAAGCTTGGACTTCACAATTGAGTCAATCTTCTATGCCTTGAAATCCTCCCCGTGAGAAATTTTCACATGAAAATGCTTCTGCAACGCAATCCTCGATAAAGCTTATGACTTGAAATTAATTTGACAGAAAGGCGAGATAAGTATAAACCTCAAGTTCAACAGGTAGAGATTAAAGGATAAAAATGTCTAATCAGTTACTTGCGAATCGGGACTATTTCCTTATGTCCACAGTTTATGACGCAAACTCTAACGGGGCGGGCATTAAACTATTAGATGTTCAGGCTCAAAAAATAGTTTACGTGACGGATACTTATGGTCATGAACCGTACTGCTTTAGTAAAGAAACCCTTGATCGAATTTCATCGCTTAGCTCATTGTCCACGGTTACCAAGAGAATTGATTCAGTTACTCGAATTGATCTTTTGGAAGATATAGAAAGAGAATTCACGCGTATTGTAACTCCCACGCCCAGCGAAGTTCCTAAGGTTCGAGATATAATCAAAAAAGAGCTTAACCAAGAAACCTGGGAATCTCGCATTAAATATCACCGTAATTGGCTTTACGACGTGCAATTGGTTCCTGGCCGAAAATATTGGTGGGATCCGGAAACAAGTCGATTTATTCCTTCTCAGACCAGCAGTACAGGGATGCGAATTCCACAAGCTGTTGTAGAGAATTTGGCTCAATATCGAGGCTTACTTGAGGTCTTTCAGGACGATTTTGTCCAAGAAATTCCTGAAATGCGCGTAATCGCGTGTGACATTGAAACTGATTATTCTGCGGGCCAAATTCCCCAACCTACTGATCCCAAGTTTCCGATCATTTGTATCTGCTTTGCAGATAGCCAAGGAAAGCAGATCGCGTTGGTTCTCGAACGGAAGAACATTTCAAAAGGATCTAAACCAGATGACTTACCTGAAATCCAGATCTTTTACTTTACAGAAGAGCGAGAGCTCCTCAAAGAGGCCTTTGAAATTCTAAACGGCTATCCAATGATCGTTACCTTTAATGGAGATAATTTCGATTTTCCCTATATGCACGAACGAGCAAGGCACCTTGGGATTCGAGGTTCTAGCCCAATTATATGGAACCGTCGGAATAAGGATTGTAACTTCACTCATGCAATCCACATTGATACCTACAGATTCTATCACAATGTAGCAATCCGATCCTATGCGTTTGGAAACCGTTACACCGAGGAGTCACTGGATGCTATAGCAGAAGCCATGCTAGGGGTAGGAAAGCTCAGCCTCACAACGGAAATCGCTCAGCTTTCCGAATGGGAGCTCATTCATTACTGCGCCCGGGACGCAAAGATCACTCTGGACTTGCTATTCTTTGATAACCGTACCCCCCTCAATCTTATTTTTACACTAGCCCGTATCTCTCGGACCCCTCTAGACGATCTTGTCAGAACAAGTGTATCTAATTGGGTTAGAAGTATGTTTTATAGTGAGCACCGCCGTAGAAAATACTTCATTCCAAATCCTGAGGACATAGAATTAAAGAAAGGATCGATAGCAAGCTCTCAAGCCATTATCAAGGGGAAAAAATACAAGGGTGCATTAGTAATTGAACCAGTACCAGGGGTTCATTTCAATGTGGCCGTCCTAGACTTTGCTTCTCTATATCCTAGCATAATTGGAACATTTAATCTGAGCTACGAGACCATAAACTGTACGCATACCGATTGTCGTAACAATAAGGTCCCTCAAACAGATTACTGGGTCTGTACGAAAAAACGTGGTGTGATTTCTGACATCATAGGGTTTATCAAGGATGTTCGTGTCCAGTGGTTAAAACCCGAATCGAAAAAGAAGGGCCCACACAAGGAATTCTTGCAGATTCTAGAACGGAGCCTGAAGGTACTGATAAATGCCTCCTACGGTGTACTAGGTAGTGATCGTTTCCAATTATACTGTCTTCCTGTTGCTGACTCGACCACAGCCTATGGACGTGATGCCATTGAGCGAACTGTTTCAAAAGCTCGTGAACTCGGAGTCACAGTCCTGTATGGCGATACTGATTCGGTATTTCTTTTATCTCCAACGTCAAAACAAATCGAGGAGATTATTCAATGGAGCCAGCGCGATCTCGGTGTGGGATTAGAAATGGAAAAGACCTATCGGTATATGGTTCTCTCTGAGCTTAAAAAGAACTATTTCGGTGTGTTTCCAGATTCCAAAGTGGATGTTAAAGGTCTTATGGGCAAGAAACGTAACACGCCACCCTTCCTACAGGACGGATTTCGCGAGGTACTCAAAATCCTTAGCCAGGTTTATTCTAATGAAGAATTTGATGAGGCCAAAGAAAGAGTAAAAAAACTTGTTCGCTCGATATACCAACGTTTAGAGAAAAGAGGATACACTAGTGAAGATCTAGCAGTCACTATGCAATTGACAATGCCTTTGGACAGATATAAGGTTAACTCACAACATGTTAAGGCGGCTCGTCAGCTCGAAAAGAAGCAACCAGGCCGAATAAAGGCAGGCACATTAATTCGTTTCGTTAAAACCAAGACTGGAGATCGTGTTACGCCAGTAGAGCTAGTCACTCCTACAACACAAATAGATGTAAAGGCGTATAAAACTATGATTGATTCAACTTTTGATCAGCTATTAGGAGCGTTAGATTTGTCAGGACAGGAATTAGAATCTGGACAAATCAATTTGATGGAATTTTTTACCTGAGGGAATTTTTTTTAGTTGTTTACGAGAATACGATCCAATCGATCTTGAATCTACGATCGATAGAACAAAAAATGAATTTCGAATCAAACATATATCTGGAAATTTACACCGTTCATCTAACCTTAGAGCATTTTGCGAAGGAGAAAATATCATGGACACCATTCGAACTGAGGAAATGACCTGGCCAGATATAAAAAACGCCATAGATAAAGGTTTTAATACGATAATATTTTGTATTGGATCTATTGAACAGCATGGCCCGCATTTACCTGAATATACAGACTCTTTTTGGGGAGATGAAGTAGCAAATCGAATCGCCGTAAAATTGGGAAATACCCTCCAGGCTCCTACGATAAAGGTGGGTAATTCAGCACACCATTTAGATTTTCCAGGTACGATTTCTCTCAAACCTTCAACACTAAAAGCAGTCATTAGAGATTATGTTGAAAGCCTTGTGAGGCATGGCTTTACGAGTATTCTCTTATTCCCCAGCCATGGTGGGAATTTCAGATTAACGGGGGAAATTATAACAGAATTAACTCCCTTGTATCCTGAAGTAAAGATTTGGGGCTACACTGACTTGAAAAGACTTCTTGACATGCTTGCCGAATTTTCTGCTAATTTTGGAGTCACAAAAGCAGAGTCAGGAGGGCATGCGGGTGAAAGCGAGACCTCCATGATTTTATCTTTAGCTGAAGAATTTGTTGTAAAAGAAAGAATGGATCCTGGCTATATCGGTTCACTTGGGGATAAGCAAATCTCTCAGATCTTTGATCATGGCATGAAGGTATTAACTGAGAATGGAATCCTCGGTGATCCGACAAAAGCCACAGCGGATGCGGGGGAGTTTTACATTCAAAAATTAGCAGATTTTTTGGTGAATGAAATCAATAAAATCATTTAAAGTTGAACTGAATGAGATAAAACCTGTTATTAGATTGAGTCAGAACTTGTAAGGAACTCTATTTAAGATAGTCTTCCTGCAATCTAGATCGGTTTCCCTAAATGACATCCTCTGAGACGAACGAAAAGAAGATCGAAACTCTGACCAAGATAGCCCGATTATTGAGTGATCAGCTGAAAGAACAAAGCACAAAGTTAGCGCTTCTCCAGAAAGAGGTTACAACCTTAAAAGCAACGATTGATCAGAACCTAAGACCAAATTCTGCTTCTGAGGTCACAACATCCTCTTTAGACAACGAATCAACGCCTCATATCAGCTCAACACCCCTTAATGAGGAGACTTCTCTCTCAACGGGTGCGGTACCTGATTTACCAATAGAAAGGGATTCAGAGAAAAAGGAGTTATTAGCTGCATTAAAAGTAATTGATAACCTGTAAGAATAAATTTATACGACTCCATCAGGAGTGAGGGTTGTTTTTTACACTATCTCAAAACGCTACGGATCTGTTGGCGTATTTCGAGTGGGGCCCCCTTATTACCCAAGATGATATCACGGTAGGCGGATATCTGATCGGACCAATTCAGGCGATCAATTGAATAAACCTCTTCCCCCTCGGCAGTCATGTCGACTTTTAAGATATGCTTGTCCACGAAATCGTTCAAACGTCTTTGTAGTTCCATCCGTCTCTCAGTAGGAACGCCAAGTATTTGAGCGATTGCCCCGCGAGTTAAAGCTTGAGGTGTACTAAGCAGGAAGAGGATCCAATTATCTGGGTGGGCTAGGAATGTCTTCACCAATTGCTTCCAGTTTACATCGACGCCAAATGGAACGTCTTGACCTGATTGCGGGGGAAGGGATTGATTTGTTTTCATCGTGAGTTTTTGGGTAACCTCATAGCTCAATTCCTTGGCTTTAGGCTCTCCAATGGTAGCCAAACGGATTTTTAAGTCTTCTACTTCTCCGCGCAATTTTTCTAGATCTTCGGCTAGATTTGAGGCATTGGCTACATCTTTTAGAAAAGGTTGTTTAGAAGAAATTGTCCCGCTTTGACGTAAAAGCCGTTTCAATTCTTCATTTTCTCGTTTCGAACGGATAAGGATATGCTCAAATTCTTTCAGTTTCTCGGTTAATTCCTCAACAAGACGTTCATCCATCCCACGTGACCAGAGTACTTTTTCACTTGCGCTGCTTGTGGTTTCGTTCAATTCAGTTTCTAAAGAAAATTTTATTGTTTCTAGTTCTTTGATCCGTGCATTCTGGTTTGCGATTTTAGATCTTAAGCGGGAGACCACTGAGGGATTGGCGAGGATAAGCTCATTATCCGCTACATTAGGGATCCGGTATACTGGTACGAATTTGTTTCCTCCTTCCATGATTGACCCTGTATCACACTGTACCCCCAGTTTTTCTAGCAATTTGACGATCTCACGTGTTTCGTCGGAAGCTCTAAACATGAACAGATCTTCTCCCTGTTCAAATCGATAGACCCTTGAAAATTGAAGCCACATACGGACGAAATCTAAAATATCCTGCTCATCTTCACACTTAGCTACTGAATGAATAATTTGGGGGAAATTAGCTTTATATTCCCCCGTGAAGACTTTGATCAAAGCCTGACAGAGTTGTACAGGAATTTTAATATAATACCCCCTCTGATTATAATCGATTTCACCATCTGGGCATAAATTAACATCAAAAATTTCTTCAAAGGTCTCGATTAAAGCCTCGACTTTATGACGTTGATCTGTTTGATAGGTGCCAGTCAAGAAAACATTGCGGGCCAGAGTAAGTAGGGCAAGCAGCTTTGCAAGGTGATTTTTCTTGGTCCGAATGGGTAGTCGAATTGGGAGTTGAATCTTTTTTGATCCGATCGAAGTGACTGTAAATGAAGTCATGAACATTTCGTGGTTGGATTGTCCAATCAATAAACGAAGGGTAGACAAAGGAATAGTCATTTCAGGATTAGACCGGTATCGTGACCATTGGGCGCGACTTACTACACCCTCCAGATCTTTTTGGACATTTCCTTTCTGAAAAATGAATTTGCGCCCACGTGCCGTCAGATTGACCCTTGTGTCATCAGGGAAGTGTTCTAAGGTGAGCCATTGATCAGTATCGTGATCAGGATTCCGCTTCGGGCGAGACTGCTTAATAGATTCCTTTAAATCGTCGTTATCCACAAAAAAAATCTCCACAAGGTACTTCTAGAGCGTACCCCTAATACTTAAGACCATATGGTCTGGATTTCTTGTCTGATATTGTTCTTACAAGCCCTTCTAATATGTGTTTAGGTACGGGGCTAATTCCGTGATTACCTTGAACATAAATAACGGCGCTAAAATGGACGATACTGCCACATAATGGGAAATAAACGCTGCAAACTTCATTCTGGGCCTAATTTCATCAAGCAATGGGATCCACAGTGATTGCTCAAATCCTTACCTCTATCTGGGATTATCTAAATGATGTTTTAGTGTATCTAGTCGAAACATTCGGAGTCTTTGGCCTTATTTTTGCCATGGTATTCCAAGCCATTGTTGCTCCAATTATTTCTGAAGCTGTTTTAACAGTTGCAGGGTTTGGATTCTATGATCGTTATGGTCCCACAGGAATATTACTAGCCTTAGCTGGTGGTATAATTGGATCCATATTTGGTGCTATTGGAGCGTTTTACATTGCAAAAGGGGTCCAAACCCTTCTGAAACGTCACATTGTTGATGAATTCGGAACAGGAAAAGGTCCAGAAACGGGAGAGGGTTCAGAACATAGAATCCTAACTCCTCTAGCCAATCTACTGGCACGATTTATTGATGAAGATTCAGAGTATTTTTTGGATGTAATAGAAACGCATGGTTTCAAATTTGTCCTCATTGGCAGATTAGTACCGTTTATTCCATTTGATGCGGTATCTTACGGTGCTGGTATGACAAGGATTCGTTTCTGGAGTTTTTTCATTCCCACTTTAATAGGTACTATTCCACGTGTTGCTTTTTACGTTTTATTAGGTGCTGGATTGGTATCCTTCGCTGAAACAGATCTAAACCTCTTTTTTATCATTCTCCTGGGAACAGCTCTTGGAATTTTAGCTTTATACATTATTTTCATGAAAAAACTGAAACAATACGTCAGTAGAGAGGAAGAATCACAAGTTGACTTAGCTGAATCCCAATTTGGATCATTAGAGTGAACTTATGGCATCTTCCCTCCTTTTTACTCTGATTCCGCATCGTTTGGTGTTTGGGATGTGAGGTAAAGGTCAAAATATGCAAGTATTGATCCATTGGACTCCGAAAACGCGAGATCTCTCCCTTTAGAATAAACTGGTGTTCCAATAAATATAGCCATATTCAAAGATACGGGATCTACCGTTCTTTTAAAACCAATAACCGCTAGTTTTCCTTCGACCGTTACTCGTCAGTGTTCGTTGTACACTATATTAAAACTGCATCCACCGTACCAGTTTGGCCTGGACGACTTGTGACTCGAGCTAATCCTTTTTTGGTACGAATGATTGCTCCTTTCGTAATAATTTTACGGCGAGCAAAGTCACGATTCGCAGAATTATCTTCAATGTCTTCAATTTCCAATTTTTCTGTTTTTCTCGGTTTTCCTGTTGATATATTGGCAAACTGAGTTACCTGAAGCCGGATTTTTCTATTTCCTCCACGAGTTCGAATAATCTTCTTCCGCCCCTCACCGAGATTTGTTAAAGCTGGGGGTCGTGCAAGGTCACGGCTTTTCTTTTTGGTGGAAACGTGATAGCGTCCTCCGCTAGGTTTACGCTTCGATCTTCTTTGTGTTCGCGCCACATGTGTACCTTCCTATGATGAAGCTCTATGAGTCTTAGACAACCTGTCGAGCACAGGTTAAGCGATTAAGGTTATTTATCATCCTTAAAGGGTGGTCTTTTGTGTTTTTTTCCCTCGTTTTTTACGAGTAAAACTCTTCAGCTTTTTTCTAACGGGGCGTTCTCCGATATAAATCACGTCATCTGATTTTACAAGCTGATAGATTTCTTTTTTCACTGCAATAACAATCCACGGACTTCGTGTTGAGCCAATCACCTCAATAATCTCCCCTATTTCCTTATATACACCATTTTTCCTAACGACAGCACGGGTTCCAATTTTTGGTAATTTTCCTTCTTTGACCTGAACAAGAACCTTTCCTTGGGTCTTTTTTGCACAAATTCCTAGTCTTTTTGGGTCTTGTGGCACGATCAACATTTTCTCAGATAAATTTATATTATTTCTGAGGAGATATGAAGGCTAACTCAGAAAGATCTCGATTCAGAAAGCAAACGATAGAAAATGGCTGATTTTGACGTGATAGTTGTTGGTGCTGGCCCCGCGGGGTTATCAGCAGGAATTACAACAGCCCAATCTGGTTTAACTACCTTTATTATTGAAGAACACCAAGAAATCGGGCAACCTCTCGCTTGTGGGGAGGGAATCTCTGCAGAGAAGCTTTTAACGCTCGAAAACATGCCAAAACCTCAAATTCAACTCCGAAAATCCCAACTTGAGTTACAAAGAACAGGGTCATTCATCGAACGTGGCTTAAATGTCCAACGCTTTTTTTTTGGAAATACAGGAGTAGCAACATCAAATCTTCCAGCTCTTACAATTAACCGCCCCAGATTTGATCAGATTATGGCGGAAAATGCCACAAAAATGGGTGCTGAAATTAACCTGGGAACACAGGCTACTGGATTTCAATCTCAAAACCAAATGATGAAGGTTCAAACTACTAATGGAGATTACACCTGCAATGTAGTTATAGGGTGTGATGGCCCCTCTGCTCATTCAGTAAGAGAAATTGGATTGGAACCGCCCTCCGAGTACGTATCTGGTGTTGAATACCAGATCCAAGGTGTCCATACAGATGCCTTAGAATTTTATTTTGATTTCTCTAGATTACCAAAGATGCATTACGGCTGGGTATTCCCAAAAAGGAATTATACCAATGTAGGTATTATCAGTGATCTTATATCACATCCTATGAAAATATTAGACGAATTCATTGGATATCTTAACCATAAAGAGATTGGAAACAGCAAAATTGTCAAAAAAATAGCCGGAATCATGCCAGCTAGTGGGCCGATCCCTCAACCCTACACAGATCACTTTTTGGCGGCTGGCGATGCCGCTGGTCTTACAAATTCAATATTTTATGGGGGAATCGCTATAGCTGTACACTCTGGTATGTTAGCAGGACAAACGACCGTCGAAGCACATGCCAACAACCGATTTGATGAAAGACAATTAAGTATATACCACAAAAAGATTATGGCCATGGATTATACCAGTCCAACGATAAAATCAGCCCACAATATCCTCTATACCAAGTTTACTGGTAAAGATCTTGAAGATTTTGGGCAAATGATTGATGGATGGAATATTACCTCTCTGAGTGCAATACAGAAACTCGTGCTTCCTTTAAAAGCTATTTTTCACCCGCGTTTGCTTCGAAAGTTCAGGGATGCCCGAATCGTAGCGCAGGGATTTAGTATTAGTCGAGATTGGGGTTTCTGAGATGTTTGTACTGTTTTCCGTTTATCGTTTTAAAACGAAGTACGTATAGAGTCGGATGGAGAGTCTTTAAGTAACGACCATACGGGCTCCACTTTGTAGAGATCTCGTCGAATTAGGAATGTGTAAATGTGAAGAGTAACGCAAAGTCTTTCCTAGCCCTTGGTCTTGGGATTATTTTCTTAACCCTGGCTATTTCCATCAACCAATTCGAGCTGATTCAAGAAATTATCTCTGAAATCACTGACAGTGCCACTGCTGGTTTACCTCTCCCCTAGGTGTATATCCATGGGTTATCATAAAAAACCGAAAGTTAATCTTACTAAACTCCGGCTTTTCCGTGTGTTCGTTCAGGGTGTTATGTTTTTACTCCTAAATTTGACTTTTTTTTCTATTGGAGCAACTTGGTTAGTTCTTCCTGTGGTAATGCCTCGAGCTCTGTTTACTACCAGTGAGGGAGCTTTTGATCTCCTACAACGGATGTTAACAATGGCTATTGTTCCGTTAGTTCCACTCGCCGTGTTTTTGATCATCGGTGCGCTAGTCGGTCGAATGTTTTGCGCGTGGGCATGTCCAATTGGACTTGCCCAAGACTTGGTTGGATTTGCCACCACCTGGAAAAGGAAGTACGAACCTACTCGTGAAACCAATTTGAATCTACGTCAAATAGGAGAATTCATAACAGGAGCTACTTTGTTGATTTCGATCTTTATCGGGATTAATGTTGGACTTGGAAACACAGCTGAAGTAGAAGATGCCTTTGGTTTCTTTGCTTATCAACCCTGGACCCTTTTAAGTCCCGCAACCTTCTTGTTTGTCATAATTCCCGGTCTTTTCTATTGGGGGGGAATTAGTAACCTCTTGGTTTGGGAACAGCTCGTCCTTATTGACATCATATTTTGGATTCGATTAGCGATCTTCGTATTTGCCTTCATTCTCGTTATTTATGTACCGAAGGGTTGGTGCAGATGGTTCTGTCCAGTGGGAATCATCATGGGGTATTTGGCAAAACATTCGATTGTTGGGGTTGGTAGAAATGTCACAAAATGTACACACTGCGGTTGGTGTGAAGACGTATGCCCCACAGGGGTACGTGTGCTTGCACATCCTCCAGAAAGGGTGAGATCCGAGCAGTGTATCAATTGTTTGGATTGTATTGCGGTCTGTCCTGATGATGCCATGGAACTAAAGCTTTTCTAAGTATTGCGCAGCTTGAGGCGTTTAGTTGGATAAGGAGCTCTGATTTGATATTTCATTAGTCCTAAGGAGTATTAGAAAGGAGGAATCGACATAAAACTAAAAGGAATGGAGAAGCTGCAAGAGAAACTCCCAAATTATCCTGGAAAACGACTTATCTTAATTCCTCTTCTTTTCTTCATCTCCTTCATTTTTGGGCTGTTCTTTTTGCTAATTTCTTATACGTTAACGGATGCATTTCCCAATAATGAATTTTCAATTGTCCTGAAACCCAGTTTGCCTATATTTGGTCAAACTTTGCTGGTCGGAATAGGATTCTTCCTGATATCCCGTGTTTGGGCACGTAGAAACCATTTGATCACTCAAAGCTACGAACTCGCATTCCAACGAGGATTCATATGGGGTATCCTTGGGATTCCACTTGTCCTAGCTACAATAACTCACAATTATTTTCTTGTATTTCTGCCTGAACAGCCTGTAAATACATTTTTTGCCTATTTATTTGACTCTATAATAACTATACTCGATCTACCTCAGCTAATATCCTTGATCGCTCAATCAACAGGAATTTTTTTCTTATTATTGGGAATGTTGACTGGCTATAGAGCTTTAGCAACATTCGGGGTGGATTACATGGCCCTGATCTATCTTTACTATCCAGAAGAGTCGGAACTTCAAGACCACAAGATTTATTCAGTTCTTCGTCATCCTGCATATTTTGGGTTGGTATTGGTAGCGGTTGGTGGATTTTTTTTCCGATTATCTGGCTATGCACTCTATACGCTAATCATTTTCTTAATCGGAATAAAAATACATCTCGTTCTTGTTGAAGAAAAGGAATTAATAGAAAGATTTGGAGATTCATACCGTCAATATAAGATGCGGGTACCTGCACTGATGCTTGAACCTGGACAAGTAATATCTTTTCTTCGATTCATCCTAGGTCGTGAATGACTAATTTCAATTTTGGAAACTTAGCTTCCCCAACGTAGGCGTTCAAGTTTTCGGTCTTTCTTCAGCTGCTTCTTTATTTTCCGATAGTGGTCGGCGCAAAGATGTACCTTTGTTTTTTTGTCTCGAACCGCTAGGCCCAATCCAGCTTGTTGGATCGCCGCACCAGCTTTTTCACGGGAAACTGTCCGCTTACTTTCATTAACACAATTTTCGACGTCACAATTCTTCCTAGGAGCCATCGCCATCAAACCAATAATAGCCATAATGCTTCAATGAGGAGTAAGTTCAATATGACCAGGACTCGGGCTGAATCCGAATTCCGTCGCCTCCAATTCTGCAAGTCGAATGCCAGGAACCTTAAGAATCTGGAGCATCTCCATAGAAACGTCCGTTTCATCTGAAGGAATCACGTTTCGAAGACGTAACACTCCATCACAATAATGTTCTATAGCTTTAACGATCTGGGCGTTGTGAACATCTGTATGTAGTGTGAACAGACTTACGATTCCCATTTCTTTGTCCGTGGCGATTTTGTGTTGTAAGAAGGCCATGGGAGCCTTTAACGTGTCAGAGACCAAAAGAATAGTGGTTAAGGAGTCAAGTACTCCACGAACAGGTTGATTGCGAACGTGGAGGAGAGAGCGCCGGATTTGATCGGTTACCTGGCGGGGTTGCGTGATGTCTCGAACCACATTCTCCGCGGCAGTCGTCATTGGGCGTCCCTCGGAGTACCCAAAGGGATTGGAAAACGCATCCAAAAATACCAACCGCTTGGTCTCAAAGGTAACTTCAGAGATATTGTAGGGGACGAACAAGGGCGAGTAATGGCCGAATAGATGTTCTGTGCTAAGAAAATAACCATATTCTCCAGTTCTAAGGCCTTCTGATAAGAATTGGACCAAAATGTGTTCAGTGTTAATGCCAACCTCGTCCTCAATTAGGATGATGGAACCGCGGGGAACACCACCACCGAGTGCATCGTCCAATAAGGGGATTCCGAACTTAGCTCGATCTTCTAAAGCCAATAGATATGTCTCCTGTTGAATTGTTAAGCCTGCTATTGATTTAGCAGCTTACTGTTTTCAGCATATGTTGATTTCGAACATGCTTTCAACATGTTAAAAGAATGTCCTATTGATGTTAATAAGGAAATGAAATATCCGATTAATAATGGTGAATATCTCGTGAAAATCGAGTTTCTTGGGGTTCCGACACCCTCTAAAGTCACAAAATTGGATCAAAACATAACATCAATTCTGCTCGATGCGTTCGAATCCAATAATTTCGTTTTACGCGATAGGGATGTTATTATCATCGCCAGCAAGATTGTTTCTATCGCCGAAGGGGGGCAGCGGCCAATGGATTCTATTGCAGAGGTTAGCGAACGCGCAAAGGAAATTGCGTATATGGCAAAGCTGGATCCACGATTTGTCGAAACGGTTTTGCAGGAAGCGGATGACGTTTTTGGAGCCGTTCCGGGAGCTGTCCTTGCCTTACGAGATAAAGTTCTCCAAGCTAATGCCGGAGTAGATCAAAGTAATGCGGGAGGAGAGGGTTTTTTAATCGTTTTACCTAAGGATCCCGTAAAAACCGCAAAATCGATCCATGATGAGATTTATGCTCGTACAAGAAAAAAAGTGGGGATAATTATTTCGGATTCGAAAACCCACCCCCTGAGACGAGGCACATCAGGTTTTGCCCTCGCAGTTGCGGGATTTAGTCCGATTATTGATGATCGTGGATCTTTAGACCTTTTTGGACGTTCGATGAGGATAACATCTCGTGCTATTGCGGACAATCTCGTGTGTGGTGCCGAAATACTCATGGGCGAGTCCGCGCAACAGGTACCTATTGTAATTGCTCGGGGATGCGATGAACTTTCCTTCCATAAAGGGAAGGTAGATGAGTACGAAAACAACCAACAGATGAAGATGGATCCGGAATTGTGTCTATATATGGGTCCATTATGGTATTCTCGAAAAGAAGAAGGGTAATTGAGGTTGAAATAGGTGTTGATTGAAGGGACGCTTGGTGGTAAACCCCTAGGCGATAAGGAACCTACCCAAATTATGGGTGTAATTAATCTATCTCCTGGTTCGTTTTTCAAGGGGAGCGTGAAAACCTCAAAATCTGAGATTGGCTCTCAAATATCAAAGATGATTGAGGCTGGCGCAGACTTCCTAGATGTTGGGGCGATCTCCAGTGCCCCCACGTTTTTATACCAGGGATCAGATATTGTCTCGGAATCAACAGAGCGAGAGCGTCTATCTAAGTTCTTTGATGCCTTCAATGATGTTGGCGAGGAAATACCTGTGTCAATAGATACCCAATCTGCTGAAACCGCAGAATACGCCCTCTCGAAGGGAGCCACCATCATTAATGACATCTCCGGGTTTAAAAGCGATCAGCGTCTTCCAACCGTAATTGCAGATCATCAAGCCTCAGCAATAGTCATGTCATGCCGGGATAAACCAGGAGATGTTTATGTTATGCCAAAAATCCTGTTAGAACTACAAAACAGTCTAAATATTGGACAGAATGCGGGTATTCCTGATTCTAAGATGGTTGTGGATCCTGGCCTGGGCGGGTGGGTACCAGAGCGTGAAATTGAGGCGGATTATAATATTCTCAAGGATTTACCTGAAATGAGATCTTTGGGTCGCCCTATCTTGCTTGGAATTAGTCGAAAGTCATTTATAGGCAAAGTATTGAACGAGCCACCAGATGGACGACTTTCTGGATCTTTAGCGGCAACAGCAATTGGAGTCTCACTTGGTGCACATATTATACGCACCCATGATGTGAGAGAGACCAAAGATGCTTGTAAAGTTGCGTTTTTATTAAAACAATACAGTTTATAGGGATTTTTCTGAGCGAGGCTTTCCAATTGGATGAAAAACTCGAATTCCTTGCCAATCAAAAACTTCTTCACCTAGCTACAATGGATAAAGACGGTCATCCCCATGTAGTTCCCGTCTGGTATCAATATGTTCATGGAAAACTTTACATTGGAAGCCATACGCGTACAAAAAAAGTAAAAAACATCCTAAATGATCCACGCATTAGTTTTTGTGTGGATGTTGGCATCCGTGCCCCCATTTATGGTGTTATGGGAGTTGGAGATGCTCATATACTGCTGGATAATAAGCGTGTTGTTTCAATTGCAGAGCAGATCCTCCTTCGCTATTTCGATACCCTTAAGCATCCAAATGCGGCGGAGATCCTAGCTGATACAAATTGTGTCATTGAAATCACCCTACACTCAATTGTCTCATGGAAATACTGAATGCTCATAGGCTCATCTCAATAAGAGATGACTTATAATATCTCAAGGAGAAGTAAAAAACAACGAAGGTACCGGAAAGTACATAGTAATAGTAACAAAACCAACCCCGTTTTCACTTAATAATAACTGGTTTCCTCGTTACTGTTGCCAAAGACGACCTTAGTGATGTGTATTAATAGTGACCAACCTAGATGAATTTTTCGGTGAAGATCAAGACCGAAACGTGCAAATTTTAGTTGAAATGACAAAAAAATTCTTCTTGTTCGTCTCTCAATTGGCAGAAATTACCGAAGAGCTCGATGCGAAGGTAAACACACTTAATGCGAGGTTGGATGCCCTTGGTTCAAGTCCCTCAAGGGTAATAACTCAAACAACAAGTGCGCTATCTCCTTCAGTTGCTTCACCAGTTCCACCTAGCCCTGGTATGGGAGGATCTACACCATCACCTGCACCCCCTTCTGCTAAAATTGCACCACCACCCACGCCTGCAGTTTCAACTTCATCCCCACCCCCTGTTCCCTCCATGGGAGGAACTGCCCCCCCACCTCCACCTTCTTCAGGGAGCGGAGGCTCAGGTTTTCCGTCTCCTCCCACTCTTCCTTCAAGTTCGCCAGCACAGCCTACGTCCCCATCTCCTCCATCTGGTCTACCACCCTTGCCAGGGTTTGGTCAATCCACAAGTCCCACAAGTCCCGCTTCGACCTTTCCCCCTCCCCCTGGTCTCACTCCTCCTAGTTCTGGGCCTCCAGGTGCTGTTCCTCCATCACAACCGCAAGCTCCTGGTTCTCCTGCTCGTATGTCTCCCATGGCTCTAAAAGCCCAGATGAATGACGAACTAAGGGCCGCTTTTGCAAGAATTAAGAAGAATTGGGATGATGAGGATTAACTGCACATCATTGCGCTAATCACCTTTTTCAATTGAGAGTGGCTGTTCCTACTGATGTTTTTCGCGAATATCTGAGAGGATGCATTTTCTAATACAATCCGTCAAGTACCTCCATTTAATCTGAAAAACATATCTTTTTATTATTTCATGGCGCCATACAAAAGGTTAGCTAAGGTCCGTAGGTTTCCCACTCCCCGAATTTCATGTTCATACATCTTGATCTCTGAAATTTCGTATTCATTGTACAATTCATGGATTTTTGCTAATGTTTCATTCTGATTGGCAAAACGGGCCGTACAATAAGCACAATGAGGATTCTCTGGTTGAACCTGGTTGATATAGATTTTGGAGATCGGAAAGGCTACTTCGTATAATGCCTTGATAAGACGCTCCGTTTCCCATAAGGCCATTATTGTTGGTATCGTGACTGCCACGAACTCTGCTTCTTGAGGATTTTGCAGATGCTCACGGGCAAATTCTACTTGATCTCGTAGTTCCTCCAATTTTTCAAAAGCTTCTTTTTCGCTTGGTCCCGATCCCCCTCCAAAAAACGCTTTCATACCAGTCATTATTCCCCCGAGGCGTTTTCGCATTTTAATTAGTCTAAACAGCCATGTCTGAGTCATTTCAGGGAGTTGTAACAATCTAAGGGTATGTCCGGTCGGAGCTGTATCAAAAATGATGGTATCAAACTCAGGGTTTCTAATGAATTCAAGAAGTTGGATAAAGGCGACTGTTTCATCTGCACCGGGAGGAGACAAGGTAGAGGGGTCATCACTTCCAAGAAGATCGGAAATAAGCCCTGATGGATCTTGTTGTGATACAATATCAGAATAAGAACGCATTGCATTTTGAGTATCTAGTTCAATCGCTTGAAGTCCAGAGACTCCCGTGACTTCAGTATATGTATCACCTCCGATTTGTTGGTTTAAGCTGTCCGACACAGAGTGCGCGGGATCCGTAGAAACAAGAAGAGTGCGAATTCCCAAATCGGCAGCCTTAATAGCAGTGGCGGCAGCCATGGTAGTTTTTCCAACTCCTCCTTTGCCGCCAAAAAAAAGAAATTTCTTCTCAAATAACGAAGATGACCTATGAGATGACATGAGTCGCATTTTTACTACCGGAGAAAAAAAGTTTTTTAACCAGATTGATAACTAAAGAAAAAAAGACTACTGAAACGCAGATTAAACGGCTTCGGGTGATGAAGAAAATGCGATCTTATCAATTTTATCTCCTCGCAATACTAGGCATTGCGTTTGTAGCACTCATTTGCTTATCTACCATAATAAATCCAATTACATTTTCAACTACTGCCCAACCAACCGTAATGCCATCAGGGAACAATATTGCCTCGAAGATCTCGAAGGAGTATCCTGCTCTAATTGCCACGAAGTCGATTGATAAGACCGAGGTCACTTTAGGGGAGACAATAATTGTGACGGTTATTATTCGAAACTTCGGAAATCAAACAGCCTATAATGTCACATACATTGAAAGATTCTCAAATCCATGGATTTTTAACACCACAGGATTAGGTAAACTTTCTTACACACAGATTGGTCCCAGTGAAACGCGAGTGTTCGGTTATTCTATCACTGCCAACGCGATCGGGAAATTTAGTATACAGGCTGCCGCTATTGAATATTATGATTCTGAAACCAACGCGATCAGATTCATTACATACACGAATTCGTTAGAAATCACAGCCATGGAGCCCCCTGAAGATTTTTCTATAGCAAACTTTTATGCAGCCCTCATCCTACTGATTACACTTATTATGATTGATGTTATGCTTTTAATTCGTCTAGTTGCTCCTAAATTCAATCGTAGAGAACAACAGGCCAATAATTTTTGAATAGATCCATAAAACCTGGTGCATGACTGTTGGATACACCAATTCCTGCCCAATTAGTCGGAAATCAGGTCGTGATTTGGGATTCTGATGCTGGGAGCAGCGTTTATCAACTTGGTTATTATGGAAAGCCTGTTGGGATCCGGAAACCAAAATCTCCCCGATTCGATAGGCCACTTGAGCTTACTTTACTTGAGGCCGCATTTCTTCAAGAAAAAAAAATCATTAGTATCGCAGAGGGGTTAAAACATCTTGAGAGAGAAGAGTTCCAGAGGATTTGTAGAGACCGTTTTGCCAAGTTTGAAGATTTATATGCCGTTTATCTCGATCTCCGACGCTTAAGATACATTGTACGCCCTGGATTGAAATTTGGCACGGATTTTGCCGTTTATAAAAGGGGGCCAGGTATCGACCATTCCCCTTTCCTCATTTCGGTAATCCCGAACAGTTCTCGTCTGGAACCTATTGACTTGGTTCGTGCGGGGCGTTTGGCTACTTCAGTCCGGAAGCGTTATGTAATCGCAACAGTTCTTTCTGATAGACAGATTCGGTACTATGCATTTCAGTGGAATCGTCCCTAGATTTTCATGAACAATGCAATGGCAGAATTACAATCTATTCCATTTGAATCCAAAATCTCCATCAAAAGAAATGATACACATCTGGATGCCCTACTGCTCCCCTTACGTAGGCAAACATGTTCTAATGTATCCTGTTTAACAAAATCAGTAACTTGATTCCCATTAAACTTGTGGAACTATTCAGGAGAGTATGATCAACGTTTTACGGCCAAAATCACTCAATATAGGAATATACGCTTGGATTTGGCTCGAAAAACTCGCCCGAATCCAATAGTTCCGTTAATGCAGCAGAAATTTGTTCTTCATCAATCTTAGGAAATTCTGCAACCAGTTGATCATATCTTACCCCAGAGCCAGCATCTAATCGTTTAACCGCCTGTTTCAATTTAGCCTTCAGATCCTCAATGGAGACTACTCCTGTGAGTTCTATTCCTCCTACTACAGCAGATCGAACGGTATCGACCCTTGTCACTTTCCTGTTTTCTAAGATCTTCAGTCGATGCACTAAAAACCAATTATCATCAGTTATTCGGGTAACAATGTCAGGTGTGACCGTCACATCCACTCCATCCTCCGTAGGAGAAACCGAGATAGCCCCCAGCACCTCTATCCTATCCCAGCGCTGAAATTCATTGAACTTCTCATCTAGTCCAATAACTCGTACTACACCACTCCCGTCATCGACGGATAAGCTAATCCGGTCGTCATCAACAATTTTATCTGTGATAAAACCCATTATCCATACTCGAAAAAGGAAACGATCATCGGGGGTTAATAGGCGCCATCTCCCTTCTTGCTCCTGTATCACTTCACCTCGTGATATGCTTGCAATCTTAACACGTGAATAGGGTGTACGCCGTCTCACTAGGATTCCACTTTTCACAGTTTATCCAAGGATGCCTTTCCTGAAATCTCAGGCGGAAAGAAAATCGATAATTCATATTGAGCACGTTCGGGAGCATCTGAACCATGGGCTATATTCTTGGTTAGGGCCAGGCCAAAATCGCCACGAATGGTTCCAGGTAGTGCCTCGATAGAATTAGTAGCGCCCAATAATTTACGAACAACTTTTACAGCATTTGTTCCTTGTACTGCAATTGCAACCACTGGACCGGAACCAATAAAAGATTTCAAATCCGGATAGAATTCCTTACCGATATGAATGTCATAAAGACGATCGATCTGGGAATCAGTGAGATGTACCATCTTCAATCCAATGATTTCGAGTCCCTTGGATTCTACTCGAGCAATAACCTGGCCTATAAGGCCTCTTCTAACCCCATCAGGCTTAATGAGCAGCAAACTTCGTTCTGAGTCGTTTTCTGGATTTCCTGAACTCATTTGTTTCACACTCTATTTCAATTTCATCTTTGATTGAGTAAGTATCTAAAATGAAAAAAGAGGGTGAAGAATACCCCCAAGGTATTATGATTCACCTAGGGCAGCCATTCTTCGGTTACTTTTCCTGTACGCCCACACAAACAGTACAAACAGTCCCGCGGCAACCAAAGTCAAGATGAGGCTCAGTTGCGGATCATGGCTAGATTCAACAAGAAGTGGAGCTAAAATCAGACTCACTAAATTCACTACTTTGATCATGGGGTTTATAGCAGGACCTGCGGTATCTTTTAGGGGATCTCCAACAGTATCCCCTACGACACCTGCCTTATGGCGTTCTGAACCTTTTCCCATATTCTTCTCTATATCCTGAGACTCGTCTTCGATAGCTTTCTTCGCATTATCCCATGCTCCCCCAGCATTAGCCATGAAAACAGCTAATAATTGTCCAGATGCGATGATCCCTGCTTGAAATCCTCCTAGGACTTCGACCCCCGAGCCGATAGTATGGAGAGCATCTTCCGATAAACCAGTCATGGCACCGCCCTGGGCAATCAGGACGCCAAATAGAATTCCAACCATAATGGGGACTGATACTGCGATTACTGCAAGGCTCACCAACTCTTTTTGGGCCGCAGCCGTGGAAATTCCCACAGCTTGTCTATAATCTGGCTTTTTTGTTCCTTCCATTACCCCTGGGATTTTGAATTGTCTTCTCACTTCCTCTATAATGTCACCAGCCGCACGACTCACTGCCCGGATGTTAAATGCAGCGAAGATCCAAGGTAATGCCGCGCCAAGGAGTAATCCTACGAACACTGCTGGAATATTCACACGTAAACCGTCAGCCAACGGATTTACTATATCAGGAAACTCATTTCGTAAGCTATCAACAACAACTTGAATATCTGTTACAAATGAAGCAAACAGACTCACTGCAGCAATAACTGCACTTGCAATTGCAATGCCTTTCGTTATGGCTTTAGTTGTGTTACCTACTGCATCAAGCTCTTCCAATACACTAGCTGACTCTTTGTCCATGGAGGTCATTTCAGCGATGCCTTGTGCGTTATCACTGATAGGACCGAATGAATCCATCGCAACATTGTTACCTGTGTGAGATAACATTCCGATTCCGATCAAGCTGATACCGTACAACATATATTGGAGTATGCTGTCTGTATCAACGTATAGTTCCGGCACGGGTAATATCGAACCGATAAATTGATTCCCGGGTAGGATAAGAAATGTTGCAACTGCGATCACAAACGAAATACAAATCGCTGCCACAGCCCAAACAGAAGATTCGTATCCAAGGGCTAAACCAGACAATATTGTTGTTGCCGGACCGCCGTGCATCGAATCGACAACTTCTTGAACTGGACCACGTTCCTTAGCCGTAAATCGGGCTGTAATAGGATTAAAAGAGACTGCTAACATCACCCCAGTGGCAATTAACAAAGCAAGACGCCAATCTCCAGCGTAGAAGGTTGCGAAGAGAAAGGATGTGAAAATGGTAATTGCACTGGAAAGTTCATAGGAATTGAACATTGCTTTCTCGGCATCGGGCGTTTTCCAGAGGGCAACAGCGAAAGTGCCAACGATGGAACTAACCACTCCAATGCCACGGACTATAAGAGGGAACATGATCCAAACCACTGATTGGGCTAAGGGCTGCCCTGCATCCAGGGCGAGCTGATAGAGGAAGAGGCCAAGGATCAGTGAGGAGACGATCGTTACTTCGTAGGATTCAAAAATATCTGCCGCCATTCCTGCGCAATCACCAACATTGTCCCCCACGAGATCAGCGATTACTGCGGCGTTGCGAGGGTCATCTTCGGGTATTTGGGCTTCAACCTTCCCGACAAGATCGGCGCCTACATCTGCTGCTTTTGTATAAATGCCTCCGCCCACTCGCATAAAAAGTGCAAGAATTGTTCCACCAAAGCCAAAACCTAACAAGGCATCGGGTGCTGCGGTTCCAAAAATTATAAAAATCACTGTCCCTCCTAACAAACCAAAGCCATCGGTCAACATGCCTGTTACAGTACCTGCATGGTATGCTATGGAAAGTGCTTTATTGTACCGTCTGTCAACGTCTAAAACATTACCTGATTCATCTGTTGCGCTTGCCGCAGCGGCGGCAACTCGAAGGTTACCCTGAACAGCAATACGCATTCCAAACTGACCGACCATAAGTGAAAAGCTTGCACCTAGGATAAATGCGAATGTTCTTCCGAGTGCTATCATTAATGTCGGATCGAGTCCAAGACCCGCCGCAAGGGTACCAGGTCCGAATTCAGTCTGTGCCGCTCTCGATGGATGAACCAACCAGACACTTAAGAAAAGAGCGCCCGTCAATATAATCACAATGGGTAAGATTGATCTAAGCTGCTTACCGAGATACGCATCGGCCCCCTCTTTGATAGCTCGCCAGACAGTTTGCATATCTTCAGTACCAGTTTTTTGCCTCATGACGTCGTTTCTGAGCCACCATGAGTATGCAAAGCTCAGAATTGCGACCAAGATCACCCCTATGAGAACTAATTGTTCAAATAGGTCTAACTGAAAGAATGTGGTAAACATATGTCACATTTCCTCTTTCTCTATTCCATTAGATTCCAATGATGTACATAGATCCCATGAGAAGGGGATATAATAGCAATTCCCCTCGTTAAAATCGGAATTTTAACTTTTGGGTCTGCTTATATCACCAAACTGTATCGAAAACCTCAATAATCTATCATACAAACCCTGCATTGGATTAATAATCCGATTTCCTTAAGAAATGACCGAAGATCTCTTCAGTCACCTAGTTAAATCACTGCCGTCTGAATGAGGGTTAATCGTTACCGATTTCAAGCCCGAATTGCGGAAAAAATATCTGCGGATCTCGCAAAAAAACCTATCTAACCTGGAAAGAAGATGTATTACCTAACTAGAATTCGCGAAACTATCCGAGTTCCTCCCAAACGCTTTGGCGAACCGATTGAAAACGTCATCCTTGATATTAGTCGACAAAAGAATGAAACAACAATTGGCGCAGATGTAGGCATGATTGTAGCGGTTTTGTCGATCCTTCATATTTCGCCTGGTCGTATCGTCCCAGGACACGGCGAAACATTCCATGATGTTGAATATGAAGCAATCACTTTCCGACCGTTAAACAACGAAGTATCGGAGGGTGAGGTGGTGGAAACGACCAAATTTGGGTTTTTTATGCGTATTGGTTGTACAGATGCATTAGCTCACATCAGTCAAATCTCAGATGAATTCTTTCAAATGTCATCTAGAGCGTCGGGGGTTCTTGTCGGACGAGAATCGGGACGAACCATTAGGCAAGGAGATCTCGTACGAGGAAGAATTATTACGGCTACGGTCGACCATGTAAGTATGAAAATTGCAGTAACAATGAAAGGGGAAGGTTTGGGCCTCAAGACTTGGTTGGATGAAGAAAAAAATCAGGAGCCGACATAAGTGGTAAATTATAGGGCCTGCAAAAAATGTAAAAGCATTGTGCATGGGGAGGAGGTTTGCCCAATCTGCAGAACTCACAATCACCTATCGAAGAACTTTAGCGGTATGGTAATAATTCGAAATGCGAAAGAAAGTAAGATCGCTCGTAAATTGAATGTTTCTCGACCGGGCATATATGCTATTAAAGTACGGTAGGAATTCCCTCCGTGGAAGATGGGAACTTTTTTGACAGGCGGCTATAAGCTTCCCAAGTCTTTACGAGAGTCATTACGTAGCCCAATTGGCCAAATATTTACTGGAGAACCTGGTAAAGTAGCAATAGAAACTGTAAGATTTATCAGCTCTCGTTCTCCACCCCTGGTAATTTCTGTGGGCGATTTTTGTACGGCCAGTCTATTCAATGTGAATTTCTTCCCCAATATCGTTATTTATGATGGCCAAACCCTAAGATCAGATACGGTAACACTGGACCTCGCTTTGTACAAGGAATTGGTCTTACAAAATCCTCCTGAATGGATACTTGACGACGCTATCGATATAATCAAAAACGCAATAAGTTTTTCATCCAGGTCGAAAATTCGTGTTTGTGTCCGGGTTTCCGGTGAGGAGGATCTTCTCACAATCCCGTGTATCCTCTGGTCACCTCTCGGAAGTATGGTTCTATACGGCCAACCCCCTATCGAAAATAGGGAAACCGGAATCGTAGTAGTCACGATTACGCAATCATTGAAAAACAGAATAACTGTATTACTTGACCAATTCGAGTACTATAATGAATACCGTGGGTAGATCATGGAAATACAAATTCAAGAAGAGAGATATAACCCCTTAGTAGAACGTAAAGAGGTTTCAGTAATTATCACGCATCTCGGGGAGATGACTCCAACACGCGAAGCCGTTCGAGCTAAAGTCGCCGCTCAATTAAACATAGACTTAGAACGGGTCGTGATCCAAAGTATGCAAGGTCACTTTGGGAAACCTATCTCGAGCGTCGTTGTTCATTGCTACGATAAAGCCCAGAATGCAATGGAGTTCGAAGCGCGCTATCGATTGGTTCGGAATAAAATAGTGGAACCGAAGCCTAAAGGTTGAAAGATCATGCCTAATCGTAGGAAACAAGCACACGAATTTTATGATCTCGATTACAAAAAAAAGACGAAGCTTGCCAGATCTAGGAAGTTCTGCCCCCGTTGTAAAGGCTCTTTTTTAGCGGAACATAAGGATAGACGTTCTTGTGGGCACTGCGGATATACAGAATATTAGTGCGAGTTTTGTATAACCGATGGAGATCAGTGATCCAATTATACTGGGATTTGAGGGAACAGCCCACACTGCTGGGATTGCGGTTGTCCGTGGTCACGAAATTATTGTAAATAAGGCGAAAACATACCTCCCTGAAAGGGGAGGAATTCATCCCCGAGAAGCAGCTCAATTCCTGTCAGGGGCGTTTCCTCCGCTTTTGGAGGCTGTCATTAAGGAACTTCCGTTTTCGATAAAAAAGATCGATGCAATTGCGTTTTCACAAGGCCCAGGGCTTGGTCCTTGTCTTCGAGTTACTGCAACTCTAGCTAGAACTATGGCATCGTACCTCAAACGGCCGCTAATCGGAGTCAATCACTGTATTGCTCATATCGAATTGGGACGAGTCGTTGCCCCTATTCACGATCCATTGGTGTTGTACGTGAGTGGGGGGAATACTCAACTCATTGCTTTTCTTAATAAACGATATCGTGTATTGGGAGAAACCCTAGATATAGCTATAGGCAATGCTTTAGATACACTTGGAAGAGAATTGGGTCTACGCCATCCAGGGGGCCCTCAAATTGAAAAGCTTGCCAAAAACGGAAATACCCTCCTACCCCTTCCTTACACGGTAAAAGGGATGTCATTTGCTTTCTCAGGTGTAGTAACGGCAGCGAAAAAATTGATCCCCCAAAATACGATAGCGGACATTTGTTACTCTTTTCAAGAATATACATTTTCAACGCTAGCGGAAGCAACAGAGAGAGCCCTGGCCTGCACAAAGAAACCAACTTTGCTATTAACGGGAGGAGTGGCCGCCAATCTTCGTCTTCAAGAAATGATGGAAAAAGTGGGTGTTGAACAGGGGGTCGAATACTTCGTGGTACCTCGACATCTTGCAGGAGACAACGGGACAATGATTGCCTTGACAGGTGCACTCTTGTTCAAGTATCAGGACTTTCTTACGATTGAAGACTCTTTTGTTAGGCCCCGTTGGCGGACAGATCAGGTAAAAGTGAGTTGGGTAGCATGAAATTAGTACAAGAAGGACTGATTGCCAAGGGAGCTGAGGCGATGATTTATAAGGGCAAATTTCTGGATTTACCTGTTATTATCAAACGACGTCCCCCTAAGAAGTACCGACTTCCCCAGATTGATCAAATCATTCGGTTACAGAGGCTACGGGCCGAAGCACGTATAATGACATTGGCCTGGCAATTGGGGATACGAGTTCCAGCACTGCTGGGCATTGATACAGAAAAACGAACTCTAATTATAGAAGAGATACAAGGGATTACTCTATATGAGCTCGTGGTGACCCTTCCTGAAACCCATCTAATTCCTATTTTTCACGAGCTAGGCAGACAGATAGGGCTCCTCCACAGAAATGATATCGTCCACGGGGATCTGACAGTATTTAATGTCATCGTTGTTGAGAATATTCCATGGTTGATAGATTTTGGGCTAGCACAAATGACTATTGAGCAGGAAAAGCACGCAGACGACTTATTATTGTTTCAAAACACTCTAAAAGCCGTCTCTGCACGCTACAAAGACCTATTCGCGGGTTTTCAATCCATTTATGTGGAAACAAATGAAAATGGCCCTAAGGTATTTGAGCAGGTTAAGAAGATCGCATCACGAGCCCGTTACATACCCAAAAATGAAAGGTGAAGTTGAGATGAAGATCCGATGAAATTTAAGATCTTTAACGAAAGTCCCGAAATCCTCGACCAATGTCGAATCTTCGTCGCAGGATGGCATGGGCTTGGTGAAACGGGCTATATTACAGTTACTCATCTGGTACAGGAACTCAATCTGACCCGATGTGCAACTATCCTTTCGAGCGGGGCTCCACCCTTTATTTCTGTTCAGGATAACCGTCTCCGATTACCTTTTGAAATTTATGCTGGTCAAAATCACGATCTTGCGATCTTTGTTCCACATTTACAGCCTTACCGACACGTTCAAATCGAGTTCTCAGAAAAACTTTCGGAATGGATATTAAATCACCCGAACCTCGAAGTTGCGTATTTTTTGGGAGGAGTGGACGAAGTATTAAAGGCAGGGGACAATCCCCTTCAGTATATCCCAAGTCGTGCCTTCTATACCTATCAAAACGTACCAGATGGGTTTATCAATGAAGTTCGGGAGAATCTCCTAGACCCTGGCCTCTTTGTTGCTGGACCTCTGGCTGTAACCCTGGGGTATCTTGATATTAACATGTTTCCTGCAGTGGGGATTTTAGCCTACGCCGCACGGGACCGACCGGATCCTCTTGCTGCTGTTTCTGCGGTTAACAAGTTAAATACTCTTCTGAAGGTTGACGTAAGCACAGAAATGTTGATAGAAAATGCGCAAAAGATCCAAGAGCAAATAAAGCGCCAATTGGCTCCGATTGAAGAAACCGACCGAGACAAGGATTTGTCCCGACGTATGTATACCTGATTGAATTGAGTCCTACTCTCTTATATTTTATCTGGGGTAAGTTACCGGCCATACCGTCTGTGTCGTGACTGATAGGTTCGAATAGCACGCCATAGATCGATTTTACGAAAACCGGGGAAAAATACATCGGCAAAATATAGTTCGCTATACGCAGATTGCCAAGTTAGAAAACCGGATAGTCGTTCTTCTCCTGAGGTACGGATAATAAGGTCTGGATCTGGAATGCCGTTTGTATAAAGGTGTCGAGTAACTACGATTTCGTTGATATCCTCTACTGCCATTTCTTTGGTCGCGACTTTTCGTGCTATTGATCTAATTGCGTCGATCATCTCAGCTCGGCCGCCATAGCCAATAGCTATAATTAATATAGGGCCATCATTGCTCGCAGTAGCCTCCTCGGCCTCCTTGATGGCGACTTGGACTTTAGAAGGGAGTAGATGTGTTCTGCCTATAGTTTTGATTTTTACATTGCGTTTTTTGATTTCTGGATGAGCTACAATCTCCCGAAATGCCTTTTCAGCTAGTTTCATTAGCTCCTTCACTTCACGATCCGGACGTTCGAAATTTTCTGTAGAAAAGGCGTATAATGTCACGTACTTAATCTTTAGATCCCAAAACCAGTTAAGAACTTCTTTTAGTTTTTCCTGTCCAAACCTGTGACCTAGAAAACTTGGTAGATTTCTTTCTCGGGCAAATCGCCTATTGCCATCCAGGATCATGGCAACATGCTCGGGATGAACCCCCTGAGTGATCCCATCCTTGATTTGTGACCAGAGGCGTCTTTCATACAGCCGATAGAGGACTGAATCAAGCCTGAATTTCAAATCAAAACCCTCGTTGTCCTAAAATCTCTGAAGCTTTTTACGGAGGCAAAAGGTAATAAGGACATCTGAATGGTTATTCCGCAAAACCTTTACACCTACTCTACTGGACGCTAATGATAATGCGATTTTCAACGATTCCGACCGTAGAAGTGGCAGAACTGCCTTTCTTCTTCTTTTTTTTCCTATCAATAATGATTCTTGCATCATTATTTCGGTATTTCAACGCGAAGAATTCTGCTTAGGCAAAATTTCCAGTCAACTGGGCGTCTAATTTGGTGAATGTGATGAATATGGCTTCTTCTAGCCGTAAAGATCGTGTTCCGTAGTTCGAAATGATGGAAAGACAGAGGTTAAAGACATCCTGAACTTTTTTCCCTTCACTTTTGAGCATATTGGGAATCCCGTTATAA
Organism: Candidatus Thorarchaeota archaeon; assembly: GCA_048882505.1. Taxonomy (GTDB): domain Archaea; phylum Asgardarchaeota; class Heimdallarchaeia; order Hodarchaeales; family Hodarchaeaceae; genus Hodarchaeum. The sequence continues at coordinate 51,353 of JBHLRO010000018.1, forward strand.
GGGCCTCCAAATGCTATCAGAAATCCCTGCGAGGATTTTTCCTTGAATGTGGCTGCTGATAGAGGCTGGCAGCTCCTTGATGTAGCTATAAGAATCTCTTTTCGATTCAATAGGGCCCTACTTAGAAGCGCCTCTGAAAGATTTACTGAATAACCCCAATAGAGGTTCCGAGGAGGATCAGTTATATTGGCCTGCCATTTCTCTTTGATTTCTTCAATCTTGACTGTGTATCGCACAGTTCGGTCCGTTAATGAATGTCGGGGAGGATTTGAAACCTCAAGAAGGTGAGGACCGCCGACATCAGCCACAACCCTTCCTTGATGCAGAAAAACCGCGGCCTCTCGTATTTCTCCTCTTTTTAGTGCACGAGAACGACCATGGTGTGGAGTAGCTAACGGAGGGAGGATTCCAACTGCCGCCGTTTCTCGATAAAGGGGAAATAACCGTTTTCTCAGGTATTGAGGACACTCGATGTAACGAAGAATACGGGAAATTATTTTTCGTTCATGTTTGGCCCTAGACGGCTTGAGAAAGGGATCATGGTAAATTAAAATCTCAGATGCTCGGAAGATCGCCACTGCTCGTGCGATTTGATAAAGTTTCTCTGTTTTAATTCTCAGATCCGAGGTGTCAGATACCGCTGAGTCGGGAATTGCGCAGACTAAATGCATGGTCTCTCTTCACCCGTTTCAACGTTTTAGGAGAAGATTAAATCAGGGAATTATGGAGGATTGGCATTGTAGAAGTCTATATACGCACGAATCACATCTTTCTGGTTGATGATCCCCGTAACTTCTCCATCTACATCCACAACAGGCAATTGGTCAATTTTTTTTGTGACCATCTTTCTGCATACTTCAGAGATTGTACTGTCTTGGTAGCAAATCTCGATGTTTCGTTCCATGATCTCGCGTACCTTGAGATCGCGAGGTAAGGTCAGGATTTTAGCTCCAATTATCAGAACGGACTCTGAATCCCACGAGGAGCTATCATTTTCAGCTCCATGCCCAGTCAAACTCTTACTTTGAGTATCGAGGATTTGGACAACTTTCAAAAAATCATTTTGACTTATTATCCCCACCATTTCGGATTCATTGATCACAGGGATTCCTTTTTGATGAGACAGGCGCATCACACGAGCTGCTACGGTAATAGGTGTTTCTTCCCAGATAGTCGTAACATTCTTATTAAAATAGTCCTTTACGTCGGCCTCAAGTTTGGAAGGGTTGATTACCATCCTTACAATATCCGTACGGGAGATGAGACCCCGGAGTTGGCCGTTTTCATCTGTGATAGGAATTCTTTGGAAAATCTCTCGTGCAAAAATTTTTGCGGCTTTGATTATGGTGTCAGAAGGCCGCAGCGTTATCACATCACGTTTCATGAGCAAAGATAATTGAGTTTCACTCGGATTTCTGAATAGATCCGATCGTGAAACGACTCCCACCAGCGTATCTGAATTTTCTTTCAAAACTGGATATACACTCAGACCAGTCTTCTGGATAGTCTCCAGTAAAATGTCCCTATTCCCTGGTATATTCAGACAAACGAGTTTCTCCCGTTTTGTCATAATCTTGGAAATAGGTATATCCGTTACCATTTGTTCCCGCCAATGTATTTATTAGTGTTGAAGTTTCGTAAACAGAATAATTGAAGTTTGCTTTAATTAAATGAGAGAAGATCAAAAATTATCCTGTTCCAAGGATGTTTAACAAGAGAATGAAAGCAACGAACACAGCAGCAATCACAGCAGTCCACATGGGTCCCAACTTTAAGCCCGGTGAATCACTTTCCGAATAGAATCTTATCAGGCCTGCTCCCGTAGCTGGCATGGGAGAATCGTCCTTTCGTCTACTTTTTCGCAGTGTACTCAATTATAGGGTCACCATTGATCTTTCTATTCGATCTGCCATAACATTTTATGATCCTTATTATCTTGGTGCTTCTGCAACTTAAGATCTTTTTTGTTCGTACTGATCCGTTTGCTTAGTATACAAACCCCCATCCCTGACCCATAGGGCTGTAATTTTTTGAAAAAAATTAGCAAACGCCCTTATCGATTACCTAGGACCCAAGAATAAAGCGAACTTATTCGGTACCAGAAATAATCCAGCCAATCAGCAAACTGGTCTATTATGGGTACGGGACCCCACTTTTCAATCAAGAAGGCGAAAAAAATCGTTCCGAAGAATCCAATAACCTTCGAAGAGACATCATGAGCCCAGTAAAATGCTGTTTCGGCGTCCATCCCAATCTGAGTGACCAAAAAATGAACCGACCATAAATGAAACGCGATTCTTAAAGCATTACCAATAAACAAAGCTATGAGGAAGGCAATACTAGCACGAAGGCGAGCTAACCAGGGGGCCTCCGTTACAATAATGAGGGCAATCAGCAATCCGCCAGCCTGCATCCCAGTACAGGCTTTAACTATCCAATAGTCTCCATTTGTAGAAGGAATGTAAATTCCTGGGGTTTTGGTGGTAGCCTCCAAAAAAGGGAATAACCCTCCCCTCAGAAACTCTGGTATGATTCGTGTTGGATTTCCGTTCGGAATCAAGCTATTTTCGATTCCGGCAAAATTTAATAGCATATGGATAATGTCTCTGGTGGGAATTTCCAGGAAAACCCAATCTGGTACGGTATATAAAAGAACAGTAATCGTGGCTGCAATTAGGAGTGTAGAGAGCATGAGTTTATCATCGTGAAATCGTTTTTTCTGGGTAACTGTTACTGGCTTTACCACTACGTCATCAGTGGTTTTTTCTTGGGTCACGGGAGGTGTCACAACACCATGAACCTTTGTTGTCATTTTACTCTCTCTTTATAATTAAATTGGATATTTTAGCATGTTTCTGGGTATATTTATCCAAAGGCCTTCATAAATTTATTGTTTTACCTTTCGAACGGCTGTGTTTTCCTGGTAACTTGACATCATGATCTGTCAACCTGAAACGCTGAGGGATTGAGCAGCTGATACCATCCGAATTTTACTTGGGCGACTCCCTTATCTACAAGAGAACGTAAAGCTTGTTTAATTTGATCTTTCGGTAATTTAACCTCTGGAGAAAGCAAATTGGTTTGCGCTTTATAATTAGGCCTTTGTAATAGGGCCTGAATTACTTGTTGTTCTTCAGGTGTAAGTTTCAAGCCAGATGGGGTCTCAAATTGTTGTTGAGGGACATTTTGCTCCGTAAACTGGCCACTACGCCTGTGTTCTAATATATTCTTATCTTTTAAAATGTACCAACCGTAGGATACCCGTAATATACCTTTATCTACTAAGTTACGCAAAACCTCTTTTAAAACGCTTTGTTTTAATCCTGTCGGGCGTGTTAATAGATTAGATTGTGCTTTAAGATTTGGCCGGGATTTGATCGCTTTTATGGTGGAGATTTCTTCTTGGGTAAGTCCCTCACCAACCCGTGATATTCTCGGTGATTTCTTCGTTTTCTTCCGTTTAGCATCAGAATCTGCAAAGGTCTTCTTAAAAAACGGAAGATGACTCTTTTTTATAATAAACCATCCTACTTGTGTTCTCAGAAGACCCTTTGTGATTAATGATCGTAAATGCATTTCGGCTTCCGAGACTGGCATACCCATGTCCGATGCCAGAATCTCTGGTTTAGTTCTATGTTTTATTCTGTGATAGGTTCGTTCCAGGATTTCCATTTCAAGTTCTGATGGTAAATCCTCCTCCCAATTATCTCGCCGGAAGAGAGAGGTAGTTTGCTTAAGATATGGTGCTATATCATCAGAATATTCTCTGTTAGGGAGTGATGGATGAAAAAGGTCCAAACTGTCTTCTTTTTCAATATCAGCCAATTCAGTCTCCTCTATGCCTTGATCCTCATTTTTTTCATCCATTTCTTTGTCCAAGTCTGTATCGTATTCGGGAGTATCTAATGAGTGGGCTTCAATATGAGGGATCTCCACGGCAATAGTCATTGAAGATTCGGAGGAAGATTGACTGGATTGACTGGATTGAATGGAGGACCTTGAGGTTTTGGTCTGAACTTTAGGAGAGACTTTAGAAGGTATGGGAGGAGAAACAGGTTCTGGTTCAAAATTTGACGCGGGAGAGGGTTTAGATGAAGATATAGCGGCAGGTGGGCTTCTGGAGATGAGAGGCGCTTCTGCTCGACCGAAAACGAGCGTCTTTTGAATACCAGTGGTGTTATAATTCTGGGTGTTAATGAGATCTAGGATTTCTTCGTTAAGTTTTTCAAAAGGAGGTCCAATTCCTGTAAGTTCAACGGTGAACGTTTCACCTGCGTCAGAAGTCAAAAAGTATTTTGTTTTTGTGTCTATCAGAACGTTAGCATGGCCAGCAAAGAACTCTCGTATCTCTCTATTCATAACTGCGGATTCATTTCCTGTGATTTCAAGTGTGTAATATTGTTCTGCCCCTGATTGTTCAATGTAGAAAATAAGAGATGGCAAATCAGGAATGCGAGGAATTGCTTGGACCGTATTTTCAACAAATTCAATTGAACGAAATCGACCCCGGGCTTTTAAAAAGTTAATAAAATCGTTTAATACGGCATTTTGCCTATACACCGTAAACCATATCCCTAAAAATGCAGAATAAAGGAGAAATATCTCAATATGAAGGATATAACCCGCGTAGATGCTTCCTTTAAGCCAGTTGAAAAATTTTTTGCATACAAAATTTGTTTATGGCATTTTCACCTAAAGCTTACTCAAAAGTAAGGCTCGGATCTCTTCAGGTTCATGCTGCTTCAGCGTTGGGACTAAATCGGGTGGAACCGTGAATACTTGGCGCTTGAGTCGTTCCTGAGCAACTTGATCTTCGCTCTGTTGAAGACCTTCCCAAATAGCCAGATATTCCTGCATTGGAAGCCCCAACGATGTATGGGTCAGATCATTGGGATGTTTACTTGGATGAATCTGCTCATTGGACGACTTCTGAGCTGATAGAACCAGGCCAAAATGAAACAGTTCACTCACCACTGCAATGCAAGATAATACATCAATTTGGAGGTCTGCTGCAATTTGAGGAATATTAGATGGTTTTTTGGCAAGTAATCGAAGTATTGGGATAGTTATTGGGTTTTTTAGAAGTTGTTCTATCACGAATCGTTCCTTCCTTGAAATTCCAACACATGATATCCGCACCGTTAAAAATAGTTTTAAATTGAATCCTATTTATGTATATCGCGTGAATTTTAGTAAAACTTAGGCCTAGTTATAAATAAAAGGAAGCGGATTGCATGTCAAAGAGCGATGTCATTGTTAAGTGTGTAGATCTCAGAAAGAGTTATATACTCGGTGAGGGTATCCGGGTAGACGCTCTACGCGGAATTTCCATGGAAATCAAGCGAGGCGAGATGGTTTCAATTATGGGGCCTTCTGGGTGCGGGAAAACGACGCTTTTAAACCTAATTGGATCTTTAGATCGTCCATCATCAGGAAAAATACTCTTGGAGGGAAGAGACATCTCGGCAGCTTCCGAAAAGGAACTTACGGAAATACGAAGAGCGAAAGTGGGATTCGTATTCCAATTCTACAACCTTTTGCCAGTGTTAACCTCACTCGAGAATGTAGAGCTCCCCATGTTAATCGCGGGTGTTCCAAAGGAAGCACGACAGGAGCGAGCCCTAAGTCTTTTAGAAAAGGTCGGGTTGAGTGAACGAAAAGACCACAAACCTGACGAGTTGAGCGGCGGGGAGCGTCAACGTGTGGCCATTGCACGCTCTTTAGCCAACACTCCTACCATCTTGCTTGCAGATGAACCAACAGGAGATTTAGACACTGAAACAGGAGATGCTGTGCTGGACTTACTAAAAGAGTTAAATAGAGAACTAGGTCAAACTACGATTCTAGTAACTCATGATATTAACATCGCCCGACAATCTAATAGAATTTTTCACATTCGTGACGGGCAAGTATCTTCAGTTGAAGAAGTCAATTAAAGCCATCTTGAGAATTGTCAGGTTAACAAAGTACGAAGTGGATCAGTCCCGGTCTCTTTCGCTTCATCCTCTAGAATTCTGATCAGCTCTTTAAAGCGGTTTCGAATGGTTACAGGGGTGATTCGGGCTACTGTGGATATTTCCTGTTGAGTTCTACGTTCACCAGTCTGGATGGATGCTATGTAAATTGCTGCCGCTGCCAAAGACATAGGATTCTTCCCTACAGTAGCTCCATGTCTCCTCGCAATATTGAGAATTTCAACTGCTTTGCGTCGGACTTTCATTGAAACCCGTAGATTTACACCTAATCGATGCACGAGGCCCCGATAGTCACTTTGACTCACTTTAAGATCGAGTTTATGTAAAATGATTCGAATACAGCGTCCTAAATCCTTTGTTGAGATATAGGAAACTGCAGCAATATCCTTCAATGTTTGAGGTAACCTTTTCTTTCGAGATGCTAGATATAAACTCGCAGCTACCATACAGTCTATTGATCGCCCACGGATTAGGTTTTTCTTCAATGCTCTTCTGTAAATGCGAGCTCCCATCTCTGCTACATCTTCTGGAAGCTCAAGATGGCTCTTTATCCGTTTTAATTCCTTAAGAGCGAGACGAAGATTCCTTATTTCTGATTTCCGTGTTCGGTTATCGATCCGTGATAAACGGCGGTATTTGGTTTGGGATGCGTAGGATAAGGTTCTTCCAGATATATCTTTCCGAATACCGCCGATTTGGGTACGTAAACCCATTTCGGGTTTTAGAGGAGTAATTGGACTACCCGTACGCGCCCGTTCTGCCATTTCACTCGAATCGTACGCCCGCCACTCCGGGCCTAGATCTATACGCGTTTCTAATACAAGGCCACAGGAAGCGCAAATCGAGGTGCCCTTTGTCATATCATTAACAATATCGACAGAACCACATTCTGGACATTTTCCATCTTGGGGTTTTTGTGACATCAAATTATCAACCCCTCCAAAGTTCCTCATGATTGTGGGAAGGTTCCGCTAGCTCAGGTTGCTGGGCAAAGATTTAAAAGGGGAGTTTATAAATCATTGGGATCTACCAATTTTGTTATCCCATTTGCATGTCGTAAATCATTCAAATACTAGCGAATCGGTTCCGATTACAGAATTTTGCCATAACTGACTCATCTTTGTTTTTAATGATGAATTGCTCATATTTTGAGATTTGATATTTCCGAGATGAGAGAAAGAGCTTGAACTGCCTGTGTCAACATAACACTGCTGCTACTGATCTCATTAAAATGGCAGATATACCGTTTCGAGACTATCATCTCGCTTAGAGCCTGATTAAAGGCATAAAATCGTATTTCTATATAGCATCTTTTTAAACTTTATAAACTCACTTATAAACATTGAAACGAATGGCCAATTAGAGAAAGCTAGATAGACCATTCAGATGGTAGATTCGGTATACCGAATCTTTGGTGATTTTCTTGTCAGAGGATACAAAAAAAGCCGATTTATATGCTGAAGTGCAGAATGTTGTAGCATCAGTTGACCTTCGCTGCAAAATCAAGCTGGAACGAGCAGCTAGCAGGTTGCCAGGTGATGTACAGGTTTCGTATATTCCCGAACAGTTTCCTGGAGTCGTTGTGAAGATAAAGAAGCCAAAAGTTTCTATCCTAGTCTTCAGTAGTGGAAAGCTCGTTGTTACAGGGGCAAAATCGGTTCCCATGATTGAAGAAGCCGTAGAGGTGATTTCGGAGCTTCTGCGACAGGCGGGGCATAATGTTAAGCATGAGGCGACGATTACGGTCCAAAATATAGTGGCCTCGGGAACCCTGGGAAAGCGAATTAATCTCGAATTGGCGGCCCTTTTACTAGAACACTCAATGTATGAACCAGAACAGTTTCCTGGACTGATATATCGTATGCAGGAACCCAAGGTCGTGCTATTATTGTTCCAATCAGGAAAATTGGTTTGTACTGGTGCGAAGAAGGAAGAGTACGTATATCAATCCATTGAAAAGATATACTCCATTTTGGAAGAAATCGAAGCGTTTGAGGTCATGACCGCGACTGCAGCTTAACCCCTCATTCGTTCCCAATAAAATCCAATCCTTCTTGGACTGCAAGGGGTATATGTTCGAGTAGCTGAGGTAAAGAGAAGTTCTTAATTGAAAGTTCCCCGGCCCGTCCGTTAACGTAAACCCCAATACAGGCTGCATAAAACAGTGAAGCCGTTTGGGGAATCAAACCTGCGATTAATCCTGCAAGAACATCACCAGTTCCTCCTCGAGTCATGAGAGGTGTTCCAGTCTTGTTAACTTTCAACATGTTTTTGTCTGCGACAATATCCCAATGTCCCTTCACGACCCATATGTTTGGAAAACCGCTGGTTACTTGATAAACTAATTGCTTTCGTTTTTCAAAGTGATTCATCCCTGCGGGAAGTTTTTTTCCTGTAAGTTGCTCAAACTCCCCAGAATGAGGGGTGAGAATAGTATGCTCAGATAAGTGTCTAATATCGGTCAATTTAAGTGCATCCGCATCGATTACTATGGGTTTATTATGTCTATTAGCCATATCAAGAATTGATTCAACAGCTTCCGCTGTATCCGCATGTGTTCCGAGGCCTGGGCCGAGTAAAATAACATCATTTCGCGAAATTAAATCTGATGAGATCCCTTCTTTTGTTAGATGAGGTGTTGGAAGGGGTTGAACAATCAATTCAGGAGAGTAAGATCTAATTGCTGCACTTATATTATCAGGAGTAAGAATTGTGAGGAGATCCGTCCCTGCCCGAATCGCTGCCATTGCAGCCAGTGTAGGTGCACCAGAATAAGTCTCATTTCCCCCAATAACGAGAATTTTCCCGTGATCCCCTTTTTTTGTCCAGGACTGCCTAGTTTTTAGGGCCAATAAGTCGCCTGGCCCAATTATTTCCTCAGCTTCGGGGGGAACCCCAATCGGAATGACGTCTATGTGTCCAGAGTTTTCCGGAGACAGTCCTTGTTTCTGTCTATGTAGACAAAAAGTCCTTTGAGGAGTTAAAAATATATTAGATAATTCTCCAGTATTTGGATTTACACCCGTTGGGGTATCAATACTAATGACAAATGCACCTTTTTTTTTCCAAGCGTTGATCTTGTTGAGTACTGAAAGGATAGGATTTTTCATCTCTCCACGTAAACCTGTCCCAAGTAATGCGTCAATGATCAAAGTCTTGGGGTGGGATTGTATTTTTGTGACATCTGTACTATCTTTGATTTCGGTCGTCCTAACAGAATTGGTCATTTGGCATAGAATATTCCAATTTGCTTTGGTACTGGCTTTATTTATCGTATGGCTAGAACCTATCAAGTATACATGGATAGGGAGGTGCCAAGCAAGATGACGGGCAGCCACCATCCCGTCACCCCCGTTTCCACCTTTTCCAGCAAAAATAATAACCTCACTTCTGTTGGTTTCCTGGCAGATTTTCCACACTAAATCAGCTATCCCCCGACCAGCGTTTTCCATAAGAAGATGACGGCTTACACCAAGGAACTCGGAATTTACATCAATAATGCTCATTTCTAAAGTAGAAATAGGTTTTTCATGCACTTCTTCCAGCTCCAACGAGTTAACGAGCTCCGAACTCGTTTATAAGGTGTTGCTGCGGCAGCCTCAACAAATCAGGCCTCATTAAAAAGCTAATTACAAAGCCCATCAAAAAATCCATTATCTACTCTTGGGCTAGAGTCGGTTCGAAATGGATCAGTTTTTTTTCCTATTACTTTTAATAAACATATGTTCAGGAATACTACTGCTCCCCTACCCTCTCAATTTATTATTTCTAACCCTTTCTTCCTCTAGATGGGGTGACCCCCAAATCACAAAGTATTATGAAAAACCTGAGCTTCCAACGGTAACAATTCAAATCCCCGTTTATAACGAACCTCGCATTATCCAAAGCACGCTTCGAAACATTGCAAACCTTCTGTATCCACCTGACCAGCTGAAGGTTCAGATAATCGATGATTCCACAGATGAAACAGCTGAAAAGCTCGATCAGGAGGTCTCCAATCTTTGCCAACAAGGTATTCACGTGGATCTAGTCCGTCGTTCGGGCCGTACTGGGTACAAAGCGGGGGCACTCGCCCATGGTTTGAAACAAATCCAATCTGACCTTGTTGCCATTTTTGATGCGGATTTTCAAGTCGATCCGAACTTTTTACAACGTTCTGTTCATTATTTCAAGTCGAATCCATATCTGGGCGCCCTCCAAACACGCTGGGAACATAGGAACCTGCATTACTCGCTATTCACTCGGGCGATGTCGATAGGGCTTGACGGGCATTTCCTTGTAGAAAAGCCTGGACGATTGAAACGAAACGCCTTCATTACGTTTAATGGGAGCGGAGGGATTTGGAAACGTGATGCGATTAATACGATAGGAGGTTGGAGCTCTGAAACGTTGGCTGAAGACCTAGACCTTGCATATCGGGCTCAGATTCAGGGATATGAGATATTATACTTGAGAGAGTTGACAAACTCCCAAGAAATTCCCCCCACAATACGATATTGGACAATTCAGCAAACACGATGGGCAAAAGGATTTTCTCAAAATCTGAGGAAGAATTTCAGACTGTTCTGGCAAACGGCACCTCCGAAATCGCGAATTCAGGGAGTCCTGCATCTTAGCCAATATTCGGTTCCAGCATTAATTCTGGTTAATACAACAACAGGGGCAATCTTGTTATTTTTTCCCGAAATTCGTGACTTTCGGTTGGTATTTTTTGTTCTAGGCGTGTTATTCACCATTGCCACCGGATGTGGGGCGATTTCCTATGCTATTGCCCTGTTACGTGCTCAACGCCCTCGGTACTTCATTCTGTTGATCCCTTTGTTCTTATTTTGGGGATCTGGACTGATTGTTAGAATGGCCCTTGGAGCTATGGTAGGATTAGTTAAAAAAGGAGGAGAATTTATACGAACTCCAAAATTTAATCTATTAGGAGACAGAAGGCCAGCAAACGAACGTATGCCCATTGATAAAATTTTTTTTGCGGAATTTGGCTACACACTCATTCTCCTCGCAGGTACCTTCCAGGCTGTTCAACTTGGAGGATCCTATCTCACTCTAGGATTGTATTACAGTTTTTTATTACTGGGTACAGTGAATTTAATTATCTCTGAGTTGAGACATGCACTATAGGAACTTCTGGGGCTGGTATCCGATGATCTACATCAAACTCCAAAAATCTTTACCTAAGGCCACGACATCCATGTTTCTCTGGAAGGCGATGTTCGGCACAAAAATAATCATTACAGTAGCTGCAGGTAAACCCCATCAAGGCTGAAGTTCCACAGAGATTGCACATCCCTCCCATCGTAGTTTTTTTTGACATTTTGGAGGAAGATATAACGTTCGCTTGGAACGAGGAAGCTTCTTCTAAGGAGCGATACCGTAGGTACTGGGAAGATCGTGGTAATTTCGCTTTAGCGGGGACTATAACGTAGGAATACCCCAAAAGACACGTAGCGATGACTGTAATGATGCCAATTATGAACAGCCTAGTACTTAGATCTAGAGGAAGAAACAGCGCAGCAGCTATTCCGCTGGCCGTAAGAACTCCAAACAATAAAAGACCTATACGTTCCTGGGGAGTGAGAAGGTAGGTCATGCTACTAGTACAACCCCAAGTATACCAAGCGGATGGAAGAGCCATAAACAGGCCGTTATTCCGAAAACTACCCAATAGGTGCCCGGATGCCATCGAATCACCTTCGAACCATCTAGCACCGAGAATGGGAGTAGATTAAACAATGCCATATCTAGTGAAAATCTGCTGACATAAACCATGTAAAATGCCCATCCAGGAAATAGAATTGCGGTCAGAACTAAAAATAGACCGCCCAGAATTAGGTTAACCAAAGGACCCGCCAACGAAATTCTGGCGTCTTTTTCCCCATTATATCCCCCTGAGGATAGGACGACTCCCGGAGCAATAATTTTCAGGGGCAGGAGCACTGAAATTAGAGATATGAGGGCTAATTCGGGCAAAAATCGGAATTCTGATTTCAAATGATAGGCCTGTGCAACGAACTTGTGCCCTAATTCATGAAAAAGAAATAGTGGAATACAGAGGATCCCCAAAATTACAAGATCAAACACGGAGCTAAGCCATGAGTCAAAGTCAGATATTAATAGGTCTATAAACCTCAATGGGGATAAAAACAAAGAAATTTCAACCAAGACGAATAAACCAGTTGCGAGCAGTAGTTCCTGCTTCTCTCTCGGGCTAAAAGAATATAAACTCAAAGCCTTGATATCCTTTATTTGTTAGATGCGTTTGTTTTGATTGGAAATCTGATTTATAAGATCCTCCCACGTACCCAGCTCAGATTTAAGAAGTTCTTCGATTGCAACCCGTAAAAAATGACTTCTGGACTCATAAGAGCCAATACGAACCATTTCATCGATGATCGTGAGGATACGATCAGGTATCTTGATGCTCACATGTTTTTGGCGGGGAGTCTGGGTTGTCATTATTGGTTAATGCACCCTCTTATTAGCTATGATACCCTCGATACTGAGTTTGATAAAGCTATTGCTTGAGTTAGTCTTTGCACTTGGGTTTCTGACCTGGAATTTGAACGAAGATAATCACGAATTTTTTTATTCTAAGTTATATATCCTTGAACCAGGTCTATTTATCCAAAATGAGTGCTTAGAATTGAAAAGTATCCTAGTACTTGCTACTGGTATCGCTATAGGAGATTTGAATCAAGATTTACCAGTCATTGTCGATTTCTTCAGGTTTGATCGCGAGGAAACACCTACGGAGGAGATTTTGGAACAGTTCCTCACGGACAATGACCAGCGAATCAGGGAATCTCTAGCTATACCAGATGAAGAGATTATTACTGATAATTCCCATGTAATTGAGTTTTTACGACGATCGGGCTATGAAAACGCGCGTTTCGCGAATCCTGGCGAGCTTGTACCAATTAGATCGGTAATCCCACAATATATGCAAACGCAAGAGGCAACTACCGCACCAACAGACTTGATTCGGGAAAAAGCGCTGGCTCTGACACGTTCAAGGTTAAGAGAACGGGTTGAAACAAGGGATAGGTTGCTTGCCCAAGCCATCAATAGCATGGATGATGCCAATGAAATTCTAAATTTAATATACTCGCGTCTGGTTGAATGGTACGGATTACATTTTCCAGAGCTGAAAGACCTAGTTCGGGACATTGACCAATATATCAAATTGGTTGCAAGAATTGGTAATGATCAACGCTCCAAACTAGACGAATCCCATCTTGAACATCTGTCCGATCGTAGGCAGGGTCTCATTTTGGATGCTGCTCATAGTTCCTTAGGTTCTGAAGTTTCAGAGTTTGACCTTCGCCCGATTTCACAACTTGCGCAGTTTGGTGTTGAGATTACCAAAATTAAGGAGTCGCTTGTGGATTACATTGACAAGTGCATGGCCGAGGTTGCCCCAAACATCCAAAGTTTGGTGGGATCAAACCTCGGAGCCCGTTTGATCGCCTTGTCGGGAAACCTTGAAAGCCTAGCGAAAAGTTCTTCTGGGACGATTCAAGTCCTAGGTGCAGAAAAAGCGTTGTTTCGTCATTTAAGATCAGGTGAAGATCCACCCAAACACGGTGTGATTTTTCAATCCCCTTACATTCACACTGCAAAGTTACACCAAAGAGGAAAGATCGCTCGCAGCCTTGCTGGGAAGTTAAGCATAGCTGCCCGGGTTGATTATTTTAATGGAGAGTTTGTAGGCGATAAATTACTTCAGGAGTTAGAAACACGAATCGAAGAAATCAAAACTAGTTCTCCTCAGCCTTCTGATCGTCAAATGTCCCGAAAACGAGAGAAAAAGCGGAAACAAAGAAAATACAAAGGAAAATCGGAAAAGAAAGGATTTTCAAGAAGGCCTGGAGGAAAATCGAAACTGAGGCCCAAGAAGTAAAAAATTAGAAGCGTAGATTGATGGTGAGATGAAACTAGCAGAAACAAGAATCAAGGGAGTATATTCGGTAAAAAATGGGGCGAAAGTTCGGCTTATCACTCGTAATTGTGTTCCTGGTGTTTCCGTTTATGGGGAACCGCTCCTCGACATCGATGGCTCCGAGTATAGAATTTGGGATCCTTATCGATCTAAATTCGCCGCTGCCCTTGTATCCGGGATGAAGAAACTTCCGCAGATTCGAAACAAAAGCATTCTCTATCTTGGGGTGTCGACGGGAACTACTGCATCACATTTTTCAGACGTCATAATACCTGGGGGCATCATATATGGAGTTGAATTCGCCATAAAAGCTATGCGCCGATTTACCACATTAGCCGAACAACGTCCTAACTTAATTCCGATTTTGGCGGATGCGCGTAAACCAGATGAGTATTCCATGTTTGTCTTCGAAGTTGACCTAATCTACCAGGATCTTTCCCAGCCCGAGCAGGCCACAATATTTGGAAGAAATGCCACGGAATATTTGAAACCTAATGGCGTGGGGATTATTGCTTTAAAATCTCAGAGTATCAATGTGGCTATCGAGCCTGATGAGGTTTTCTCTCAACAAATGGCCGAATTAGAACATCAATTTGGGCTGGAAATCACGGAATATATATCTATTGATAAATTTGCAAAGAAACATGCCATGGTTGTAGTAAGAAACCCCTAATGTACTTGTGGGTTAACCATAGTCTCTCCAAGTGAAACCGCACTTCTTGCAGCGGTAAAATGTTGTCGACGCTTCATCTCCGCTCCGTGTTTGAACTTGCCAATATACGGCTTTGGTATGACCGCACTTCTGGCAGCTCACAGCTGCCGTAGGCATTGTTTCAACGGCATTAGCGTCGTCGATAACGACCATCATCTCCTTTTCAGAATTATGCCTGATTTTTTGTTTGATCTCAAATGCGTCAGAGTTATTATCCGAATCAGTCCCAATGGTTTTTCCACAGGCGGGACAACGCATAATGATCGTCCCATCATCCTGTTTAGCTGGAACTAGTAGGGCACCACAATCGCAAAAGCTCACTTTTTCCGTCACACTCTTTGTTCAAAGGCAGGTTTAGCCAGATTCGGCTGATTTATTTAAGGTGCATGATTTGAAAAATAGTAAAACAAAAAACAGATTGCGAGAAATCACAAGATAGATTATCTAAAAAACCTTAAGGGCACGGAAATGCGAAGAAAAACCTTAGTTCCTTATGGAGAAACTACGATACTGGCTCTCAAGAATATCGCTAGTGATATGGATTTTCAATTGGTCGCAAAAATCAAGGAAATTCGGGAAGGGGTTCTACTCCTTACTGACGATCACGAAGAGATTTATATTTCCGTAGAGGGCATTGAACTTCCTAATCTTGAAGTAGGTAACATCGTGATAGCCTTCGGGAAAAAAACGAGCTCAGGAATCTTAGGATCGCAAATTCTTAGGTCAAATCTCGATTGGAAACTATATGGTGAAACACGGGAGCTAGAATCTCATTAATCTGAGTTAAATCGATGTCCGAGAAAGAAACGAATTGTTCTCTATTCCGATTGCGCCGCAAAACGATAATGACCCTATGCCGATGGTGTTTGGAACAGTCAGAGGAACTATTGAATTCAGAGGGGAAATGGGTTTTCAAAGAATACATTTATCACAACAAAGAATTTTCGCAAGTTAACGAGCATTTTTTGCCAATGTCAACTAGACTGGCCATGTAATTAAATAAAACGATGACCTAGTTGAGTCATCGCTCCTATCGAAGATGTACTGACGTCATCGAAGGAACATGGTCGATATCGATCTGTATTCTAGTGACATTCCCTCTCTACCTTTGGAGGATCTCTTATGAGCCTCGCTGGAGTTGCCAAACGGAACTATCAAAAAGAAATCACAGCATTCACCAATAGACGGGTTGCTATTATACTCAAAAACGGGAAAAAGTATACGGGTGAACTCAAAGGTATTAATCCAGAAACTCTTACGACCGTTCTCATTAAGGCCAAACGTGATGATGACGCCACGGAAATTCACCGTATTTGCTTGAACGGAGATCAATTGGCTGAAATTTATCTTGAAGAAGCTCCATTTGACCTTCTTGGATTAAAAGAAGAATTAGAACAGATATTTCGTCGTCCCGGAGACGTCAAACTGTTCGAAGAAGCTGGCCTATTGGTCATTCTAGAGCGAGTTAAGGTATCGGAGAGCGGTGTAGAAGGAGCTGGACCTGTAGCCGATCGGGTTCGCGCCATTTATAATCGATATGCTAGTATGAGAGAAGAAGAAAAAGAATGAGGGTTGGTTTATGATCATCAAGGCTGAACGTATGCGTATAGAAGAAGATCTCGACAATGGCCTTTGGATCGTCGATTTTCGAGACGAGGATGATACTGGGCTACGTGGGCGGATAGAAATTCCAACTATTCTAGCGAGTGATTTTGCTGATCTTAAGAAATTCGAAATTGAAGTCCTCTCTGAGCAAGACATGACCGAGAAGCCAGATTACACTGGAGTTCGTATAAGTTATAATGCAACTAGCTTTCGTGTGAAGCCTACTGCGGAAGAACGAATCTATTCCTTTTCGGCTGGTGGTTTAATGCTTCGAGTGTTCTCACGAAACCCAATTAAGGAATTACGGCCTGCTTTACGGAAATTTGTTGTTCTTGTCCGCTGAAATTAGAAAAACACGTTCAGTATATGGTGCGGGGAGAGGGATTTGAACCCTCGAACGCCTATGCGAATAGATAGCTCGGTATTCAAGAAAATTCCATAACTTTCTTGATTAACTCTTGAGTCTATCCCCGTTGACCAGGCTAGGGAATCCCCGCGGGGTTAATAGGCATCCATCGCTTTTTAGGAATTTAAATGTTACATTATGCGGGGGGAGGGATTTTCAGCATCGAAATCTACTGGTTTCGAGCATTTGAACCCTCGAACGCCTATGCGACTAGGCCCTCAACCTAGCTCCTTTGACCTGGCTGGGAAACCCCCGCTAATGCGATGCCTCGGGGTTGCTATCGTTGTCCTTTCTTGAGTTTTTTCTCCTTTCTATGTTAGTTCTTGGACTTTAGGGGAAAAAGAAAAAGTTTTCCCTTTCACAGCTCCCGACTGGCTGTTTGGACTAAAAGGTTCTTTAATGTGTTCTCTGCGGCTCCATCGCCTACGATGTCTGCAACTGATGATACTCGATTGGGGGAGCTCATTTGAATGATGTTGGTTTCTTGAGATTAGTTCAATAGCATATTCCTTAAATGGGATTAGTAACTGGTAAGAATAAAGCCATCCTGAGTAAAAGATTTGGAATTGCATGTTAAGTATGGCTTGTTTCGGGAGTAATTTCCTCCACAGTTGTAACGACAACAATCATTAAACAGCCAGGTGGAATCCCGTGAACTTGCAAGAGTGCTAGAAGAGAGTCAAGGAGTGCCAATATGTAACTAGCGTCTCACACGACCCTTCCGTGGCCCTGTCCGACGTGCCGCGATCAAACCTACTTTTCTACCAGGAGGCGCATGACGTGAAACAGTAGTGGGTTGGCCAGGACCTTGATGTGCACCACCACCATGGGGATGGGAGACGATATTCATAGCCACGCCTCGAACTTTGGGAAAAGCTTTGTGCCCTTTGGCGCGCATAAAGGCACGTTTGGCTCCCGCTTTAAGGAATGGACGATCTGGGCGTCCTCCACCTGCAATCATCCCGATCATCGCTCTTGCATTATTATGAACCGTCCGAGTGCGGCGAGAGGGAAGCTGGAGAGTGGTTCCACCAGGGGATTGTCCTCGGATCAGTCCATGAGTGCCTGACGATCGACAAAGCATGCCCCCATCCCCAGGTCGCATTTCGACATTACAAATCCAGGTTCCTTCAGGTATATTGTGAACAGGAAGAATGTTACCGATTTCAAGGAGTGCCTTACTTCCTTGAGCACATATTTGCCCTACATGAACACCTTCCGGCGCAGGAAGAAAACATTCACTACCATCTTCGTATTGGACAAGCATAAGAGGTGTACCACGTCCAGGTTCGTGGATAAAATTAATTATGGTGAAATTAATTTGATCCTCTGCTTCTTTTTCGTTCACGGGAAGATACCTAGCTCTTCCACGTTTTCGATGAGAGAGAGATCGGAAAACCGGCGAGCCACGCCCACGACGCTGAACCAAGATTTTTTTTCCCATTCAGTCCACATTCCATTCGAAGTTTAATTTAAGAGGGGTAACCATATTCATTTTGATCTTATCCCTATTAATCCTAAGAAGATTAAAACTCAGATAATCCCCACCTCTGTTGCCAGATCTAGGGCGCTAAATTCAGATGTGAGTTTAATGAATGCCTTTTTCTTTCCTTGGGGTGTTATCAAGGTGTTAACCTTGGCAACTCTTACCTCATAGAGTTTTTCAAAGGCTTGCTTAATTTCATGCTTGGTTGCACGACGATCTACTATGAAAACCAGGGCATTTTCATTGACATCATCCATTTTGTTAAACGCCGCCTCTGTTATTAACGGATATTTCACAATATCATGTGGATCTCTGTATTTCAAGCTTTCACGTTCCCGTTTCATGAGTCAGTACATGTTTTAACGTTTAGGATCCCTAGGACGCCTCTCGGGACTTTAGACTTTCGATGGCCGAAACTGTCCAGAGAGTTAGCCGGCCTGGATGAGTACCTGGAGCTAGGTGCTCTACGTTCAATTGCTCAACTTGGACGATATCCACCCCCGGAAGATTTCTACCCGCTAAACGAATACCTTGATCATTACCAATTACAACCAATACTGATTTTCCACGCTTATATCTTCTACCACGGCGTTTTCCTCTTCCCGCTCGGATCTGTGAACTTCGTCGTTTTGCTTTCGCAATATCGAAAGAAAGGCCAAGATTAGAGAAAGCTTGTTGAACTTCTCGGGTTGTTGTAATCGTTTCTAGGTCATTGGACACTACAAGGGGAAGAGATTTTATTTCCTCAATAATATGGCCACGTGATTCTACAAGCATGACATTTCCAGTTGCTGCTATAGCGGAATCCCTGGCTAGTTGACGTTCCTTTTTATTAACTTTTTCACTCAACTTTTTATTTCCATTGGGTGGATGCGTTCGTCTTCCACCTACCGTAAAGGGTGCAAAGGCACCTCTGCTTGCTGAAGAGGTACGTGAACCTTTTACTCTTGGGACTCTTGCAGCTCCGCGCCCTGGGCCCCAGCTTTCAGCAGTAGTACGTTTGCCTGCCCGAGAATCAACACCATGAGGTATTTGTCGATTACGTCTACTGGCTAGGACGACTCGTTTAATGATGTCAGGTCGAAAAGGGGTAGTAAAAACAGTTCCTAGCCCGATTTTATCGATCTCTTTGCCCTTCAGATCAAATACAGGAACTTTGGTCTTTTTCATTTGGATCACACCTGAACGGATCTAGTTTTTTGCACTGGTCGATATGTATGTAATCTGAAGGTCTTCGTCTTCAAAATCAGCAGGCTTAGGTCGGATGGGATCCCTAAACCGTATCAAACGCTTAGTAGACCCTGGAATGCTTCCCCGTATGACGCAATGCTTTGCCACTTTACCATACCGCTTAAACCCACTAACTGGAGTCACTTCTTCGCCATCATCGCCGATTTTTAGAATTTGTTTATTGTATTCCGTTCTATTGAAATAGCCAAGCTGTCCCGCCCGTGGAACAGTCCACATTACTCGTGCAGGGTGCCATGGCCCAATACATGCGACCACGCGTCGTCCTTTTCGGGTTTTTCGAGGAAGAATCTTGATGCCGTGCCGTTTAACTGGACCTGCAAATCCCTTCCCTTTAGTTACAGAGTTAACATCAATAAAATCCTTTGGGCGATAAACGTCCGCCATTTCGATTTGGGTATCCAAAATCTCTTTTGCATATTCAAAAGCGGAATCGATATCACCAGCCACCTTAATTTCTAGGATGTCAGGAGTTTTCTGGGCCAAGCCAGCCTCTCTTGGGAGTGTATGAGCTAACACTCTTACTTCACTTACGGAGCCCAATTCCTTTTTTACCAAAGCTATCCTTTGGCCTTTTTTAATTTGATCCTGAGGTACCTTAATTTTTCGCGCCAGATCCTTACTAAGTGTATCACCCCAAACCTGGGCTTCACATCTTAGATGATTAGTAATCTCATCATAAGAATAAAGACGAACCGCAAAAACGTTTAAAGGAGGAGTCTCAACGACTGTCACAGGAACAAACTGCTCCTGTTTATAAAATGGGGATCGTTTGTTGGTATTTATCATCGCGATGTGAGTCATTCCAGCTTTGTAGCCTGCAAACCCTAATAAACGAGGGGTTTCGGTGGTTCCGACTTTTGGCCATGTCCTTATCCGCGATGTGTGCCTTTTTGCCCGTTTTCTTCGATAGCCCAGCGATCCACGGTGCGGAGCGTGTTTCTTACGATGACCCATAGATGATATCTCCTACTTCTTCTACTAGCACTATCGTTAGCAAAATCCTAGGGGTAACCTATCCAGATTATTCCCTAAACGACTATTACATGCTTTTTCATTTCGACTATTAGATGATTTTGTGGATTCAAGTAGGGCATGAGTCCCGAGGGAGTAGTAAAAAATGCCGTCCTTCCAGGTATACAAGATTGCTCTTCCTAGCTTAAACAAAAAACGGGCCGAATAAGCGCCGTGAGCATCGCAGCACATATAGAGAAAATTCGCTCAACCACATACATGGAAAAATCCACCCGATCACCAAAAAAGCAATGCTAGTGGAATCTGTTTAATATGACCCCAAACTCAGAGGCGCCTGACGAAACCAAATTGGTGCCAGATCTCTATTATGACAAAACAAACTTGCATATGACTGTTAATAATCCCGAAGCCCGATATCTTCATGAGAATGGATTTTTTGGTAATTGGATTTCCGAGAATACGCTCTCATTAGCTCCTGAAGAAATATTACTTCTTTTAGATCGAGGACGGATAGAAATATTTGATGCAACTTCAGGTCAACGGATTACATCATCAGAGCTTGTCACACATTTCTTAAATGAAATGGTGGACTTTTGGCCACGATATCTGGTGTATAAAGATCTCCGTAGTCGAGGATATGTGGTGAGAATCGGAACACGAGTAACGGCACCTTTCCGTATATATTCTCGAGGCGGAAAACCAGGTGAATCAGTTAGTAATATTACAGTATTTCCTCTCGCAGAAGGGAATTACCTAGATCTGGATTTTTTAGATCAAATTGTCTCTCAAGCAAGGATAGACCGAAAAAAGCTCTTACTATCGGTTATAGACAGATTGGGAGACGTAACATACTATACAGCTTCCCAACTTGAACTTGAGCGAAATGAAATGGAATATGAGTATAGGGATGAAGGAGTAGATATTACTCCTGACCTTCCAAAGAGACGAGAATAATGACAGATATACATGAATTTAATTCAGAGCCGGTCACTTATGTTCCTGATACGTCTGTTATTATTTCTGGCGAATTAAGAAAGTTTCTGATTGAGAAAAAAATCGAAGCTGGCTCAAAAATCATTATTCATGCTTCATTGCTAGCGGAACTGGAATATCAGGCCAATAAGGGACGCAAAAGCGGGCTAGCTGGATTAAACGAAATCAGACGTTTGCGGCGGTTTTGCAATGAATATGACATTCTTTTTGAATATGCCGGTAGGAGACCTAATGCATCAGAAATCAAACTAGCTAGAGCTGGCGAAATCGATGCATTAATCCGTGATTTTGCTTGGAGAGCAACTGGCATACTAATAACATCAGATAAGATCCAGCACTTAAGTACCGAAGCGATAGGAGGAGAAAGTATTTATCTTCAACCTTCGAAATCAAACCTTGAGAAAACTCTGGGTATAGAACGTTACTTTGATAGTGAAACCTTGTCTGTTCACCTAAAACAGGGTGCCAAAACCTATGTTAAACGTGGAAAACCAGGTTATGTCACATTTGAGGCTTATTCGGACGAAATTTCCAGCAAAACGGATTTGAAGGAATACGCCGATGAGATCATCCAGAAAGCACAATTATTCGAAGAAGCTTTTATTGAGATAGATCGACCTGGTTCCACAATTGTACAATACGCCAATATGCGGATTGTGATTTGTCGTCCCCCTTTTGCTGATGGTTGGGAAATCACAGCTGTGCGGCCCCTTGTCAATCTTACAATCGAAGATTATTCTCTCTCATCAAATCTGATGGATAGATTAATAAGACGGGCCGAAGGAATATTGATAGCAGGAAGCCCTGGGGAGGGAAAAACAACTTTTGCACGGGCTTTAGCTTTATTCTATGAAGGGCATTCTCAGGTTATCAAAACTATTGAATCCCCTCGTGATCTCGATCTGAAAACAGAGATTACTCAATATTCAAAAAACTTTGGCAAACGTACTGAAATCCATGACATTCTCCTCCTGTCAAGACCAGATTACACAATATTTGATGAGATACGAGATACCGAAGATTTTAAATTATATACAGACCTTCGATTAGCAGGAATCGGACTGGTTGGAGTAATCCATTCGAGTACCGCCATCGATGCTATCCAACGTTTTATCGGACGTTTAGAATTAGGTGTAATTCCCAGTGTTCTTGATACAATAATCTATATCAAAGCTGGAATGGTTTCACAGGTTCTTGAAGTCAAAATGACGGTGAAGGTTCCTTCTGGATTGACAGAAAGTGACTTAGCGCGTCCCGTTGTAGAAGTTCGTGACTTTGAGACAAGCGAACTAGTTTATGAGTTATACACCTTCGGTGAGCAAACAGTTGTAATTCCACTGGAAGATATTGCTAATAAAATTGAGAAAATTGATTTTTCCACTCTTCAGGAAATTACCGAAGCAATTGAGCAGCTCACTCAGTACCCCGTTACCCTCCATCCCAAAGGCCAGCACGGAAGGCGATTTAGGATTGAATGTGCGATTCAAGATATTCCCGCGGTGATTGGCCGTGGAGGAGAGACCATAAAGATGCTAGAAAAGACGTTCGGAGTCAAACTGGACATCGATAGAAGTAAATCGAATCCAAATCAGCCTAATTCTGACCATCCTTCGCTGTTACGCTCAAATATGTTAGGTCTTCATAAAAAAACTATCCAACTGCGGTTTCCAAAGAAGATGAAGAATAAAGAGGTTCAATTCCTAGTTGAAAGGCCAAATGGAACCTTGAAACCATTCTATATGGCCGCAACTGGAAGATCAGGGAAAATTAAGCTCTCCTCAACAAGTGAGGAGGGTCAGCTTTTCAGGGAAAGCGTTGAATCCGATGGGCAACGAATCTTTTGGAAAGTGATTTGATTGAAGGCGTTACTCTGACTTTACGGTAAACTCGAATCTGAAATCGCCAAGGAAAAAAAGGGGAAGGTAAAGATCTGTGGACTCTATTCTTCCTTAAAAATCTCACGTAATCGTCTTAATTCACTGAGCATTTCTCCACGTAATTCTGCAATGGAGGTGGAACGCGCATCAGCGATTAGGTCCAAGGGAGATTGATCCGTTACAGCAGGAGCTGGTGTACTGGGGGCTGGGGGGGGAGTTGGTATAGAAGGTGCCGGCATTGGTGTAGTTGGTGGAATGGAGGGAGCAGGTGTTGGAGGAGGCATCGTTGGAGTGGGTTGCGGAGCAGCTGGTCCAGGTTCCTCGCTTAACACAGTTTCAATAGCGGTTGCCCGTTCTCCAAGAGCACTATCAAAAACGGCCGCCCTACTAGTTGCTTTATCTCCCAACTGCCTCCGAAGTCTTGATAGTCGGGATCGAACCGCTTCGTCTCTGGTTTGGATCTGTTTAACCAGGGCCTCATATACACGGGGGCGAAATTGATCCTTCCGTGCGGCCTCTTTGAAATTTGCAACCAGAGTTTTATTGGATTCATTTACCAATTCAAGATACGTCCTTATCTCGCTGGGTGTTGCCTTAACACCTGGAAGAGAATCCAACGCTGGGCCGATCGACGGAGTGGTACCTCCAAAACGTTCAGTTTCGAAAAATATAATTGAACCCAGAAAAATTATGGCAATTAAAGCCATAACGGTTCCGTTTATGAAAAATACATCCCAGGTCATACCTTGGATAGTGTTGTCTAGAATTGACTGGCCTCCCAGAATAGCAGAGACCTCGGGGGAACTAGGTAATACCTGAATGGCTGCGATCACTACCTGAATAACTCCAAGTAGAAGGATGAACAAGAATACATAACGGAATTTTTGAATAAAATCTTGGGCTTGCGGTGAGCTACTGATTAGAAGCAGTCCTAGGAAAAGGAATACGGCTCCAAAACCGAGGAAAGTCCAATAACCAAAGCCAGTAACGGTTTCTAATGGTAAAATCCCAAGACCTAGAAAATCATCCAAGAACCCTATACTAGGGATGATATAGAGGATTACTCCTATGAGCGCCATCAGAAACCATAGGAATCGTAGAGTGTGGATTCTATCTCGAAATTCAGGGCTACCGCCAATAATCATAGGAAGAATCCCCAAAATCATTACCATAGTTCCATAGAGGTAGAAATTGAGCCACATTGATACATCTAGGTCAATAGAATCT
Organism: Candidatus Thorarchaeota archaeon; assembly: GCA_048882505.1. Lineage (GTDB taxonomy): Archaea > Asgardarchaeota > Heimdallarchaeia > Hodarchaeales > Hodarchaeaceae > Hodarchaeum. The sequence continues at coordinate 75,805 of JBHLRO010000018.1, forward strand.
GTTAATCCAAGGCTCAGAAAATCATCGAGTTTGGTCACCAGGCTAACAATTACCAATAGAAAACCAATAAGAAAAACGAGTAGATAGACGAATTTCAGCCTCCAAATTCGCCAGCGGTCCTGGGTACTGAGCAAAAGCGTCGCAAATGCAAAAGTAATAAAAATGGCTCCAAAATAGTAATATTCCTTCCAATCATGACGTGGATCCAAAGGAGTGAGAAAATTCGGAGTCAATAATGAATAAATCAATGTCAATAGTCCTACTGCAAAAAGAAGTAGTAAATGAACATAAATTTGCCTTACAGAATTTTTTCCACTGGCATCAAGAGACACGAGAGCAGGATAATATCCCAATGCCAAAAAAAAGCCGAATAATATTAAATAACTGTAATCAAAGCCATAAAAAACACGAGGTGTCCCACCCATGCCGGTCCAGTATAATAGACCAAGCGCCATGAGAAATACACCCAGGCTGGCCAGAGTAACCAAAAGCTTTTGCGATCTTATAACAATCTGTCGCATTACAATTCCTCACATAACATATGGCCGCATTTTATGAATATTTAAAAAACCTAAGGGGCACGTCCTTAAATCAGGTTCTAGTTCAGCTATGTTACTGAGCTCCCAATTAAAGTTTTCCCATCAATAGTGGTCTCTATGTTAACGTCAATAAGGGGCAACCGAGACAAGTGCGCTAAGTGATCACTAGATGGTGGGATCTTATCAAATACCCGACAATGATAGGTAATATCCTTAACCCATCTGTTGCCTAGTTCACCGAAGGTCTTAAAGTTTACAGATGTCGCAATGGGATTGAGATGACCGGAGATTGTCCTGTAACGAAACTTATAAGCGTTCATGAACTTAAACCTATTGCCTTAAACAACCGAAATCTAAGACCTAAAGGATTGGTTTGTGCCATCCATTATAAACCAAAGAAAAAAGATGTAAAATCTAGCCTTACGCCTATTGCCGAGATATTCTAGCCCGGTAGGAAGCATGCCTGGAAAGCATGTGTGCTTTGCACTCGTGGGTTCAAAAGCGGAGAAACATTTGGTTCTGTTGCTGGATTTCCCACTCTCGGCGTTTATCCCCATCCTAGATTGCATAACTAGTTAATCTTTGATAGTTAGCATGGCTGAGATGGAGGGCGTTGTTTCGGTCAAATATGGAATTATTGCAAAGATATTGGGATCCCTCGAGATGATCGATTAAAGAAGGAGAGAGTTTTTTGGTACGAGGATTTTTACCCCATCTTTCATGGTTCGATATTCTCCGAAACACGCTAGCCCTAAGAAATGAAAGTATAAAAGAATCACATAATTCCCCTCTAGGTAAGAGGAAAATTCGCTGTCCAGCCCTATCAAGGCATAACCTTAACAATTGAATAATAGGATGAAAGAACTTGGAGTATAACCATCAACTTCGGATTGTGGGTACTGATTGCCCAGGCGATTGGTTGGTTAGCCGAGCCTTAACAAAAATAAGAGGCGTCGGTTATCGATTAGCAACCCAAATTTGTGAAAAGGCCGAAATAGATCCAGACATGCGTTGTGGATTCCTCACTGATGATGAGGTTCAATTAATAGAGGATATTTTGGCTTCAATTGAACAATGGGGCGTTCCAGTTTGGATGCTCAATCGCCAAAAGGATCTTGTGACTGGTGAGGATTTACATTTAGTAGGTACTGATTTAATAGATTCCCTTCGAATTGATGTTGAACGAGAAAAGAAAACACGGTCTTGGCGCGGAATACGGCATTATTTAGGGCTACCTGTGCGAGGTCAGCGGACCAAAACTTCAGGCCGGAAAGGCGCTACTATTGGAGTCACTCGAAAGAAAAGAATGCAACAGGAGCGGTGATGAAAAGTTGGGTGATCCTAGAAGATTACGAAAAAAGTACGTTGGGCCGCGCCATCCATTTAGTAAAATCAGATTTGAGGAAGAGATTAAATATATGGGGGTCTATGGTCTTCGTAACAAGAAAGAGATATGGAAGGCCCAAACAACACTACGTAAATACAGATCTCGTGGCCGAAAATCTCTTGCCTTACCCGAACAACAGCGTGAAAAAGAAAGAGAAATTCTCGTTCAAAAGCTGTATAAATTGGGTGTTATGCCTGTAGAGGATGGGCTAATAGATGAGGTTCTTTCTTTGTCCGTGGAACGCATTTTGGAACGTAGATTGCAGTCCATTGTACATGAACTAGGTCTTGCCAAAACACCTTGGATGTCTCGGCAACTTATTGTACATGGTCATATTGCCATCGGAGACAGGAAAGTTACTTCCCCGAGTTACCATGTTAAACGCGGGGAAGAAGAACTGATTGCATATTCGCCAGACTCACCTTTCAATAACCCTTCTCATCCTGCCCTTACCCTGCCGACATCAGAGGGAAGATCTGGATAAGCGATTATGACCCTGGAGGCTAAAAATTATGTCTAAAAATATAAAAGGGCCAGTTCAAGCCATTGCCCATATACTGAGTTCTTATAACAATACCATAATCACCCTTACTGATATGACTGGCGCAGAAACCATAGCCAAATCCTCAGGAGGACAAGTCGTTCGAGCAGACAGAAATCAATCATCTCCTTATGCTGCTATGAAAGTTGGGCACACTATTGCCCGTGTTGCGAAGGAAAAGGGAATCCAACAGATTGTGGTTAAAGTACGGGCTCCTGGGGGTTCTGGTGCCCGAAATCCTGGTCCCGGGGCTCAAGCTGCAATTAGAGCCCTAGCACGCTCAGGGTTACATATTACTCGCATCGAAGAAGTTACACCCATCCCCCACGATAGTACCCGCCAGCGGGGCGGGCGTCGCGGTCGAAGAGTTTAATTTCAAACATATCCCCGTTAGATAATAGGATTTAAAGAACTATGTTCCGGGCTCGCCCCCATAATGATGGATAACTATAAGGCGGCATAAAAACGGTTCGAGGGCGAGCACAGATGCCAGTTACCCCGTTTAAGATTTCTGTAGTGCTCATCGTGCTTTGAGCAAAAGCAACCAACTCCTCTTTCATAGTTAGTATGGCAATCATAGTTTCGTTCGAAATTCCATTTGTTACACGGACTACGCCAGGAAGCGTCAACGCTGCGCCATGACAAATGGCATCAACCGCGGAATCGCGAATAAAGAGTTTGGGTAGGTTGGAACAGAGAATTTCAACCGGTTGTACAAATTTACGGATTAAGGTTTCATCGCCTTCCACTTTATAATAATACCAAGCATCTCGGAGGTCGTCTAATGTGACGCATGTCTTTTCTGTAAACATACCTGTCTGTGTTCGTCGAAGCTCAGCCATATGAGCTCCAGTACCAAGAACCAGACCAATATCATAGCATAGCTTGCGGATATAGGTACCTGCCTCACATTTCACACGAAGTAACCATAGCTGGTTTGAGGAATCATTTTCGATAAAATCTAGTTCATAAATCTGTCTAACACGCAATCTTCGTTTAACATTGCTCCTTAACGGAGGGGTTTGATATATCTTACCCCTGAAATCATCCAAAACGGTAGCTAGTTGGATTTTTGAAATCGGTTCATGAGTTTTCAAAATGCAAATGTATTCTTTACCTGAAAGCAGTAAAACGTGGAGAGCTCGCGTTGCACGTTCTAGAGCTACAGGTAAGCATCCAGTGACTGAGGGATCTAGAGTACCTCCATGTCCCGCCTTTTTTAGACCAAAAATCTGCTTTACCCATGCAGTTACTTCATGAGAGGTTGGGTTAGCCGGTTTGTCGATATTTATAATTCCTAAATCTAAAAGCTCGGAAATCGACCTTTCCTGGGGCGTTGTTCCAAATGATGGGTTTGTTTTATACTCCTTTATCTTCTCATATAGAACCAGAGAATGTGGATCCATTATCCATACCGTAATTTGGCTTATAACCGGGTGGCCGTAAATAATTACGCAAGACCGGTATCGCGTGAGAGGAATTAAGAACGAAAGAAAACAGTTTCCGTTTTCTAGAATAAAAACAATAAAACAGAGTTATATTGTGTGTACGGGAGAAAATGGCCTTTATTCAGGCTAACGAAAGTGGCTGTTTGATTTCATCTGTAATGTTCGCTTTTTCGATCGCTGTTCCGATTTCCTCGTCTTTTGCTCCCCTTTTTATCTTAACCACTATGTCTAGGGGCCGTAAATGCTTGATATTACACCTTCGCCTTTTAACTGTCGAAACCCCACCGCCAGAAATCAGAACAAAATTCTTGTCGACCAGGTCGACGATTACACCTTTTTGTAAAGCTTCACGGCCAGCAGTTTTGACTACGACTCTACCAACTTCAATTGCAGCCATTATCTTTACCTTCGGTAAATTATATTTCCAGATTGGGGTTTTCCGATGCAGAAACAGTTGAAATATGCCGCATCGACGGCGGAATGTTTACTTATTCTGCATACGTCCGGTATTTCCCTGATTCGACCTTGGTTTTTAAGGTCTTTTTTTTTTTAGATCAAAAAAAGTTCATATTCCTAATGCAAATTCCCGTATTAAAAATCCTCTGAGAGACGGTATATAAAATTACTTACACTACCCAGCCATTGCAGGCCGCTGTGGCTTAGCTGGTAGAGCGACAGATTCGTATGGTTCTACTCAAATCCGAAAGATCTGTTGGTCGGGGGTTCAAGTCCCCCCAGCGGCTTTCCATTTTTTTCGGGCAAGAGATACCTATTTCACCCAACTTGACTTCAGAAAATCGTGATATGTTTGGATATGTACTGGGATGAAGTTATCGAGCATATATGTCATTTTTTTTACGCTAAAACGGTAATCTTGCCATACACCCTGTTTTTTTTCTAGAGTCGGTAGAATCGATTCAAACTTCAAAAAATACTCTTTCAATCGCTCTTTCCATACTCCACGACCCCTTCTATCAAGTCTATAGATAATTGGGGTTGGTATTTCGTGGATATGAAGTTTGGCATGGGATGCATAATTCCAGTAGACTAGGGGAAATGTATAGCCCTCTGCATCATCAAGCCTTGCTGGAATCTTCGTGGTACGATAACCCTTAAGACCACAAAAAGCATCTGTAATCTGGAGGTCTAAGCATCGATTTATCGCACGTGTGAGAAACATATTGGTAAGATATCTATCAATAGGGACTGGAGTATTTCGGTCCCAGAAGCGATAGGATAAATACCGACTAGTTGATACTACGTCGATATCAGACTGAATTTCCATAATCTGAAGAATTTCCTTTATGGTAATCGGCGCGTGTTGTAGATCTGCATCAAATGTAACTAGGATATCAGATTTGTCTCTGGCATGTTCAAAAAGCGTGAGAATGGTTGCACCGTAGCCTCGGTTGATAGCGGTTCGGATGTAACTGAACGGAAACTTGCGGGCCAACCTCTCATAGACACCTTGTGATCCATCGGTACTGGCATCGTCTACCAAACAAATTTGAATGTCATAATCTTGGCATTCCTTTTCAAGAAATGCGTATAGGGAACTTACACATTCTGAAAGGTATGATTCCTCGTTCCAGATGGGTATCCCAATGATTATTTTCATCTCGTTTTCCAATTTTGAGAGAAGTCCCAGGGCAGGACAAGTAACCTTTTGAGATATACTACTTAAAACCCTCGGATTCTTTTTAAGAAGCTTCTTAAAGTTCTCGATTCAAGATTACAGATGAGGTCATCTTATTGATGGACGAGGATCCCGTTCTTGCTAATCTTCTAAAAAAAAGGGCGTTATCTATGAAAAAAAATGCAGAGACATTTGCGAATCTTGATCTTAATAGAGTTAATGACGTCACTGACGCGGATATTGACGAATACATACGTACTTCTTCCTTACCGGTTCTAGTAGACTTTTCAGCTGACGCCTGGTGTCGGCCTTGCCAGGTAATGAATCCCATCCTTGAAGAGTTGTCTCATGAGTTTGCTAACCGAGTTTTGTTCTTAAAGTTGAACACAGATCACAACCCTGTTGCATCTAGTAAATATCGGATATTTTCGGTTCCTACATTCATGGTTTTCAACGCGGGAAACCGAATCGCCCAACGAGTAGGGGCTTCACCAAAATCAAAATTCAAGGCCTGGATAGAGGAGGTTGT